>NZ_JAUSRB010000001.1:1310521-1965782 GCF_030811595.1 Streptosporangium brasiliense
GCGGAGTGCCCTCGCCGTCGAAACCGGCGGTGAGCTCGCCCTTGGCGCGGATCGCCGCGGGGACCTGCGCGGCGATGGAGTCGACCTTGTCGGCGCGGATCCGGTTCTGCTCGGCGGAGATGTTGATCCTCAGCCCGCCGCTCCCGGACGGGGCGGCGGCGGGTGCGGCCTCGGTCCCGGTGGCGGTCCCGGAGGTGGTCCCGGAGGCGCCGCAGGCCACGGCCAGCAGGAGGGGGAGCGGAGCTGCGACGGGGGCGAACCTTGATAACAGGGACATGTCGTTCCTTGCATGGTGACGGGAGCCCCGTCCGGTGACGGGAGGCTCCGTGGAAGGGGTCAGAGGACTTTGCTGAGGAACAGTCGGGTGCGCCCGTGCCGGGGGGCGTCCAGCACCTGCGCGGGGGTGCCCCGCTCGACGACGCGGCCCCCGTCCATGAACACGACCGTGTCGGCGACCTCGCGGGCGAAGCCGATCTCGTGGGTGACGACGATCATGGTGGTGCCGCTCCGCGCGAGGTCCTTCACCACGTCGAGCACCTCCCCGACGAGTTCGGGGTCCAGGGCGGAGGTCGGCTCGTCGAAGAGGATGACCTTGGGCTCCAGGGCCAGGGCCCGGGCGATGGCGACCCGCTGCTGCTGGCCGCCGGACAGCTGCCGGGGGTAGGCGCCGGCCTTGTCGGCCAGCCCGACGCGCTCCAGCAGCCGGCCGGCCAGCGCGTCGACCTCGGCCCTCGGCCTGCGCTGGGCGGCCAGGGGAGCCTCGGTGACGTTCTGCCGCACCGTCAGATGCGGGAACAGGTTGAAGTTCTGGAAGACGAAGCCGATCTTGGTCCGCTGTCGGAGGATCTCGCGCTCGGGCAGCTCGTGCAGCCGGTCGCCGACCCGGCGGTAGCCGACGAGTCCTCCGTCCACGCTGACCGACCCGCTGTCCACCTTCTCCAGGTGGTTGACGGTGCGCAGCAGGGTCGACTTGCCCGACCCGGAGGGGCCGATGATCACCGTGACCTCGCCGGCGGTGACCTGGAGGTCCACCCCGCGCAGCACCTCCAGCGGTCCGAAGCTCTTGTGCACCTCCCGCAGGTCGACCATCGCGCTGCTCATGCGCGGCCCTTCCCGTAGTGGCGCTCGAGGTAGTGCTGGACGACGGACATGACCGTGGTCATCACCAGGTACCAGATGGTGGCGACCAGCAGCAGCGCGATGACCCGGCCGTTGCGGTTGTAGATCACCTGGACCTGGTAGAAGAGCTCGGGCAGCGCCATGATGTAGACCACCGAGGTGCCCTTGACCAGGCCGATGATCTCGTTGCCGGCGGTGGGCACGATCGAGCGCATGGCCTGCGGCAGGATGATCCGCATCAGCTGCCTGGTCCTGGGGATGCCCAGCGCGGCGGCCGCCTCCCGCTGGCCGTGGTCCACCGACAGCAGCCCCGCCCTGACGATCTCCGCGGCGTAGGCGGCCTGGTGGAGGGCGAGGCCGAGCGCGGCGGCGGTGACCGGGCCGATCAGGTCCATGGTGCCGATGTCGAAGAACGCCGGGCCGAACGGGACGCCGAAGGAGAGCCGCGGGTACAGCAGTGCCAGGTTGTACCAGAACAGCAGCTGCAGGATGAGCGGGATCGACCGGAACAGCGCGATGTAGCCCCAGGCCACCGACGACAGCAGCGGGTTGCCCGACATGCGCATCAGCGCCAGCACGGTGCCCAGCAGGAAGCCGAAGACGATCCCGAGCGCGGTCAGCTCCAGGGTGAACAGCACCGAGCGCAGCACGGAGGGGGCGAAGAGGAACTCCCCGACCACCTCCCACTCCCACGCGGGGTTGGTGATCAGCGCGCTGGCCGCCATGGCCAGCAGCACGGCCACCGCCACGGCGGCCGCCCACCGTCCCGGATGCCTGGTGGTGACCACCTTCGGCGCGGGGGCGCCGTCGCCCGCCGGTCCCGCCCGCCGGCCGGGGGCGGGCGCCGGTCGCGCTCCGTCGTGCGTGTCACCTACGTCCAGGAACTCCACAGCCATGGTCGAAGCCTCTCCGCAGGTCGTCTGGGGGGTTGGGGGCGGCGGGCGCCGGGAGGGCCGGCGGCGCCGCGGTGCGGCACAGGTGGCGCGGGCCGATGCGACGCGGGCCGCCGGTCGGAGCCCGGCCTGCATGGCCTTCACTCCAACACAGGCGTCCAATTCCGTCAAGACCTACTTGTTTAGTGGGTTTTTAACGTGACCCCCCGGGACCACCTTCCGCCGGGCGCTGGGGGTGGGCCGCCGGAGGGCCGGGCCGCGCCGGGAGAGAGGATCGAAGAGCCTGCTCGGCGGGAGGATTAGCGCCCGCACGCGGAGGTAGGTGGCAGGAGTGAGGCACGGACCTTTCCGGGGGTGGGGATTCATGACAGGCGTGCTGGGCGAGGAGCCCGCAGAGGGGCGGTTCCCCGTGCTCGACGTGCGCACGGCCGTGGCCCGCAGCGATCTGCTGGAGGAGCTGCCGAACCTGCGGGTCCTGGACGATGACGACGACGATCCCGTCCTGGTACGGCTGGACGGCACACCGGTGGACACCTGGCGGGAGAAATATCCCTACGGCGAGCGGATGGACCGCTCGGAGTACGACCGGCTCAAGCGGCTGCTCCAGATCGAGCTGCTCAAGCTGCAGTACTGGATCAAGGACACCGGCGGGCGGCTGGTCGTCCTGTTCGAGGGGCGTGACGCGGCGGGCAAGGGCGGCACCATCAAGCGGTTCATGGAGCACCTCAACCCGCGCGGGGCCAGTGTGGTCGCGCTGGAGAAGCCGAGCGAGCGCGAGAGCACCCAGTGGTACTTCCAGCGCTACGTCTCGCACCTGCCGGCCGCGGGGGAGATGGTCTTCTTCGACCGCTCCTGGTACAACCGCGCGGGGGTGGAGCGGGTGATGGGCTTCTGCTCGCCCGAGGAGTATCTGGAGTTCATGGAGCAGGCCCCCGAGTTCGAGCGCATGCTCGTGCGCGACGGCATCCGGCTGGTGAAGTTCTGGTTCTCGGTCTCCCGCTCCGAGCAGCGCACCCGGTTCGTGATCCGCCAGGTCGATCCGGTGCGGCAGTGGAAGCTGTCGCCCATGGACCTGCAGTCGCTGGACAAGTGGGAGAACTACACCGAGGCCAAGGAGGACATGTTCCTCTACACAGACACCGAGCACGCGCCGTGGACGGTGATCAAGAGCAACGACAAGAAGCGCGCCAGGATCGAGGCCATGCGCCACCTGCTCAGCCAGTTCGAGTATGACAACAAGGACCACGAGGTCGTGGGCGAGCCCGACCCCAGGATCGTCGTCCAGGCCGCCGACCTGTTCGACGACGACCGCACGCGCTGAAGCGGCGGCGCCGGGACCACCGCCCGGTCAGCGGGTCCCGGCACCGCCGCCGGACAGGCGCTGGGCGAGGTAGATGGGGACGACCGACAGGATGATCAGGGCGGCGGCGACCACGTTGACCACGGGGGCCTGGTTCGGGCGGAAGAGGTTCTCGAAGATCCACAGCGGGAGGGTCCTGACCCCGGCCCCCGCGGTGAACGTGGTCACGATGATCTCGTCGAAGGACAGGGCGAAGGACAGCAGGCCGCCCGCGAGCAGTGCCGAGCGCACCATCGGGAAGGTGACCAGCCGGAAGGTGGTGAAGGTGTCGGCCCCCAGGTCGGCCGAGGCCTCCTCGACGGAGGCGCCCAGGCGGCCCAGGCGGGCCAGCATGTTGTTGTAGACCGTCACCACGCAGAAGGTGGCGTGCCCGACGATCACGGTGAACAGGCCCAGGCCCACGCCGAAGGGCTCCAGCACCGTCCGGAAGGCGTTGTTCAGCGCGATGCCGGTGACGATGCCGGGCAGGGCGATCGGCAGCACGATCAGCAGCGAGACCGTGTTCCGGCCGAAGAAGGCGTAACGCTGGATCGCGAAGGCGACCATCGTGCCCAGCACCAGGGCGATCGCGGTGGCTCCCACTCCCGCCTGGACCGAGGTCCACAGCGCCTCGCGCACGCCGGCGGAGTTCCAGGCCGCCTCCCACCACCGGACGGTGAACCCGGTGGGCGGCCAGCCGAAGGTGCGGTCGGCGTTGAAGGAGTTGAGCAGCACGATCAGCAGCGGCACGTAGACGACGCCGAGACCGGCGGCCAGCGCGGTCCACAGTGCCACGCGGGCCGGGCGGGACAGGTTCACAGGTTCTCCAGGGCGCCGGTGCGGCGGACCGCGGTGAGGTAGACCAGCATGATCATCACGGGGACGGTGGCGACCGCCGCGGCGAACGGCAGGTTGTTGGCGGCGCCGATGTTGTCGTAGACGACGTTGCCGATGAGCTGTGACTTGCCGCCCACGATCTTCACGGCGATGTAGTCGCCGAGTGACAGGGAGAAGGTGAAGACCGAGCCCGCGACCGCGGCCGGGAAGGTGAGCGGCCACACCACCGTCCGGAACGTCCGCCAGCCGCGCGCCCCCAGGTCGCCCGCCGCCTCCAGCAGCGAGCCGGGCAGCCGTTCGAGGCCGGCGTAGATCGGCAGGATCATGTACGGCAGCCACAGGTAGGACAGGGTCAGGACCGTGGCGGTCAGGCCGTATCCCCAGCCGAGGACGCCGTCGGAGGAGAGCATGATCCGCCAGGCGTAGGCCTTCACCAGGTAGGAGGCCCACAGCGGGGTCAGCACCGCGATCACCAGCCAGCGCTGCGCGCGGGGGGAGGCCAGCTTGGCCATCGCGAACGCCATCGGGAACGCGATCACCAGGTCGATCAGCGTCACCGCGGCGGCCACCCCCACCGAGCGCAGGGCGATCGTCCGGTATACCTCGCCGGTGAACAGGTCCTGGAAGTTGGCCCAGGTGAACTCCTTGACCAGGTCGCCGGTGAAGGTGTCGGTGCTCCAGAAGGCCGTGACGAACAGGGCGGCCAGGGCGCCGAGGTAGGCGACGCCGAGCCAGAGCATCGGGGCCGACAGCAGCAGCGACAGCCGTACGCCCGCGTGCCGGTGCAGGAAGGCGGCGAGCCTGCGTCGCGGCGCGCGGCCCGCCGTTGCGGTGGTGTTCAGCGTGGGCTCCTTGCCATGTGGGGGGGAGACGGCCGGTGCGGCGGGCGCCGGGACGCCCGCCGCCGGGATCAGCCCTTGATCTCGGTCCAGGCCCTGGTCCACTCGGAGTAGTCCTTGCACTTGACGTCCGTGCGGCCGTCCAGGCACTGGGCGATCGGCGTGGTCCAGAACCAGACCTTGGAGAAGTAGGTCTCGTCGGTGGCGTGGAAGGTCTCGCAGTGCTTGGGATCGGCGGTCAGCTCGCAGGAGGCGGAGTTGGCGGGAGCCTCCCCGAAGTATTCGGCGACCTGGGCGTTGGCCTTGGGGGAGATGATCCAGTCCATCCACTTGTAGGCGCAGTTCGGGTGCTTGGCCGCGGCGGCGACCATCCAGGTGTCCGACCAGCCGGTCGCGCCCTCCTTGGGCAGGGTCACCTCGACCGGCGCCTTGTCGGCCTTGGCCACGTTGGCGATGACCTGCCAGGTGGTGCCGACCACCGAGTCGCCGCTCTTGAAGGCCTGGACCTCCTTGGTGTAGTCGGACCAGTATTCGCCGACGAGCTTGCGCTGCTGCTTGAGCAGGTCCACCGCGGCCTGGAACTGCCCGTCGTCCAGCGCGTAGGGGTTCTTGATGCCGAGGTCGGGCTTGGTCGCCATCAGGTACAGGGCCGCGTCGGCGATGTAGATGGGCGAGTCGTAGGCGGTGATCTTCCCCGCGTACGGCGAGGCGGGGGCGAACACCACGCTCCAGGAGTCGGGCGCGGGCTTGACCGTGTCGGTCCGCCACATCAGCAGGTTGGCCCCGCGGCCGTGCGGCACGCCGTAGGCGACCCCGCCGACCGAGTTCCACGCCTTGTTCTTCAGGCCCTCGAAGACGCCGGCGTAGTTGGGGATCAGCGAGGTGTTGACCGGCGCGACCGTCCCGGAGGCGATCAGGCGCAGCGAGGCGTCACCGGAGGCGGAGACGGCGTCGTACTCGCCGGTCTTCATCAGGTTGACCATCTCGTCGGACGTGCCGGCGGTCTTGGAGTTGACCTGGCAGCCGGTGGCCTTCTCGAACGGGGTGACCCAGTCGACCTTGGGGTCGTTGGTGCCGTCTTCGGCGTAGCCGGCCCAGTGGACCAGGTTGACCTGGCCCTCGCCCGCGCCGAGCGACTTCGGCGCGTCGAGCTTGGGCGGGGTGAAACCGCTCCGGCCCGGAGCGGCGGCGGTGCCGGGCTCCGGGGCGGAGGAGCCGCCGCAGGCGGTGGCGGCGGCGAGGGTGAGCGCGGACAGGGCGACCGCGCCGTTCCTGACGAGAATCCGGGGACGCATGTGATGACGACCTTTCTTACGGGACGATCGCGAACTCGTGTCTGCGGTTCCAGACGAGCCGGACCCTGGTGCCGCGCAGGCCCATCACGTCCATGGACGAGACCTGCAGATTCTGCTGGAGCGCGATGAGCCGTCCGCCCGCGTCGAGATCGACCACGAAGCGGGTGGCGGGCCCGGCGTAGACGACCTCGCCGACGGTGCCCGTCGCGCTGTGCTCGGCGTCGCCGACCTCGTCACTGAGCCCGGCCACGCGTAGTTTCTCCGGCCGTACGCTGAAGGTGCCCTCTCTGCCGAGCACGGAGCGCGCGGCCTCGCCGGAGATCAGGTTGGAGGTGCCGACGAACCCCGCGACGAACGTGCTGGCCGGCTGCTCGTAGATCTCGGCCGGGGTGCCGACCTGCTCGATCCGGCCCCGGTCGAACACCGCCACCCGGTCGCTCATGGTCAGCGCCTCCTCCTGGTCGTGGGTGACGAACAGGAAGGTGATGCCGACCTCGCGCTGGATGGACTTGAGCTCGACCTGCATCTCCTCGCGGAGCTTGAGGTCCAGCGCGCCGAGCGGCTCGTCCAGCAGTAGCACGCGGGGGCGGTTGACCAGGGCGCGGGCCAGGGCGACCCGCTGGCGCTGGCCGCCCGACAGCTGGCCGGGCCTGCGCCGCTCCAGGCCCTCCAGCCGGACCGAGGCCAGCGCGGCCAGGGCCCGCTCGCGCCGCTCGGCCCTGGGGACCCGCTTGACGCGCAGGCCGTACTCGACGTTGTCCACCACGTTCATGTGCGGGAACAGCGCGTAGTCCTGGAAGACGGTGTTGACGTCCCGCTCGAAGGGGGCGAGCCGGGTGACGTCGACGCCACCGAGCTCGACCGTGCCCGCGGTGGGGGACTCGAAGCCGGCGATCATCCGCAGCACGGTCGTCTTCCCCGAACCCGAGGGCCCGAGCATGGCGAAGAACTCGCCGTCGGCGATGTCGAGGTCGACACCGGTGACCGCGTCCACGGCGCCGAAGCTCTTGCGGAGGCCGCTCAGCCTCACAGCTGGGTCTGACATGGCCGAAAACATATGGGGTTAAATGTTTTGTTGCAAGGCCCGATCCGGTATCACTGGTGCGAGCGCCAGAAAAAAGCGGCGTTTGCGACAGTCCCTGCACCCGGGCGGGGATCCGCGTGACCGTCGAGGGGCGGAGGGTGCGACCGTGGCCGACATCTCGGGGGGCGCCCGGCTGGCCGCGTTCGCGCCGGTGGACAGCACCGCGCGGGTGGACGCCGTGGTCAGGCGGCTCACCGACGCCATCGCCCTGGGCCTGCTCGCCGACGGCGAGCAGCTTCCGAGCGAGGCCGAGCTCGCCGCCCAGCTCGGCGTCTCCACGGTGACGCTGCGCGAGGCCCTGATGGCCCTGCGGCAGCAGGGCATGGTCGAGACGCGGCGGGGGCGCGGCGGCGGCAGCTTCGTGCGGGTGCCCAAGGAGGCGCCCGGACTGGCCGGGCGGCTGCGCGCCTTCACGGTGGAGGAGCTGCGCGACCTGGGCGACCACTACGCGGCCATCGCCGGGGCGGCGGCCAGGCTGGCCGCCCAGCGGGCGCTGCCGGAGGACCTCGCGCCGCTGCGGCGGACGCTGCGGGAGATGTCCGAGGCCCGGGACGAGGCGCAGCTGCGCAGGCTGCACGGCCGTTTCCACATCGAGGTGGCGGCCGTGTCGCAGTCGGCGAGACTCACTCAGGAGGAGATCCGGTTACAGGCTGACATCGGACCGTTGCTCTGGCTCGCCCACGTGGGAGAGGATGGGCCGTCGGCTCGGCACCACGCCATCGCCGAGGCCATCAGTCGAGGCGACGACGGCCAGGCCAGGAGCCTGGCCGAGCGGCACGTCCTCGACGCGGTGGAACACCTCATCGAACTGCGTCTGCGGCAGCCGTGACGGTCAGCGTGTCTAGGGCGGTGGGGCGACGTGAGCGAACAGGGGACGCTGCCGGCGTCCGGCGCCGCGGCCGAGGCGGTGGACGAGATCGTGGAGGGCGTCTTCGCCCGGCTCCATCGGGTGCGCGAGGCCGCGGTCCGCGCCGTGGGCCAGGCGCCGGTCAGCGCCGACCTGGCCGCGCTGCGCCCGGTGCTCTTCCCGCTGCTGGGCGGCCTGGTCTCCGGCATCGGGTTCATCGCCGCGCCCGGCCTGCTGGCCGACGCGCCGTGGCACCTGGAGTGGTGGCAGGAGAGCGCCTCGGGCGAGCCGGTGCGGCTGATAAGGGACATGGACCCCGCCAGCAGCGCGTTCTACGACTACACGCACTGGGACTGGTTCGCCGGTCCGCGCTCCGGCGCCGGGCACACGCTCGCCGGCCCCTACGTCGACTTCCTGTGCACCGACGAATACTCCCTCACCCTGTCGGTGCCCGTGCTCAGGGGCGGGGAGTTCATCGGGGTGGCGGCGGCGGACGTGCTCGTGCGCCGCTTCGAGGTGGCCGTCGCGCCGGTGCTCCGCGGGATCGGGGGGCCGGCCTTCCTGGTCAACGGCTCCGGCCGGGTGGTGGCCTCCACCACCGCCAGATGGCTGGCCGGGTCGGTCTTCCGCGGCGCCCCCGGCATGTCCCTCCGGCCATGCCGGACGTCACCCCTCTCCCTGGTTGCGGCACAATTGCCGCATGTCCCTTGACCCCGCCGTCGCGGCACGGCTGAAGCGCACCGGTGACGGGCTGGTGCCCGCGATCGTCCAGCAGTACGACACGGGCGAGGTGCTGATGCTCGCCTGGATGGACGACGAGGCCCTGCACCGCACGCTCACCACCGGCCGCGCCACCTACTGGTCGCGCAGCCGCGGCGCCTACTGGGTGAAGGGCGACACCTCCGGTCACGTCCAGCACGTCAAGTCCGCCGCCCTCGACTGCGACGGCGACACGATCCTGCTCAAGGTCGACCAGGTGGGCGCCGCCTGCCACACCGGTGACCGGACCTGCTTCGACGCCGGCGAGCTGGCGGTGGAGGCGGAGTGACGGCCGGGCGGGCGCTGTGGACCTGGGTGGCCGTCTGCGTGGCGGGCGCCGCCCTCGTGCTGCTGGCGGCCGGCCGCGACTGGTTCACCGCGACGTACGGCGCGCGCAAGGTGGCGGTCTCCGCCGCGGAGCTGGCGCCCGCGCTCGGCCCGGCGGCCTGGGCGGCGCTCGCCGCGGTGGTCGCCGTGCTCGCCACCCGCGGGGTGTGGCGCAGGGCCGTCGGGGTGGCGATGGCGCTCTGTGGCGTGGGCACGGTCGTCTGGGCCTGGCAGGGCAGCCGCGCCGGCGCGGCGCTGGAGGTCGCGGCCCAGCAGATCCCGATGGCCCGGACCGGTGACCTGGACCTCGCCCCGACCGTCGCCTGGCCGCTGGCCGCCGGCGCGGGCGGGCTGCTGCTGGTGGGCGCGGGGATCGTGGCCGTCCTCAAGGGCGCCGGCTGGCCCGGCATGTCCGACCGCTACGACCGTCACGGGTCGGGCCCCGGCGGCGCGGCCGCCGCCGGCGGCGCCCCGAGCGAGCGGGCGCTGTGGGACGCGATCGATCTCGGCGCCGATCCGACGGTCGGACCGGACGACGGTCCGGCGGGCGGGCGGGAGATCGACCGGGAGGCCGGGCGGGAGACCGGACGGGAGACCGGGCGGGAGGAGAACCCGGCGGCGGGCCGGGACGACGGGGAGCGCTGACCGCCGGGGTCGCGGCGGTGATCGGCGGCGCCGTCCGTGTCACCTGGCCACCCGGTCACAAATTGCCCACGGAGCAGGCGCTGTCCCTCGTGGGAGACGCGGGTTTCGCTAGGATTTCGCCGCAACTCGCACAAAGGGGAGTCATCCATGAGCTACGACAATCAGTCCGGTGGTTACGGTCCGCCGCCGGGTGGCGGGTACGGCTCCCCGGGCGGGTACGGGCCGCCCCCCGGCGGTGGTTACGACCCCTACGGCTACGGCGCGCAGCCGCCCCGCGGCAACAACGGCATGGCCATCGCCGCGCTGATCCTGGGCATCGTCGGGCTGTTCAGCTGCGGCGTCACCTCGATCGTCGGCATCGTGCTCGGCCACATCTCGCTGGGCCAGATCAAGCGGACGGGCGAGGAGGGCCGGGGGATGGGCGTCGCCGGCCTGGTCCTGTCCTACTTCGGCGTCGCGTGCTGGCTGGTCGTGCTGGTGATCTGGCTGGTCGCGATCGGGGTCCTGGCCGGTTCCGCCTCGCTGTCGGGTTACTGACGGGCTTCCGCGCCCGCTTTGAGTATCGTGGCCGGTGAAGACGTTCACCGGTGGGAGAGGTGCGGGCGGGCCGATGCTGACGGGAAGGGCCGCGGGTGTGCGGGGGAGGCGGGCGCGGGCCGTGCTGGCCCCGCTCGGCGCCGCGCTGGCCGCCGGGGCCGCGCTCGGCTACGTGCGCGCGGTGGACCCGAACGAGCCGGGACATTATCCCGCGTGCCCGTTCCTCGTGCTCACCGGACTTTACTGCCCGGGCTGCGGCGGTCTGCGGGCCGTCCACGCGCTCGCCCACGGCGACCCCGCCACGGCCCTGGGGCTCAATCCCCTCGTCGTGGCCCTGATCCCGGTCCTGGTCTTCCTGTGGGGACGCTGGGCGCTGCGTTCCTGGCGCGGTGCGCCATCTGATGGGATATCCGTACGCCCTGTCTATGTATGGGCATTTCTTGCTTTAATGATCGTTTTTTGGATAGTGCGAAATATGCCCTTTGGGGAATTCTTGGCCCCATAGTCACCTTTAGCCGTCACCCGGTGGCGGGGTGACCTCGGCGAGGCCGATAGCATCGGCTGGGACAAGCAATCGATCGGGAGGGGCCTTACTCGTGAGCGAGTGGAGCGAGCGGACCAGGGATACGGCAGCGTTCGCGAACTTGACCTCCGAGTTTCGCGAGGAGGGCAAGTGAGCGTGCTGGAGGAAATCCTCGAAGGGGTCCGCGCCGATCTGGCCGAGCGGCAGGAGGCGGTGTCGCTGGCCGAGCTCAAGGAGCGGGCCGGGCGGGCGCCCGCCCCCCGTGACGCCTACGCGGCGCTGGGCGGCGACCAGGTGGCGGTCATCGCCGAGGTGAAGCGTTCCAGCCCGTCCAAGGGCGCGCTGGCCGCGATCGCCGACCCCGCCGCGCTCGCCGGCGACTACGAGTCGGGCGGCGCCCACGTCATCAGCGTGCTGACCGAGCGGCGCCGCTTCGGCGGCAGCCTCGACGACCTGGCGGCCGTGCGCGCCGTGGTCGACATCCCGGTGCTGCGCAAGGACTTCGTCGTCACCTCCTACCAGCTCTGGGAGGCCCGGGCCTACGGCGCCGACCTGGTGCTGCTGATCGTGGCCGCGCTGGAGCAGAACGCGCTGGTCTCGCTCATCGAGCGGGCCGAGTCGATCGGGCTGGCCCCGCTGGTCGAGGTGCACACCGAGGAGGAGCTCGAGCGGGCGCTCGCCGCCGGAGCGAAGATCATCGGCATCAACGCGCGCAACCTCAAGACCCTTGAGGTGGACCGCGAGGTGTTCGCGAAGCTGGCCCCGAAGATCCCCGACGGCGTCATCAAGATCGCCGAGTCGGGCGTGCGCGGCCCGCACGACCTGCTCGCCTACGCCAGGGCCGGCGCCGACGCCGTCCTGGTCGGGGAGAGCCTGGTCACCGGCAAGGACCCGCGGGCCGCAGTGGTCGACCTGGTCACCGCCGGCGCCCACCCCGCATCTCGACCTGAGGGGCAGTAAGCAGTGACAGCGACAGACGGAATCCTCCTCACCCGGGCCGACCTGGCCGGCAACGGCGCCCGCGGCGACGACCCGGACGTCCACGGCAAGTTCGGCGTGTTCGGCGGGCGTTACGTGCCCGAGGCGCTCATCCCGGCGCTGGACGAGGTGGCCGCCGAATACGAGAAGGCCAAGAACGACGTCGCGTTCCTGCGCGAGTTCGACCACCTGCTGCGCACCTACGCCGGGCGGCCGACCACGCTCACCGAGGTGCCCCGGTTCGCCGAGCAGGCGGGCGGCGCCCGGATCATCCTCAAGCGCGAGGACCTGACCCACACCGGCGCCCACAAGATCAACAATGTGCTCGGCCAGGCACTGCTCACCAGGCGCCTGGGCAAGACGAGGGTGATCGCCGAGACCGGCGCGGGCCAGCACGGCGTGGCCACCGCCACCGCCGCGGCCCTGCTCGGCCTGGAGTGCGTCATCTACATGGGGGCCGTCGACTGCGAGCGCCAGGCGCTCAACGTCGCCCGCATGAAGCTGCTCGGCGCCACCGTCGTCCCGGTCACCAACGGCAGCCAGACCCTCAAGGACGCCATCAACGAGGCCTTCCGCGACTGGGTCGCCAACGTCGACCGCACCCACTACCTGTTCGGTACGATCGCCGGCCCGCACCCGTTCCCGGAGATCGTCCGCGACTTCGCCCGCATCATCGGCGTCGAGGCGCGCAGGCAGATGCTGGAGCTCACCGGCAGGCTGCCGGACGCCGTCGCCGCCGCGGTCGGCGGCGGTTCCAACGCGATCGGCATCTTCCACGCCTTCCTCGACGACGAGGACGTCCGGCTCCACGGCTACGAGGCCGCCGGCCGGGGCCTGGAGACCGGCGAGCACGCCCTGACGCTCACCGAGGGCTCCATCGGGGTCCTGCACGGCGCGCGCACCTACGTCCTGCAGGACGAGGAGGGCCAGACGATCGAGTCGCACTCGATCTCCGCGGGCCTCGACTATCCGGGCGTCGGCCCCGAGCACGCCTGGCTGAAGGACACCGGCCGGGCCACCTACCACGGCATCACCGACGCCGAGGCGATGGACGCCTTCGCGCTGCTGGCCCGCACCGAGGGCATCATCCCGGCGATCGAGTCCTCCCACGCGCTCGCCGGAGCCCTCAAGCTCGGCCGCGAGCTGGGCCCCGAGGCGACCATCCTGGTCAACCTCTCGGGCCGTGGCGACAAGGACATGGGCACCGCCATGAAGTACTTCAACCTCTGACGACCGACTTGCTTCCCCTCCGGCGCGCCGGGGGGGACGGAGGCCACGAACCGCAACGGAACAACCATGACGACTCTTCAGACGGTGTTCGCCAAGGCGAAGGCGGACGATCGCGCCGCTCTCATCGGATACCTTCCCGCCGGGTTCCCCACGAAGGACGGCGCGATCGCGGCCGCGGCCGCCATGGTGGAGGCGGGCTGCGACGTGATCGAGATCGGCCTGCCCTACTCCGATCCGCTCATGGACGGCCCGACGATCCAGGACGCCGTGCACCGGTCGCTGACCAACGGCACCCGCATCGCCGACGTCCTGCGCACCGTCGAGGGCGTGGCCAGGACGGGCGCGGCCACGCTGGTCATGACCTACTGGAACCCGATCGACCGCTACGGCGCCGACCGGTTCGCCCGTGACCTGGCCTCCGCGGGCGGGGTGGGCACCATCACGCCCGACCTGACCCCGGAGGAGTCCGAGCCCTGGCGCGCCGCCAGCGCCGGCGCCGGGATCGACACCGTCTTCCTGGTCGCGCCGAGCTCCCCCGAGAGCCGCATCAAGGCCGTCGTCGACTGCTGCACCGGCTTCGTCTACGCCGCCTCGCTGATGGGCGTCACCGGTGCCCGCGAGTCGGTCGGCGAGGCCGCCCACGGGCTGGTCGAGCGGACCCGCCTCCAGACCGACCTGCCGGTCTGCGTCGGACTGGGCGTCGGCACCGGCAAGCAGGCCGCCGAGGTGGCCGGCTACGCCGACGGCGTCATCGTGGGATCGGCGTTCATCCGCCGCCTCCTGGACGCCCCCGACGAGGCCTCCGGCCTGGCGTCGGTCCGCGAGCTGGGCGCCGAGCTGGCGGCGGGCGTCAGGCGATAGCCGTCGTGTCAGGAGCGCGGCCGTCCTGCCGGACGGCCGCGCTCCTGTCTCCGGCCGCGCTCCCGTCTCCGGCCCGTGTGCGCGGCCTCCCGCTCCACGGCCGCGACGCGCGGACCCCGCTCGCGGGCCCAAGGGGGTCATCCGGGGGACGGACGCCACCGTGCGCAATGATGGAGAGGCCGTCCGGCGCGATCGGAGCCCGGCTTCACCGTAGGATATCTGCCTGCGCCAGGCCGCCACCTGCGCGTTTCTGGTGTGGCAGTTCTGCGGTTCTCTGCCCGGTAGTTGATTTATTCGACGCTTATCTGGCTCGTGATGGGGTTCTCCCAGATGGTGCCTTTCCATGGAGATCGGCCGTAACCGGGGGCCCGGAATAGGAGACGATGGTGCTCGTGACTTCTGACAAGCCCGTGCTTCCGCGGTCGCACTCGGCGAGTTGGGCGCTACCCTGGGTGACGACTGTCTCGCGGCTGGTGCTGGCGGGTGTGCTGGTCTACGCCGGTTGGGGGAAGATCGGCGCGCCGGTGCTGTCCGTGCAGGCGGTCAGAGCATACGAACTGCTTCCGGACTCACTTGCCACGGTGATCGGCTACGGCCTGCCCATCGTGGAGATCGTCGTAGGGGTGTTGCTGATTGTCGGGCTGCTCACCCGCGTGGCGGGCATCATCTCCGCGCTGCTCATGCTGGCGTTCGTCATCGGCATCGCCTCGGCGTGGGCGCGCGGCCTGCGGATCGACTGCGGCTGCTTCGGCGGCGGCGGCCAGCTCAAGGCCGGTGTGGAGCCCGAATACCTCATCGACATCCTGCGGGACTTCGGTCTCTTCGTGCTCGGCGTGGTCATCGCCTGGCTGCCGCCGGGACGGTTCGCACTGGACTCGGCGCTGGGCCTGACCCCGGCACGGAAGCTGTATGACGACGACATCGAGGGCGACGACGAGAAGCCCTATGAAAAGGAGAACCACTGATGGGCAAGGCCGCGCGGGATCAGTCGGCGCGTGACCGGATCAAGGCGCAGCGCGAGGAGCAGCAGAAGAAGGAGCGGCTCAAGCGCATCGCGACGATCACGACCGTGGCGGTCGTCGCGCTCGCCGCCGTCGGGTCCGGCTGGTGGTTCGCCGCCCAGGGCAGCAAGTCCGAGGAGCTCACCGGGGCGCTGGCGCCCATCACCCCCGCCGCCGACGGCTCCATGGTGATGGCCAAGGCGGGCGTGGAGAAGCCGGTGCTGGACGTCTACGAGGACTTCCAGTGCCCCGCCTGCAAGGCGCTGGAGGAGACCAGCAGCGCCACGATCAAGAACCTGGCGGCCGAGGGCAAGGTCAAGGTGGTCTACCACACGATCACCATCTTCCCCCAGGAGATGAACAGCGGCGTCACCCGCGGCAACTCCCTCCGCGCCGGCGCGGCGGCCCGCTGCATCCCCGGCGGCGTCCCGTGGATCAAGTTCCACGACACGCTGTTCAAGGAGCAGCCGTCGGAGACCGTCGAGGGCTTCAAGCTCGACGACCTGGTCAGCTGGGGCAAGGACGCCGGCGTCACCGACCCCGGCTTCGCCAAGTGCGTGACCGGCCAGGAGAAGGCGGCCACCCAGGCCGACTACAGTGCCAAGGTCCTGGAGAGCGCCAAGCTCCAGGGCACCCCGACGCTGAAGCTCAACGGCGTCGAGCTGGCCAACGACGTGGCGTTCAAGCCGGGCGATCTACGCAATGCGATCCTTGATGCGGCCAAGTAGGCCGTGACACGGTAACGTCACCTGACATGCCCCTCGCCTCGATTCCCAGCCCCTCCCAGGGGGTCTGGCATCTCTTCGGCGTGGTCCCCATCCGGGCCTACGCACTGTGCATCGTGCTCGGCGTCATCGTCGCCGTCGCCCTCGGTGAGCGCCGCTGGCGCGCCCGCGGCGGCGCGCCCGGCACGATCGTGGACCTCGCCGTCTGGGCTGTGCCGTTCGGCCTGGTCGGTGGGCGTCTCTACCACGTCATCACCGACTGGCAGCTCTACTTCGGGCCGGACGCGCCCAACGAGCCGATCGAGGCGCTGTTCATCTGGAACGGCGGCCTGGGCATCTGGGGGGCCGTCGCCCTGGGCGCGCTGGGCGTGTGGTTCGGCTGTCGCGGCCGCGGGATCTCCCTGTCCGCGGTGGCCGACACCGTCGCCCCCGGCATCGCGCTCGCCCAGGCCATCGGCCGCTGGGGCAACTACTTCAACCAGGAGCTGTTCGGCGGCCCCACCGACCTGCCCTGGGGTCTGGAGATCGACCCCGACCGGCCGGGCACGGTGCCGGGCGAGTCGACCTACCACCCCACGTTCCTGTACGAGTCGATCTGGGACCTGGGCCTGGCGCTTGTCCTGATCTGGATCGGCGGCAGGTTCGCGCTCCGTCACGGCCGCGTGTTCGCCCTCTACGTCGCCGGCTACACCGTGGGCCGGTTCTGGATCGAGGGCATGCGGGTGGACACCGCCCACCACATCCTCGGCCTGCGGCTCAACCAGTGGACCTCCATCGTCCTGTTCGTCGCGGCGGTGGCGTATTTCTGGTATGCCGGACGGAAGACCGGTGAGGAGTCCGTCGGCCTGACGCAGGAGGCCGCGCCGGAGGGCGCGGAGGCCGTCGACCCGGCGCACCCGTCCGACCAGGCCGACGGGGCCGCGGAGTCCGGTGACGGCGCGGAGAGGGCGGCCGCGGACAATGAGGGGGAGACCGGTGACGCCGGGAAGGACGGCGGGTCCGCCGGCCTGACGCGGGGGGCCGCGCCGGAGGGCGCGGAGGCCGTCGACCCGGCGCACCCGTCCGACCAGGCGGACCAGGAAGAGAAGGCCGGCGAGGCCGGCGGGACAGACGCCTCCGGGACCTCCGGCGAGGGGGTCGCGGTGCGGGCCGTGTCCGAGGGAGAGACAGGCAGATCATGAGCGCAGGCGAGTCCGGGGGACGCGCCGAGATCCATCACGCACACCGTGACGTCAACGGCGGCTGGCTGCGGCCCTCGGTGTTCGGCGCGATGGACGGCCTCGTCTCCAACTTCGCCCTGATCGCGGGTGTGGCGGGCGGCACGGCCAGCACCAAGGTCATCGTGCTGGCCGGGGTGGCCGGGCTGGCGGCGGGCGCGTTCTCCATGGCCGGGGGCGAATACGTCTCGGTGGCCAGCCAGCGGGAGCTCGCCCTCGCCGAGATCGACGTCGAGCGGCGCGAGCTGCAACGCCACCCCGAGGCCGAGCAGCAGGAGCTCGCCCAGCTCTACGAGTCACGCGGCGTCGAGCCCGCGCTGGCGGCCGAGGTGGCCAGGCAGATCTCCCGCAACCCGGAAAAGGCGCTGGAGGTGCACGCCCTGGTCGAGCTGGGGGTCACCCCGGACGACCTGCCCTCGCCCAAGACCGCCGCCGTCTCCTCGTTCCTGTCCTTCTCCGTGGGCGCGATCCTGCCGCTCCTGCCGTACCTGCTGGGGGTCACCAGTCTGGTGAGCTCGGCGGTGATCTCCTGCCTGGCGCTGTTCGGCGCGGGTGCGCTGGTCTCCCGGGTCACCGCGCGCAGCTGGTGGTACAGCGGGCTGCGCCAGCTCGTCGTCGGCGTGGTCGCGGCCGGCCTGACCTTCGCCCTCGGCAGTCTCCTGGGAGGGAGCGGACTGTGACGACCCCCCCTGCCCGCAAGCGCCGCCGTGCTCCGGCGAAGGCGCAGACCAGGAGCGCGCCTCCGACGGAGGAGCGGAGGCTGAGCCGGGGCCAGCAGCGGCTGTTGGTGGCCGTCGCCTCGGTGGCCGGGGTGCTGGCCGCCGCGGTCGTCCTCGCCTTCGTGATCGACTCGATGGGCAACGACTTCTCGCCGGAGCGGGCCACCGCCGCGGCCATCTCCACCCAGCCCCGGCCCGACGCCTACAAGGGCTGGGTCTCCCCGAAGCTGTTCGCGCCGATCGCGCAGAGCAAGGCCGACACCGCCCCGCTGACCCTGAAGGACGTCTTCGCCGAGAAGGTCCTCAAGGAGGGCAGGACCACGCTCAGGCTGGCGGCCACCAAACTCGACACCGACTGCTCGGCGGCGGTCTGGGGGCAGGGGCTGGCCGGCCGGCTCACCGAGGCCGGGTGCACCCAGGCCGTCCGGGGCCTGTACACCTCCGCCGACGGCCGCCACGTCGCCCAATACACCCTGCTCAACCTCCGTGACGCCGCCGCGGCCGACGGGCTCGTCCAGTCGCTGACGACCATGCACCGGGGCGGCTGGCCCCATCCGCTGGAGTCGGCCAGGGTGCGCTTCCCGGCCGGCGGTTACACCGAGGCCAGCGGCCACGCCATGGGCCACTACGTGGGCCTGGTCTGGATCGGTCGCGCCGACGGCGCCGAGCCGGGCGCCAAGGACGACTTCATCTCCCTGTCCCTGGCGGTCCGGGGTGCGGAGAAGGCCGTCTTCCGCCGTGTCGTCGCGGCCGCTCCCGCCCCTTAGACCTGCTTAGACCTGCGCCACCTGTTCGGTCGCAGTAGGCTCATCGGTCATGCGCAAGTGGATCGCCGTCACCGCCGTGCTGCTCGCCGTCGCCGCGGGGGCGGCGTTCCTGTGGCTGGGCGGAGGTGCCGACGCCCCGCGCCCGGCCACCTTCCGGGGCGAGCCGACCACGGCGCACTACGCGCCGATCGCCACCCGCGCGGCCGATCCCGACCCGCTGACCGTCGCCGAGATGTTCCCCGCCGGGCCGGTGAGCGCAGGCGGGACCACGCTCACCGTCAAGGGGACCGAGGCGCTCACCGACTGCGTCCCGGCGGTGTGGGGGAGTGCCGAGGCCGCGGTCGCCGGATGCAGCCAGGCGCTGCGCGCCCACTACGCGACCCCGGACGGCCGGATCTCCGGGCAGTTCGCCGTCTTCAACCTGGCCGACTCCACCGCGGCCGACAGGCTCGTGGCGGCCCTGAAGGACGGCGGGTTCGTACGGCCCGCCCCCGGCACCCCGGCCGGCTTCGACGGCTCCCGGAGCTGGGCCCAGGCCCGGGCCCTGGGCCACTACGTCACGGTGAGCTGGGTCGCCCCGGTGGGCGGCACGGGCCGGGTGGACCTCACCTATCCGCAGGTCGCGATGGACGGCCTCAGTCTGGTGATCCAGCGGCGTCTGGTGCGGTGAGGGAGGCCGCCACCGCGGCGGGGAGTTGCTGGAGGCGGCAGGCCGGCAGTTCGAGGACGGTGACGTCGTCGGCCCAGGGGGCCAGGCGGCCGACGATCGCCCTGGCCTGCTTCTTGGTCAGCCCGTCACGGGCCTTGATGAGGGCCTCGCGCCAGGTGTTGGCGAGTTTGCCGTGGGCGTTGTCCAGGACGCGGCGCAGGATCCGCCCCTCGGCCGTGGCGGGGGGCGGCAGCCGTACGGCGTGGACGGTCCGGCCCTCGACGGTCAGTCCGTAGACCGCCGAGAGCAGCTCGGTGGGCAGGTCTTTCGGCGGTCCGGCCAGGGTGACCTGGACGTGCTGGGCGCGGGTGGCCAGCAGCAGCCGGGGGAGCGCCGCCTCCAGCCCGGCGGGCACGGCTATCGCCACCCTCGCGGGGTCGCTGGCGTAGGGCTTGGCGAGCCAGGTCGCCAGCCGGGCCCGGGGCGTCTTGGCGAGCAGGTCCTTCGGCCACTCGCCCACGAGCACCTCGGGGGCCGGGCCGGCGGCGGCCGACGCGGGGGCGGGGGCGGGGGCCGACTCGATCGACTGGGGGCCGTGCGTGTAGATGGCGGCGCCGAAGCCGTCGACGCGGGCGGCCACGGCGGGCCAGGTCTTGGTGGTGGGGCGCAGGATGTACAGGTCGGCGGCGGAGCCGATGGCCTCGGCGCCGAAATAGCGATTGAAGTCGGGATAGATGGCCTCGTTGACGAGGTTGAGCTGGGACAGGGCGTGCTGCACCTTCAGCGCCAGCGCCGGGGTGCGCTCGCTCGCGCCGTAGGCCAGCAGGATCCGGCCCCGCTCGCGGTCGCGCAGCCCCTCCACGGCGCGGGAGACGAACAGGCCGATGCCCTCGGGGGTGTAGGGCGGGTCGGTGACGGCCAGGTCGGCCCACGACTGCGCGGAGGCGGGCAGGCCCAGGCGCAGGTCGGCCCAGCGGGTCCGCACGGCGAGGCCGAGCCGGTCGGCCTGCTCCGAGATGTAGGCGAGGATGCGTTCGTCGATGTCCACCACGGTCACCTCGACGCCCGGGTGCAGCATCGCGGTGGCCAGCGAGGTCAGGTCGTGGTCGCCCACGCACAGCAGCCGGGCCCCCTCCAGCCAGAACCGGGCGTCCAGCAGCAGCGCCCGCCGGACCACGGTGTCGGCGGTGGCGGCCACGTGGTCCAGCGCCTGGCGGCCGCGGGGCGCCTTGGCGATGAGCTCCTCCATCCGCGCGACCAGGCCGGCGTGCCCGGGCAGCAGGTGGGCCACCGGGTCGGCCGGCGCGAGGCCGCCGCCCGTCAGGCCGATCAGCGGCTCGCGGAGCCGGAAACGCTCGCCGGAGCGCTCCAGTTCGACCTCGCGCAGCAGGGCTTCGACGGTCCGCCGCGACGTCGCGCTCTCCCGGACCAGATCCGCCAGTGTCCACCAGCGGCCGTCGCCCAGGAGCGTCAGCACCGTCCGCAGCCGCCTGCCGTCCACACCCGCCTGCGCGATGAGCGCCGCAATCGCTTCCATGGGGCCACCCTAGAGCCCTCACCTGGAATGTTCTGCCGTGCCGTCATGTTGAACGAAGCGGTCAAACCGGTACTAAATGGTTGTGATATGGGTCGGGTAGGCAGGTTTCCGGCAGGGTACGGTAATGTCTACACACCACGCAGCAGGGCCAACGTCGTCCCTTTGCTTGTTCCACAGAAGCGAGACGACGGGAGGGATTCAATGCCTGCTGCCCACCTCGGCTTTCCCGAGCCCCAGGGCCTGTACCACCCCTCGCACGAGCACGACGCCTGTGGCGTCGCCATGGTCGCGGACGTGGCCGGGCGCCGCAGCCACGACATCGTCGCGAAGGCTCTGACGGCGCTGTGCAATCTCGATCATCGGGGGGCCCAGGGTAGCGAACCGGACACCGGCGACGGAGCCGGCATCCTGACGCAGATCCCCGACACCTTCTTCCGCGCGGTGACGGACTTCCCGCTCCCCGCGGCCGGCTCCTACGCCGCCGGCATGGCCTTCCTGCCCAGCGACTCCGAGGCCCGCGAGACCGGCGTGCGGATGATCGAGGAGATCGCGGCGGAGGAGGGCCTGACGGTCCTCGGCTGGCGCGACGTGCCGACCGACTCCGCGCTGCCCGGGCCGAGCGCCCGCGCCGTGATGCCGTTCTTCCGGCAGCTGTTCGTGGCCTCCCCCGGCGGGGAGAGCGGGCTGGAGCTGGACCGGCTGGCCTTCTGCCTGCGCAAGCGGGCCGAGCACGAGGTGGACGTCTACTTCCCCTCGCTGAGCGCCCGGACGATCGTCTACAAGGGCATGCTCACCCCCTCGCAGGTCGAGCCGTTCTTTCCCGACCTGAGCGACGAGCGCTACGAGACCGCGATCTCGCTGGTCCACTCGCGCTTCTCCACCAACACCTTCCCGTCGTGGCCGCTGGCGCACCCCTACCGCTACATCGCCCACAACGGTGAGATCAACACCGTCAAGGGCAACCGCAACTGGATGCGGGCCCGCGAGGCCATGCTGGAGACCGCCGCTATCCCGGGCGAGCTGTCGCGGCTGTTCCCGATCTGCGACCCCGACGGCTCCGACACCGCCTCCTTCGACGAGACGCTGGAGCTGCTCCACCTCACCGGGCGCAAGCTGCCGCACGCGGTGCTGATGATGATCCCCGAGGCGTGGGAGAGCCACACCGAGATGGACCCCGCGCGGCGGGCCTTCTACGAGTTCCACTCCACCCTCATGGAGGCCTGGGACGGCCCGGCCTCGATCACCTTCTCCGACGGCACCCTGGTCGGCGCGGTCCTCGACCGCAACGGCCTGCGCCCCGGACGGTTCTGGGTAACCGCCGACGGCCTGGTCGTGCTGGCCTCCGAGGCCGGCGTGCTCGACATCGCGCCGGGGGACGTGGTCCGCAAGGGCCGCCTGCAGCCCGGCAAGATGTTCCTGATCGACACCGCGCTCGGCAAGATCATCGAGGATGACGAGATCAAGGCGGAGCTCGCCGCCGAGCTGCCCTACGACGAGTGGCTGCACGCCGGTCTGGTCCGCTTCGAGGAGCTGCCCGCCCGTTCCCGCGAGATCCCGACCCACGAGGCGCTGATCAAGCGGCAGCAGACCTTCGGCTACACCGAGGAAGAGCTGCGGATCATCCTGTCGCCGATGGCCAGGGTGGGGGCCGAGCCGATCGGCTCGATGGGCACCGACACCCCGGTCGCGGTGCTCAGCGAGAAGCCCCGGCTGCTGTTCGACTACTTCAGCCAGCTCTTCGCCCAGGTCACCAACCCGCCGCTGGACGCCATCCGCGAGGAGCTCGTCACCTCCCTGGCCAGCACGCTCGGCCCCGAGGGCAACCTGCTCGACCCGGGCCCGGCCTCCTGCCGCCAGCTCGTCCTGCCCTACCCGGTGATCGACAACGACGAGCTCGCGAAGATCATCCACATCAACGACGAGGGCGCGCTGCCGGGCTTCCACCCGCGCGTCGTCTCCGGCCTGTACGAGGTCGCCGGCGGCGGCGAGGCGCTGCTGCGCCGCCTTGAGGAGATCCGCTCCGAGGTCTCGGCGGCGATCGAGGGCGGGGCGCGGATCATCGTGCTGTCGGACCGGGGCTCCTCCGACGCCCTGGCGCCGATCCCGTCGCTGATGCTCACCGGCGCGGTCCACCACCACCTGATCGCCGAGAAGACCCGCACCCGGGTCGGCCTGGTCATCGAGACCGGCGAGGCCCGCGAGGCCCACCACATGGCGCTGCTCATCGGCTACGGCGCGGGCGCGGTCAACCCCTACCTCGCCATCGAGACCGTCGAGGACATGGTCGGCTCCGGTGTCCTGGCCATCGACAGGCACAAGGCCGTGCGCAACCTCATCAAGGCCTACGGCAAGGGCGTGCTGAAGGTCATGTCCAAGATGGGCGTGTCCACCGTCGCCTCCTACACCGGCGCCCAGATCTTCGAGGCGCTCGGCCTGGGCAAGGACGTCATCGACGCCTGCTTCGCCGGGACGACCTCGCGCCTGGGCGGCGTCGGCTTCGACGTCCTGGCCCAGGAGGTCGCGCTCCGCCACCGCCGGGCCTACCCGCGGGCCGAGAACGCCCACCGCCGCCTGGAGGTCGGCGGGGAGTACCAGTGGCGCCGCGAGGGCGAGCCGCACCTGTTCAACCCCGAGACGGTCTTCAAGCTGCAGCACGCCACCCGCTCGCGCCGCTACGAGATCTTCAAGGAGTACACCGGCCTGGTGGACTCCCAGGCCGAGAAGCTGATGACGCTGCGCGGCCTGTTCAAGTTCAGGGACGGCGTCCGCGAGCCGGTCCCGATCGACGAGGTCGAGCCGGTCTCCGAGATCGTCAAGCGCTTCTCCACCGGCGCGATGTCCTACGGCTCCATCTCGATGGAGGCGCACGAGACCCTCGCCATCGCGATGAACCGGCTGGGCGGCAAGTCCAACACCGGCGAGGGCGGCGAGGACCCCGAGCGGCTCTACGACCCGGCCCGCCGCTCGGCCATCAAGCAGGTGGCCTCCGGCCGCTTCGGCGTGACGTCGGAGTATCTGGTCAACGCCGACGACCTGCAGATCAAGATGGCCCAGGGCGCCAAGCCCGGCGAGGGCGGCCAGCTGCCCGGCCACAAGGTCTACCCGTGGATCGCCAAGACCCGGCACTCCACCCCGGGCGTCGGCCTCATCTCGCCGCCGCCGCACCACGACATCTACTCCATCGAGGACCTCGCCCAGCTCATCCACGACCTGAAGAACTCCAACCCGGCCGCCCGCGTGCACGTCAAGCTCGTGGCCGAGGTCGGCGTCGGCACGGTCGCGGCGGGCGTGTCCAAGGCCCACGCGGACGTCGTGCTCATCTCCGGTCACGACGGAGGCACCGGCGCGTCCCCGCTGACCTCGCTCAAGCACGCGGGCGCCCCCTGGGAGCTGGGCCTGGCCGAGACACAGCAGACGCTGCTGCTCAACGGCCTGCGTGACCGGATCGTCGTGCAGGTGGACGGCCAGCTCAAGACCGGCCGTGACGTGGTCGTCGCCGCGCTGCTCGGCGCCGAGGAGTACGGCTTCGCCACCGCCCCGCTGGTCGTCTCCGGCTGCGTGATGATGCGCGTGTGCCACCTGGACACCTGCCCGGTCGGCGTCGCCACCCAGAACCCCGAGCTGCGCAAGCGCTTCAGCGGCAGGCCCGAGTTCGTGGTCAACTTCTTCGAGTTCATCGCCGAGGAGATCCGCGAGCACCTCGCCGCGCTGGGCTTCCGCAGCCTCGACGAGGCCATCGGCCACGCCGAGCTGCTGGACACCACCTCGGCCGAGCACCACTGGAAGGCGGCGGGCCTGGACCTGGCGCCGATCCTGCACCAGCCGGAGCTGCCCGCGGGCACCGCGCTCCGCCGTACGCAGGAGCAGGACCACGGCCTGGACAGGGCCCTGGACCACACGCTGATCCAGCTCGCCGAGGGGGCGCTGGCCAACGGCCGGCGGGTCACCCTGGAGCTGCCCATCCGCAACGTCAACCGCACGGTCGGCACCATGCTCGGCCACGAGGTGACCAAGCGGTACGGCGGGGCCGGGCTCCCCGACGACACCATCGAGGTCCGCTTCACCGGCTCGGCCGGCAACTCCTTCGGCGCCTTCGTGCCCCGGGGCGTCACGCTGCGGCTGACCGGCGACGCCAACGACTACCTCGGCAAGGGCCTGTCGGGTGGCCGGATCACACTCCAGCCGCACGACGAGGCCCCGCTTGAGGGGCACATCATCGCCGGCAACGTCGGCCTGTACGGCGCGACCTCCGGCGAGGTGTTCGTCCGCGGCGTGATGGGGGAGCGGTTCTGCGTCCGCAACTCCGGCGCCACCGCGGTCGTCGAGGGCGTCGGCGACCACGGCTGCGAGTACATGACGGGCGGCAAGGTCGTCGTCCTCGGCCCGACCGGCCGCAACTTCGCGGCGGGCATGTCCGGCGGCGTCGCCTACCTGCTCGACCTCAACGCCGACCGGGTCAACCGCGAGATGGTGGAGATCGAGGCGCTGGACGAGGCCGACTCCGACATGCTGCGGGAGGTCGTCGAGGCGCACCTGACCGAGACCGGTTCCACGGTGGCCAAGGCGCTCCTCACCGACTGGGACCCGGCCCGGTTCAGCAAGATCATGCCGACGGACTACAAGCGGGTCCTCCGGGCCGCCGAGGCCGCGCGCCTCGAAGGCCGCGACATCGACGAGGCGGTCATGGCCGCCGCGGTTCAGGGATGACGCCGATGCCGACACATACCGGAGTGGTCATGACCGGCCGCGCTCACGAGACTGTTCAGGGATAAGGGGGCATACCGATGGCTGACCCGAAGGGTTTCCTCACGCACGGGCGCGAGCTGCCGGCGCGCCGCCCGGTGGACGTGCGCATCCGCGACTGGCGGGAGGTCTACCAGGACTTCCCCCGGCCCGCGCTGACCAAGCAGGCCGCACGCTGCATGGACTGCGGCATCCCGTTCTGCCACAACGGTTGCCCGCTGGGCAACCTCATCCCCGAGTGGAACGACCTGGTCTACCGCGACGACTGGCAGGAGGCCATCGAGCGCCTGCACGCCACCAACAACTTCCCGGAGTTCACCGGCCGCCTGTGCCCGGCTCCGTGCGAGGCGGCGTGCGTGCTCGGCATCAACTCCGACCCGGTCGCGATCAAGCGGGTCGAGGTCGAGATCATCGACCGTGCCTTCGACGAGGGCTGGGTCACCCCCCAGCCGCCGAGTTCGAAGACCGGCAAGCGGGTCGCGGTCGTCGGCTCGGGCCCCGCGGGCCTGGCCGCCGCCCAGCAGCTCACCAGGGCCGGGCACGACGTGGTGGTGTTCGAGCGCGCCGACCGGATCGGCGGGCTGCTCCGCTACGGCATCCCCGAGTTCAAGATGGAGAAGCGGCACATCGACCGCAGGCTCGCGCAGATGCGGGCCGAGGGCACCGAGTTCCGCACCGGCGTTAACGTCGGCGTCGACATCACCGCGGCCCAGCTCCGGGAGGAGTTCGACGCGGTCGTCCTGGCGGGTGGCGCGACCCAGTGGCGCGACCTGGCGGTCGCCGGACGCGACCTGAAGGGCGTCCACCAGGCGATGGAGTATCTCCCCCCGGCCAACAAGGTCCAGGAGGGCGACTACCCGGTCTCGCCGATCAGCGCCGAGGGCAAGCACGTCGTCGTGATCGGCGGCGGTGACACCGGCGCCGACTGCATCGGCACCGCGATCCGGCAGGGGGCCGCCTCGGTCACCCAGCTGGAGATCATGCCCCAGCCTCCGGCCGAGCGTCCCGGCAGCCAGCCGTGGCCCACGTTCCCCATCCTGTTCAAGATGGAGAGCGCCCACGAGGAGCTGGCCGACGGCGGCGGCGACCGGGTCTACGCGGTCTCCACCACCGAGTTCGTCGGCGACGCCGACGGCAACGTCCGGGCGCTGCGCCTGGTCGAGGTCGAGGGCCCGGCGGCCGGTTTCAGGCCGGTCCCCGGCACCGAGCGGGAGATCCCGGCGGAGCTGGTCACGCTGTCGATGGGCTTCGTCGGCCCGGAGAAGGGCGGTCTGCTGGAGGAGCTGGCCGGGGTCGCCTCCGGCGAGTTCTTCGACGCGCGCGGCAACGTCGCGCGGGACAAGGGCTACATGTCCTCGGTGGACGGCGTGTTCGTGGCCGGCGACATGGGCCGCGGCCAGTCGCTGATCGTCTGGGCGATCGCCGAGGGCCGCTCGGCCGCGTCGGCGGCCGACCGCTACCTCACCGGTCAGACGGCCCTTCCGGTGGCCATCCCGCCGACCGCCCGGCCGCTGGTCTGACCGTTCCGCGGTGTTCCCGGTACGGCGGCGCCCGCCGTACCGGGAACACCGCGGGGATCAGTGTGCGAGTTGCTGCGCCGGATATATCCCTGAAATATTATTCATCCTTATCTAGGTGAATATGGGGGATATATGAGTCGGTGGAGCGGTCGCCTGACCAGCGCGGTGACGGTGGTGGCTCTGGCCGGCACCCTCACGGCGATCCCCCCGACCGGCGGGGCGTCCGCCGCCACCGGACAGCTCGGTGACTACCTGGTCTTCTACGCCGACGGCGCCCGGGACCGGGCGGTGGAGGCCATCAGGGCGGGCGGCGGCACCGCGCTGTCCACCGAGCCCAGGCTCGGCTACGTCGTCGCCCGCGGTCCCGGCGCCCGTTTCGTCGAGAGCCTCGCCGGCAGCGACGCCGTAGCGGGCGTCTCCTCCGACCGCAGGATCGGCTCCGCGACGGCGGCACCCGCCGCCGCCCCCGCCACCCGCGCGAACGCCTCCGACATCCGGGAGGTCGAGCTGTCCTCCGGGGGCGAGCCGCTGGCCGGGAGGCAGTGGGACATGAAGATGATCGGCGCCACCCCCGACGGCTCCTACGCCACCGCGCGCGGCAGCAGGAAAGTGCTCGTGGGCATCATCGACACCGGCATAGACGGCAGGCACCCCGACATCGCGCCGAACTTCAACCGCGCGCTGAGCCGCAACTTCGTGACCGACCGGCCCACCGACTCCAAGGGGGAGACCTTCGACGGGCCCTGCGAGTTCAAGGGATGCAAGGACCCGGCCGACTGGGACGACGACGGCCACGGCACCCACGTCGCCAGCACGGTCGCCTCGCCGATCAACGGCCTGGGCGTCGCCGGCGTCGCCCCCCAGGTCTCCCTGGTCAACCTGCGCGCCGGCCAGGACTCCGGCATGTTCTTCCTCAAACCCAGCATCGACGCGCTCACCTACGCCGCCGACGCGGGCATCGACGTGGTCAACATGAGCTACTACATCGACCCCTGGCTGTTCAACTGCAAGGCCAACCCGGCCGACTCCAAGGCCGAGCAGCTCGAACAGCGCGGGGTCGTCATCGGCATGCAGCGCGCGCTGGACTACGCCCGCAAGCGCGGCGTCACCCTCATCAGCGCCCTCGGCAACGACCTCATCGACCTCGGCAGGCCCCGCTACGACATGTCCAGCCCCGACCACCCGGCCGACTCCGCGCGCGTCCGCGAGATCGACAACTCCTGCCTCAGCGTCCCCTCCGAGTCCAAGGGCGTCATCTCGGTGGCGGCGGTCGGCGTCAGCAAGCGCAAGGCCTACTACTCCGACTACGGCGTCGAGCAGACGGACCTGGCGGCCCCCGGCGGCGACGGGTATGACGGCACCGGCGGATCCGACGTCACCCGGACCGTCCTGGCCGCCGCGCCCGAGAACGTGCTCCGCGCCGAGGGCCTGATCAGCCGCGACGGCACTCCCAAGAACCGCTCGGTGGTCCGCGACTGCCACGACGGAACCTGCGCCTACTACCAGTATCTCGCGGGCACCTCCATGGCCGCCCCGCACGCCACCGGCGTCGCCGCCATCCTCATCAGCCGCTTCGGCAGGCCCGGCAAGGGCGGCCTCAGCATGCCCCCCGCCGAGGTCGAGCGCCTGCTCTACGCCACCGCCACCAAGCACGCCTGTCCTTCGCCGCGCAAGTACGTCTACCGCATCAAGGACCAGAAGATCTCCCAGACCTGCCAGGGCGCCAAGTCCCGCAACGGCTTCTACGGCCGGGGCATCGTCAACGCCGCCAAGGCCGCCACCGTCACCCGGTGACACCCGCCGTGCGGCGCCCACCGGCCACCCCACAGCACCCGCCCCGCCCGGCGCGCACGCCGTGACCAGCGCCCGTCTCGACCGCCGTGGCTCCGGCCGCACACCATGGGCCCGCCCTCGGAGGCCCCCTCGACACCCCTTGGTGGCCCGTGAAGATCCGATGAGAACCCCGCAGGCCGATTCGCCGACCACCGGTGACCGGAGGTAGCGTAATGTCACCGAGTTTTTCACCGGTGCTACGGCCAACGTAACAACCAAGTGGTCTGTACCAATTAGGGTGGGACCCGTGACCCGTCGCGCGAAAATCGTCTGCACTCTCGGCCCTGCCACCTCCTCTCCCGAACGCCTCCGCGAGCTCATCGCCGCGGGCATGGACGTGGCCCGTTTCAACCTCAGCCACGGCAGCCACGAGCTGCACAAGGAGGTCTACGACAGGGTGCGGGAGGCCGCCGCCGAGCTCGGCCGCGGCGTAGGCGTGCTGGCCGACCTGCAGGGCCCCAAGATCCGGGTGGGCAAGTTCGAGGAGGGCCCGGTCCGCCTCGGCTTCGGTGACGTCTTCACCATCACCACCGAAGAGGTCCCCGGCGACCGCGAGCAGGTCTCCACGACCTACCTCGGCCTGCCCAAGGACGTCCGCCCGGGCGACAGCATCCTCGTCGACGACGGCCGCGTCCACCTGGAGGTGACCAGGGTCGACGGCCAGCGCATCACCACCCGCGTGATCATCGGCGGCATGATCTCCGACAACAAGGGCCTCAACCTGCCCGGCGTCAACGTCAGCGCCCCGGCCCTCACCGACAAGGACGAGACCGACCTGCGCTGGGCCCTGCGCACCGGCTTCGACCTCATCGCGCTCTCCTTCGTCCGCCGTCCCTCCGACGCCGACGTGGTGCGCAACATCATGGAGCAGGAGGCCGTCCGCCTCCCGCTGCTCGCCAAGATCGAGAAGCCGCAGGCCGTGGAGCGGCTGCCCGAGATCATCGAAGCCTTCGACGGCATCATGGTCGCCCGTGGCGACCTCGGCGTCGAGCTGCCCCTCGAAGATGTGCCGATCGTGCAGAAGCGCGCCATCGAGCTCTGCCGTGAGAAGGCCCGCCCGGTCATCGTCGCCACCCAGATGCTCGACTCGATGATCAGCGCGCCCCGCCCGACCCGCGCCGAGGCCTCCGACGTCGCCTACGCCGTCATGGACGGCGCCGACGCGGTCATGCTCTCCGGCGAGACCTCGGTCGGCAACTACCCCATCGAGGCCGTGCAGACCATGAGCCGCATCGCGACCGCGGCGGAGAAGACCTCGCTGCAGGCCACCCACAGCCTCGACCGGCTGCCGGAGACCACCGGCGGCGCCATCGCCCGTGCCGCGGCCGAGGTCGGTGCCATCGTCGGAGCCAAGGCCCTGGTCGCCTTCACCATGTCCGGAGAGACCGCCCGCCGCCTGGCGCGCTACCGCTCGCCGATCCCGCTGCTGGCCTTCACCTCCTCCCCGCACGTCCGCTGCCAGCTCGCGCTGACCTGGGGCGTGGAGACCTTCGAGGTGCCGTTCGTCCACCACACCGACGACATGGTCCGCCAGGTCGAGGCGTCCCTGCTGGCCAACGCGCGCCTGGAGAAGGGCGACAAGGTCGTCATCGTCGCCGGCTCGCCCCCCGGCACGGCCGGCTCCACCAACGCCCTGCGGGTCCACACCATCGGCGCGGCCGTCGCCCACCCCGTCTGACCGCTCCGCCTGGCCCACCCCGTCTGATCGCTCCGCCTGACCGCCCCGGCGCCGCCGCCGGGCCTCCGTCACACCGGGCTCCGGCCGCGGACTCGACACGGTCCCCGTTTCCCGTGATGATTCCGGGGTAATCGGTGCTCTCTGTCCCCATGTGGTCTCCGGGGAGCACCGGATCACTCCGGTCCCGGTGGCGGGTCTGCGTCGGCCACCGGGACCGGGGCGCCACCCGCGCCCTGCGGGACTCCGCTGCGCTGCACACGTCCTGGGGGACTCCGCTGCGCCACAGGCGCCCTGCGGGACTCGGTCGCGCCGCACGCGCCCTGCGGGACTCAGCCGCACCGGGCGCCGACCGCGGTCCCGTCCGGGCCTCGTGCGGCCACGGCGGCCCCCAGGGGCCACACGGTGACTCTCAGCCCCGTACGGCGTCGGCGGGCCGTGGGCCGCCCGCGTCGCTAGACGTGGTCGTAGGCCCACGTCCACAGCGACAGCCGACGTCCCTTGTCCTCCCCGGCGATCGGCGGCACGTCCGTCAGGCGGTATCCCGCCGCGCGGGCGACCGCCGCGCTCGCGGCGTTGCCCGTCTCTATCTCCAGCAGCAGTTGGACGACGCCCACCGTGTCACGGGCGAAGTCCGTCATCACCCGCACCGCCCGCGACGCCAGCCCCCGTCTCCGGTGCGCCGCCCCCACGACGTAACCGATCTCCGCGACGTCCAGGTCGGCTCCGGGCAGCATGAGCAGGACCTCGCCCAGCGGCTCACCGCCGTCGGCCGTGATGGCCAGCTGGACCCGCTGCCCCGCGGCCCGTCTCTCCCGCGCCCGCTTGAGATAGACCCGCGCGGCGTTCAGGTCGAACGGCGAGACCAGCGGCGTCCAGTAGGCCACGTCCGGGTCGTCGAACAGCCCCACCATCGCCGCCAGGTCCTCGTCGTGCCACTCCCGCAGCACCAGGCCGTGCCCGCTCAGCCGGAGCTCGGCGGGGAAGCTCACCGGGATGCCGCCGCGCCCCTCCGCGACGTGGCTCACCGATCACCCATGCCGTCAACTCCCGATCCGTCCGTCTCCGGCAACCTACTCGATCGCCGTCTCCTTCTCCCGTACCCCGTCGGATCATCGGGCCCCGGCCCCGTCGGCCTGCGGGGGCCTCCGCGCGCGCGGAGAGTGCGGAGAGTGCGGAGAGTCTCGCCGGTGGAGGAGAGTTCCGCCGGTGGATACGACAAACCGCCCGGCTGCCCGGCCGAGCGGTTGTGAGGTGCCCCGAGTGGGATTCGAACCCACACTAGATGGTGTTTGAGACCATTTCCTCTGCCGTTGGGATATCGGGGCGTATTTCCGGACCTGTCCAGAACTGACGTGCAGGCTGCGAGCCTACCCAGAACTGGATCAGTGTCGGGCACCGGCGTGGTCCTAATCTAGCGGACATCGGTACTCTCTTGCTCGTGAGTACGCAGCGGCGAGTGGTGATCGCGGAAGACGAGGCGCTGATCCGCCTCGATCTCAAGGAGATGCTGGAAGAGGACGGCTACGCCGTCGTCGGTGAGGCCGGGGACGGGGAGACCGCGGTCAAACTGGCGCTGGAGACGCGGCCGGATCTGGTGATCCTGGATGTGAAGATGCCCATCCTGGACGGGATCTCGGCCGCCGAGCAGATCGTGTCGCAGCGGATCGCGCCGTGCCTGATCCTGACCGCCTTCTCGCAGCGGGATCTGGTGGAGCGGGCCCGGGACGCCGGGGCGATGGCGTATCTGGTGAAGCCGTTCACCAAGTCGGATCTGGTGCCGGCGATCGAGATGGCGGTCAGCAGGCACGAGGAGATCGCGGCGCTGGAGCGGGAGGTGGGCACGCTCTCCGAGCGGCTGGAGACCCGCAAGCTGGTGGAGCGGGCCAAGGGGCGGCTCATGGAGCAGCACGGGTGGAGCGAGCCGCAGGCCTTCCGGTGGATCCAGAAGGCGTCGATGGACCGCCGCTTGAGCATGCGTCAGGTGGCGCAGATCGTGGTCGACGGGACGCCTGGTCCGGCTGAGGGGGAGGGTGCCTGAGGGACCTGTCCCGCCGGCGTCTCGCCGCGCCGTACGGGGAGGATCTTCCCGTCGATAAGCCCGCGCATTCCCGTGAGTCAAGGGGGTGCGTGGGCTTTCGCGTACCCGGAGTGATCATCTGCGGGCGGTAGTCAGGCGGTGACCATGGCTTTTGTCGGTGATAGCCGAAAAGAATCGGTGCTGTAACGAAATGGTAACGGGGGCCCCTCCTGTATCGACCCGTGACATGCGCTGGCTGTACTAACCGACACGACCCCCTGGCCACTCCGTCAGGGGAGGGCATCTGTGAACCCGGTCCTGATGCGGGACCGGGCGAAAGGAAGGCAACCTTGCGGCCTAAGACTGCTCGCCTCGGTGGAGTGCTCGCTGCCGGTGTGGCGCTCACCCTCGGTCTCGCTGCCTGTGGTGACGGCGGCACGGAGGCCAAGCCGGCGGACGGCGGCTCCAACGCTGCCGCTCCCAGCACTGTCAAGATCGGCTTCATGGGCGACCTGACCGGTCCCAACGCCGGCATCGTCATTCCGCCCAGGAACGGTGCCAAGCTCGTCATCGACGAGTACAACAAGACCAACCCGGCCGTGAAGATCGAGCTGGTCGAGTACGACAGCCAGGGCGACGCCTCCAAGGCCGTCGCGCTGGCCCAGCAGGCCATCAAGACCGACAAGATCGCCGGCCTGATCGGCCCGGCGTTCTCGGGTGAGTCGGCCCAGGTGGGCCCGGTGCTGGAGGAGGCGGAGATCCCCAGCATCACCGCCTCGGCGACCAACACCAAGCTCGCCGAGAACGGCTGGAAGTTCTGGCACCGGGTCCTGCCGAACGACGGCGTCCAGGGCCCCGGCATCGCGGACTTCATCGCCGGCGCCGCCGCGGCCAAGAACGTCTTCGTGATCGACGACAAGTCGGAGTACGGCAAGCCCCTGGCCGACGCGGTCCGCACCCAGCTCGGCACCAAGGGCGTGAAGGTCACCAACGACTCGCTCGACCCGGCCGAGAGCGACTACTCCTCGGTGGTCAACAAGGTCGCGGCCGCCAAGCCGGACGCGCTCTTCTTCGGCGGCTACTACGCCGCGGGCGGCAACCTGCTCAAGCAGCTCCGTGACAAGGGCGTGAAGGACGCGAAGTTCTTCTCCGGCGACGGCTCGCTGGACAAGGGCCTGATCGACGGCGCCGGCGCCCCGAACGCCGAGGGCGCCCTCGTCGGCTGCCCGTGCTACATCGCCACGCCGGACGTCACCGACGCCAAGGTGAAGGGCTTCGCCGACTCCTACAAGGCCGCCTTCAGCGCCGAGCCGGCGATCTACGCCGCCGAGGGCTACGACGCGGCGACGGTCTTCGTCGAGGCGGTCAAGGCCGGCAACACCACCACCGACAAGATCAACGCCTTCATCGGGACCGTTGACCTGGCCGGTGTCTCCAAGCAGGTCAAGTTCGCGGCCAACGGTGAGGTTGAGGCCAAGGACATCTACATGTACCAGGTCAAGGACGGCGCCATCACGCTGCTGGGCAAGGCCTCCGAGGCCAAGCTGGGCTAGTCGAGACCTCGAGAACAGTAGGTAGTTGACGCGCGGGAGCGGGAACGCCGCGATGGGTTCCCGCTCCCGGCGTGCTTCCAGAGAGTCCACGAGGCACTGCTGGGAGCGGTGTGCTACCGGCAGTGCAGGCGACCCCCGCTAGAAGTGGTAACCCCTAGTGCTCAATGACTTCATCAATCAGTTCTGGCCGGCCACGATCGACGGCCTGGCCTTCGGCTCGATTTACGCTCTGATCGCACTCGGCTACACCATGGTGTACGGCGTGCTGCGGTTGATCAACTTTGCGCACTCCGAAGTGTTCATGATCGGAACCTTCGGTGCGATGTTCGTCCCCTTCGTGCTCGGCATCAACTCGGCGCTCACGGGCCTCGCCCTGGTGGGTGTGATCGTGGCGATGATCCTGGCCGGCATGCTCGCCTCCGCGGGCACCGCGATCGCGCTCGAGCAGATCGCCTACAAGCCGCTGCGCAAGCGCGGGGCGTCCCGGCTGGCGGCCCTCATCTCCGCGATCGGCGCCTCGATCTTCCTGCAGGAGCTGTTCGCCCTGCTGGTGATCCCCGAGGTCTTCAACCGTCCGCAGCAGGGCCGCATCCAGATGGGTCTGCCCCGGCTGATGGAGCGGACCGAGCTCTTCTCGATCTTCGGTCACTCGGTCCGCGTCGACCAGGTGCTGGTGATCGTGGCCGCGGTCGGCATGATGGTCGCGCTCGACAGGCTGGTGAACCGCACCAAGATCGGCCGTGGTATCCGCGCCACCGCGCAGGACCCCGAGGCGGCCGTCCTGATGGGCGTCGACATCAACAAGATCGTCCGGATGACGTTCCTGATCGGCGGCGGCATGGCCGGCGTGGCCGGCGCGCTCTACCTGATCTCGTACGAGAACACGAACTACTACATCGGATTCCTGTTCGGCATCAAGGCGTTCACCGCGGCGGTCCTGGGCGGCATCGGCAACCTGCGCGGTGCCCTGGTCGGCGGAGTCGCGCTCGGTCTGGTGGAGAACTACGGAGCCATCTTCTTCGGCTCCGACTGGAAACACGTGATCTCCTTCAGCATCCTCGTCTTGGTCCTGATGTTCCGCCCCACCGGAATTCTCGGTGAATCACTCCAGCAGGCGCGCGCATGAAGCAGAACAGTTCCCTGGAAGCCTTCCGTCATAAGACCGGCCAGTACGGCGATGCCATGCACGACCGTTGGGTGAACACGCCGGGCTGGCAGCGATGGATCGTGTACGTGGCTCTGATCATCGGAGCCCTGCTGCTGCCGTCGGAGTCCATCGGCAGCTTCATGTCGCCCTACACCGACTGGGCGAGCATCCTGTTCTTCCCGATCGGCACCTACGTGGTCCTGGCCATCGGCCTGAACGTGGTCGTCGGCCAGGCGGGCCTGCTCGACCTCGGCTTCGTCGCGTTCTACGCGGTGGGCGGCTACGCGATGGCGTTGATCGGCACCAGGATGGGCTGGAACTTCTGGCTGATCCTGGTGGTGGGCATCCTGATCTGCGCCCTGTCCGGCATCACCCTGGGCGGTCCGACGCTGCGGCTGCGCGGCGACTACCTGGCGATCGTGACGCTGGGCTTCGGTGAGATCATCCGGATCACCGCGCGGAACACCGACGAGATCGGTGGCCCGAACGGCATCCGCGGCATCCCGCACCCGCCGAGCGTCGACGAGCTGAACCTCTTCGGAGTCGACCTCTACGAGCTCCTCGGGGTGAAGTTCCTCAAGTACGGCGTGCTGGACCCGCGGCCCTACTACTACCTGCTGGTCGCGCTGGCCGTCATCGTGATCATCCTGGTCAAGCGCTGGGAGAAGAGCCGGGTCGGGCGTGCCTGGGCGGCGATCCGCGAGGACGAGGACGCGGCCGAGGTCATGGGCGTGCCGACGTTCCGCTTCAAGATGCTGGCCTTCGCCATCGGCGCCTCCATCGGCGGCGCGATGGGCGTGCTGTGGGCCTCCAAGGTCATCTCGCTCAACCCGAACGACTTCCAGTTCCTGCTGTCGGCGACGATCCTGGCCGCGGTGGTCATGGGCGGCGCGGGCAACCTGCCGGGCGTCATGCTGGGCGCGTTCGTGGTGGCGTGGCTGCCGGAGCGCTTCCGCGGCCTGCAGGAATACCGAATGCTGATCTTCGGCGCGGTGCTCGTCGCACTGATGATCTTCCGTCCCGAGGGGCTGCTGCCGTCGCGTCAACGCAAGGCGGAGCTGAAAGAGGGATCGGGCGGGATGGGGACGCTCGCGGCCGAGGTGCCCGGGCCGGAGTCGCGTGGTGAGGAGGTGGCCTCCAAGTGAGCGCCGAGGTGAACGCAGGGGCTGCCCAGGAGCGGAGTGCCCGCGCGATGCTGGAGATGCAGGGCGTCGTGATGCGCTTCGGCGGCGTCACGGCGCTGAAAGAGGTCAACCTGACCATCAACGAGGGTGAGATCTTCGCCCTCATCGGCCCGAACGGCGCGGGCAAGACCACGATCTTCAACGTGATCACCGGCGTCTACCAGCCGACGGAGGGGCAGGTCCGCTTCGAGGGCGAGAAGATCAGCGGCGTCAAGCGCTTCAAGATCACCAAGCGCGGCGTCGCCCGCACGTTCCAGAACATCCGGCTGTTCCACAACATGACGGCCATCGAGAACGTCATGGTGGGCGCGGACACGCACCACCGCTCGGGCATGGTGAGCGTGGCCCTGGGGCTTCCCTGGCACCGCCAGGCCGAGCGCGAGGGCCGTGCGCTGGCGATGGAGCTGCTCGACTTCGTCGGCATCTCCCACCGCGCCAACGACCACGCCAAGAACCTGCCTTACGGTGACCAGCGCCGGCTGGAGATCGCCCGCGCGCTGGCGACCAAGCCGAAGCTGCTGCTGCTGGACGAGCCGGCCGCCGGTATGAACCCGGCGGAGAAGGTGGCGCTGCAGCAGTTGATCCGGGACATCCGCGACGCCGGCCGGACGATTCTGATCATCGAGCACGACATGAGCCTCATCATGGGCATCAGTGACCGCATCGCGGTGCTGGACTTCGGCCAGAAGATCGCCGACGGCCTGCCGGATGAGGTGCGGAACGACCCCCGGGTCGTCGAGGCGTATTTGGGGGCTTCCACAGATGCTTCTTGAGATCAAGGACATCCACGTCCACTACGGCAAGATCGAGGCGATCAAGGGCATCTCGGTCGAGGTGAACGAGGGTGAGATCGTCACTCTCATCGGGGCGAACGGTGCGGGCAAGACCACGACCCTGAAGACGATCTCGGGTCTGCGCGGCCTGTCGTCGGGGAGCATCACCTTCGACGGCAAGGACATCAGCAAGATGCCCGGCCACAAGCGGGTCATGGCGGGGCTGGGGCAGGCCCCTGAGGGCCGGGGAGTCTTCCCCGGCATGACGGTGCACGACAACCTGCTCATGGGCGCATACTCGCGCTCAGGGGATTTCACCGCCGACCTGGCGGAGGTCTACGAGCTGTTCCCGCGGCTGGCCGAGCGCCGGACGCAGATGGGCGGCACGATGTCGGGCGGCGAGCAGCAGATGCTGGCCATCGGCCGGGCGCTGATGGCCAAGCCGAAGGTGCTGCTGCTGGACGAGCCGTCGATGGGCCTGGCGCCGCTGATGGTGCAGCAGATCTTCTCCATCATCGAGGAGATCAACCACCGGGGCACCACGGTGCTGCTGGTGGAGCAGAACGCCCAGCAGGCGCTGAAGCTCGCCCACCGGGCCTACGTGCTGGAGACCGGCAAGGTGGTCAAGAGCGCGCCCGCCGCCGAGCTGCTCGACGACCCCGACGTGCAGGCCGCCTACCTCGGTGGCGGCCTCGGGCACTGACGGGCCGCCGGAGCGGCCGTGAGCCGTACGGTGTGACACCACCCGGTCCCGTCCCGCATCCGCGCCTGCGCCGGGGCGGGACGGGACCGGCGCGCCCGCGAGCGGGCGCGCCGTACGGCGCCGTACTCCCGGGCCCGTCCCGCGCACGGAGCGGGGCGGGCCCGCACTTCCCGGGCGGAGGCCGCCCGGTTCAGGCCAGGGGCACCTTGACGCCGTCGGTGGTCCCGCCGACGCCGAGCGGCGGGTCGCCGAACAGCTGGACCGCGGCGACCTTGGCCTCCTTGGGGATGTCGAACCACAGGTCCAGCTCGATCCTGACCTCGGCCCCGAGGGGGAGGGTGTCGGGCTGGCGCTTGATGGCCTGGGCGAACCTGTCGATGCCGAAGGTCCTGCCGTCGGTGGTGATGAGCTTCTGCCGCTTGGCGTCGAAGCGGGAGTTGGCGCGGCCGGGGTTCTCCACGACGATCCGCACGACCACGTACTGGCCCTTGGCCTGCCATTCGGCGTGGGTGCCGAAGAAGCCGCTCATGCCGGTCTGCAGGCCGATCACCTGGAAGCGGCCGTCGCCGTCAGTCACGGGCGCGGCGCGGACCGGGCGCTCGCCGGGCCGGACCGGGCGCGGGGCGAGCTCGTAGGAGGGGGTGGGCGTGGCGGGGGCGGCCGTCGGCCGCGGCGGGGCCGGCCCGGTGCAGCCGGTGAGGAGGGCGCCTGCCAGGGCGGCGCCGGTGAGCCGCATCAGGGGGTTGCGCACACCGGGCAACGTAACCGAGTCGGGTCCCGGAGATCAATGCGTCGGCGGCGATGGGAAAGCGCCCGCCGGGACGGCCGCGGCGTCACCGGCCCTCGTGGGTGAAATAAGAATATTTCTAAGGTTTGCCGGTTTTAGGGAGATTGGCGGTACGGCCGCGGGATCGCCGTCCCGTACGCGGGAGTCCGCCCCCGTGGGGAGGGCCCCGTTTCCCGGGACGGCGCGGTGAAACATGCCTGAAGTGCAGATATAGGCTATTTTCATGTTCCGTGGACTCGATCCGACAGGTCCGAGGCCACGACGGTCGGCTCAAAGGGGAGTCGTTGACCATTCGATGAACGGGTGCGTCACGATCAACACCGCGAACAGGGTATTGATCAGACGACTCCGAGTGTGGTTGTTGTCCGAATTGTGTCGCATCGGTGATCTGCATGGCCATGCAGGTGGGGCAGCATCACCAGCACTTAGGTAGCTGTTCGAGATGCGACATTGACCGTAAGGAGGCCTTCGTGGGCCTGAGTTTTGTTTCCCGCCGTGCGCTCGCGGTGGGCGCGATGGTCGTCGCCGGTGCGCTCGGCCTGTCCGCCTGCGGCGGTGGCGGGACCACCGGCGCGAGCACGAGTGACGGTGCCTCGTCCAGCGCCCCCGCCGCCGCGGGTGGTCCCAAGCTGGTCACCCCCGGCAAGCTGACCACCTGCACCAACCTTCCGTACGAGCCCTTCCAGTTCAAGGAGGGCAACAAGGTCGTCGGCTTCGACGTCGACATCGTCGACCTGGCGGCCAAGAAGCTCGGTCTGACGCAGGAGATCGTCGACATCGACTTCGCCGTCATCAAGAGCGGCGCGGCGATGGCCGCCGGCAAGTGCGACGTGGCCGCCGCGGGCATGACCATCACCCCGGAGCGCAAGGCGAACATCGACTTCTCCGTGCCCTACTTCGACGCCACCCAGGCGCTGCTGGCCAAGAAGGGCCTGGGCGTCAAGACGTTGGAGGAGATCAAGGCCAAGAACCTCAGGCTGGGCGCCCAGGCCTCGACCACGGGCCTCGACTACGTCAGGAAGCAGGGGCTCGACCCCAAGGAGTTCGCCGACTCCCCCAAGGAGCTGCTGGGCCTGCAGTCCGGCCAGGTCGACGTGATCGTCCAGGACCTCCCCGTCGTTCTGACCTGGCTGAAGAAGCCGGAGATCGCCGACAAGTTCGAGCTGGTCGCCAGCCTCGACACCGGCGAGCAGTACGGCATCGGCCTGAAGAAGGGCGCCGACCCGGTCCTGCTCAAGACCATCAACGACTCCATCACCGAGGCCAAGTCGGACGGGACCTACGACCAGATCTTCGTGAAGTGGTTCGGCAAGAAGCCCGGCGAGCTCGGCTGATCCATGACCGACCAGTCAACGACGGCTGAGCCGTCCGGTCCCGCCGGGGCTCCCCCCGGCCGGACCGGGCTCAGCCCCCGTAAGAAGCAGCAGATCAGCCGGATCGTCCAGTACGTCGTGCTGGCGGCCGTCGTGGTCTTCCTCGCCCTGCGCATCGAGTGGGTCAAGCTCGGCGAGAACTTCGCCAAGCCCGAGGTGGCGGAACAGACGCTGCCGGACGTGTTCACGATCGCGCTGAAGAACACGATCATCTACTCGGTGGGCGGCTTCGCCTTCGCCTTCCTGCTCGGCCTGCTGTTCGCGCTGATGCGGATGTCGTCGGTGCGGCCCTACCGGTGGATCGCGATCGCCTACATCGAGATCTTCCGGGGCCTGCCCGCGCTGCTGATCTTCTTGTTCATCCTGTTCCTGCCACTGGCCCTGCCGGGCTTCGAGGTGCCCGGCGGCACCTACGGACAGGGCATCCTGGGCCTGACGATCGTCGGCTCCGCCTACATGGCCGAGACGCTCCGCGCGGGACTGCAGGCGGTGCCCAAGGGGCAGATGGAGGCGGCGCGCTCACTGGGCATGTCGCACGCGCGCTCCATGGTCACCATCGTCATCCCGCAGGCCGTGCGCATCGTCATCCCGCCGACGACCAACCAGTTCGTGTCCCTGCTCAAGGACTCCTCGCTGGTGCTGTTCCTCGGCGTCTCCGGCGAGTACGTCGAGCTCACGAAGTTCGGCAACGACATGGCCTCGACCCACGCCAACGCCACGCCGATCCTGGTCGTCGGCGTGACGTATCTTCTGGTCACCATCCCGCTGGGCTACCTCGCGTCCCGGCTGGAGAAGCGTCAGGCGAAGGGACGGTGACTCCGGTGAACCACGCGGTCGAGATCCGTGATCTGCACAAATACTTCGGCAAGCTGGAGGTGCTCAGGGGGATCGACTTCGCCGTCGACCCCGGCCAGGTGGTCTGCGTCATCGGCCCCTCGGGGTCGGGCAAGTCCACCCTGCTGCGCTGCGTGAACCTGCTGGAGCAGCCCACCTCGGGCAAGGTGGTCCTGGAGGGCGTCGAGCTGACCGACCCCGACGTCGACCTCGACGCGGCCCGCCGCCGGGTCGGCATGGTCTTCCAGCAGTTCAACCTGTTCCCGCACATGACCGCGCTGCAGAACGTGATGATCGCTCAGCGGCGGGTGCTGAAGCGGGGCAGGGCGGAGGCCGAGAAGGTCGCCAGGGAGAACCTGGAGAAGGTCGGCATCGCCGCCAAGTGCGACGCCTACCCGGCCCAGCTCTCCGGAGGCCAGCAGCAGCGTGTGGCCATCGCCAGGGCACTGGCGATGAACCCGGCGCTGATGCTCTTCGACGAGCCCACCTCGGCGCTCGACCCGGAGCTGGTCGGCGACGTGCTCACGGTCATGCGCAAGCTGGCCGAGGAGGGGATGACCATGCTCGTGGTCACCCACGAGATGGCCTTCGCCCGGGACGTGGCCGACCGGGTGGTCTTCATGGACGGCGGCGTGATCGTGGAGGACGGCCCGGCCGCCCAGGTGATCGGCGAGCCCCGGCACGAGCGCACGAAGACCTTCCTGCGCCGCGTGCTCGACCCCACGCACACCGACGTCTGACAGCCGGTTCCGGCACGGCCCGCGCCCAGGTGGCGCGGGCCGTGCCGTGCCGGCCGGGCGGTGCGAGCCCGGGGGAGCCTTTGGCACCGTACAGAGCTTCCCCGACCCTGTACGTTTTCTACTCGGCCTCCCCACGGGCATCACTGTCACCCACGGTAGCGACTCATGTGGCAAGAGTGCAAAAAGGGGAGGTCTGATACGGGCGAATACTTGTGGGATCAGATGTCACGCAGCATGCAGGTGAGGCGTGAGGTGCACACCCGGCGGCCCTGGTCGTCGGTGATCTCGATGTCGTAGGTGGCGAGCGTCCGGCCCCCGTGGATCAGGGTGGCCACGCCTGTGACGTGCCCGGAGGTGGCCGAGCGGTGGTGGGTGGCGTTGATCTCCACGCCCACGCCCACCCGCCCGGGGCCCGCGTGCAGGGTCGCGCCGGTCGAGCCGAGGGTCTCGGCGAGCACGCACGAGGCGCCGCCGTGCAGCAGGCCGTACGGCTGGATGTTGCCCTCCACCGGCATCCGGCCGACCACGCGCTCGGGGGTGGCCTCGGTGATCTCGATCCCCATCCGGTCCACGAGCGTGTTCTTGTAGGAGGCGCCGAGCCCCTTTTCCACGCGGCGGGTCACTTCTTCGAGGTCTGGCAAGGTCAAGGGGATGCCTCCTGTCATGCGCGGCCAGGTTTTCTGTCGCCCCGGCAGACTAGGCTTCCGGTGTGCCGAAGAGCGAAGCGACCCCCAATCGTCCGTGTCTCCTGCTGCTGGACGGGCATTCACTGGCCTACCGCGCCTTCTATGCCCTGCCCGAGGAGAATTTCTCCACGACGACGGGGCAGACGACAAACGCGGTCTACGGGTTCACGTCGATGCTGGTCAACGTGCTCCGCGACGAGCAGCCCACGCACGTGGCGGTCTGCTTCGACCGGTCGGAGCCGACGTTCCGGCACGAGGAGTACGCCGAATACAAGGCTAACCGGAGCGCGAGCCCCGACAGTTTCCGCAGCCAGATGAGCCTGATCCACGAGATGCTCGACGCGTTGCGCGTCCCGCACCTGTCGCTGGCGGGCTACGAGGCCGACGACCTGATCGCCACGCTCGCCACCCAGGCCGCCGGGCAGGGCATGAACGTGCTGGTCGTCACCGGCGACCGTGACGCGCTGCAGCTGGTCGACGACCACGTCACCGTGCTGATGACCCGGGTCGGGATCAGCAACATGACCCGCTTCACCCCCGCGGCGGTGCAGGAGAAATACGAGCTCACCCCGGTCCAATACCCCGACTTCGCGGCGATCCGGGGCGACTCCAGCGACAACCTGAAGAGCATCCCCGGCGTGGGCGAGAAGACCGCGGCCAAGTGGATCCGCGAGTTCGGCTCGCTGGAGGAGCTGGTCAACCGGATCGACGAGGTCAAGGGCAAGGTCGGCGACAAGCTCCGCGACCACCTCGACCAGGTGCTGATGAACCGCCGTCTCACCCAGCTCATGCGCGAGGTCCCGCTGGAGCACGAGGTCTCCGGCCTGACGGTCGGCCGGGGGGACCGCGAGGAGATCAACAAGATCCTCGACACGCTGGAGTTCCGCGGCGAGCTGCGCGACCGGCTGTTCAAGACGCTCCTGCCGGCGGAGTCCGAGGCCGAGGAGGGCTTCGAGGTCGAGACCGTCGTGCTCGGCCCCGGCCAGGTGGCCGGATGGCTGCGGGAGCTGCCCGAGGGCCGGGCCGGGCTGGCCTTCAAGGGCGCCTACGGCAGCGGCACCGGCCGGATCGACAGCATCGCGATCGCCGCGCCCGACGGCCCCGCCGCGGCCCGCGGGCGCGGCGCCGCGTTCATCGACCCCACCACGCTGACCGAGGACGACGAGGCGGCCCTGCGCGGATGGCTCGGCGACGACTCCAGGCCCAAGGCCGTGCACGATGCCAAGGGCCCCATGCTGGCGCTGTGGGCGCAGGGGTTGGAGCTGCGCGGCCTGACCTGCGACACGGCGCTGGCGGCCTACCTGGCGATGCCGGGGCAGCGGGCCTTCCCGCTGGAGGACCTCGTGCGCGCCTACCTCCAGCGGGAGCTGCGCGGCGAGAGCGACAGCGGCGGCCAGACCAGCCTCTTCGAGGAGGAGGACGACAGCGCGGCCCTGGAGCTGGGTCTGCGGGCCCTGGCCGTCCGGGAGCTCGCCGACGCCCTGGAGGCGTTCCTGGAGCCGCGCGGCGGCACCCGCCTGATGCGCGAGGTGGAGCTGCCGCTGGTGTCCGTGCTGGCCGAGCTGGAGCGGGCCGGGATCGCCGCCGACCGGGACCACTTCGGCAAGCTGGAGGCCGAGTTCGGCGCCGCGGTGAAGCAGGCCGTCGAGGCGGCCCACGCGGCCGTCGGGGAGCAGTTCAACCTGGGCTCGCCCAAGCAGCTCCAGGAGATCCTGTTCACCAGGCTCAACCTGCCCAAGACCAAGAAGACCAAGACGGGCTACACCACCGACGCCGACGCGCTGGCCTGGCTGGCCACCCAGACCGACCACGAGCTGCCGACCATCATGCTCAGGCATCGCGACCAGGCCAAGCTGAAGGTCACGGTCGAGGGCCTGATCAAGGAGATCGCCGACGACGGGCGCATCCACACCACCTACAACCAGATCGTGGCGGCCACCGGACGGCTCAGCTCGGAGAAGCCCAACCTGCAGAACATCCCGGTCCGCACCGTCGAGGGCCGCCGGATCCGGCAGGGCTTCGTGGTCGGGCCGGGCTACGAGACCCTGCTGACCGCCGACTACAGCCAGATCGAGCTGCGGATCATGGCGCACCTGTCGGGCGACGAGTCACTGATCGCCTCCTTCGAGTCCGGCCACGACTTCCACAAGGCCACCGCCGCCCGGGTCTTCGACATCGCGCCCGAGCAGGTGACGGGGGAGATGCGGGCCAAGATCAAGGCGATGAACTACGGCCTCGCCTACGGCCTGTCGGACTTCGGGCTGGGCGCGCAGCTCAACATCCCGGTGTCGGAGGCCAGGGCGCTGAAGGAGGAATACTTCGAGGAGTTCGGCGGCATCCGCGACTTCCTCAACGCGATCGTCGCGCAGGCCAGGCACGACGGCTACACCGAGACCATCATGGGCCGCCGCCGCTACCTGCCCGACCTCAACAGCGACAACCGCCAGCGCCGCGAGATGGCCGAGCGGATGGCGCTCAACGCGCCGATCCAGGGTTCGGCGGCCGACATCATCAAGGTCGCCATGCTCAACGTGCAGAGCGCCCTCAAGGAGGCCGCCCTCACCTCCCGGATGCTGCTCCAGGTCCACGACGAACTCGTGTTCGAGGTGGCGCCGGGAGAGTTGGAGACCCTGCGCGAGCTGGTCACCGAGCGGATGAACGCCGCCTACTCCCTGCGGGTCCCGCTGGAGGTCTCGGTGGGCGTCGGCCACACCTGGGAGGATGCCGCCCACTGATGATTGGTCCGGCCTGTCCGAGTCTGTTCTAGGGTTGGTGGTTCAGCCGATACCTCGACGGGCACGGGAGTTTTGTGCGGAGTCAATCCCCCCTCACGCAGATCATCATGGTGGCCAACGTCGTGGTGGTGGCCGCCGCAGTGGTGGTGCTTCTGACACTGCCCACGGCGGCCGTCCCCCGGGCCACCCCCATGGCCGGCCCGGCGACCGGCGCGGTGACGGGCACCCCCGCGCCGCCGTCGCCCTCGCCGTCGCCCGATCTGCCCTCGGCCGACCTGCCCCCGCCGGTCACGGCCACCCCGGAGTCCGCCCGCCAGGTCAAGGCCAACGAGGCGGGGATGGTCCCGATCCTGATGTACCACCGGATCATGAAGAAGCGGCTGGCCTCCATCGACCGCACGCCCGCCCAGGTCCGCCAGGAGATGGAGAAACTGGCCAGGGACGGCTACGTGCCGGTCACCGCGCGGGAGTTCGTCACCGGGAAGATCGACATCCCGGCGGGCAGGCACCCGGTCGTGCTGACCTTCGACGACGGGCACGCGAGCCACTTCGCGCTCGACGGCAACGGCATGCCGGCCAAGGACACCGCGGTCGGGATCATCTACCAGGTCGCGAAGAAGTATCCGGGTTTCCGCCCCGTCGCCACCTTCTGGGTCAACCGGGAGCCGTTCGGCCTGCGCGACCGGCGGGACCAGGAGCGGGCCGTGCAGTGGCTGACCTCGCGCGGCTTCGAGGTGGCCAACCACACCTGGTCCCACCCCTACCTGCCGGGCCTGTCGAAGGCGAAGGTCGCCGAGCAGATCGTCCGGGTCGAGCGGCTGCTGAAGAAGTTCGGCGCCGGCCCGTCCGCCACGCTCGCGCTGCCCTTCGGCGCGATGCCGCGCAAGAGGTCCACCGTGCAGTCGGGCAAGTGGGACGGCGACCGCTTCGCGTTCAAGGGCGTCTTCCTGGCCGGCGCGCAGCCGTCGTCGTCGCCCTTCGCCAAGGACTTCGACTGGCGGGCCATCCAGCGCATCCAGAGCAACGGCAAGAAGGGGGAGTGCCGCAAGTGGTGCTCGCAGTATTGGCTGGAGTGGCTGAACAAGCACCCCGACAAGCGCTACACCGCCGACGGCGACCCCGGCCGCATCTCCGTGCCGCAGAAATTTCGGGGTATCATCAGCTCCGAGCGTAGGCGGCAGGTCAACGCCTACTAAAGCCGTTTTCCGAGGTGTCGTGCCTCCAGATTGACCAGACTCGTCTGGTCTCATATGCTGATCGCTGCGCTGTGGGCTCGCGCGTGTCTCGGACGGAGTGGGCTCGCGCTCGGTCACGCCGATGAATTCTTCGGCTGAACGATAAGAGGCCTGCCGCGTGTTCGCCACATCGACTTCTGTCCGCGTTCGGAGCAATTCCACACATGACGAGCAGCACTGAGGCCACCTCGAGCACCCCGCAGGTAGCGGTCAACGACATCGGGTCCGAGGAAGACTTCCTCGCAGCGATCGATCTGACCATCAAGTACTTCAACGACGGCGACATCGTCGAGGGCACCGTCGTCAAGGTCGATCGAGATGAAGTTTTGCTCGACATCGGCTACAAGACCGAGGGCGTCATCCCCTCGCGTGAGCTCTCGATCAAGCACGATGTCGACCCCGCGGACGTCGTCGAGGTTGGCGAGCACGTCGAAGCCCTCGTCCTCCAGAAGGAGGACAAGGAGGGGCGCCTGATCCTGTCCAAGAAGCGCGCTCAGTACGAGCGGGCCTGGGGCACGATCGAGAAGATCAAGGACGAGGACGGCATCGTCACCGGCACCGTCATCGAGGTCGTCAAGGGTGGTCTCATCCTCGACATCGGCCTCCGTGGCTTCCTGCCGGCGTCCCTGGTCGAGATGCGCCGCGTCCGTGACCTTCAGCCGTACGTGGGCCGTGAGCTCGAGGCGAAGATCATAGAGCTCGACAAGAACCGCAACAACGTGGTCCTCTCCCGCCGCGCCTGGCTCGAGCAGACCCAGTCGGAGGTCCGCCAGACCTTCCTCAACACCCTGCAGAAGGGTCAGGTCCGCAAGGGCGTCGTCTCCTCGATCGTCAACTTCGGTGCGTTCGTGGACCTCGGCGGCGTCGACGGTCTGGTCCACGTCTCCGAGCTGTCCTGGAAGCACATCGACCACCCGTCTGAGGTTGTCGAGGTCGGCCAGGAGGTCACCGTCGAGGTTCTCGACGTCGACATGGAGCGCGAGCGGGTCTCCCTGTCGCTCAAGGCGACGCAGGAGGACCCCTGGCAGCAGTTCGCCCGCACCCACCAGATCGGTCAGGTCGTCCCGGGTCGCGTCACCAAGCTGGTGCCGTTCGGTGCGTTCGTCCGCGTCGAGGAGGGCATCGAGGGCCTGGTCCACATCTCCGAGCTGGCCGAGCGCCACGTCGAGATCCCCGAGCAGGTCGTCCAGGTCGGCGACGAGATCTTCGTGAAGATCATCGACATCGACCTCGAGCGTCGCCGGATCTCGCTGTCGCTCAAGCAGGCGAACGAGAGCGCGACGGGCGCCGACATCGAGTTCGACCCCACGCTCTACGGCATGGCGGCGACCTACGACGACCAGGGCAACTACATCTACCCCGAGGGCTTCGACTCCGAGACGAGCGAGTGGCTCGAGGGCTTCGAGAAGCAGCGTGACGAGTGGGAGCGGCAGTACGCCGAGGCCCAGACCCGTTTCGAGGCTCACAAGAAGCAGGTGGAGGAGGCCCGCAAGGCCGAGGCCGAGGCGGGCGAGGCTGCCCCCACGTCCTACTCCGGTGAGACCCCGGCCGCCAGCTCCGGCTCCAGCTCCAGCAGCTCCTCGGCTCCGGCTTCGGGTGCTCTCGCCTCCGACGAGGCTCTCGCGGCTCTGCGCGAGAAGCTCGCGGGCGGCCAGAGCTGACGTCGGCGTAGCAGTGAGGATCTGAGGATCCACGGAAGGGCCCCGCTCCGGCGGGGCCCTTTCCCGTCTCCGGACCCTGAGCGCCGCCAGGCGATGCCGGTCGATATCGTTGCCCCGTGACCTCGACCGAGTGGACGGAGCCCGCCGGCACCCTGATCGGCCGGGCGGAGCCCGCGGACGCGGGCGAGATCCTGACCGTGCAGCGGGCGGCCTATGTGGGCGAGGCCCAGCTCTACGGCGACCCGTTCATCCCGCCGCTGGTGGAGTCGGCCGAGCAGGTCCGCAGGGCCGTCCAGACCGGCACCGTGCTCGTCGCCCGCAGCCGGGGGCGGATCGTCGGGGCGGTCCGCGGCCGGCTGTCCGGCACGACCTGCCTGGTCGGCCGCCTGGTGGTGGCGCCGGACGCGCAGGGCCGGGGTATCGGCGGGGCCCTGCTGTCGGCCCTCCACGACGAGATCGCCGCCGCGGCGTTCGACCTCTTCACCGGGCACCTGTCGGAGGGCAACCTGCGGCTCTACCGCCGCCACGGTTACCGCGAGACCCGCCGCGAGCGGATGAGCGACCACCTGACCCTGGTCCACATGCGCAGGGAACTCCAGGTGTGAGGGCTCCAGGTGTGATCGCGACACCGGTAAAGGATCGGTCTGTTTATTTTTCTCCTGAGATGGGTGATCGGCTCATCCCGCTCCGGACGGCCGTCCGTGCGAGCCTCCGTCCCGGTCTCCCGGGGCGCGCACCGCACCGCGTATGCTGCGGATCATGCTGAAGGTGGGACTCACCGGCGGGATCGGTTCGGGCAAGAGCGAGGTGTCGCGGCGGCTGGCGTCCATGGGCGCCATGGTGATCGACGCCGACAAGATCGCCCGTGAGGTGGTCGAGCCGGGGACCGACGGGCTGGCGCGCATCGTGGAGATGTTCGGCGCCGAGGTGCTGCGCGAGGACGGCTCACTCGACCGGGAGAGACTCGGCTCGATCGTCTTCGCCGACTCCGGGAAGCTGGCCTCCCTCAACGGCATCGTGCACCCGCTGGTCGGGGCGCGGGTGGCGGAGCTGCAGCGGCAGGCGGACGACGGCGCGATCGTGGTCTACGACGTGCCGCTGCTGGCGGAGAACAACCTCGCCCCGATGTACGACGTGGTCGTCGTCGTGGACGCCGCGGACGAGATCCGGCTGGCCCGGCTGGTCGAGCTGCGGGGCATGAGCGAGCAGGACGCCAGGGCCCGGATCGCGGCCCAGGCGGGCCGCGAGGACCGGTTGAGGATCGCCGATCTCGTGATCCCGAACGAGGGGTCGCTGGAGGATCTCGGGACCCGGGTGGAGGAGGTCTGGGCCGAGCTGACCGCCCGGACCGTCACCTGAGCCGGGACCGCGCATGCGGACTGTCACCTGGGCTGAGCTGACCGCTCGGACCGTCACCTGAGCCGGGACCCCGCGTCCGGCGGGAGCCGTACCCGGGTTGAGGTCCCACAGGTCAGGGGACGGCCCGGACCGCCTCCAGCAGGTCCTCCTGGAACCCGGCCCGGCCCGCGACGAAGTCGCGCCCGCCCCCGGCGAGCGGGGCGCAGTCGAAGGGGGTGCCGTCGAAGGCGCTGACCACCACGCCGGCCTCCTGCGCGATCAGCAGGCCGCCGGGCAGGTCGACGATCCCGGTCTGGTAGCCGACGATCCCGTCGATGTCCCCCCGGGCGAGCATCACCCAGGCCAGCAGCGGAGCCCAGAGCCTCAGCACCCGGCGGGCACGCCTGTCGAGCCCCGCCTTCAGCGCGCAGGCCACGGCGTCGCCGCGCCGCACGCCGTACCCCTGGATCCAGGCCAGCACGGGACCGCCGCCGGCCGGGCGGTGCGGCGGGGCGGCCAGCGGGCCGCTCGGGCCGAGCACGCCCCGGCCCCGCACGGCCGACCAGGTCCTGCCGGTCACCGGCTCGTGGACGACCCCCAGCTCGGGGCGCCCGTCACGGCACAGGGCCAGGCCCACGGCGTACAGAGGCAGGCCGATCGCGATGTTGTTGGTGCCGTCGAGCGGGTCGATGAGCCAGGTCCACTCCGACCCCGCCCGGCCCTGCCGGCCCGACTCCTCGGCGATCACCGCGTGGTCGGGGAAGGCGGCCAGCACCCGCCGGAGCAGCAGCTCCTCCGAGGCCAGGTCCAGGTCGGTGACCACGTCGCCGTCGTCGCCCTTGGGGCTGATCTCGACCGTCCCCAGGACGCCCGCGGTGATCAGCCGCCCGGCCGCCCGCGCGGCGTCGACGGCGACCCGGCGGGCGTGTTCGAGATCCGTCCCCTGAACCACGCGATCCTCCTCGGTCGTGTGACGGGCGGTGGCCCCGGCCGGTGAACGGCGGCCGGGGCGTCAGCCGTACGGGGCGGGTCAGAACCAGCCGCGCCGCTGGGCCATCGCCTGCAGGCCGGCGCGGAGCGCCTGGTCCGCCTGGCCCGGGTGGTCGTCGTAGCGGACGGTGAACCGGTTGTAGGCGTCGTGGCTGGACTCCAGGAAGCCGCCGCGCTTGTCGGCCTCCAGGATGACGTCCATCGACTGCGGGCCGGCGATGAAGGTCAGCTCCAGTTCGTTGAAGTGCCGGGCGTATTCGTGGCCCGCGTAGTATTCGATCTCCTGGAAGAACGGCATCTGGGAGCCACGCAGGGTGCCGCGCTCCAGGTCGGCCTTCTTGAAGCGGAAGCCCATGTTGTCCAGCGCGCCCAGGACGTGGTCCTGGGCGGGCATCGGGTTGACGAACAGCGGGTCGAGGTCGCCCTTGTCCAGCGCGCCGGCCAGGGCGAGCTCGGTGGAGACGCCCAGCTGCATGCCGCGCAGCGGGTGGCCGCCGACGGCGCTGATCGGGGTCTCCCACGGGACGGGGATCTCGAAGGGGGCCGACTGGGGAGCGCCCGCCGCGAGGTGGAACGGGCCGGTGATCTGCTTGCGCAGGAAGCTGTAGGTCGACTTGTACTCGTTGTCGCCGCTCTCGACCTCGACCACCGCGGTGAAGTCGATGAAGATGCCCTCGACCTTGTAGTCGGAGCCGCCGCCGCGGAAGTTGACCTGCCCGCGCAGGACCTCGCCGGGGCGGACGTTGGAGTTTTGCAGGATCGTGTCGACCTCGACACCCGCGCCGAACGCGGCCATCAGCTTACGGAACACCATCGATGGACTCCCAAGGGGATAGTGGGTTTCAGTTGGGTTCAACGGCTGGCTTGACCTGGCCGTTCCCGCGGCCGAGCTGCGGCAGGATCTGGGCCAGGAGCATGGTGGACAGAGCGGAGGAGTCGCCGGAGGCGCCGTCGGTGCGGACGACGACGGGGCGCGGGGCCTGCTCGGCGAGTTTGGCCCCGACGTCCAGGCGGCGGCGGGCCAGCTCGTACTGGAGCACCGCCCGGTTGTCGCGGTAGGCGTCGGCCAGCCGGCGCAGCCCCTTGGCCTCGTTCTCCGCGGAGGTGAGCTGGGCCCGGCCCTTGGCCTCGATCTCCCAGCGCACCCGCTGGGCCTCGGTCTCGTGCTCCTCCAGCATGCGCGCGACGTCCTTGCGCGCGGTGTTGGCGGCGGCCCGGACCTCGACGATGCGGGCGTCGCGCGTCTTCTTGGCGCGCTCGATCTCCATCAGCAGGGTGTCGATCCGCCGCTTGCGGGTGAGCTCCCACTCGCGCTCGAAGGCCGACAGCTCCTTGGCGACCTTCTCGCGGGTGGCCAGGTGCTGCTGGTACTGGTCGGGCAGCTGCACGTCGGGGATGTTGGCGCCGGTGATCCGCACGCCGTACCGGCCGAGCTGGCGGGTCAGGAGCTCCTGCATGTCGCCGACGTCCGAGCCGCGCAGGTCGTAGGCCCGCTCGGTGTGCACGAGGCGGCTGCGCTGGCGGATGGCGTCCTGTACGGCGCTGCTGAGCACCAGGTCGAAGTTGCCGGCGCCGATCGTCCGGACGAAGGCCACCGGGTCGATGATGCGGAACTTCAGGAAGAACTCGATCGACTTCAGCGGCACGTTCTCGGCGGTCGGGCAGGCGGCGATCGGGGCGGAGTAGGGGATCTCGGTGGAGGTGTCCACCACCGCGTCCACCCGGTCCCACGGCAGCCACAGGTAGTGGCGGCCCGGGGGCAGGGTGCCCACGATCGCGCCCCACCGGCTGCGCACGCCGGTGGTGCCCTCCTCGATCTCGATGATCGCCCGGCGCCACAGCCAGACCAGCGCCGCGAGCAGGGACAGCACCGCGCCGACCGCGGCCAGGGCGGAGAACGTCCCGCCGGCCAGCAGCGCCGTACCGGCGAGGTAGACGGCCAGCAGCAGCAGCGTCACCCAGGCGAAGCCGCGGCGGTCCTTGGGGATGACCACCGGGACGAGCTGGCCGGCCTCACCGCCGCGCAGCAGCTGGCGGATCTCCGACCAGGAGGCCAGGGATTCCTTGATCTTGGAGAACTCTCTGCTCATCTCTGGGTCTCTTCCTTGACGGCGGGCGCCGTGACTTCCCCTACGGCGGGCGCGGCGGTCTCCGGGGCCGCGGCGGGCGTGGCGGTCTCCGGGGCCGCCGGGTTGAGCAGGGCGGTGATCTCCGCCTCGCGACCCTCGACCCGCCTGCCGATCTCGGCGATCCGTTCCCTGATGGCGGCCATGTCCGCCGCGGAGAACAGCTGTGTCTCGCGGCTGCCGACGAGCTGCCTGGCCAGGGCCAGCAGATCGATGTCGGTCGTCTCGCCGACCTGCACCACGCGGGGCAGATGGGAGGCCACCGACTCGAGCTTGTCGAGCAGGTCCTGCTGGAAGCGGTGGTCCAGGATCTCCGGCGCCTCGGCGGCGCTCAGCGCCCGGATGTCCAGCGCCTGCGCCTCCAGCAGCGCCGCGTTGGCCTTGGCGGTGGACTCCGCCTCCACCAGCCGCTGGCTCGCCTGCGCCTTCGCCTGGTGGGAGGCGCGCTCCAGCGCGGTGTCCATCCGGGCCTGGTATCCGGCGATCTCGGCGTGGATGGCCGACAGCTGCTCCTGCAGTCCGGCGAGCTCCTTGATCAGGTCACCTTCGTTCTGCTCCTTGCGCAGCTGGAGCTCGTACTCGTAGGTGTACGCCTCCTTGGCGACTCTGATCATCTCCGGGGCGGCCAGGTCCATCCGGTATTCCTGGCTGGACGGCTCGGCGTGGGTGATGTTCACGTCGGTGAGCCGTACGGCGGGCAGGAACTGCTGGTTGAGGTTGTCCAGCATGCCCAGGGTGCTCTCGCCGACCAGGTCGTAGATGTCCTCGGCGCGCTGGGCGTAGATGAGGGAGCGGGTGACCTCGCTGATGGCGTTCTGCAGTTTGGCCTGGAAGCCGCTGACCGAGCCGAGGACGAAGATGAACTCGGCCGGGTCCTCGATCCGGAACTGCAGGAAGAGGTCCACGCTGGCCTTGACGCCCTGCTGGGTCGGGGCCTCGCGGATGGGCGCGTTGAAGGGATACTCGCGGGTGGTGTTGACGATGTAGCTGACCCGCTTCCACGGGTTGACCAGCGTGACCCTGCCCGGCTCGGCGATCTGCACGAGCTTGCCGAACTTGGTGATCAGGGCCTTGCAGCCCTCGGGCACCATGACCACGCTCCGCCGCCACCACAGGAACGCGGCGGCCAGCACCAGCACGGCCCAGTAGTGCGGCCCGAACAGCACCCGGGCACCGTCGGGCAGCCCGGTGGCGACCAGGCCGGCCAGACCGAGCACCGCCAGCACGATCAGGGGGATGACCACCCGGGCGGTGGTGCCCTTGGGGATCACCACCGGGGAGATCACGTGAACCGGCTCGCCGCCCGGGCCGCTCGCGGTGAAGCTGCGGTTGACGATCTCGCCGGCCTCGTTCAGCGACGCGCCGCGGGCCTCGATGACCGTGCCCACGGACGCGCCCTGCTCACGGGCGGCCAGGAAGTCGGTCGGGTTGAGCGCGAACCCCTTCTCACCGCCCGCCTGGCCCATGGCCTGGCTCGCGAACTGACCCACCGCCTGGCCGACCACCTGACGCGGATCGCCCCCCTGCCCTATCGCCTGCGCGGCTTCCATCGCCGACTGCATGGCCTGTCTTGGCCGGGACATCGAACCTCCGGGGTAGATATATGTCGAGAGCCCGATATATCACGCTTGGTAGGCGGGCGCACGCAGGACAGTAAAGGGCATCCCGCTTGCGGACGGCTTGCCGCCCGATTGAAAGGGGCGGGCCGAAAGGGGGCCGCCAAAAGGGATCTTCCGGAAGGGGGCCGCCGGAAACGGTCTCGGAGGCGATCCGTCGGGGGCGCCGTCCCGTCGGAACCGGAAGAGCCCGTCCCGCGGGAACCGGCAGAGGCCGTCCCACAGGAAGGGCCCGTCCCGCCGGAAGGGCCTGTCCGTCACGCGTCCAGGAGGGAATGTCGGTGGCTCCGCCTACAGTGGGTGGGGTGAGGCCGGTAACTGATTTGCAGCGCAAGGTGGCCCCCTTCGAGGTCGTCACCGACATGACCCCTTCGGGCGACCAGCCCGCCGCGATCGCCGAGCTTGAGCGGCGGGTCAAGGCGGGCGACAGGGACAACGTCCTGCTGGGTGCCACGGGCACCGGCAAGACCGCCACTGTCGCCTGGCTGATCGAGCGGCTGCAGCGGCCGACCCTGGTCATCCAGCCCAACAAGACGCTCGCCGCGCAGTTCGCCAACGAACTGCGCGAGATGATGCCCAACAACGCGGTCGAATACTTCGTCTCCTACTACGACTACTACCAGCCGGAGGCATACGTCCCGCAGAGCGACACCTACATCGAGAAGGACTCCTCGATCAACGACGAGGTCGAGCGGCTGCGCCACTCGGCGACCAACTCGCTGCTGACCCGCCGCGACACGATCGTGGTGGCGTCGGTGTCGTGCATCTACGGCCTGGGCACCCCCCAGGAATACGTCGACCGGATGACCGCGCTCAAGGTCGGTCAGGAGATCGAGCGCGACAGGCTGCTGCGCCGCCTGGTCGACATGCAGTACACCCGCAACGACCTGGCCTTCACCAGGGGCACCTTCCGGGTGCGCGGCGACACGATTGAGATCATCCCGAAATACGAGGAGCTCGCCGTGCGCATCGAGATGTTCGGCGACGAGATCGAGAAGCTCTCGACCATGCACCCGCTGACCGGCGAGGTGATCAGTGAGGACGAGGAGCTCTACATCTTCCCCGCCTCCCACTACGTCGCGGGCACCGAGCGGATGGAGAAGGCCATCCGGGGCATCGAGGCCGAGCTCGCCCAGAGCCTGGAGACGATGGAGCGGCAGGGCAAGCTCCTGGAGGCCCAGCGGCTGCGCATGCGCACCACCTACGACCTGGAGATGATGCGCCAGATCGGCACCTGCTCCGGCATCGAGAACTACTCCCGCCACATGGACGACCGGGCCCCGGGCAGCGCGCCCAACACCCTTCTCGACTACTTCCCCGAAGACTTCCTGCTGGTGCTGGACGAGTCCCACCAGACCGTGCCGCAGATCGGCGCGATGTACGAAGGCGACGCCTCCCGCAAGCGCACGCTCGTCGAGCACGGCTTCCGCCTGCCGTCGGCGATGGACAACCGCCCGCTCAAGTGGGAGGAGTTCCTGGAGCGGATCGGCCAGACGGTCTACCTGTCGGCCACCCCGGGCACCTACGAACTGGGCCGTTCCAAGGGCGACGTGGTCGAGCAGGTCATCCGGCCGACCGGCCTGGTCGACCCCGAGGTGATCGTCAAGCCCACCACGTCCCAGATCGACGACCTGGTCCACGAGATCAGGGCCCGGACCGAGAAGGACGAGCGGGTCCTGGTCACCACGCTGACCAAGAAGATGGCCGAGGACCTCACCGACTACCTCCTGGAGCTCGGCATCCGGGTCCGCTACCTGCACAGCGAGGTCGATACCCTGCGCCGCATCGAGCTGCTGCGGGAGCTGCGGATGGGTGAGTTCGACGTCCTGGTCGGCATCAACCTGCTCCGGGAGGGCCTGGACCTGCCCGAGGTGTCGCTGGTGGCCATCCTCGACGCCGACAAGGAGGGCTTCCTCCGCTCGGAGACCTCGCTGATCCAGACCATCGGCCGCGCCGCCCGTAACGTCTCCGGCCAGGTCCACATGTACGCCGACCGGATCACCCCCTCCATGGAGCGGGCGATCGAGGAGACCAACCGGCGCCGGGCCAAGCAGACGGCCTACAACGAGGCCAACGGCATCGACCCGCAGCCGCTCCGCAAGAAGATCGCCGACATCCTCGACTCGCTGAACCGCGAAGACGCCGACACTGCCCAGCTCCTCGGAGGCAGCGGCCGCCAGCAGTCGCGCGGCAAGGCCCCCGTCCCGGGCTTCGCGGTCAAGCAGGCCGGCCAGCACGCCAAGGCGATCGCGGGGGAGATGCCCCGCGCCCAGCTGGAGGCGCTGGTCGAGTCGCTCACCGACCAGATGCACCAGGCGGCCGCCGACCTCCAGTTCGAGGTCGCCGCCCGGCTCCGCGACGAGATCAAGGAGCTCAAGCGGGAGGTCCGCGACATGCGGGAGGCCGGCGTCTCCTGATCCGGGGCGGCCCACGGGCCCCGGGCCGCCGGTGGGGGAGGCGCGCCGTCCCCCACCGGGCCCGTCCAGGGTGCCGCGGTGGTCATGGGGGACCGGTCCCGCCATGCCCACCGGCTCCGTGAGGGTGCCGCCGTGGTCATGGCGGAGGGGCGCCGTCCCTCATCGGTCCCGTCCAGAGGGCCGCCGGTGGGGGAGGGGCGCCCGTCCCCCTGCCCCGTCCAGGGTGCCGCGGTGGTCATGAGGGGCCGGTCCTGGCATGCTCGCCGGACCTCGACGGCACCCGGCTGCGCAGGCCGCCACGGGCCCGTGGCCCTCCGGACGGGGTGGGTGGCGGATGGTCAGCGGACGCCGGCCTCGGCCCGCAGGAGGCCGGCCAGTGCCCCGGCGTCGGCCGCGGCCAGCCCGCGCGCGGCGAACCAGGTGGCGACGTTGCGGGCGTCGCGGTCGAGGAACTCCGGGCCGGTGGGGTGGGCCACCACGTCCACGATCTGCGGCAGGTCGATGATGACGAGCCGTCCCTCGTGGACGAGGATGTTGTAGGGCGACAGGTCCCCGTGGGCGAGACCTTCACGGGCCAGGACCACCAGGGCCTCCACAAGCTGTTCCCACAGCTCCGCCAGCCCCTCGGAGACCGCCGCCAGGCGGGGCGCGGCGGCGCCGTCGGGGGTGCCGACGAACTCCTCCAGGATCTCGGTGCCGACGATCTGCACCGGATACGGCACGGGCAGGCCCAGTGACCACAGACGGCACAGCGCCGCGAACTCGGCACCGGCCCACTGGCCGGCGATCATCTCCTTGCCGAACCGGGACCGGCTCGACATCGCCCGGCTGATCCGGCTGTCACGGACCCCGCGGCCCTCCAGGTAGCCGGCGTCGCGGTGGAACAGGCGGTGTTCGGCGGAGCGGTAGCGCTTGGCGGCCAGCAGGCAGATCCGGTCGGTGTCCGGGACACCTCGCGAGATGAGGTGGACGTCGGCTTCCTTGCCGGTCTTCAGGATGCCGAGCTCGGTGTCGACGGCGGCCAGCTCGGTGACGAGCCAGCCGGGATGCGGCCGGGGGCCGCGCTCGGTGGGAGTGCTCAGGTCCCAGGTGGACCACCGGTCACCGGACGGCGGGCCGTCGAGGTCCTCGGGGGTGCTGTGGAGCCATTCGATGTCGTCGTCGTCCAGACGGTTCTTGCCGCGACGACGGTGTTCTGAACGCTTGGGCACGGCGGGTTCTCCAGGAGGGAAGGCCCACCGGCGCCGTGGTCAGATCAGCTGACGGCCGGTGGGAGAGGCAGAGGCGTGAAGACGCGGAAAAACCGTCACGGTCGCCCTCCCTTCCCGATGGGCGCGTCCGGCGCGCCCGGTGATCCTCACGCTCAGGCGCATCCGTGCACCCGGCGATCAACGGGCACGATCGTGCCAGGCCCCGGAGAGGTCCGCAACCGGATTAATCGCCTCGGGCGCCGGCGCGCGGACGCCGTCACGCCTGTGGCGGCATGCCGGCCGCCGGTGCCGGCAGTACGGCGGGGCGCCGGAACACGCCTCTGACGGCGCCGGTCGGCGCCTGGCCGTAGGCGGCCGACAGGTCGGTGACACGCCGTGGTTGATGCTTGATCGATAAGAAGACCTCCGGACGCGGTGGAGATCACCGTCCTCACCCGACCGGAGGTCTTCACGGCCCGCGCTGACGCCCGCCTGACCGGGTACGGCCGTGCCCCGCTCACCTGGCGGGTCCGCTCCGACGGCCGACCCGTCGCCCACGTGGCCGAGGAACCGGGCGTCCCCCGCTCAGATCGAGATCAATGACGCCGGAGCCGACGCCCGTCCGTGGCCGCCCACGGTGGATCCCGATGGGAGCGCCGGCCTTGACGGCGGGCTCCAGCCGACGGTGTGGACGGCGGGCCGACCGCCGATGCCGGAAATACCTGGTCCCGGTGTCGGAGAGCTCCGGCGGCGGCTCAGCGCAGGTCGTCGGGGCGGGAGCGCTCGACCATCGTGCGGTTGTAGAGCTCGTCGATCTGGTCCAGGGGATCGGGGGCGCGGCGGCGCGCCTCGATCTCCAGATCGGTGCGGCTCTGGAGTTCGTCGATGCCCCCGGCCGCGTGCGTCATCCGGTCGTTGAGCAGGTCGGCGCGGATCCGGGCGCAGGCCGTGGTCAGCTTGGCGTGGTGGTCGCGCAGGCGGCCCAGCGCGGTGTGGTCGACATAGGCCGACACACGGCGCTCCTGGGCGTAGATGCCGAGCTGGGCGTCGAGCTGGTCGGCGTGCGTGCTGATCTCGGCCACGAGATGCGGCAGGTCGCCGAGTCCCCAGCCGTCGTGCAGCGCCTGGTCCACCGCCTGGCGGGTCAGGGAGACCTCGCGGCGCAGGTCCAGCCGCATCCGCTCGGTCTCGGCCGCGTCGCCGGTGCCCATGGCCGCCATGTGGGAGGCGACGCGGGTGCTCACCTTGCGGGCCTTCTTGGTGGCCTTCTTGCCGACCTTGACCAGCAGGTAGATTCCAGCCGCCCCCATGAGGAGGAGGAACAGGAGGATCACCAGCACGATGGTGATGAAAGTGCCGATCGAAGCCACCTCCCAGCAGGGGCGTAACGGGGTGTTTCGAGCATAGCCCGCGCGGCCGCGTAGGCGCGGTCACCGTCCGGGTCCGGCCCCGCGTCCACGCGGGGCACGGTGTTCACCTGAGGCCCGGTGTCCGTGCCGGGCACGGTGTTCGCCTGGGGTCCGGTGTCCGTGCCGGGTTCCGCGTTCATGTCGGGCACGGTGGTGTTCACCCGAGACCCGGCGTCCGGGCCGGGCACGGTGCTCACGCCGGGCTCCGCCGGAGCGTGCGGCGCCGCCGCCGTACCTTGCGGACCACCCACCAGGCGGACAGGGCCAGCACGGCCACCACGACGACGACCAGGACCGGCAGGAAGATCGCGACCAGGCTGATGCCGAGCGATCCGGCGTCCTCCACCGTGCTGACCACGGGCGCGCCGACCCCGGCGGTCGAGGCGTTGACCACGGGCCTGGCGGTCGTCTTCATCACGTGCACGGCCAGCGCGATCCCGATGCCCAGCACCCAGCTCAGCCAGGGGTTGTGGCTCATCCAGGTCGAGCCGTCGAGCCGGGCCGCCGCCTCGGTGGCGCTGAAGACGACGCCGCCGGAGACCGGGCGGACCACGGTCTGGATCATGTCGTTGACGCTGTCGACCACCGGCACCTTGTCGAGCACGATCTCGGCCAGCAGCAGCACGCCGATGATCCCGAGCACCCATCCGTTGGACAGCCAGGCGAACTCCTGCGGCAGCCGTAGCTGATCGGTGAAGTTGGCGATCAGACCGACCACCAGCAGGGGGATGTAGGCGTTCAGCCCCGCTGCGGTGGAGAGCCCCAGACCTGTCAGTGCCGCGAGCATCGCGCCTCCCTCCGTCTCGTCCCCTCCTTCAACGATTCCCGGCCGCCGATGGATCCCGCCGGGCGCCGGGAATCGTCTGAGGTGAGAACGACAAGGGGCGCACCCCGTGCGGGATGCGCCCCTCGTGTCCCCCGTGAGGGCTACTCCGGGACGGGGACCCGGAGTACTTCGCCCTTGCCGGGCACCATGGCCTTGTTGGCCACGTAAACGGCGCCGTCGGGGCCGACGGCCACGCTGAGCGGGGTGACCAGCGTGCCGGGTCGGAGAAGTTCGGTGCGGGTGCCGTCGGACTCGATCCGGTAGACGGCGCTCTTGGTCATGCCGTCGGCCGGGATCGGCCCGACCGAGCCCAGGACGACCATCCGGCCCTCGGCGTCGAAGGCCACGTCGACGACCGTGGTGAAGCCCTGCGCGGCGGTGGTGACCTTCCCCCGCTCCAGGCGGAACACCCGGGCGGAGCCCTCCGGGTTCGGGAAGCCGCCGTGCTCGGCCACGTAGTAGGCGCCGTCCGGGCCCTGGGTGATGCCCATCGGGACCGACTGCATCGGGATCTTGCTGCCCTTCGGCATCTTCAGCGCCGGCGGGGCCGGCACGGAGCGGGCGTGGAAGACCGCCTCGGTGCTGACGCCGCCCTTCTTGCCCACCCGCAGCACGGAGTTGCCCCCGGTGTCGGTGACCAGCGCGCCACCGCCGGGCAGCGGGGCCACCCCGAACGGGTAGGAGTCGACCGCGCTGCCCTTGTCCTTGCGGTCGAGGTTGTGCTTGGTCTCGTAGGCGGCCAGGTCGGCGACGGAGATCCGCCGGCCCTTCTTGGAGATCGTCAGCAGCGTGCCCAGGGGCGCGGCCTTGGGGCCGAGCTTGGCGCGGAAGGCGGTGTCGCCGGAGAATCCGACCGTCACCAGCAGGTCGCCCTTCTCGGTGAGGGCGACGTCGTGCGGGCCGAGCGCGAACCCGCCGCTGGCCGCCGAGGGCAGGCCGTCGAGCAGCACCGAGGTCTTGCCGTCCTTGAGCGTGCTCACCTGGCCGGTCAGGCCCAGGCACGTCTTCTCCGCCTTCTCGCCCTCCGGGGCCGGGGGCGAGGCGCACTTGACCTTGCCGCCGTGGCCGGACTCGGCGATGTAGAGCGTGCCGTCGGGGCCGAACATCAGCCCGCGCGGACTGTCGAGGCCCTTGGCGACGACCTTGACCGTGTCGTCGGCCGCGTGCGCCGCCACGGCGGGCACCGCCGTCACGGCCAGCGCCGCGACACTCCCCGAAGCCGCTGCGAGCAGTCGGCGGCCGAAACGTACTCCGCTCAACACGATCCCCTCCCCAACCGCCCCGCCATATCCGTCGGCATGAGCGAACACCGGAGAAGCTATGAGCGGGGCTCGTCTCCTCACAAGGGATATCCACCCCAATCCACCTGGGCACACGGCGATTTCCGCCCGGCGGGTGACGCCGCCTCCGTCCTCAGAGGGACGACGGGCCGCTCAGCCGGACGACGGACCGCTCGACCGGATGTCGGACCGCTCAACCCGGACGGCGGGCCGCTCGGCCCGACGGCGGGGCGTCCGGGCGGGCTCCGGTGCCGGGACCCGGCCCGGCGGGCGCCACGCGGTGTCACGGTCCGGGACTGCGTCCGACGGCCCGGCGGACGCCGCGCGGTGTCACGGCCCGGGACGGGGCCGCCGGCCCGACGGCGTGCGGGCTCGTGGTGACGCTCGCCGGTGCCGTGGTGTCGCCGTGGTGTCACGGCCCGGGGTGGTGCCCGCCGTCGGTGACGGCCCGCAGGCGCTCCAGGGTGGCGGCGGCCTCCTCGATCATGTCGTGGACGACCCGGCGGGCCGGTCCGACCCGGTTCAGCTGGCCGACGACCTGCCCGACGAAGTAGTTGACGAGCTCGCCGGCCCCGGGGTCGCCGCTGTCGGCGGCCCGGCCGATCCTGGCCATCGCGCCCTCGGCCAGCAGCATCTGCAGCGGCATCGGCAGCGGGCCCGGACTCTCCTGGGCCCCGTCCCACTCCTCGGTCCAGGCGGACCTCAACTGCCGGGCGGGCTTGCCGGTCCGCGACCGGGACCGCACGGTGTCGGAGGAGGTGGCCGCGAGCAGCTTGCGCTTGACCGAGGGCAGGGTCTCGGCCTCCTCCGTGGTCAGCCAGACCGAGCCGCACCACACCCCCTCGGCCCCCAGCGCGAGCGCCGCGGCCATCTGGCGGCCGCCGGCGATGCCGCCCGCCGCCAGCACCGGCACGTCCACGGCGTCCACGACCTGGGGGACCAGCACCATGGTGGAGATGTCACCGGTGTGCCCGCCCGCCTCCGAGCCCTGCGCCACGATCACGTCGGCCCCCGCGGCCACCTGGCGCCGGGCGTGCTCGACGGTCCCGACCAGGGCGGCGACCGGGACCTCCGCCTCTCTCGCCCTGGCCACCATCTCCGGCGGGGGCGGGCCGAGCGCGCTGGCGATGAGACCGATCGGGTGCCTGAGCGCCACGTCGATGAGGCCGGTCGCGCCCTCGGCGGTCACCCGGCGGCCCACCTCGTCGGCGTAGGCCGACATCGCGCCGGTGAACGGCTCGGGCATGCCCACGCCGTACTTGCCGAACAGGTGCGTCACGAAGTCGAGGTGCCGGTCGGGGATGAAGTCGAGGAGGCGGGCGCTCCGGTCGGCCGCCGACGCGTCGATCCGGCCGGGGACGAGGACGTCCACCCCGTACGGCCGGCCGCCGACCTGCCCGTCGATCCAGTTCAGTTCCGTGTCGAGCTGCTGGGGTGAGTAGGCGACGGCGCCGAGCACGCCGAGCCCGCCCGCGTTGGTCACCGCGGCGACCACGTCGCGGCAGTGGCTGAAGGCGAAGAGGGGGAACTCGACGCCGAATCTCTCGCAGATCGCGGTGCGCATGCCGCGACCGTAAATCCAGAATCTTGTTCGGTCCAGGGTCCGGCCCGGCTCAGGCGCCGATCGACCCGGACCCGAGCGGCTCGACGGGCCCGCCGGACCCGGCAGGCCCGACGGCCTCGGCCGCGTCCAGGACCCCGGCGGGCTCGACGGGTCTCGTGGGGCCGGTGGGCCTCGTGGCTCCGGCCGCGTCCAGGGCTCCGGCGGGCTCGACGGGTCTCGTGGGGCCGGTGGGCCTCGTGGCTCCGGCCGCGTCCAGGGCTCCGGCGGGCTCGACGGATCTCACGGGTCCGGCGGGTCCGGTGGCTCCGGCGTGTGTGAGACGCTCGGCGGATTCGGGGCGGGCGCCGTTGAGGTGGGGCGGCAGCCAGCCGTCCCCGGCGACGTAGCGGCGGACGACCTTGGCCGGCACGCCGGCGATCACGCTGTGGTCGGGGAACTCGCCGCGCACCACGGCCCCGGCCGCGACCACGCACTGCCTGCCGATCCGGGTGCCCGGCAGGATGATCGCGCCGGTGCCCAGCCAGGAGCCCGAGCCGATGGCCACGGGGTTGTTGCGCGGCCACTGGCGGCCGATCGGCGTCTCCGGGTCGTCGTAGACGTGGTTCTGGTCGGTGATGTAGACGTACGGGCCGGTGAACACGTGGTCGCCGATGTCGATCGACTGGTGGCCGACGATGTGGCTGCCCCGGCCGATCGAGCAGCTCCCGCCGATCCGCACGATCGAGTCCGGGCCCAGGTCCACCCCGGGACCCATGCCGGCGGAGATGGAGACGCGCTCGCCGACCAGGGTGTGGTCGCCTATCTCGATCCACGCCTCGCCGAAGATCGCGCCGACCGGGAACGACAGGCAGGCGCCCTCGCCGAGGCGGCGGAAGCGGTAACCGGCCGGACTGGCCGGGCTCACGGTGCCGGCCGCCCGGATCGCGGCCCAGCCGCGGTGAATGAGGCTGCCGGCGGCACGCCGTATCACGCCACGAATCGACATAACGGCCTAAGTTACCGCTTGGTCATTTTTCAGTGGAATACGGGTGGTGGGGTTGTACGGACAGTTCGGGGGAACGGTTTGATAACCTGAGAGTCCGTGGACAGGTGGGCCGCTATCAGGGCGTGCCGACCGATCTATGACGACCACGGGAGACTTCTTGCGCAGCGCCGCACACACCAAGCATCTGTTCGTCACCGGCGGCGTCGCCTCCAGTCTCGGTAAGGGACTGACGGCGTCGAGCCTCGGACGCCTTCTCAAACTGCGTGGTCTGCGGGTCACCATGCAGAAGCTCGATCCCTACCTCAACGTCGACCCCGGGACGATGAACCCGTTCCAGCACGGTGAGGTCTTCGTCACCGACGACGGGGCGGAGACCGACCTCGACGTCGGCCACTACGAGCGCTTCCTCGACACCGAGCTGCACGGCTCGGCGAACGTGACCACCGGCCAGGTCTACTCCAACGTCATCGCCAAGGAGCGCCGCGGCGAGTATCTCGGTGACACCGTGCAGGTCATCCCGCACATCACCAACGAGATCAAGGACCGTATCCGGTCCATGGCCGGCCCCGACGTGGACGTGGTCATCACCGAGGTCGGCGGCACCGTCGGCGACATCGAGTCGCTGCCCTTCCTGGAGGCCGTCCGCCAGGTCCGCCACGAGGTCGGCCGCGACAACGTGTTCTTCCTGCACGTCTCGCTGCTGCCCTACATCGGGCCGAGCGGCGAGCTGAAGACCAAGCCGACCCAGCATTCGGTCGCCGCGCTGCGCAGCATCGGCATCCAGCCCGACGCGATCGTGTGCCGCTCCGACCGGCCGATCACCAACTCGCTCAAGCGCAAGATCAGCCTCATGTGCGACGTCGACGAGGACGCCGTCGTCTCCGCCATCGACGCGGCGAGCATCTACGACATCCCCAAGGTGCTGCACTCCGAGGGCCTGGACGCCTACGTGGTGCGCCGCCTCGGCCTGCCCTTCCGCGACGTCGACTGGAAGGAGTGGGAGCAGCTCCTGCGCCGGGTGCACCGCCCGGCCAAGGAGGTCACGATCGCGCTGGTCGGCAAATACATCGACCTGCCCGACGCCTACCTGTCCGTCACCGAGGCGATGCGCGCGGGCGGCTTCGCCAACGACGCCCGCGTCAACATCCGCTGGGTCAAGAGCGACGACTGCGAGACCCCCGAGGGCGCCGCCCGTGAGCTCGACGGCGTGGACGGCGTGCTCGTCCCCGGCGGCTTCGGCGTGCGCGGCATCGAGGGCAAGCTCGGCGCCATCCGGCACGTGCGGGAGAACAAGATCCCGCTGCTCGGCATCTGCCTGGGCATGCAGTGCATGGTCATCGAGGCCGCCCGCAACCTCGCCGGAATCGAGGACGCCGGCAGCACCGAGTTCGACCCCGAGACCACCCATCCGGTCATCTCCACCATGGCCGACCAGGAGGACGTCGTCTCCGGCGAGCGCGACATGGGCGGCACCATGCGGCTGGGCCTCTACCCGGCCAAGCTCACCGAGGGCTCCCTCGCCCGCCAGCTGTACGGCATGGCGAAGGTGGACGAGCGCCACCGCCACCGCTACGAGGTCAACAACTCCTACCGCGGGGAGCTGGAGAAGGTCGGCATGGTCTTCTCCGGCCTGTCGCCCGACGGACGCCTGGTGGAGTACGCCGAGCTGCCCGTCGACGTCCACCCGTTCTTCATCGGCACCCAGGCGCACCCCGAGTTCCGCTCCCGGCCGACCCGCGCGCACCCCCTGTTCAAGGGCCTGGTCGGCGCCGCCCTGGCCTACGCCGACAGCCGTGGCAGCACGGCCAAGGCCGGGCGGGGCAAGTGAGCGACTCCGGGCTCGACGTCCAGGACGTCCCGGAGGAGTGGAAGGTCCTCTCCTCCACCGAGCACTTCAGGGGGCGCGTCATCACCGCGGTGACCGACGCGGTCCTCATGCAGGACGAGGAGGTCGTCAACCGCGACTACGCGGTCCATCCGGGCTCGGTGGCCGTGGTCGCGCTCGACGAACAGGACCGGGTGCTGATGATCCGCCAATACCGCCACGCGGTCCGGCGGATGCTCTGGGAGCTGCCGGCGGGCCTGCGTGACATGGAGGGCGAGCCGCTGCACGTCGGAGCCGCGCGCGAGCTGGCGGAGGAGGCGGGCTATCGGGCGGAGACCTGGCACACCCTGATCGACGCCTTCACCTCCCCGGGGATGACCGACGAGCGGACCCGCATCTTCCTCGCCAGGGGGCTGAGCCCCATCCCCGACGGGGAGCTCGACTTCGTCCACCGGCACGAGGAGGTCGACATGCCGGTGGTCTGGATTCCCCTGTCCGACGCGGTTCGGCGTGCCCTGGCGGGAATGATCCACAATTCCCAAGCCGTGGCCGGTATTCTCGCCGCATACGCCGCTTCGGCGGATGCTTTCGCCTCCCTGCGGCCCGCCGACGCGCCGGAGGCATGACAGGAGGACACCCTGAGCGAGACGGAGGCCGTCCTCTCCAGCTACCTCTCCCACCTGGCGCTGGAGAGGGGCCTGGCTGCCAACACACTGGCCTCCTACCGCCGTGACCTCCTGCGGTATGTGGAGCACCTGAAGAACCGTGGCCGCGTCACCTTCGGTGAGATCGCCGAGGCCGACGTCACGGCCTTCCTGACCGCGCTCAGAGAGGGCGACGAGGAGCACCAGGCCCTCGTCGCCAGCTCGACGGCGCGCGCCGTCTCCGCGGTCCGCGGCCTGCACCGCTTCGCGCTGCGCGAGGGCGTCTCCGACCACGACCCGGCCCACGGGGTGCGCCCGCCGCGGCAGCTCCGGCGGCTGCCCAAGGCGATCAGCGTGGACGACGTGGAGCGACTCATCGCCGCCTCTGGCCCGGAGGGCGCGCCGCTCACGATGCGCAACCGGGCGCTGCTGGAGCTGCTGTACGGCACGGGCGCGCGCATCTCCGAGGCCGTGGGGCTCGCCGTGGACGACGTCGACCTGGGCGCGCAGACCCAGCAGGTGCGCCTGCGCGGCAAGGGCGGACGCGTCCGCCTGGTGCCCCTGGGCCGCTTCGCCCGGGAGGCGCTGGGCGCCTACCTCACCCGGGCGCGCCCGGGCATCGCCGCCCACGGCAGGGGCACCTCGGGGCTCTTCCTCAACGCCAGAGGCGGCCGGCTCACCCGCCAGGGCGCCTGGGAGGTCCTCCAGGCGGCCGCCGAGCGCGGAGGGCTGGCGGGAATCTCGCCACATATCTTGCGACATTCGTTCGCAACGCACCTCCTTGACGGGGGTGTGGACGTTAGGGTGGTTCAGGAACTACTCGGCCACGCCTCGGTGACCACCACGCAGGTATACACCCTGGTCACGGTCGACAAGCTCCGCGAGGCCTATGCCGCGGCGCACCCGCGCGCGCGGCATTGACCTTGCTTATATCCGGGCGTGCCGCCTTGCCGCATACGTGTTGACGCCATAGTGTCCGTCCGGACGGTCCGGTTCGAGGCCGTCAGGGAGGTTCGACTGGTGACTGTGACCACCGACGGTTCTGTCCGGGGAACGACCCCCGGAAACCCCGAGAATCCCTGGGGGGACACCAAGACCGCCGGGACCCCTCACACTGGGGGAGTCCTCGGCCCGACCGGGCGACCCCGTCCGGTCTTTCCCGACCCGCCCCCCCGTACGGTGCACGGGCCGGCGCGTGTCGTGGCCATGGTCAACCAGAAGGGCGGCGTCGGCAAGACGACCACCACCATCAACCTGGGCGCGGCGCTGGCCGAGGCCGGGCTCAAGGTGCTGCTGGTCGACTTCGACCCGCAGGGCGCCCTCTCCGTCGGCCTCGGGATCAACCCTCACCAGCTCGACCTGACGGTCTACAACCTCCTGATGGAGCGGCAGATCACCGCCAGGGACGTGTTGATGGAGACCGGTGTCGAGGGCATGGACCTGCTGCCCAGCAACATCGACCTGTCGGCGGCCGAGGTCCAGCTCGTCACGGAGGTCGCCCGCGAGCAGGTGCTCGGCCGGGTGATCAAGCCCCTCCTGCCCGAATACGACGTGTGCCTGATCGACTGCCAGCCCTCTCTGGGCCTGCTCACGATCAACGCGCTGGCCTGCGCCCACGGCGTCATGGTGCCGCTGGAGTGCGAGTTCTTCGCGCTGCGCGGGGTCGCGCTGCTCATGGACACCATCATCAAGGTCCAGCAGCGCATCAACGAGGACCTGGTCATCGAGGGCCTGCTCGCCACCATGTACGACGCGCGGACCCTGCACGGCCGCGAGGTGCTGGCCCGGGTGGTCGAGGCGTTCGACGACAAGGTCTACCACACAGTGATCAACCGGACGGTCCGTTTCCCCGACGCCACCGTCGCCGGTGAGCCCATCACCAGCTTCGACTCCTCCTCGCTCGGCGCCAGCGCCTACCGCGAGCTGGCCCGCGAGGTCCTCACCAGGTGGGCCGCGCTGGAGCGGTGATTGCGGTCCCGGGTGCGGGACAATGGTGGGATGACCGAGCAGCCGCAGCCGGCCGACGGCGCCCTCGGGGCGCAGCCGGCCGACAACACCTTCCGGGTGCACCTGGAGGTCTTCGAGGGCCCCTTCGACCTGCTGCTCGGTCTGATCTCCAAGCACAAGCTCGACATCACCGAGGTCTCGCTCAGCCGGGTCACCGACGAGTTCATCGCCTACATCCGGGCCCGGGGTCCGGAGTGGGATCTGGAGCAGACCAGCCACTTCCTGCTCGTCGCCGCGACCCTGCTCGACCTCAAGGCGGCCAGGCTGCTGCCCTCCGGCGAGGTCGACGACGAGGAGGACCTCGCCCTCCTGGAGGCGCGTGACCTGCTGTTCGCCCGCCTCCTGCAGTACCGGGCCTACAAGGAGGTCGTGAAGGTCTTCTCCGGGCGGATGGCCGAGGAGGCCCTGCGCTACCCGCGGACCGTGCCGATGGAGGCCCAGTTCGCCGACCTCCTGCCCGAGCTGGTCCTGGGCATCGGCCCCGAGCGCCTGGCCCAGCTCGCCCAGCGGGCCTTCGCGCCCAAGACGCCCCCGTCGGTCTCCGTCGCCCACATCTACCAACCGCTCGCCAATGTCAGGGATCAGGCGGTTATCCTTGTCGAGCGGCTGCGGCGGGTGCGCCGGGCGACCTTCCGGGCCCTCACCTCCGACTGCGCCGGCACCTTCGAGGTCGTCGCGCGTTTCCTGGCCGTCCTGGAGCTCTACCGGGAGGCGGCCGTCTCCTTCGACCAGGTGGAGCCCCTCGGAGAACTGCACGTGACCTGGACCGGGAGCGACGACGGGGACGTCGCCGTGGCCGACGACTACGACGAGAGCACCAAGAGAGAGCCTGCCCATGACTGACGTGGTGCCCGAGCCGGACCTGCGCGCCGGGTTGGAGGCCATCCTGCTCGTGGTCGACGAACCGGTCAGCGAGATGACCCTCGCCCAGGTCCTCGAACGGCCCACCGGCGAGGTCGCCGCCGCACTCCGTGAGCTGTCGGCGGAATACACCGACAGCGGCCGGGGTTTCGATCTGAGAGAGGTCGCGGGTGGCTGGCGGTTCTACACGCGGGCCGAGTGCGCGGCCCTCGTGGAGCGGTTCGTCCGCGACGGCCAGCAGACGCGGCTCACCCAGGCCGCACTGGAGACCCTGGCCGTGGTCGCCTACCGGCAGCCGGTCAGCCGGGCCCGGGTGGCGGCCATCCGAGGCGTCAACAGCGACGGTGTCATGCGCACGCTGGTGACGCGGGGGCTGGTCGAAGAGGCCGGCACCGAACCGGAGAGCCAGGCCGTGCTCTACCGGACAAGTTCGTTCTTCCTGGAACGGATGGGCCTGCGGGATCTCGACGAGCTCCCCGAACTGGCGCCGTTCCTTCCCGATGACGTGGAAACCCTAGAGGAGCACAAGTAGTGAACAGCAGGCGCAGCACCCCGTCCGGTGATGGACGCGGTCGAGGCCGTGGCGGAGCCCCGCGCGGTGGCGGCCCCCGTGGAGGCGACAACTCCCGGGGCGGCTCCCGCTCCGGCGGATCCCGCGGCGGATCGCAGGGCGGTTTCCGCTCCGACCCGTCGCGCCGCGATGACCGCGGTGGTTTCCGGGCCGAGCGCGACGGTTCGCGCAGCCGTTACGGCAGGCCCGCCGAGGGTGGTTCCCGCTCCGACGGCCCGCGCCGCGACGACCGTGGTGGCTTCCGTTCCGACGGTCCGCGCCGTGACGACCGCGGTGGATCGCAGGGCGGTTTCCGTTCGGACGGTCCGCGCCGCGATGACCGTGGTGGATCGCAGGGCGGTTTCCGTTCGGACGGTCCGCGCCGCGATGACCGTGGTGGATCGCAGGGCGGTTTCCGTTCGGACGGTCCGCGCCGCGATGACCGTGGTGGATCGCAGGGCGGTTTCCGCTCCGACCCGTCGCGCCGCGATGACCGCGGTGGTTTCCGGGCCGAGCGCGACGGTTCGCGCAGCCGTTACGGCAGGCCCGCCGAGGGTGGTTCCCGCTCCGACGGCCCGCGCCGTGACGACCGCGGTGGATCGCAGGGCGGTTTCCGTTCGGACGGTCCGCGCCGCGATGACCGCGGTGGTTTCCGCTCCGACGGTCCGCGCCGTGACGACCGCGGCGGCCAGCGCGGCCGGTCCGGTCCGGACAGTGGCCGCGGTGAGGCGGCCGGCGGCGGCTCCCGTGGCCGGTACGGCAGGACCGGGCGGCGGGACGAGGTCCAGACGATCGGCGGTAAGCGGGCGGGCTCGTACGGCGAGCCCCGCGCCGCCGCGGGCCGCGGCCCCGCCAAGGCCGAGCGCAGGCCCGGCGCGATCGAGAACGACCGGTTCAAGACCTCCCGCCAGCCCAAGCGGGACTCCGACTTCTACGACCGCGACTACGTCGACGAGCGCGACACCACCGAGGTCCCGGACGGCGTCCGGCTGCAGAAGGTCCTCGCCCAGGCGGGTGTGGCCAGCCGCAGGGCCTGCGAGGACATGATCGGCGACGGCCGGGTGACGGTCGACGGCCAGGTGGTCCGCCGCTTCGGCGCCCGGGTCGACCCGGCCAAGCAGGTCATCCACGTGGACGGCAAGCGCCTGCCGACGATGCCCGACCTGGTCTACCTCGCCATCAACAAGCCGATCGGCGTCGTCAGCACCATGTCCGACCCCGACGGCCGCCCCTCACTGGCCGACTTCGTGGCCGACCGCACCGAGCGGCTGTTCCACGTGGGCCGTCTTGACACCGAGACCGAGGGTCTCATCCTGCTCACCAACGACGGCGAGCTGGCCAACCGGCTCACCCACCCGAGCTACGGCGTGCAGAAGAAATACTGGGCGAAGGTTCCCGGCAAGATCGAGCGGGACCTGGGCCGGCGCCTGAAGAAGGGCATCGACCTGGAGGACGGCATCGCCAAGGCCGACTCCTTCACCCTGGTCCAGGAGCACGGGCAGCAGGCCCTGGTGGAGATCGTCCTGCACGAGGGCCGCAAGCACATCGTCCGCCGCATGCTGGAGGAGGTCGGGCACCCGGTCATCGACCTGGCCCGCATCGAGTTCGGCCCGGTCAAGCTCGGCCGCCTCAAGCCGGGCACGGTCCGCGCGCTGACCCTCAAGGAAGTCGGCGAACTCTACGCCGCCGTCGGCCTGTAACCTTCCGTAATACGCACGTCCAGGACGCGCCGGGCCGCCCGTGGGTGGCCCGGCGCGAACGGTATGGAGGAACGACGATGGTGCGGGCGATCCGCGGCGCGATCCAGGTCGAGGGCAACGACCGGGAGGCCATCCTGGCCGGGGTGACCGAGCTGGTCACCGAGGTGATGGGGCGCAACAGGCTCACGACCGACGACGTGATCAGCGTGATCTTCACGGCCACGCCCGACCTGACCGCGGAGTTCCCCGCCCTGGCCGCCCGCAAGCTCGGTTTCCACGACGTGCCGCTGATCTGCGCCTCCGAGATCGACGTCCCGGGCGCGCTGCCCCATGTCGTCCGGCTGATGGCCCACGTGGAGACCGACCGGCCCCGCCAGGAGATCCAGCACGTCTACCTGCGCGGCGCGGTGGCGCTGCGTGTGGACATCGCCCAGTGACCCCGTCATGCGTCACCACGCCCGCCGAGCCCAGGGAGCACGCGTGAGCGGCCTCGAAAGCGTCCTCGTCGTCGGCACCGGCCTGATCGGCACCTCGGTCGCCCTGGCCCTGCGCGAGCAGGGGGTCACCGTCTACCTGGCCGACCGCGACGCCGGAGCCGTACGGCTGGCCCGGGAGCTGGGCGCCGGCACCGAGTGGACCGCCGGGCGCAGCGTGGACCTCGCGGTCATCGCGGTCCCCCCGCACGTGGTCGCCGACCGGCTCGCCGACCTCCAGAAGGCCGGCGCCGCCCGTTTCTACACCGACGTGGCCAGCGTCAAGGCGCTCCCGCTCCGGCAGGCCGCCGACCTCGGCTGCGATCTGACCACCTACATCGCCGGGCACCCGCTGGCCGGCCGGGAGCGCTCGGGGCCCGCCGCGGCCCGGGCCGACCTGTTCCTGGGCCGTCCGTGGGCGCTGTGCCCGACGGAGGAGACCTCGCCCGACGCGGTGGAGGCCCTGCGCGGGCTGATCAAGCTCTGCGGCGGCGAGGCCGTCGAGGTCGAGGCCGCCGAGCACGACAGGGCCGTCGCGGTCGTCTCGCACGCCCCGCACGTGGCCGCCTCCGCGGTGGCCGCCCGGCTCGCCGAGGCGCCGGAGACCGCGCTCGGCCTGGCCGGGCAGGGGGTCCGTGACGTCACGCGCATCGCGGCCGGCGACCCGGGCCTGTGGACCGGGATCCTGTCGGGCAACGCGCTGCCGGTGGCCGACGTGCTGGAGGCGGTGGCCGCCGACCTGGCGGCCGCGGCCGCCTCGCTGCGGGCCTCCGCCGACCCGGCGGCCATGGGGCGGGTCACCGAGCTGCTGCACCGCGGCGTCGCGGGCACGGGCCGGATCCCCGGCAAGCACGGAGGCCCGGCACGCACCTATGCGACCGTCCAGGTCATCATCGGTGACCGTCCGGGCGAGCTGGCCCGGCTGTTCCTGGTGGCCGAGGAGGCGGGCGTCAACATCGAGGACGTCCGGCTGGAGCACGCCCCCGGGCTGCCGCTGGGCGCCGCCGACCTGTCCGTGCAGCCCGAGGCGGTGGAGACGCTGTCGGAGGCGCTGCGCGCGCACGGCTGGCAGCTGCCGTAACGGGTCCGTCCCGCGCCCGCTCCGGCGGGAGGCGGGACGCTCAGGGGCGATCGATGCGTGCTTCCGTCCCCGCTCCCGGTAGCCTCGTACGGACAACTGAAGCGGGCTGCAAGGGAGAGGCGTCGTGACCGGACTGGTCGTCGCCATGGACGGTCCTTCGGGGTCGGGCAAGTCGAGCGCGTCGCGCGGGGTCGCGCGGGCGCTGGGGCTGCGTTATCTCGACACCGGAGCGATGTATCGGGCGATCACGTGGTGGATGCTCGAACGGGGCGTCGATCTCACCGACCCCGGGGCGATCGCGGCCAGGGCCATGGAGCCGGTTCTCTCCATGGGCACCGACCCGGACGCCCCGTCGGTGGCCGTGGACGGCGTCGACGCCGCCGTGGCCATCCGCACCTCCGAGGTCACCGCCGCCGTCTCCGCGGTCAGCGCCGTGCCCGAGGTGCGGCGCCGGCTGGTGGCCGAGCAGCGTGAGGTCATCGGCGCCGGCGACATCGTCGTCGAGGGCCGTGACATCGGCACGGTGGTCACGCCCGACGCCCCGGTCAAGATCTATCTGACCGCGAGCGCGGACGCCCGGGCGCTGCGCCGTACGGCGGAGCTCACCGGCACCACGGTGGAGGCGCAGAAGGCCGCGATGGCCAGGCGCGACACCCTGGACTCGACGCGGAAGGCAGACCCGCTCTCGATGGCGGCCGACGCCGTCGAACTGGACACCACGGCGCTGAACCTGGAAGAGGTCATCGCCGTGGTGCTACGTGTGATTAAGGAAAAGGCGTGACCGGGGAAGAAGACAGCGGCTGGATCGAGGCTGAGCTGGCCGATCTGGGTACCGACGACAGCTCTGAGCAGGAAGCGGGCCACGACTCCGGCCCGCAGCCGGTCGTGGCCGTGGTGGGCCGCCCCAATGTGGGCAAGTCCACCCTGGTCAACCGGATCATCGGCCGCCGCGAGGCGGTCGTGGAGGACGTGCCGGGCGTGACCCGCGACCGGGTCACCTACGACGCCACCTGGCGTGGCCGCCGGTTCACGGTGGTCGACACCGGCGGCTGGGATCCCGACGCGACCGGCATGGCGTTGAAGATCGCCGAGCAGGCGCAGGTCGCGGCCGAGCTGGCCGATGTGATCCTGTTCGTGGTGGACGCCGTGGTGGGCGTGACCGACGCCGACGAGATCGTCGGCCATGTGCTGCGTGGCTCCGGCAAGCCGGTCATCCTGGCCGCGAACAAGGTCGACAACCAGCAGATGGAGCTGGAGGCCGCCGCCCTGTGGGCCCTGGGCCTGGGCGAGCCGCAGCCGGTCTCGGCCCTGCACGGCCGCTCCAGCGGCGACCTGCTGGATGTGATCCTGGACAAGCTGCCGGAGACGCCGCAGCAGCGCTTCGGCGTCGAGCGCGGCCCGCGCCGGGTGGCCCTGCTGGGCAAGCCCAACGTGGGCAAGTCCTCGCTGCTGAACAAGCTGGCGGGTGAGGAGCGGGTGCTCGTCGACCCGATGGCGGGCACCACCCGTGACCCGGTCGACGAGCTGGTCCAGCTCGGCGGCAAGACCTGGCGCTTCGTCGACACCGCCGGCATCCGCCGGCGCGACCGCGAGCTGAAGGGCGCCGACTTCTACGCGAGCATGCGCACCCGGGGCGCGCTGGAGCGCTCGGAGGTCGCGGTCGTGCTCATCGACGCCAGCGAGGTGCTGACCGAGCAGGACCTGCGGATCATCTCCCTGGTGATCGAGTCGGGCCGGGCCATGGTCGTGGCGTTCAACAAGTGGGACCTCCTCGACGAGGACCGCCGCTACTACCTGGAGAAGGAGATCGACCGCCAGCTCATCCGCGTTCCGTGGGCGCTGCGGGCCAACATCTCCGCCAAGACCGGCTGGCACGTGGAGAAGCTCGTCCCGGCCATCGACAGGGCGCTGGAGTCCTGGTCCACCCGGGTGCCCACGGCCCGGCTCAACGCCTTCCTCACCGACCTGGTCGCGGCCACCCCGCCCCCGGTCCGGGGCGGCAAGCAGCCCAAGATCCTCTTCGCCACCCAGGCGTCGACGGAGCCGCCCAAGTTCGTGCTGTTCACCTCGGGATTCCTCGAGGAGACCTACCGCCGCTTCATCGAGCGCCGCATCCGCGAGGAGTTCGGCTTCGCCGGCTCTCCGATCGAGGTCACGATGAAGATCCGCGAGAAGCGGCCGGCCCAGAAGAAGTGACGGCCGGCGGACGGCCCGGCTCACGCCGGGCCGTCTGTCGTTTCCGCGCCTCCTCGGACGGAGGCCGGCCGCCTCCCGGGCCGGAGCCCCTGTCCCGCGCTCTCATCGGCCCTCCGGCCGTGACTCTCGGGACCGTTCGTGACGCCCGGGACCGGCCGCCTCCCGGACCTCGCGGGCCCTCGCCTCGTCCCACCCCTGGTCAAGCCGCTGTCGAGTGGGCGTCCGGCTCACTTCACGGCCGCGTCCGCCGGCCGGTGCGGCAGCAGCAGCGCCACCAGCGCCCCCGCCGCGCACAGGGCGGCGGTGAGCAGGAAGATCTCGCTGTACTCGATGTGCAGGGCGGCCCGCACCCTGCTCTCGTAGTCGGCCAGCCGCCCGGCGTAGACGGTGGGGTCCACGCCGAACGGCAGCGGCGTGTCCAGGTCGGCGGTGAGCGACTGGAAGCGGTGGAAACCCCAGGCCGACAGCCCGGCGACACCGAGCAGCATGCCCATCATCCGGGCCACGACCACCGCCGCCGACGCCACGCCGTGCTGGGCGGCCGGTGTGGCCCGCAGCACCGCCGAGGAGACGGGGGCGATCACCACGCCCAGGCCGAGCCCGGCGACGACCAGGTCGACGTCCATGCGGTATCCGGCGGCGGCCAGGTCGGCGGGCCACTGGCCGATCCGGACGTAGCCGGCCGTGGCGAGCGCCAGCCCGGCCACCGCGACCACCCGCTCGCCGTACCGGCGGGCCACGACCCCGCCCAGCAGCGCGGCCGCCGAGAGCGCGACGAGAAAGCGGGACAGCACCAGCGCGCCGTCCAGCGTCTCCAGCCCGAGCAGCGTCTGCGCCGACAGCTGCACGTCCACGAGCGTGACCAGCAGTGCCGCGCCGGTCAGGAAGCTCACCCCGAGCGTGGCGAAGAACGGCCCGCGCAGGACCCCCGCCAGGTCGATCAGCCGGGTCCGGGCCCGGCTCTCCCACCCGGCGAACGCGGCGGCGGAGGCCACCCCCGCCACGATCATGGGCAGGCCCCACGGCGGCAGGACCGAAGCGCTCGGGTCGGGGTTGTAGAGCCCGGCCACGAGCAGGCCCAGCGCCAGGGCCAGCAGCAGGCCGCCGACCACGTCGACGCGGGTCCTGGCGGCCGGGCCGCGGACCGGCGGCGGCACGGACCGGTGCACGGCCACCGCGGCCAGGGCGACCAGGGGGAGGTTCAGCCAGAAGATCGACCGCCAGCCGCCGAGCTGGACGCCGCCCAGTTGCAGGGTGGGCGGCACCAGGGCGGCCAGGGCCGCGCCGTACAGGGGGCCGAGCACGCTGCCGAGCTCCTGGGCCGCGCCCACCGCGCCGAGGGCCACCGGGCGGTCGCGCTCGTCCCACAGGTCACCGACCAGGGCCATGGTGATGGGCAGCAGCGCGCCGCCCGCCAGACCCTGCAGGGCCCGTCCGGCGACCAGCCAGGCGACCGTGCCGCCCAGCGCGGTGACGACCGAGCCGACCGCGAAGCCCGCCAGGCAGAGATGGATCAGCGGGCGCCTGCCGTACCGGTCGGAGAGCCGGCCGAGCAGCGGCATGGCCGCGATGTAGCCCAGCAGGAAGCCGGTGACGATCGGGGTGGCCCGCTCCAGGTGGTTCAGCGGGACGTCGGCGTCCTTGGCGATGTCGACCAGGACGGTGACCACGACATAGGCGTCCAGGGCGGCCAGCAGTACCGCGGTGCCGCCCACGCCGAGCGCGGTCCGCCGCCGGGCAGCCGGATCTCCGCCGGGCCCGGGGTCGCTCGTACGGTCGGCCGCGGGCTGCGTGGTGGAGCCGTCCGCATGGCCGGGCGCCGGGTGCGTGGTGGAGCCGTCCGCACGGTCGGCCGCGGGCTGCGCGATGGGGTGACTCGCATGGTCGGACGCGGGCTGCGCCGTGGAGCCGGTCTCCCCGCGCGTCGCAGGGGCGCCGGTCGGATCCTCGGCCGCCGGGGGCGTCGCCGGGCGGCCGGTCGCGGGGTGCGGGACAGGGTCGGTCACGGGTCACTCCGCCGGTGCGGTGACCTGGACCGGCACGTCGTAGTCGCGGAAGGTGACGATCACCTTGCCGCCGTTCAGCGGCAGGTCGGCCTTGAGCAGGCGGTTGGTGGACCTGTCGATCCAGAGCCTGCCGTTCACGCTCTGCGTGAGCCCCGGCACCATCGTGGCCAGGACCTGCTGGGAGAGCGTCGCCGAGACCCGGTAGGCGCCGGTGCCGTCCACCTTCTCCTCGGCCTCGGTCTTCGGGTCCAGCGCGTTGCTCAGGAGCTGGACGATGCCCCTGTCGGGGTTGAGGATGGCCGACGGGTCGTAGATCGAGGCCAGCTGGCTCCGCGATATCTTCTGGAAGCCGCCGGTCACGCCCTTGAAGTGGACGGTCTCCCCGATCAGGACGAACTGGATCTCCTGGAGGCTGCCCGCCAGGTCGATGTTGATGGTGCCGTCGGCGTCGCCGGTCCCGCTGAGGCGGCCGCTGGCCTTCTTGACCGGCACCGGCGGGGTGCCCTCGGTCTCCATGGTGAAGGCGGCGGACTTGACGCTCCGCATCGCCTCCGCGGACTTCTTGACCAGCTCGGCCCCGCCGGGCAGCGCCGCCTGGTCACCGGGGGAGCCACCGCCGCCGCACGCGGTGATCAGGGAGAGCGCGGCGATCACCGCGGCGACGAGGATCCGGCGAGCAGACATGGCCGGATCGTAGCGACCGCTCGGTCAACTAAGGGAGAACCCGCCGGTATCGGTTTCGCTTCAGCGCAGGCTTTTGAGGTGGTTCACCACGGGGACGTAGGCCGTCTCCAGCTCGTGGAGCTGGTCGTCGGTGAGCAGGTCGATGAAGTGCCGGCGCACGCTGGCCACGTGGTGCGGCGCGACCTTCTGGATGGTGGCCCAGCCGTGCTCGGTGAGCACGGCGAAGGTGCCGCGCCGGTCGTCGGCGCAGGTCTCCCTGGCGACCAGTCCGGCCGTCTCCATCCGGGAGATCTGATGGGACAGGCGGCTGCGGGACTGGATCGTGGCGTCGGCCAGGTCGCTCATGCGCATGCGGTGCTCGGGGTGCTCCGAGAGGTTGACCAGGATCTCGTAGTCGTTGACCGAGAGCCCGAAGGTCTGCAGATCGCGATCGAGCCGGTGCTCCAGGAGCTTGTGCGCGGCCAGGTGGGCACGCCAGGCCCGCTGCTCAAGCGAGTTGAGCCAGCGGGGATCCTCGGTGTCCACCGATCGCTCACCCTCGTCCGTCTGCTGTGCGGGCGGCTCCGGCCGGCCGGCCATTCCGCTTCCCGCGTCGGCGCGCTCCCTGCTCATAGGTCAGAACCTACATCAGACGGCCGTGACCACCTCCTCGTAGGACAGGCGGGGAAGACGGTCGAACCACGCGTTCTCGCCGGGCCTGCCGATGTTGACGACGGCCAGCACGGTGTGGGCGTCGTCGAGGAACTCCTTGTCGATGCCGGCGGCGTCGTAGCCTGCCATCGGGCCGGCGGCCAGGCCGGCGGCGCGGACGCCCAGGATGAAGTAGCCGAGCTGCAGGGTCGCGTTGAACCTGGCCGAGTGGGCGCGCCTGGCCTCGTCGGCGGCGAACATGTCCCTGGCGCCGGTGGCGTGCGGGAAGACCTTGGGGAGCTCCTCGTGGAAGTCCAGGTCGGCGGCGAGGATGGCGACCAGCGGAGCGGCGGCGGTCTTGGCCTGGTTGCCCGGGCTCATGAGGGGGATCAGCCGCTCGCGGGCTTCGGGGCTGCGGACCAGGACGATCCGGAGCGGCTGCTGGTTCATCGCGGTCGGGGCGTACTTGACCAGGTCGTAGATCGCCCGGATCTGCTCGTCGCTGACCGGCTCGTCGGTGAAGGTGTTCGCCGTGCGGGCGTCACGGAAGAGCAGGTTCTGGGCGTCGGAGGAGAGCACGAGAGCCATTTTGTGTCCTTAGATGCTTTATGGGTTATATGTCCGCATCAACATAGGTGAACCTTCAACTATTCCGGTCCAGTCCCTGAGACGTGGCTCACAGGCACGTACAGTGATCGAGTGGTGGACAAGGCGGCGGAGAAGGCCGGATCGGAGAGCCTCGGCACGGTGGTCGTGGCGGGCCTGGCCAACCTCGCGATCGCGGTGGCCAAGCTGGTCGCGGGCCTGATCAGCGGCTCGTCGGCGATGCTGTCCGAGGCCGCGCACTCGGCCGCCGACACGGTCACCGAGATACTGCTGTTCGTCGCGGTGCGCCGGTCCGGCCACCCCGCAGACGCCCGGCACCCCTTCGGGCACGGCATGGCCGGCTTCTTCTGGGCGCTGATGGCCGCCTTCGCCACCCTCATCGGCGGGGCCGGGTTCTCCATCACCCACGGCCTGCACGAGATCGGTCACGGCGAGGAGCTCGCCGACCTGAGGATCTCCTACGCCGTCCTCGCGGTCTCGGCCGTCATCGAGGGCCTCTCGTTCCTCAAGGCGCTGTCACAGGTGCGCGCCGAGGCCGCGCGGCTGAGGGTGAGCCCGCAGCGCTACGTCTCCAGAACCACCGACACCGCGCTGAAGGCCGTGCTCTTCGAGGACGGCGCCGCCCTGGTGGGCCTGCTGATCGCCGCGTGCGGCCTGCTGGCCTACCAGCTGACCGGATCCCCCCTGTGGGACGGCGTCGCCTCGGTGGCGATCGGCCTGCTGCTGCTCGGAGTCGCGCTCAACCTCATCCGCACCAACGTGTCCCTGCTGATCGGCCAGGCGGCGCCCGTGCGGATGGAGCAGGAGATCAGGGCCGAACTCCTCGCCCTGCCCGAGGTCGAGGGGGTGGTGGAACTGCTGACCATGATGCTGGGGCCGGACGAGGTGCTGGTCGCCGCCCGGGTCGACTTCGCCGACGACACCACCGGGGCCGTCCTGGAGCTGGCCGCCGACCGGGTGGCGCGCAGGCTGGAGGCGCGCTTCTCCTCGATCTCGCAGGTGTTCCTCGACCCGACCCCGGGAAGGTCAGCCCAGGGTGGCCGGGTGGTCGGTGACGACGCAGACCGCGACGGCTGAGGCCGTCCGCCACTCCAGCAGATGCTTGCCCTCCCACTCCAGGCGGTGGAGCCGGGCTCCGTCGAGGCGGGGCCCCGGTCCGTCGGGGGAGGGCGCCTCCACCGTGATGGGGAGCGCGGACAGGTCCGCGGTGCTCAGGTCGTCCAGGGTGAGCTCGCCGCGCTTGATCAGCGCCTCCTTGCGGACCCAGAGGCGGATCAGCTCCTCGCTGTCGCGGACCAGGGCCCGCTCCGCGGGAGCCAGGACGTGCGCGACCAGGGCCTTGTCCATGGGGCCCGCGGGGACGCGCTCGGCGTCCACGCCGACCCGGCCCGGGCCCACCGCCGCGCACACGTATCCGTGGCTGTGGGAGAGGCTGACGCCGAGTTCGGGGACCTCCGGGAAGTACGGCTTGCCGTGCCCCGGCCCGCAGCGGTCGCAGTGCTGCAGCAGCGTCAGCCGGTCCTCGGGGACGCCGACGACCTTGGCCGCGCACTGCCGTACCAGGAGATGGGCCGCGACGAAGTCGCGCCGGTCGCTCTCTCTGAGGAACGTCGCCGCGCGTTCACGCTCGATCTCGGTGAACAGGTCCATTCTGTCGGGGGAGTAGATCTCGTCGGTGGGACCGGCCAGCACCAGGCAATCGCGCATCTGCTCAGATTAAGCGTTTCAGGGCCGTAAGAGGTGATCTATCGATGGATCACCGGTGATACGGCGACCGCCCCGGCCGCCACCCCGCTCGGGACGGTGGCCGGGACCCCGAATCCCCCGGGTAAGGCCGCGGGCCCGGCGCCGACGCCGAGTTGCTCCCGCTCCGGGCAGGCGGACCTCGCCATGGGACCTTCCCTCGTTCCCGTCCGTCACTCGGCGATCAGGTCGTCCGGCGTCGAGCGGGCGAGACCGGCGAGCGTGGCCAGGGCCCGCGCGAGGGTTTCGGTGGGCGGGGAGGCGAGGCCGAGGCGGATGGCGTTCGGGGCGCGGTAGTGGCCGACGGCGAAAGCCGCCGCAGGAGTGACCGCGATGCCCTGGCGTGCGGCGGCGGCGACGAAGGTGTCGGCCCGCCACGGCGGCGGGAGCTCCCACCAGCAGTAGAAGGAGTGGGGATCGCTGTGCACCGCGAACTCCCCCAGATGCCGGGCGACGAGCTCCTGGCGGGCGGTGGCCTCCCGCTGCTTGGCGCGGGCCACCGTGTCGACGACGCCGTCGCTCAGCCACCGGGTCGCGGCGTCCAGCGCGAAACGCATCGGCGTCCAGCCGCCGGAGCGCAGGGCGGTCGAGACGTTCGCGCCGAGGGCCTCGGGGACGACGGCGAATCCGAGCGTCAGGCCGGGAGCGAGCCGCTTGGAGAGGCTGTCGACGAGGACGGTCCGTTCGGGGGCCAGCGCGGCGAGGGGCGGGAGGTCGGGGCGGAGGAAGGACCAGATCGTGTCCTCGATCGCGTGGAGGTCCAGCCGCTCCAGCAGGTCCGCGAGCTCGGCCCGGCGCTCCACGGGCATGGTCAGCGACAGCGGGTTGTGCAGCGTCGGCTGGAGGTAGATGGAGGCGAGCGGGGTCTTGCGCGTGGCGGCCTCGACGGCCTCGGGGACCACTCCGGCCGCGTCGACGGCCAGCGGCACGAGAGTGACGCCGAGGCGGCCGGCGATCGCCTTGACGACGGGATAGGTGAGCTCCTCCACGCCGATCCTGGCTCCGGGGGGCGCCAGCGCGGCCATGGCGGCGGCGATCGCCTGACGGCCGTTGCCCGCGAACAGGACACGCTCCTGGTCCGGCCGCCAGTGCCCGCGCGCGAGCAGCTCGGCGACGCGGCTGCGCGCCGGGAGCGTCCCCGCCGCGCCCACCGGACGCATGGACGACTCCAGCACGTCGGGGCGGAGCAGGGAACCGATGCTCGCCGCCTGAAGACTCGCCTGCTCGGGCACGAAGGCGTAGTTGAGCTCCAGATCGACCCTGCTGTCGGCCGGTTCGGCGAGGGCGGGGTCGGGGCGTGGAGCGGCGGCCCTGACGAACGTGCCGCGTCCGACCTCGCCGACCGTCAGGCCGCGGCGGACGAGCTCCTTGTAGACGCGGGCGGCGGTGGAGTTGGCGATGGTGCGCTGCCGCGCGAACTCCCGCTGCGGCGGCAGGCGGTCGCCCGGCCGCAGCCGCCCGGCCGCGATGTCCGCCGCCACCTCGTCAGCCACCCGCCGGTAGTCATCCATGGCCGTCTCCTCCTCGGCAGAATTCAAGCATAAAATTGCTCCGAGTGCAATTTCTAATATTGCACTGAAATGAATTGAGGAGATAGCTTCGGCATGTCGGCGCAATCGGCGCCCCCGGAACGGTTACCCGGGCCTGCGACGACCTCGGGGCTCGAGCGCGGAAGGTGGACGGTGGCAATGGTCGAACAGAGCGCGCTGCTCGGTGTGGTGTCGGTCGCGCTGGGCATGGTGCTGTCCCCGGGCCCGAACATGATGTATCTGGTGTCGAGAAGCATCAGCCAGGGGCGCCGGGCCGGGATCATCTCCCTGGGCGGAGTCGCAGCCGGATTCCTGGTCTATCTGGTGGGTGCGAATCTGGGCCTCGCGGTGCTGTTCGCCGCTGTGCCGGAGCTCCTCGCCGCCATCAGGATCATCGGGGCGCTCTATCTGCTGTGGCTCGCCTGGAGAACCATCAGACCCGGCGGCGTATCGGTCTTCACCGTTCAGGACGTGCCCGCCGACTCCCCGCGGCGGCTTTTCACCATGGGGCTGATGACGAACCTGCTCAACCCGAAGATCGCCATCCTGTACATCTCGATCATTCCCCAGTTCGTCGACCTCGACAGAGGCGACGTGCTGCTCCAGGGCATCATCCTCGGCGGCTTCCAGATCATGGTGGCCGTCTCGGTGAACCTGTCGATCGTGCTGGCCGCCGGGGCCGTCGCGGGCTTTCTCACCCACCGTCCGTCCTGGCTGCGGGCCCAGCGGATCACCATGGGGAGCCTGCTCGGGGTGCTGGCCGTCATGCTCGCCCTCGGCAGCTCCGGGACTTTCACCCCCCACCTGGCCTAGCACTCCTCCGGCTCGCCCCGCCCGGTGCCGCCCGGCCCGCTGAGTCTCACCTCGCGGGCCGGCCCAGGCATCGCCTAGGATCAGTCGCTCATGCGGTGGTCGCCTGAGGGACGGTTCCCTGTCCTCCTCCGACAGAGGCTTCCAGCCAATACGTGGGGAGCGGATCGTGGGCGTGTCACGCAGGGTCGTCACGGTTGATCACCTGGCGGGAGTCGCACGCGCGGCTCTGGGCGCCGGACATCGCCTGACCGGCGTCTCACGGCTCCGCGGCGGTAGCAAGAAAGGCGTGTACCGCCTCACCTTCGACAATGATTCCACCGTGATCGTCTACATCTGGGACGACGCCGAGAACTACTGGCCCGCCACGCGGATCGATGAGACCGAGAACCACGCGGATCCGTTCTCGCACGCCTCTGGCATCGACCTGTTCGAGGCCGCGCACCGGCGCCTGGACGCCCTGGGGATCCGCACCCCGCGGATCCATCTGGCCGACCGGAGCAGAAGCCACTACCCGGCGGACATCGCAGTGGTCGAGGACGTGCCCGGTGCAACGCTGGAGGCATTGCTCCAACAAGACCCGCACGGCATGAAGGCGCCTCTGTCACGGCTTGCCGACGCGCTCGACGTGATGCAGCGGCATCAGGGACCGGGCTTCGGCAAAGTCGCTCTGATCGATGACGGCGGCGTCTCCCAGGGATACTCGTGCGAGCAGGTCGTCCTCGACCGCGCCCTCGACGACCTCGCCGAAGCCGCCTCGCGCGACACGCGGATCGCGGACACCCGCGACCGCCTGGAGGACGTGGTCCGCGGACTGGCCGCCACGGTGCGCCCACGCTCGGAGTACGGGCTCATCCACGGCGAGCTAGGGCCGGATCACGTGCTGGTGGACCGGCACGGGAACCCCGTCCTCATCGACATCGAGGGCCTGATGTTCTTCGACGTCGAGTGGGAACACGCGTTCTTGCGGCTCCGCTTCGGTGAGCACTACCGGTGGCTGCGCAGGAGCGGCCTCGACGAGCAGCGCCTGACCTTCTACACGCTGGCGCTGCGCCTGTCGCTCGTCGCCGGACCGCTGCGGCTCCTCGACGGCGACTTCCCCGACCGCGACTTCATGATGGAGATCGCCGAGCACAACCTCCAGCAGGCTCTTGCCTTCCTGCGCCAGGAGTGAGACGCACCGAGCTCATCACTCGTCCAGGGCGGAGGGCCGGCCGTCCGCCCACTCTGACCGCCCACGACCACCGAACCCCTTGGACCAGTCACTCAGGCGGGTGAGGGCGACGACGCCCGGGGCGGAGTCCAGCGTCAGACGCCCGGGTCGGAGTCCGGCGTCATGAGGGCGCCGCGTTCCACCCAGGAGTCGTAGCCCGCACATGCCGGCCTGTGGTCGCGGACCACCAGGGGGACGGGGCGCCCACCGCGGGCCTCGCCGCCGTGAACCCGGGTGGTGAGCTGCCGTGAACCCGGGTGGTGGGTTGTGGTGATACATCCCTGACCCACTTCCCTACAGAAGGGCGGAGATGATCACACAACCCGCCACCCGGGGCGGCGACGCCGACCTCGTCAGCGCCTCCTGGACCCAGCCGGAGGCGTTCGCCGAGCTGTTCGATCGCTACTCCGGCATGCTCTACCGGTATGTCGCCAAACGGCTCGGCCCGGAGCCGGCCGAGGACCTCGTCGGCGAGACGTTCCTGGTCGCCTTCTCCCGCCGCAGAAGCTATGACCTGGCCTACCCGGACGCCCGGCCCTGGCTCTTCGGCATCCTCACCAAGCTCATATCCCGTCAGCGCCGCACCGAGGCGGCCCGCTACCGGGCTCTGTCACGGGCGCCCGTGGACGGCCACGAGGACTCGCCCGCCGACCGGGTGGCCGCCGGAGTGAGCGCGCAGGCCGCCCGGCCCGCTCTGATCAGCGCGCTCGCGGCGCTGCCCGCCAAGGACCGCGACGTGCTGCTGCTGATCGCCTGGGGCGACCTGACGTACGAGGAGGTCGCGCAGGCACTCGGAATCCCGGTCGGCACCGTACGCTCCCGCCTCAACAGGGGCAGGCGGAAGGTACGGGCGGCGCTGGGCGACACCAACCCGATGGTCGAGGAGGCGTGACGATGGACGACCTGAAGATGCTGCGCGACCTTGGCGCCGAGCTGGAGCACCAGCCACCGGCGACCCTGGCCCGCCAGCGCAACCGCCTGCCGGTCCACCAGGGCGACCGCCTGCCGGCCGCCCGGTCCCGCCTGCGGGTGGGCCGGCCGGTCATGGGCCTGGCCGCCGCCGTCGCCACCGTGGCCGCCGTGGCCGTGCCCACGCTGATGCTGAACGCCGGTGAGAGCGCCGCCCCGGCCGGAGCCAGACCGGTCAAGGTGACCGAAGCGCTGAACATCCTCGTTGTCGGCACCGACAGCCAGGCCGGCACCCCCCGCTTCCGCAGGGGCGCGCGTAGCGACAGCATCCTGCTGGCGCATCTGCCGGCGGACCGGGAGCGGATCACGTTCGTCAGCCTGCCGCGCGACTCGATCGTCCAGATCCCCGCCTGCGGAGCGATGCCGGCCCGGAAGGACATGATCAACTCGGCGTTCGACAAGGGTGGCCTCGCCTGCACCGTCAAGACGGTCGAGACGCTGACCGACGTGCGGATCGACCACGCGATGGAGTTCAACTTCCAGGCGTTCAAGGAGGTGGTCGACGCCCTCGGCGGCGTCGAGGTCAGGCTGCCCAAGCCCGTGAACGACCACAAGGCCAAGCTGACGCTCCCCGCCGGCAAGAGCCTGCTCGACGGCGAGAAGGCGCTCGCCTACGCGCGGCTGCGCTACTACGGCGACGGCTCGGACATCCAGCGGATCAAACGCCAGGTCGCGCTCATGCAGACGATGCTGAGGAAGGCCAGGCAGGGACTTACCGACCCCGTCCGGCTCCGGTCGTTCCTCTCCGCGGCGACCAGGAGCGTGAAGAGCGACATGGACCTGGAAACGATGGTCGCCGTCGCCGAAAGCGCCCGCGAGAGCCGGCCGACGTTCCTCGCGGTGCCCTGGCAGCCGGCTCCCGGCGACCCCAACAGGATCGTCTGGAAACAGCCCGAGGCGAGCAAGCTGTTCGGCAGCCTGCGCTAGCTCGAACTTCACCTGAAGAGTCTCCGGAGTGACCTTCGCGTGATCGACGGGGCGGTCCCTGGCCGACGGGCCCCCCGGGAGGGACCGCGCGGGTCTCTCCCGGTCCGCCACAGACCACAGCGGCGCCGCGGGCCGCGTCGGGAGCCCTATCCGTCCTTCTTGCCGGTGCTCGGGGAGGGGGCGGGGGTGGGGGCCGCGTCGACGGCCTTGCCGTTGGGGTCGGTGACCAGCTCGTCGGCCGCGCCCATCACGGTCGCGTCGTTGACCTTCCACTCGCCGCCGGTCTTGATCAGGCCGAGCTCCATGTAGGTGCCGAGCATGCGCCGGGTGCCCGCGGTGCTCGTGACCTGGGAGTCGACGACCGTGATCGCCTTGGCCCGGCCCTCGGCGACCTCCGCGACGTAGACGCCCCGGACCGAGGCGGACGAGTTGGCCTTCATCGACGTGATCACGCCCTCCAGCGGGCTGAAAGCCTCGTCGTAGGTCTTCTCGAAGTCCTCGCCCGAGATGGCGAAGACCTGGTCGCGATAGGACTGGAGGTCGGAGTAGTCGTAGGTCTGCAGGGCCACGGCGAACTCGCCCGCCCGCGCGGACACCGCGCTGCGATCGGCCTTCTCCTCGGCCAGACGGTCGGCGGCCATCCACTGGAGCACGGCGGTCGCCGCCGTCGCCGCGAACGCCATGGCCGCGACCGCGCCCACCAGCCTGCCGCGCCATCTCCCGGCCCCCGCGAGGCGGCCCCGTTCCCCGTTCCCGGCCGCCTCTTCGGGCGCCGCCCCTTCCGGTGTCACCTGGTCCGGGGCGGCCTTGTCCGAGGCGGCCTGGTCCGGGGCGGCCCGGTCCGGCGCCGCTCCGTCCGGGGCGGCCTTGTCCGGGGCGGCCTTGTCCGGGGCGGCATTGTCGGGGACGGCCTTGTCCGGGGTGGCCCGGTCCGGCGCCGCGCCGGTGGCGGGCACGGCCGCGGGGTCCGGCTGGGTGGGCTCCCCGCCGTCCTCGGGGACCTCACCGCGGCCTGAACCCGTTTCCTGAGGGAGCTCTTCGGGCTGCTGAGGGACTGGGCTCATCTGCTTACTCCTGTTCACGGCGGCGAGACGCCCGGCCGACGGCGATCCAGCCGAGCACGCCGCCGGAGACGGCGACGGCGAAGAGGATCGCGGCGATGAAGGGGGTGAGGTCCTGGCCCGCGGAGTCCGAGGCCCGGTCGGCGCCCACCGAGGGAGTGGCGGCCGGGCCGGAGTCCTCGGCGTCGGGGACGCCGGACGGCCCGTCGCTCTCCTGCGGTGTCGGTGTCGTCTCACCGGACGGGCCGTCGCCGGCCCAGGAGCCGTCGGTGGGGTGCGGACCGCGGTCCTCGTCGTCGTCGGTCCTGGTGGACGTCTTGACCGGGGCGCCCTTCGGGCAGGAGCGCAGCGCCTGCACCTTCGGCGGGGGCAGCGGGCCACGGTATTCCAGCGGCACCCGGGGGCCGCCGGGGACGCTCAGGACGAACGTGGTCCTGCCGTACGCCCCGTCGGCCCGCCTGTCGACCACGTCGGCCAGGAGCGCCTGGGCGGTGGGCACGGTCCGGAGCAGATGGTTGACGTGCGCCCGGTTCCGGGGGGTGAACACCACGCCGGGGTTCATGCCCGCCGCGGTCAGCGCGCAGGACAGGCCGGGGCGGGCGGTGTTGAGCAGGTCGTCGACCTGGCGGAAGAAGCCGGGGCCGTGGTCGAGAGTGGCGTAGAGCTGCCTGCGGGACTCGCGGATCGACCGGGTCACCCCGGCCAGGTCGGTCACCCCCTGGGACAGCTTCTCGCGCCTGCCCGCCAGCGTGCCGGTCAGCCGGGTCAGCTCCACCGACAGATCGTCCAGCAGGTCGGTGTTGTCGGCCAGGGTCGCGGTGAGGCCGTGCGCGTTGTCCACGATCTCGCGGATCGAGGTCGTCCGGCCGTTCAGTCCTGTCGCCAGCTCGTGCACGATGGTCCGGGCGTCCTCCGGCGGCACCGCGTTCAGCAGCTTGCCGACCCCGTCGAACAGTTTCCTGTAGTCGAGCGGGACCGAGGTCCGGGCCAGCGGGATGGTGGCGCCCGCGGCCAGGGTGCCGCCGCCGGCTCCCGCGCCGGGCGGGGAGATCTCCACGTACGGCTCGCCGATGGCGGACTTGCGGCGTACCTCGGCGGTGACGCCCTGCGGCAGCCGTACGTCGCGGTTGATGCTCAGGCCCACCACGATCCTGCCCGGGGCCAGCGCCACGTCGTCGATCCGGCCGATCCGGACGCCGAGATAGGCCACGTCGAAGCCCCGCACCAGACCGGGGGAGGACAGGAACTCCGCGTTGATCCGGTACGGCCGCTCGATGACGTCGAGCTTGATGATGCTGGTGAACGCCCACACGGTCATCACCACGCCGAGCACCGCGAAGAAACCGAGGTTGATCCAGATGCGGTTCCTCATCGTGGCGGCTCCAGCAGCAGGCGGAAGTCGTCCACCGGGTTGGGCGGACGCGGCCGGTCGCTGCTCTTCTTCGGCTTGGGCAGCAGCAGCCCCTTGAGCCAGACGAAGGTCAGCAGCTGGCCGTTCACCACGATCGGTGGCAGGTCGATGAACCGCTGTATGCGGCTGACCAGGACCTTCAGGTCTTCCTTACCGCGGACCATCGAGGTGGAAACCGCGTCGAGCTCATGTAACAGGGTGCGCAGCCGGGCGGCGTGCCTGGGATAGACGGTGCGGTTGACCTCGCGGGCCAGCGCGGTCAGCTCCTGGAGGGTCTTCTTCACGTGCTTGCGGCCGTGGTTCAGCCGGGCGGTGGCGTCGGCGAGCGTGCCGGGCAGCCGGTCCAGCTCCCCGCTGCCCTTGGCGAGGTCGTCGCCGAGCTCGGCCAGGCCGTCTATGGTGCGGGCCAGGTCCTGGCGGGTCTCGGCGTAGGCGGCGGTGACCTCGGTGATCTGCCTGAGCAGTCGGTTGAGATCTTTCCCCTTGCCGCCGAGGCCGGTGGCCGCCGCGTCCAGGACGGCGTTCACGTCCTGGGCGCCGAGCGCGTCGATCAGTGGCCCGGCCCGCTCGGTGACCTGCTCGATGTCCGGTTCGACCGAGGTCTCGGCGATCGCCGAGCCGCTGCGCATGAACGGCCCGCCCGTCATGTCCTTGCCCGCGGGCAGCTTCAGCTCGACGTAGTTCTCACCCAGGATCGAGGTCTTGGCCACGACGGCGCTCGTGCCCTCGGGCACCCGGACGCCGTCCTCTACGGACATGGTGACCTTCGCGCGGTATCCCTCCAGGCGGATGTCGGTCACGCTGCCCACCCGGACGTCGGAGATCTGCACGCTGTGCCCGGCCACCAGGCTCTGCACGTCGTCGAAGGTCGCGGTCAGGGTCAGCTCGCCGGTCGGCGCCCCGACGGTCTGCAGGGTGCACGCCGCCGTCAGGCAGAGCCCGGCCAGCCCCGCGGTCAGCCGTGTCCACGTCCTCATCCGGCGCCCTCCCTTCCCGCAGGTCACCCACCGCTCCCGTCCGCCCGGCGGCCGGCCCGCCGTACCGCGCTCACCGCCTCGCCCTCTCCCCGGCACAGTTGCTCAGCTCTCCGGGCAGGCACGGCACCTTGCCCAGGCCCAGTGCCTCGAACAGCGGCCTCAGCCAGGCCCGGGTCATCGCGTTGAGCACCAGGCGGATCTTGATCACATGGTGTTCCCGGTCCCAGGACAGGATCAGGTTGTCGACGAACTCGCGGGCCCCGGCGATGGCCGCGGCCGCGGACTCGCTGTTGACCTTCATGGTCAGCACCAGCTCGGCCAGGTTGGCCACGCCCTTGGGCAGTCTCTCCTGGTAGGCCTCGATCAGCACGTCTCCCCGCTGCACGAACTCCGCCAGGCCGGTGATGAAGCGCTTCATGCGCCGGCGCTCGTCGGCCAGGGTGGCGCTGGCCTCGGCGAAGGCGTCGATGGCCGTCTTGACCTGCCCCTCGCGCCGGTTGAGGCTGGAGGCGAGCCGGTTGAGGCCGTCGGCCAGCTCGATGAGCTGCTGGTCCTGTCCGGAGAGGGTGCGGGTCAGCGAGGCGGCGTCGGCCAGCGCCCGGTTGATCTGGCCGCCCCGGCCCCTGACCGTGTCGGCCAGGTTCCCGGCCACCTCGCCCATCTTGTCGGTGTCGAGGGCGTCGGTGAGCTTGGTGAACGCCTCCAGGGCGTCGTCGATCTCCACCGGCAGGTCGGTCCGCTCCAGCGGGATCACCGCACCGGGGGCGATCCTGGCCTGGCCGGGCTTCCACGGCGGATGGAGCACCACGTTCCGCTCGCCGAGCGTGTTCTGTGCGGCCACGACCGCCTTGACCCCGGCGGGCAGCGGCACCTCCCCGTCGATGATCAGATCCGCCCGGACCCGGTCACCCTCGACGGTGAGCTTGTCCACCGTCCCGGCGTCCAGGCCCAGCACCTTCACCTTGGCCTGCTCGTACAGGGAGGGCGCCGCGCTGAAGTAGGCCGTCAGCCGGTACGGCGACGCCCCGCCGGGCAGCAGCGAGCAGCCTCCCCCCGACAGCAGCAGCACCCCGGCGAGGAGCGCCGCGGCCGTTCTCCTCAGGGGGTGTCGGCTCCCGGGCGCGCGGCCCGTCCCCGCCGGTCCATGTGTCATCCGGGTCGCTCCGCTCCCGGGCGCGCGGTGTGCGCGGCCCGTCCCTCGCGGTCTGCGGCGTGTCATCGGCTGTTCCTGTCCTTGCGGATGGCGCCGAGCACCTCGGGGTTGATCGGGCCGAGCCCGGTGGCGATGGCCTCCACCCACGGGCCCTGGCCCCCGGCGGTGGCCAGCCCGGAGAAGGTGGGCCCGACCCAGGCGAGGACGGAGTTGAGCGCCTTGCCGCTGGTGGAGTCGAGCCGGTTGCCGATCGCGGTCATGTCGTCGACCACCGCGATCAGGTTCTTCTCGTGCTCGGTGACCAGTGTGGTGATGCTGTTGACCAGGTCGCTGCCGTCGCCGAGCAGGGACTTCAGCTCGTCGCGGCGGCGCCGCAGCTCGTCGAGCATGATCTCGATCGAGTCGATCAGCCGGCCGAGCTGCGCGTCCTTTGTCTCCAGTACGTCCATGATCTTGTTGCCGTTGTCCAGCAGCCTCCGCAGCTGCGGCTCGCTCTCGCTGATGATCTCCGACAGCTCGCCGATGTTGTCCAGCAGCTTGCTGACCCTGCCCTTGCGGGCGGGTCTGAGCTCGGCCAGCTCCGTCAGGAGCTTGTCGACCGAGTCGGTGTCGAGCCTCTGCACCAGCCGGGTGGCGTCCTTGAGCGCGTCGGTGACCAGCACGGGGGTGCTGGTCCGCGACATCGGGATCCGCCGTCTCTCCTCGGGCAGTTCGTCCATGTAGGGGCGGGTGACCGGTCCGGTGAGCTTGACGTAGCGGCCGCCCAGCAGGTTCGACAGGGTGATCTCGGCCCGGGTCTGCGGGCCGAGCCTGATCCCGTCGTCCACCTTCCAGGTCACCACGACGTGTCCCTGGCCGTAGTCGGCGCGGACCTCGGTGACCTTGCCGACCGGGACGCCCGCCACGCGCACGTCGTTGCCGGAGCGCAGGCCGGCGGAGTCGGGCAGCACCGCCGACATCGTGTAGCCGCCCTCCAGCAGTCCGAGGTTGCCGACGAGGAAGGTGGCGACCAGGACGGCGGCGAGGGTCGTCATCGACACCAGGCCGACGACGGTCTTGTTGCGGTCGCGGAACGACTTCAGCGCCATCAGGGCCCCACCAGCACTCGCCGCAGGTTCCCCGTGCTGGTGAGCTTGAGACTGCCGCGCAGCGGCGGGGGACTGCTCATCGGATAGGGACAGGGCAGGGGGCCCAGCGCCAGGCAGGGCACCGCCGTGGTGACGAAGTGGCCCCGGCCGGTCACCTGGAACGAGCGCCGCAGCGGCGGGGTGATGGTGTTGAGCACCTTCTCCACGCTGCTGATGTTGCGCCGGATGCCGCCGGTGAGCCGGGTCATGCTGTCGACCATCCGGCCGAACTCCCGGGAGTTGCGGCCGAGCACCTGGTCGTTGACCCTGACCGTGGCGGACAGCTCCACCAGGGCGTCGTCGACCAGCTCGCGGTTCCGGGCGAACGCGCCGGTCAGCGCGACCAGGTTGTCCACCAGCCGGGAGATCTGCCGGTCCCTGCGGGCGACCACGCCGGTCACCGTGGCGTAGTCCTCCAGCAGCCCCTTGATGATCTTCTTGCGTTCGGCGACCGTGGTGGTCAGGTCGTTGAGGTTGTCGACCAGTTCGGGGATGTTCTCCTGGTTGCCGTCCAGCGCCTCGCCGGCCGCGGTCAGCAGTTGGTTGATCTGGTCGGGGTCCAGGCTCCGGGTGAGCGGGCCGAGGTCGCTGACCAGCTCGCCGATGTCCACCACCGAGCTCGTCAGCTTCACGCGGGCCCCGTCGCCCAGCATGTCCGGGGCGGTGCCCGGCTCCAGGTAGACCACCCGCTGGCCGATCGTGTTGCGCCACCGGACCGCCGCCGAGCTGTCGGAGGGCACCTTGACCGCCGCCTGCACGCCGAGCACGACCTCGGCCCGGCCGTCGACCACCTCGATCGACTCGACCTGGCCGACCGGCGCGCCCGCGATCTTCACCTGGTCGCCCTCGTGCAGCCCGGAGACGTCGTCGAAGGTGGCCACGAGGCGGTAGGTGTCGCCGAGGCTCACCCGGGCGATCTGGGCACCGATCAGGACGGTCAGGGTGCCCGTCACGAGCAGGAAGAGGACGAACTTGGCGAGCGTCCAGCGGCGCTGGATCTGCTCTCTCGACCGGGCCAAAGGGCTCACCTGCCGTTCGTGGGGCCGCAGGCGCCGACGAACAGCTCGCAGATGTCGGTCGCGACGAAGGCCTCCATCTTGATCTGGTTGGCGCCGCCCGGACCCTCACCCGAGACCAGGTCGTTCAGCACGGTGAGGATCTGGTTCAGCCCGCGCACCCCGTCGCCCGCGATGCCGAGCTGCGCGTAGAGCAGCGCGGCCGCGCGCTCCCCGGCATTCACCGCGGCCTTGAGGTCCTTGCGGTGCTTGCGCAGGCCGTGCGCGCTCAGGTGCGAGATCTCGTCGAACTCCCGCAGCAGCGCGCGGACCTTGTCGGCCCGCTTCAGCAGGTCCGGGGTGATCACGTTGAGGTCGGAGGAGATCGCCACCAGCTCGTCGCCCTTGTCGGACAGCGCGGCGCTCAGCGCCCCGGCGTCGCCGATGAACCGCCGGAACTCGCCGCGGCGCCGGTGGGCCACCTCGACGATCTTCCCGGTGTCGTCGACGATCTCCGCGATCTGCGGGCCCTTGCCGTCCAGGCCGCGGCCCAGGGTGTGCACGATGGTCGTGATGTCCTTGGGGTCCACCGCGCCCAGCCCCTCGTAGGCGTCGGTGAGGGAGTCCGACAGGTCCTTGGGCGCCTCCGTCCTGGTGATGACGGCGCCGCTGTCCAGGTAGGGGCCGCCCGTCTCGCCGGAGCCGAGGACGAGGTTGACGAACTTGGGGCCGAAGACCGAGGTCGGCTCGATCGCGGCGGTGACGGTCTCGGGCACCTTGACCCCGGGCTCCACGTGCATGGCGACCACGGCCCGGCCCTCGGGGTCGAGGGTGACGGAGCTGACCCCGCCCACCGTGATGCCGCGGATCTTGACGGGGGAGTTGGGGTCCAGCCCCTGCCCGGCGTGGGTGAACACGGCGGTCACGCGCATGCCGCTCACCTGCGCCGCGGCCCGGATGACGAGGAGGAGGGCCAGGACGAGCGCGAGCACCACGCCGAGCGAGATCGCCAGCCGGACCGGCAGGGGGACTTCACCGCGCGCCATCGCCGCTCACCCCGTCAGCTTCACGCCGCTGCCGTTGCCCCAGAACAGGTAGGACAGCAGCAGGTTGAGGAGGATGACGGTGACGATCGACTGGCGGATCGCCCGCCCGGCCGCGGTCCCCACGCCGACCGGGCCCCCGGTGGCGTTGAACCCGTAGTAGCAGTGGATGCTGATGACGGCGAAGGCGAAGACGATCACCTTGATCACGCTGTAGACGATGTCGATCAGCGGCAGGCCGAGGTAGAAGTAGTAGTCGTAGACGCCCGGCGACATGCCGAACAGGACCGTGCACATCAGCCGGGTGGCGAAGAAGCTGGCGAACAGGGCGATCAGATAGACCGGGACCAGCGCGATCAGCGCGGCCACCACCCGGGTGCAGATCAGGTAGGTGAAGGCGTTGATGGCCATCACCTCCAGCGCGTCGATCTCCTCGGAGATCCGCATCGCGCCCAGCTCGGCGGTGAAGGACGAGCCGACCTGCGCCGCGAGCGCGACCGCCGCGATGATCGGGGTGATCTCCCGGACGTTGGCGAAGCTGCCCACCAGGCCGATGAAGGACTCGGCGCCGATCGCCTGCAGACCCTGGTAGCCCTGCAGGCCGACGGTGGCGCCGACCGCGAAGGCCATGGTGAAGGCCACGAAGACCATGCCGCCGCCGATGACGGTCGCGCCGACGCCCACCACCACGTCGCTGACCTGACGGAGCACGACCTTGGTGAACTTCATCCGGAAGACGATGTCCCGCAGCGAGTAGAAGACGACCTTCCACAGGAACAGCGGCCAGTCCGACAGCGAGGCCAGGCGGTCCGCGAGGTCGCGCAGCACGCCGTAGGCGCGGAATCCGGCGGTGCGCGCGCCCGGGATCGTCGCCATCACAGGGGCCTGGGCGGGTAGGCGAGGAAGTAGATCATGGTGACCACGTAGTTGACCGCGAACACCAGCATGAACGTGACGACCGTGGACTGGTTCACCGCGCGTCCCACGCCGACCGGGCTGGTCTGGCAGGTCATGCCGAAGTAGCACGACATGATCGCCGCGATGAAGCCGAAGATCCACGCTTTGAACAGGGTGACCAGCAGGTCACTGGTGACCAGCAGGGACACCGCGCCGTCGAAGTAGGCGCCGGGGGTGACGCCCTGGATGACGACGTTGAAGAAGTAGCCGCCGCCCGCCCCGGCCACGATGACCAGCGGCACGAGCAGCACGGCCACCGTGCTCGCCGCCCACAGCCGGGGGGTGACCAGGCGGTGGACCGGGTTGACCGCCATCACCTCCATGGCGGCCAGCTCGTCGCGGATGTTGCGGGCGCCGATGTCTGAGGTCATGGCCGAGCCTCCGGCGCCCGCGATGAGCAGGGCCGAGGCCATCGGGGCGACTTCGCGGACCAGGCCGACCACCACGGCGCCGCCGGTGGCCGAGGAGGCGCCCAGCTGCCAGGCCAGCTGGCCCACCTGGAGGGCGACGGTCGCGCCCAGGGGGAGGGAGACGAGCAGGACGGGCAGACTGGTGACACGGGCGAGGAACCAGCACTGCTGGACGTATTCCCAGAACCAGGTCCGGACGTCCCAGGTGCGGCGGAAGCCCTCGAGCGCGATCACCGACATGTCGCCGACCCGGCCCAGCATGTCCGTGCTCCTGCGGGCGAGGTAACCGGTGACCCCGTCCTGCCCGCCGACCGCCATCAGTGCGCCGTCCGTTGTGCCATGACCACCTCGGGGCTCGCGACTCCGACCATGGATCAGTCACCCTACTGACGGGTAGTCCAGTAAGTCGATGGCTCCTGGGTAATTTGATGAAAAGGGATGAGGCCCAGATCACATCTTGTCAGGGCCTCACACTTTCCGCAGGTGGTCATGGGGATCGGGCGCGCGGTACGGCGCCGCCGCCGGACGCGGCGGAGCGCGGCCGGGCGCCGCGGTCAGCTGGAGATCGCGCTCATCCAGCCCTCGATCTCGTCGGGGTGGCGGGGCAGCCCGGCCGACATCAGGCGGGCGCCGTCGGCGGTCACGACGAGGTCGTCCTCGATGCGCACGCCGATGCCGCGCAGCTCCGGCGGGAGCGTCAGGTCGTCCGGCTGGAGGTAGAGGCCGGGCTCGACGGTCAGCACCTGGCCCTCCTCCAGCACGCCGTCGAGATAGACCTCCGAGCGGGCCTTGGCGCAGTCGTGCACGTCCATGCCGAGCATGTGGCCGCTGCTGCACAGGGTGTAGCGGCGGTACAGGCCGCTGTCGGGCTCCATCGCCTCGTCCGCGCTGATCTTCAGCACACCCCAGTCGCGCAGTCCCTCGGCGATGACCCGCATGGCCGTCTGGTGGAAGTCGCGGAACCTCGCTCCGGGGCGCAGGACGGCGATGGCCGCGCTCTGGGCCTCGTAGACCAGCTCGTAGACCTGGCGCTGGATCGGGCTGAAGCGTCCCGACAGCGGCAGGGTCCTGGTGATGTCGGCGGTGTAGAGGTTGTCGGTCTCCACCCCCGCGTCCAGCAGCAGCAGGTCGTTCTCGTTCAGCCGGCCGTCGTTGCGGATCCAGTGCAGCACGCACGCGTGGGCGCCGGAGGCCACGATGCTGTCGTAGCCGACCGCGTTGCCCTCCAGCCGGGAGCGCAGGCCGAAGACCCCCTCCAGGTAGCGCTCGCCGCGCCGGTGGGCCAGGGCCGCGGGCAGCGCCCGCACCACGTCCTCGAACCCGCGGGCGGTCGCGTCCACCGAGAACTGCAGCTCGGCGATCTCCCACTCGTCCTTGATCAGCCGCATCTCGGACAGGAACGTCTCCAGCTCGCCGTCCCCGTCGTGCGGGGAGACCCGGGCGTCCACCGAGGCGTCCACCCCGCGCAGCACCCGTGCGGGCCCGCCGAGCGCGCCGTCCAGCCTGTCCACGGCCGCGCAGTCGATCAGGTAGAGCGACTCGGCCTCGGCCAGGTCGGGGCGGCGGCCCACCCAGAACTCGCCGTAGCGGCGGTCCCGGTAGAACTCCTGTCCGGCCGTCCCTGGCGCCGAGCGCGGCGAGCGCGGCCGCAGGAACAGCGTCGCCGCCCCGGACGGCTCGATGACCAGCACGTTGCCCGGCTCCTGGTCACCGGTGAGATAGGTGAACGCGCTGTGCGGCCGGAAGCGGTAGTCGCTGTCGTTGCTGCGGGCCTTGAGCGTGCCGGAGGGGATGACGAGCCGCTCGCCGGGGAAGCGCGCGGCGAGCGCGGCGCGCCGCTTGGCGGTGTAGGTGGCCAGCGGCAGCGCGGTCAGGTCGTCGCGGTGGGTGTCGGCCCAGCCGGTCGCCATGAACGCGGCGAGGGCGTCGGAGATCGGCAGGTCGTGGCTGCCGGTGTTGAGCTTCTCGGTCATCGTGTCCCCGGGAGCGAAGGTGTGTGGTATTTCACACACTACTTGCCGCCGACAGGGCCCGCATCCCCCAACTTTAGGGGGTGCGGGCCCTGCCGGGGACCGGCGATCAGCCGACCGGCACCGTGTAGTCCCTGGCCAGGTCGGAGACCGCCGCCTCCTTGAGGACCACGGCGCCGCCGAGTGCGGCCTTGTCCGGTTTGACGACGAAGGACGCCCGGGCCGCGGGCCTGTCGAACATGGTGAAGTCCATGACCGTGCCGTAGTCGCCGCCCCAGGACGACTGGCTGCGGTGCGCGGCGACGATGGCGGCACGGCTCAGGTCCTTGCCCTGGCAGGCCTTCCTGAGGGCGTCGCCGACGATCGCCGCCGCCGCGTAGCCCGTGGCGACGCCGCTGTCGATGGTCTCGCCGGGATACTTCGCCGTGTAGTCGGCGGCCAGCTTCTTCATGGCCGGCAGCGGCGAGCTGATCGGAGCGCCGCCGGTCATGACGTAGAAGTCCTTCAGCAGGGCGGGGCCCGCCGGGGTGGGCAGCAGCTGCGGGGAGTAGGCCGAGTTGCTGCCGACGAACGGCACGTCCATGCCCTTGGCCAGCGAGACGCCGACGAGCGAGGCCGACTGCTTGGGGCCGACCGAGACCAGCACGGCCTTGACCCCCTCGGCCTTGAAGGCGGCCACCTGGGCGCTCATGTCCTGGTCGGTCGCCTTGATCTTCTGCTCGACGACCGTCAGGCCGAGCTTCTCGGCGGCGTACTTGGAGCCGTTCAGCGCGCTCTCGCCGTAGTCTCCCTCGAAGTAGAGGTGGCCGATCTTGTCTCCGGACCTGACGCCCTTCTCCTTGACCAGGAAGTCGACCCCGTTGATCATGTCGATGTCGTAGGTGGTGGCGGTCACCTGGATGGCCTTGCCGCCGAGCAGCCCGGTGGCCCAGGCCATCGGGATGGTGAGCAGCTGGTCGGCCTCGATGCGCTGCTTGAGCGCCATCACCATGGGGGAGCCGATGAAGTGGGCGATCGCCGCTGACCTGGGGGCGATCTCGGTGTAGGCCGCCACGGCCTTCTGCGCGTCGTAGCCGTGGTCGCGCACGACGGCCTCGATCTGCCGGCCGCACACCCCGCCGGCCGCGTTGACCTGCTCGAAGTAGAGCTGCTGCGCCTGGGTCAGGCTCTTGCCGAAGGAGGCGTAGGGGCCGGTGAGATCGGTCATGGCGGCCACCGTGATCTTGTCGGCGGTGACGCCGGGCCCGGTCTTCACCCCGTCGCCGCCGACGGCCGGCGAGGCGCCGGCGCCCCCGGTGGCCTTCCCGCTGGCGCACGCGGCGACCGCCAGGGCCAGCAGGGCGAGCACCACGATCCGCCGGGCCGGGGCCGCGGGGAGTGCCGCGCGGCGGCGCTTTTCGGGCAGTGAGGTCATGTCAGCTCCTCGGTTCGGGGGACGGGCGCAGGGAGGTCTTCTCCGCCGCGGGGGCGGCGGCGGTCCGGCGGCGGAGGCCGGACCGCAGGCGGCCGGCCAGGCCGAGCAGGCCGCCCGGCAGGAACAGGACGATGACGACGACCGCCGCGCCGTACAGGATCCGGGCGGCCTCGGCGGGGGAGACCCCGCCGGAGCCGGGCTCGGCCACCAGCGGCAGGGCGTCGCTGTAGCGGGTCAGGAGCTGGGGCAGCAGCGAGATGAAGACGGCGCCGATCACCGCGCCCGCGACCGAGCCGAGCCCGCCGATGACGATCATGGCGAGGTAGTCGAGGGAGAGCAGGATGCCGAAGTAGTCCGGCACGGTCCGCTGGAAGACCAGCGCGAGCAGGACGCCGGCCAGCCCGCCGTACATCGACGACAGCACGAACACGCCGGCGCGGTAGCGGGCCACGGGGACCCCCATCACCCCGGCCGCGATCTCGTGGTCGCGGATGGTGTTCATGGCCCGGCCGGGGCGGCCGCGCAGCACCCCGCGGGCGAACAGCGCCGCGCAGACCAGGACGGCCAGGCCGAGGAACCAGAGCCGCTCCAGCGCGCCGAACGGCACCTGGGCCACCACGAGCGCGGGGGAGTCGGCGAAGGCGAAGCCGAACAGCTCCATGGGCGGCACCGGGCGGCCGTTGTAGCCGCCTGTCACGGGCTCGGCGTTGAACAGCAGGTGCTGGCCGAGGAAGATCAGGGCGAGTGTGGCGATGCCGAGGTAGGCACCCTTCAGCCGGCCGGCGATCGGGCTGAACGCGCCCCCGGCGAGGCCCGCGGTGAGCACCGCGAGCACCGCCGCGACGGGGGTGGGCAGGCCCAGGCCGCCCAGGCCGTGCCCGGGGGCGGAGGCGAAGTAGACGTAGGCGTAGGCCCCGACCGCGAGGAAGAACGCGTGGCCCATGGAGAGCTGGCCGGTGGCGCCGGTCAGCAGGTTGATGCCGATCGCCCCGACGGCCGCCGACATCGCGAAGAGCCCGGCCTGCAGCCAGAAGCCCTCCAGGTAGAACGGCACGGCGACCGCCGCCGCGGCCAGGATCGCCGACCGGATGAGGATCCCCGCGCACCCGCCTGGTCTGTCAGACACGTGCCGGCTCCCTCGTCCCGAACAGCCCCGCGGGGCGGATGAGCAGGACCACGATCATCACGAGGAACGGCGCGACGTCGCCGGCGCCCCTGCCGAGGAAGGCCAGGTCGTTCTGGTAGCCGCTCATCAGGGTCTCGGTGACCCCGATGATCAGGCCGCCGGCCAGCGCCCCCGTGGTGGAGTCCAGGCCGCCGAGGATCGCCGCGGGGAAGGCCTTCATGGCGGCGAACGTCGTGCTGCGGTCCAGGCCCGGCGTGGGGAACACGCACAGGAAGAGCGCGGCGACGGCGGCCAGGGCCCCGGCGACCGCCCAGGCCCCCATCGACACCCGCCCGCGCCGCACGCCCATCAGCGCGGCGGTCTCGGCGTCCTCCGCGGTGGCGCGCATGGCGACGCCCCAGCCGGTGTGCTTGAAGGCGAGCAGGAAGACGGTGATCAGGACCGCCGCGACGGCCAGCGCGACGACCCGGGTCTGGGCGATGCCGACGGCCCCCAGATGGAGCACCTGATCGCGCCACGGATCGCCGAGGGCGAGGACCTCGGTGCCGATCTGCCGGGTCAGCTCGGTGGTCAGCATGATGTCGACGCCGATCGTCACGATCGCCAGGACGCTGTGGGAGGAGACGTCCGCCCGGCGGATGATCAGGAACTCGATCAGGACGCCCACGGCGGCCGCGCCGGCGACACCGGCCGGCAGGGCGGCCCAGAAGCCGATCACGGGGTGCAGCTCCGCGACGGCGAAACCGCCGGCCAGCAGCAGCGAGGCGTGGGCGAAGTTGACCACCTCGGTCGCCTTGAAGATGATGACGAACCCGAGGGCGATCAGCGCGTACACCGCGCCGACGGAGATCCCGTTCGCCAGAAGCTCCAGAAAAGTGATCATGAAGTGGCCTCCCCGGCCCCGCCCGCCGCGCCCAGGTAGGCGCGGATCACCTCGGGATCGTCCTGGACCTCGGCGGGGGGCCCGCCGGCGATCCGCCGGCCGAAGTCCAGGACCGTCACCGCGTCGGCGATCCGCATGACCATCCCCATGTCGTGTTCGACCAGCAGGATCGAGATGCCGAGGCTCTCCCGGACGGCGACGATCAGCTCGGCCATGTCGCGGCGCTCGCCGCCGTTCATACCGGCCACCGGCTCGTCGAGCAGGAGCAGCCTGGGCTCCATGCACAGGGCCCGGGCCAGCTCGACCCGTTTCTGCACGCCGTACGGCAGGAGCCCGACGGGTGTCGGCAGCCGCCCGCTGAGCCCGACGAAGGCGGCGATCTCGGTCACCCGCTCGCCGTGCCGCCGGGCCTCCCGCCGCGCGGACGGCAGGCGCAGGCCGGCCGCGACGAACCCGGCGCGGGTCAGCCGGTGCCGGCCGAGCATCAGGTTCTCGCGCACCGACAGGCGGGGCGACAGGGCGATGTTCTGGAAGGTGCGCGCCACGCCCAGGGCGGCGATGCGGTGCGGGGGCAGGGCGGTCAGCTCCGCCCCGCCGAAGCGCACGCTGCCCGAGGTGGCCCGGTAGACCCCCGACAGCACGTTGAAGCAGGTCGACTTGCCCGCGCCGTTGGGGCCGATGACCGCGTGGACGCTGCCGGGCTCGACGGTGAAGCCGACCGCGTCCAGCGCGGTGAGCCCGGCGAAGCGCACGGTGACGTCCCGGACTTCGAGCCGGGGAGGGAGGGTGTCCATACCGTCCGGTTGGTATGTGTCGCTCATGTGGACCATCCGGATCCGCCGCCGCGCGCGCCGGCCGGGCCCACCGCCGTGGGATCGACCGCCGCGAGGCCGGTCGAGGGATCGAACGCCACGGGATCGAACGCCACGGGATCGAACGCCACGGGATCGAACGCCACGGGATCGAACGCCGCGGGGCTCGCCGCGGTGAGGCTTACCGCCGCGGGGCCCGCCGTCATGGGGTCGGCCGCCGCGGGGGCGCCGGTCATGCCGACCACCTGGCCAGGGCCGGGCGCCCGGCGGGCGAGGGGGCGCCGGGACCGTCCCCGACCCCCAGGTAACGGCGGCGCACCTCGTCGCTGCGGGCCAGGTCGGCGGCGGGGCCGGACAGGACCACCTCGCCGACCTCCAGCACGTAGGCGTGGGAGGCCAGGGACAGGGCCATCGCGGCGTTCTGCTCCACCAGGAGCACCGTCGTCCCCTGCGCGTTGATCTCGCGGACCGTGTCGGCGATCCGCGCCGCCATCATCGGCGCCAGGCCGAGGGTGGGCTCGTCGAGCAGGAGCATCCTCGGCCGGGCCATCAGCGCGCGGCCGATGGCGAGCATCTGCTGCTCGCCGCCCGACAGCAGCCCGGCGCGCTGCCGGGCGCGCTCGGCGAGCACCGGGAAGAGCGTCAGCACGCGCTCCCTGGCCTCGGCCGCGGCCCGGCGGCCGCGCGCTCCCAGCGCGCCGGCCCGCAGGTTCTCCTCCACGGTCATCCGCGCGAAGACCCGGCGGCCCTCGGGCACCTGGACGACGCCGCGGGCGACCACGGCCGAGGCGGCGGTGCCGGACAGCCTCGCCCGGTCGAAGCCGATCTCGCCCGCCGTGATCGCGCCCCGGTGGAACCTGAGCGTGCCCGAGACGGCGCGCAGCAGGGTCGACTTCCCCGCGCCGTTGCCGCCGAGCACCGTGACGATCGAACCGCGCGGGACGCTCAGCGAGATCCCGCGCAGGGCCGTCACCGGGCCGTAGTTCACCGCCAGGTCCCGGACGGCCAGCCCGCGGTCCTCGGGTGGTGGAGGGACGTGGCCGTCCGGCGTGTCCGGCGACGGGGCCGCCGGCCTCAACCGGCGGAGGAAGCGCCCCCCGGTCACGGTCCGCCTGCTGGGACCGGTCGGGGTCCGGCCGCCGCCTGCCTCGGCCGAGACGGGCGGGGGGCCGCTCTCTTCAGGGAGCGGAGGAGTCACATATGCCTCCTGACGATTGTTGAACGCATCCAACCCGGAGGGTTCACCGGAGTCCAGACGCGGGGGTGAAGTCGGGACCGGCGCCCACGGGGGGCCGGTGCCGGTTGTGCGTCAGCACAGTGCGGGATCACGGAACAGAACAGAATCTTGTTCGGCAATGTGTGCGGCTGACACCATTGCCTGATGGGGCTCCGGACCACCGCCGACGACGAGGTGCGCAGGATCATGCGCATGGCCGCCGCCCGGCTGCTGCAGCGCCTCCCCGAGCTCACCGACGAACTGGTGACCAGGACCCGTGACACCGACGAGGCCTACCGCCGGATGGTGCCCACCGACGACCACTGGCAGAGCGTGTACGACGCCATGCGGGTCGGCATCGGCGCGATCCTGCTCCCTCTCGCCGAGCGGCGCGACCTGCAGCAGGCGGAACGGACCGCCCGGCGCCGCGCCGAGCAGGGCCTCCCGATGGACTCGCTGCTGCGCAGCTACCGGATCTCCGCCCAGGTGATGTGGGACGGGCTGGTCGGCGTCGTCGCCGAGGAGGAGCCGGACAGCCTGCCGGTGCTGATCCGCGGCGCCACCAAGGTCTGGCACGCCGTCGACCGGCAGGCGGTCGCCGCCGCCGAGGCGTACCGCGACCGGGAGGCCGAGATGTTCGGCCGCACGGCCGAACGGGTCCAGGCCCTGCTCGACGCCCTCCTGGAGGACCGGGCCGACGCCGCCCTGGCCCGCAGCGCCGCCGCCGCGCTGGACCTGCCCGAACTCGGCCGCTACGCGGTCGTCATCACCCGGCTGCCGGGCCGTCACGACCACCAGGACGACGCGGTCCGCCCGGCGGCCCTGGGCGCCATGCGGCTGCTGTGGCGGATGCGCCCCGACTACGAGGTCGCGGTCGCCCTGCTCCGCGAGGCGGGGATGGAGGACCTGACCCGCGAACTGCGCCCCCACGTCACCGGCTGCGCCGGGATCAGCCCGGTGGTCGAGGGGCTGACCGAGCTGGGCCGGGCGCGCAGGCTCGCCGAGCTCGCCCTGCGGACCTGCGTGGGGGAGGGGCCGGAGATCGCGCTGCTGGAGGACCGGTTGCCCGCCGCGCTGGTGGTCAGCCAGCCCGAACTCGCCGGCCACCTCAGCGGTGTTGTGCTGCGGCCCATCCTCGCCCTCGACCCGGCCGACCGGGAGGTGCTGCTCGGCACGCTGGAGGCGTGGCTGCGCTGCGAGGGCTCGGCGATGCGCACCGCCGGGCAGCTCTACTGCCACCGCAACACGGTCTTCAACCGCATCCGCCGCATCGAGCAGCTCACCGGGCGCTCCCTGGCCCGCCCGCTGGACATCGTGGAGCTCGCCCTGGCCCTCGACGCGGTGCGATTACTGCCGGTGACGTGACAGTCACGGCCTTTGCCGCGAGGGGTGCTTAGACAGAGAGCCGGCGGGGCAATGGTTAGGGATACCCCAGCCAGGTTGAACCGAGGTGATGTCGATGCTGATCGGTACGATTCTGCAAGGCAAGGGAGCGGACGTGACGACCATCCGTCCCGAGGCGACGGTGACCGAGCTCCTGGCAGTCCTCGCCGCGCACAACATCGGCGCCGTGGTGGTCTCCGAGGACGGCTCGTCGATCGCGGGCATCGTCTCCGAACGCGACGTGGTGCGGCGGCTCGACGACCGCGGTGCCGGCGTGCTGACCGCCCCGGTGTCGTCCATCATGACGACCGACGTCCATACCTGCCCGCCCACCGCCAACGTCGACGACCTGCGCCAGACCATGACCACGCACCGCATCCGGCACGTGCCGGTCATGGACGGCGGGCGGCTGGCCGGGATCGTGAGCATCGGTGACGTGGTCAAGAGCGCCATCGAGTCGCTGGAGACCGAGAAGGCCTACCTGGTCGACTACCTGCACCGCTGAGGCCCGGTGGGGCCCGGCACGCCGGTGCCGGGCCCCACGGATCCCTACCGCTTCCTTACTGCACGGTTATCTTGTCGACCTCGATCGTGATGCCCTTCACCTGCGGTGTCGACGTGCCCGTCGTCACCGTCCCGGTGCCCGTGCTGACTCCCTTGACCTTCATCGTGTAGGTCAGGGTGCCGCCGGGGGCGCCGGGGGTGCTGGTCACGCGGAGGTCCTGGGTCGGCGGCCCGGTGATCTGGCCGCCGGCCGTACCCTCGTCGTTCTCGGCGCCGACGGTCAGGCCGTAGCTCGCCGGCATGTCGCCGGGCAGGTTGGCCGGGTCGTAGGTGTAGGTGATGTCCTCTTCCCCGTTCAGCCCGATCCACTGCTGGAACACCTTGGCGTCCGTCGTGCCGTAGACGTTGAGGCGCCATTCGACGACGAGCCAGTCACTCACGCCGTCGGTCAGCGTCCCGACGTAGACGCCCGGCGCGCCGGCGCCGTCCAGGTCGGTCCAGTAGGGGGCGAGCACGTTGTTCGGGGTGGCCGGGTCCGGCAGCGACTGCGGCGCGGCCTCGATGTCGGCCGAGCCCGCGGTGCCTCCCGCGACCGTGTAGCCGTTGGAGACGACGCCGATCCGGGTGTAGGTCTTGCCCGCGTACTTGAACGGCGGGACGGTGAAGTTCAGCGCCTGCTCGTCGCCGATCGGCGTCGGCGTGATGCCGTAGGCGTCCAGCGGCAGGTAGGGCGCGGGCCCGGTGCCCGGGGCGATGCCGGGCCGGTCCGGCTGCCGGGCCGTGAGGGTGGTCTTCGCCGTCGCGATCTGCGAGCCGACCTTGGTGGCGCCGGTCACGGAGTTCAGCCGCAGCTTGCTGTCCAGCGTGCTGACCGCCGTCACCTCGGCGTCCTTGAGGGTGGTGTTCTGCACGCTCACGGTGCAGGTGGACTCGCCGCTGTCGCGGGCGATGGTGTCCGGCACGCAGGTCTGCTCGACCGGGACGGCGCCCTCCTTGCGGAAGAACGCGACCGGCAGGTGCAGATCGCGGCTGCCGCCCGACTGCTTGAGGTTCACCTGGCCGAAGTACTGCCCCTCGGGCAGGTCCGGCGCGGTGACCACCACGGTGAGCTTGACGCTCTTGCCCGGCTTGACGCTGAAGCGGGGCGGCAGCACCGTGATGTTCGCCCCGCTCACGGTCGTGCCCGAGGCGTCGTAGGTGAGCGTCTTGTCGGTGACGTTGGTGAAGGTCCGCTTGGCGGTGATGAGACCCGGCATGGTCGGGGCGTTCACCGAGGGCAGGTTGAGGTCGATGCGGTTCAGCTCGTCGCCGGCCGAGGCGGCGAAGTTCTCCGCGGTCTCGTTCAGGGTCAGGCCCGGGTCACCGGCCTTGCTCAGGTCGATGCGGCCGCCGCCGAAGTCGAACGGGTCGGCGGGGGTGACGCGGTCCTGCTTGGTGACCGAGGTCTTGGCCGTGGTCTCCAGCGCGGACTTGACCTGACCCGGGGTCCAGTCCGGGTGCAGCGCGAACACCAGCGCCGAGGCACCGGCGACGTGCGGCGACGACATCGAGGTGCCCGCGATGACCTGGTACAGGTTGCCCTGCGGGCCGCCCGCCGGGCCTTCCAGCGTCGGCGTGGTCCCGGCCAGGATGTGCAGGCCGGGCGCGGTGACGTCCGGCTTGAGGAAGTCGCCGCCCGGACCGCGGGAGGAGAACGTGGTGATCGCGTCGCCCTGCCAGGTGGTCTTGGTGCCCTGGGTGAACTTGCCGGTCGCACCCGGGTTGGCCGTCAGGAAGGCCAGCAGCGCGTCGCCCTCCGGCTTGTCGAGGTGGACCGTCGGGATCCAGTGGTTGTCGGTCATCACGTCGAGCGGCGTGGCGTTGTAGAGGATCATGCCGGCCGCGCCGCCCTGGAGCACGCTGTGGCTCTTGAGCACCCGGTTGGGGCCGCGCTGGCAGGCGACGATCTTGCCGGTGAACAGGCCCGGCGGGGCGGGCGCCGTGCACAGCGCGTTGGAGTACGGCGGGGCCGAGGCGAGCACCACCGGCAGCGGCGAGTTGACGCCGGCCGTGATGGAGGCGCCCTTGAGCGTGGCCGTCGCGCCGCCCGAGCCGGCCAGCGTGATCGTGGACTGGAACGTCCTGCTCTGCGTGGAGGCCGCCACCGTGGTCACCCACGGGCTGAGGTGGTTGGCGGTCGCCGCCCCGGGCCCCTCGTTGCCGGCCGAGGCCGACACGAGCACGCCCGCCGCGTAGGCGTCGAGGAAGGCCAGCTCCACCGGGTCGCTGTAGGGGGAGGTGCCGCCGGAGATCGAGAAGTTGATCACGCGGACGCCGTCGAGGATCGCCCGGCCCACCGCCTGCGCGGAGTCGGAGGGGAAGCAGCCCTGCGCCCCGCAGACCTTGTAGACCGACACGTGCGCCGCCGGGGCGATCCCGTGGATCGGGCCGCGGCTGATGCCGAGCGGGTTGGCGTCGGCCACCGGGCCGCCGGCCGAGGTGGTCGCGGTGTGGGTGCCGTGGCCGTTGGAGTCACGGGCGCTGTCGGGGTAGACCTCGCCGCCGAACACCGCGTTGTAGGTGTCGAGGAACGGCGCGCCGCCGATCAGCTTGCGGTTGCAGGCGAACGGGTCGGCCGCCGGGGTCAGCGGGTTGTCCCCGAAGTTGCAGACGCGCGGGGTGCCGTCCTTGGTGGGGGGCGCGGCGGGCAGGGTGCCGGGGTCGGCGAACTGGGGGTGCTCCGGCCAGGCGCCGGAGTCCAGGATGCCGACGACGACGCCCTTGCCCGAGGAGGCGCTGCCACCCAGCTTGCTGTAGATCGTCGGAGCCCCGATGAAGGAGGCGCTGGAGTCGGTCAGGAGCTGCTCGGGCCTGTCCTCCTGGACGGCCGCGACGCCCGGCAGCTTCAGCACCTCGGCCGCCTTGTTGGCCGGGATCCGCAGTGCGATGCCGCCGTAGACCGTGCGCAGCTTCTGCCCGGCCTTGGCGCCGGGAACGCTCTTGGCGAGTCCGGCGAGGAAGGTGTTCTCGACGTCCTCGATGTGCTTTTCGTATTTCTTGGCGTCGGCGCTTTTGATATCGAGAGCCTTGCCGGTTTTTGCGGGGCTTGTGGCGGGAAGGCCTTCGAGTCCGCCCTGATAGGCGGCGTAGGAGTCGTAGTCGAGTTTGACCATCACGTTGACCGTGGCACCCGAGGTGGACTTCAGCAGCGCCTGGTCGCTCTTGGCGAGCTTGCCGGTCGTGGACTTGGCGCCCTGGACCGGTTCACCCCCGGTCAGCGGGGTCGCCGTCCATTTCTTGGCGCTCGGGGTGGGGGTGGGAGCCGCGCTCGCCGGCGGCGCCATCGCCGCGACGAGTCCGACGGCGGCGGCGAGCACCGCCACGCGGCCGGTCCGTGATAGGTGGGACGTGCTTGGCAACGAGACCTCCCTGTAGGGACGCATGACCACGTCACGCCGGTGGGAGGCGTCGGGTCACCCGGGCATGCCTGGATCAGGGCATGGCTGAGGAGGACTCGACCCTCCCCGTTGGGTGACGAGAGAACGGCCACCTGTAAAGGCGGCCGATCATGACAGGGAGCCTAACTAGCGATCATTTATTTGCCTAGATCGTGGAATTGCCACAATCACCGGCCGAATTGGTCAAATTTAAATGCTCGGTCAGCCCAGCGGCCTGACGGGACGCCGGCACGGCTGACGGCCGGCACCCCGCCGCCGGAGACGGCCCGTACGGCGGCGCCGGTATCCGGCGCGGGAACCCTCCCGGGCGGCGGCCCTGCCGCGGGTGACGCGCGGCCGAGGCCGGTGCGTGACGGTCCGCTGTGCGTAAACTGGTCCGAAGCGACCTGTGGGAGGCCCGGTTGAAGCTCAAGCTGGATCTGCACCCGATCTTCAACCGGGGCGGGGAGATCGACAAAGCGCTGCGGGGCATCATCGACGAGGCCATCAGGAAGAAGGCCACCGAGGTCGAGATCATCCCCGGCAAGGGCTCGGGCCAGCTCAAGAAGAAGGTCCTGCGCTTCCTTGAGCAGAAGGAGATCAAGGCCCTCTACCACCGCATCGACAAGGACGCCAAGAACCACGGCCGCCTGTTCGTCTACTTCCGCTACAAGTAGACCGGCCGGGTCTCTCACCTGCGGCTAAGGCGTCTATACCTGCTCTGAGCTGTGATTTCTTGTCTCCTGAGATCTCATCGAATCTCGGTGGACCTTGGCGTCATGTGCCCTGTGCGTGCCCTGATCTTGGGCTGCGTTCAGGCGGCTTTGCGCCGTCCTCTTGGACGTACCAACGCCAGAAGCAGCATGTCCACCGCCCAGCGCAACGGCCGGGCTTGCATCGTCTGCGGAGCCGGCGGCGGCATCCTCAAGCCCGCCGGCAAGCTCCTCGACCGCGACATGGTCGAATGCGAGACCCATGAGTGGGAGCGCGAAAAGGCCGCCAAACCGGACTACCGGCCGGTGTCACTGATGACCGACCTCGTGCAGGGCTACCGGGAGGTTGAGGCACGCGTCTGCCTTCACGACGCAACGGAGGTGGGCTTGATCCGGTTTGACGGACATCTGAGATCAGGGGTTCATCCCTGAAGGACGTCCATCATGGAGAGCATGGGGAAGGAGAGCATGGGGAAGAAGAAACCTCGCCCTCGCCGTTCGTTCACGCCGGAGTTCAAGGCCGAGATCGTTGAGCTGTGCCAGCGGGGTGACCGCTCGGTCGGCCAGGTGGCCAAAGATTTCGATCTGACCGAGACCGCAGTGCGCGACTGGATCCGGCAGGCCGAAGTCGACACCGGTGATCGGGAGGGATTGACCAGCAGCGAGCGCGAGGAACTGGCGGCGCTGCGGCGGGAGAACCGCCGGTTGCGTTGATCGTCTGAATCTAAGACGGCTTCTTCGCGAAGGAGACCCGGTGAGGGTGCATCCCTTCATCGAGGCGGAAAAGCAGGGCGGTCACCACGTGAAGCGGGCGTGTGAGCTGCTGGAGGTCTCCCGAGCCGCCTTCTACGCCCGTCGCCGGGGTCTGCCTGGTCCTCGTGCGATGCGTGATGCGCAACTCAGTGAACGCATCACCGAGGTCCATCAGCGCTCGCGGGGTACCTGGGCTGGTACCCGGAACATTGCGATCCGGTAGGGCAGGTGGCTCCCCGAGGGAGCTCGTTCCTCGGGATAGGGAAGGGCTGGACCAGTATTCGAGCGTCATCAGCGCCTATTCAGGCGCCTGCCCGGGATTTGCTGCCGACTCTACGGCGTCGGGTCCGGCGGGGGAGACCTCCCCGGTGAAGCGGCGCAACTCTCGGCTGAGCGCGGCTACTGCAGCGGTCACGCCGAGTAGACCGCCCAGGATGACGAGCGCCGTCGCGCCGCCCAGTGCGGCGGCCAGTGCTCCGCCGAGGACCGGGCCGAAGGGTTTGAGCGCCATGCTGCCCATGCTCAGGACCGCGCCCATCCGGCCAAGCATCTCTTCTGGAACCATCCGTGCGACCACCACGTTCAGCACCACATTCAGCGAGGGTGTCGACAGGGTGATGAACACCAATGGAACCATTGGCCACCATGCCCCCCACGGCAGCGCCGTGGCCGCCAGCGCGGCACCGAAGACCGTCAAGACGACCAACAGCAGTCTGCCGGGCGGCAGGAGTTTGCTGATGCGGCCCGACAGCAGCGCTCCGGCCAGCCCGCCGACGCCGAGGCCGGCCAGGACCGTGCCGGTGGTGAGCGCGCCACCGCCACGTTCGCCGACAAGCACGATCAGAGGGATCAGGAACGCCCCGCCCAGCAGGTTGAGGACCATTATCGCCGCAGTGACCTCCCGCAGGCCCCGCTGGCGCCACAGCCAAGTGATGGCCTCAGCTGCTTCCCGGCGCATACCACGCTGGATCAGGTGCTGCTCCTCGCCGTCCTCTCGTGCGGCGGTCTGCGGCTGGTTCGCCGGTCGGCGCGGCACCTTCGCCAGGGCGTAGAAGAGCGTGGCGGCAAGGAAGGTGATGGTGTCGACGACGAAGGGCACTGCACGCCCCAGGCCGTACAGCAGGCCACCGAGCGGAGGGCCGATCAGCCCGGCGGCATGTGTGCGGGACTCCTCTTGGGCGTAGGCGCTGTGCAGTTGACTTGTGGGGACGATCCCGCGAATGGCCGTGCCCAGGACCGGCTCGATGAACGCAGCGCACAGAGCGTCGAGTACCACCAGTGTGACGAAATGCCATATCTGTACCTGGTCGGTGAGGACCAGTGCTGCCAGCAGCGCTGAGACGACCGCCTGGAGGCCCTGGGCGGTTATCAGCGTACGGCGACGGTCCCACCGATCCACCCAGACGCCGGCGGGTATCTGAACCAGAAGGAAGACGACGGTGCGGGCTCCGGCGACGACGCCCGCCAATCCTGGGGAGCCGGTAAGCGCGAGCACCAGCAGCGGCATGGCCAGCCGGGTGAGCTCCGACCCCAATTCAGACACCGCGCTGCCGATCCACAGCAATTGGAAACGCACGTTCTTGCGCAGCAGGACGATCTCGGTCACGGATCATCTTCCTTAGGTCGGGGGTGCGACTCCTGGCCTGCGGTGCCGTTTCCGGATGAGGCAGGGCTGCCGCTGCGATTCGGGCTGCGGACAGGCGCGAGGCGGGACCGGGAGAAGATACTCATCAGACATGACACTGTCTACTGAATATCGAAGGTGAGATATGCGGCCCTTCGCACTTGAAACGGAGTCCGTGAAGACGGTTCGGTGGTCAGGTCAGCGACATGTCGTGTAGCCCTGCATGGCTCTTTCTGGGAGCCACCTTGGGAGCCACCCGAGTAGACGGTCATGGACTGCGGTGAACACGGCCGAACAGCCGGAGCGCCGGTGGCCTGCGCGGCGAACTGATTTGAACGTCCCTGTAGACCGTTCGGGGACCTACAGATCAGAAGGTTAGGCCGTGCCCGTTGCGTGCCCGGCAGGAAGGAGATCAAGGGGACTCTGGGGAATCACGGGTACTCGAAGCGCTCCCTCGCAGGTCAGTGTTTCCCCAGCTTCGTAGCCCGGCGCGATAGAGACTTCCCAAGCTGACAGCACGTGGACTGCTAGCGAAGTTGTCGGCCCCCTCTGTCATGATCACCGCAATACGGTTCCCGCGGAAGGCACAGGGATGAGCGGCGCGACAGTGACGACCTACGAATGGCTCTATGACGAGTTCACTGACGGCCTCGGGGAACCGTGGCTCCACGCCGGCTTCGTGCACGGACTGCACCCCGAAGACGCCATGCAGCGGATCGGCATCACTCCAGGCCCTCTGGATGGGGCAGGATCCGGCGTCACCGCCTACGCGGCTCACGGCGGAACCGTCCTGCTCGAACGCTGCGGGGAAGGAATCGTCTACCGCAACGCCCATCTGCTGTCCGAAGGCACCGCCGCAGCCGCAGTACGTGTGACCCTCAAAGGCGCTGACTTCATCTACTACGTGAAGGACCAACTGATCACCACGTCCAGCCTGTTCTCCTACCGTTTCCGGGAAGGCTCCGACCCCGACCGACTCCGGAGCGACCTTCAGGAACTCGGCATGAACCTCGACGACGAGCGACCCGAGTTCCCCGAGCATCCCGTCGCCAGCGCCCTCGCCCTTGCCGAACGCGCCACGGGCGTTCACCTGTCTCCCGCTCACTACGCCGATCCCGCCCTGACCGGGTCCACCGGTTACATGGACCGCTATCGGTGACAACCCGCTTCTCACGAAGATCCGGAACATATACGGAATGGTCTCCGCCTGTCGTACTCGGTGAGTCGTAAGTGCCCAAGTCGCTGCACTACTCGCCCCATGAGAAGCCTTCCACTTCTAAACCGCTGGCTGGGCCGTCCGGGGTGGGCCGACGATGACAGACGACGATTGAAGCTGACGGCCGAACAGCGAGCTCAGCGTGGTGGCACACAAGTATCCACAGGTCGCTTCGGCGGGACATTTCTTCCGCTACAAGTAAATCGGCGAGCGCGGCGGCCGTCTCTTCTCGGTGACGCCACCTGGCATGCCACATCTGCACGCCGAGCTCGGCGGGATGCGCTACCTGAGCAACCAGCCGGTGGCGCCCATGGCGCCGGTAAGCGCTGCGCTCCCGATCGCGGATCATGCGCGCCAGGCTCTTCACCTGTCACTGTCCGTCCGTCAGGCGGGCTCGATGCCGTGCAGGATCAGGCCGAGCTCATAGGCCAGGACCGCGGCGTGCGTGCGGTCGCGGGCGCCGAGCTTGTCCAGGACGTTGGTCACGTGGGTCTTGATCGTCTCCCGGGACACATGCAGTGCTGCGGCGATCTCCGGGTTGGCCTGCCCGAGGGTGATGTGCCGCAGTATCTCGAGCTCGCGTGGCGTCAGCGTCACCGGGCGGCGCGGCCTGGCGCTGCCGTGGTGAGGCGACGCGATGCGGCGCAACGCGTCGGGGAAGAGCACCGCCTGCCGTGCGTGCACCAGCCGGACGGCCTCCACCAGCTCACCAGCCGGGGCGCGTTTGAGCACGTACCCGGCGGCTCCGGCGCGCAGGGCTCCCCAGACCAGTTGATCGTTTTCGAAGGTGGTGACCACGACGACGCGGGTGGAGGGGGAACGGCGGCTCAGCTCGACGGTGGCGGCCAGGCCGTCCATCCGGGGCATGCGGATGTCCATCAGCACGACGTCCGCCCCCGCGCCCGCCTCGACGGCCTCCCGGCCGTCCCCGGCCTGGCCCACGACCGCGAGATCGTCGTGGAGAGAGAGCATGGCGGCCCATCCCTCGCGGATCAGCGGCTCGTCGTCGGCCAGGACGACGCGGATCACAGCGGCAACCTTGCCTGGACGCGCCAGGTCGCGTCCGCCTGCTGCAGCGTGCACGTCCCACCGGCCAGGCGGGCTCGCATGCGCATGCCCGTCAGACCGCGTCGGTGCCCGGCCGGAGGCGAGGAGACGTCCGCGGTGGCGTTCTCCACTGTCAGCACCAACTCGCCGGCGACGGCGACGTCCAGCGTGATGGGGCCCGACCCGTGGCGCAGGGCGTTGGTGAGGGCCTCCCGGGCGATGGCGTAGGCGGTGCGCGAGGTGGCCGCCGGGATCCGGCCGAGGTGTCCGGCGCTCACGCGTACGTCGAGCCCGCGGGTGAGCGTGTCGAGCGAGTCGAGCGTGGGCGTGCGCGACATCTCACCGTCGTCAAGGACGCCGAGCAGCACGTCGAGCTCTTCCTGGGCGGCACGAGCAGTGTCCAGCAGGTGCTCCGTCGAGCGCGTGGCCTCCTCCAGGCCGGGATCCGGCCGCTGCAGCGCCGCCTGCGCCACCATGCCCTGCACCAGGACGACGCTCAGCGCGTGCCCGACCGCGTCGTGCAGCTCCAGCGCGAGAGTCTGACGGCGGCCGAGCTCCTCCAGCATGCGGGACGGTTCGGCACGCAACAGGCGGCGCGCCGCCCACCGCTGGCCGGACCCGGCCGCGACCATGGCGGCCCCCAGCGCGACCGCGATGGCCAGCGGCTCGGCCAGCACGGCGGGGTCGTCGCGCCACTGCGTCAGATCGCCCAGCCAGATCAATCCCGGAAGCAGCATGAGCACGCCCGCGCCGAGTGTCGCGCCGCCGTACAGGTGCAGGCTCGTCAAGGCCACCAGATAGACCCGGTCCGCCTTGTCCGAAACCTCGACCTCGAGCAGCTCGGCCAGCGCGGCGATCTCGATGCGTCGCACCAGCGGCGCCATGGCCAGCAGCACCGAGGCGGGCAGGCACGCCGCCCACAGCATCAGGATGCGCGCCAGCGTCTGCTCGCTCAGGACCGCCATGCCGAGCACCACGCCGGCCGGGGTCAGCAGTGCCGCGCCCAGCACCTGGTAGAGGGCTGCCTTCACAGCACGCCTGATATGTCCGCCCACGACGGCGATGCTAGCCGCAACGCCGGCTCGCCCCTTCCCCCATCTGGGGGAGGTGCGCCCGCCGCCGCACTGCGAGCCTCACAAGCATGACGAGCGCACTCGCCACTCCGGCCATCATGACGAAACTGCACGGCAGAACGGCTGCCGGCGTGCCGCGCTGGGTGGTGCGGGCCGCCTACGCGGCCGCGCTGACCGCCTTGCCGTCCGGAATCTGGCGGATCGCGGCCATGAACTTCGGCGTGCCGCTGGTCGAACACGGCGCCCCGCCTCCCGGCGGTCACGCCCCCACGATGTTCGACGCACAGTGGTGGTACATCATCGGGCTCAGCGTGGTCAGCGAGGCGGTGGCGTTCCTGACGGTGGGACTGGTCGCCGAGTGGGGCGAGGTGTGGCCGCGCTGGATCCCGGGGTTGGGCGGTCGCAGGGTCCCGGTCCTGGCGGCCGTCGTCCCCGCCGGGATCGGCGCGGTGGTGCTGCTGGTCTTCCCGTACGCGTTGATCATGTCGTTGCTCGGCATGAAGATCAACGGCGAACCTGACGGGTTGATCGTGAACGGCTGGCAGACCGTCGTCTTCTACCTCACCTACGCGCCGCTGGCCCTTTGGGGCCCGCTGCTGGCGGTCGTCACGGCGCACTACTACCGGCGCCGTACCGGTGGATCGATCTGAGGCGGGGACGGCAGGCAAGAGTGTGCGGGGCGCGGCGTCGACGACGGCCTCGAGCGCATGGACGGCGTCGCGAAAGCGGACATGATCTCGACTTCTGTGAGGGCAGCATGATCTTCAGAGCGGAGAAGGCGGCGGCCGGAGCGGTCTCCTCCAGGAAAACGGCGAAGTTCTCGATGGTCGCGGCGGGCGTCTGGTCACTGGCCTTTGGGTTGTCGGGTGCCTACTGGGCGGTTGAAGGCACTTCGTTCCCCCTGGGCCGCAGCGATCCTCGCGGCTCCGACATGGGCTCGTTCTTCGCCACCGCTGAGCCCGGCGCCGCCGGCGTGATCATCGCGGTGACCGGGGTGCTCGGTGCGGTCGCCGCGGCGCTGCTGGCCCACGCGCCACGGGCACAGGTGCCCAGGGCGGTCGGGGCGTTGCTTGCCGTCGCGTTGTTGGTGGGCGTCCCCGACATCCGAGTGATCCAGAACTTCGGCTACCTGTTCATGGGATACACGGAGCTGTGGGACCGGCCACTGCTGTTCATGCTGTTCAGCATCTTGGGCGGAGGGTTGTGGGCCCTGGTCGTCTGGAACACGCGCGGCGATGACGTGAGCCCCGGCAGGTGGGGGCGGTGGGTCACCTACGCGGCGGCCGTGCTGGCTCTGCCGTACGCGATCTCGCGCATCTCATGGGCGTTGGGCATCCCCCTCGGGGTGCCGGCTGGCTATCTGGATGTGGACGCTCCGTCAGCGGGCGCCGCCTCGGAGTTCGTGCTCGGAGGGCTGTGCGTGGTGGGGGCGGTGCTGACGCTCGGGCTGGTCCAGGGCTGGGGCGAGGTCTTCCCCCGCTGGGTTCCCTTCCTGCGCGGCAGGCGAGTGCCGATCTGGCTCGCCGTCGTCCCGGCGACGGCGGCCTCGGTCCTGCTGATCCAGGCTGGGGTCAGGCTGTGGCTGTGGTGGGGCGCCGGGCAGATCACGCTGTCCGCGGACCACTGGGGGACGTTCCTTCCAGGGCTGTTCTGGCTGCCGTGGAGCCTGGCCCTCGCGGCCGCCACGTACGCCTACTACCTGCGGAGGCGGGCTGGTGGAAGTAGCCGGATGTGAAGGAGCACGAGGTCCAGACGCCGTCGCATGAACCGCCGTCGTCCAAGGGCCGGGAGGTCCAGCGGACGTTGACCGGCGTCGGCGAAGGGGACTGACAAGGTCATTCTCGCTGCCCGGCCGGACCGCCGAGAGGTCGTCGGAGCCGGCGCTGAGGTGGTCGCCGCGGCGGCCGATCCGCGCCGGCGCCTGCCGCTTGGCCGGCCTCTGTCCGACTTGACCTGCGGCCACCCCGCCATCGGTGGCCGGCCGGCCAAGTGAAGTGCATGATCATCGGATCCGCTGAACGCAGGGGTCAGGCGACCTGCGAGGACGGAGCCTTCCAGGTGTTGCACGCGCTCGGGCCTTGCGACCGGTAGCCCTGCTCGAACCAGTGAAGGCGGTTGGCGGGCTTGCCGTACCAGTTGAATCTGCCGTATTCCTTCGGCGTCTCGGCGGTGAGGAGGGGTTTCCAGTCCTTGGCCGAGCGCCCCAGGATCTTCATGGACACCCCGCTCAGGCAGTCCGCCTGCAGGTAGAAGCGGTGCATCTGCTCCTCGCCGCCGTCCTCCTCGTCTCCGGCCGGCAACGCCCACCAGGCCTCGCTGATGCCCGCCTGGGCCTGGACGACTCCGGCGTACGCACGCGTGATCTCGACGAGAACGGCCTGGTCGGACTTGGCCTTGATCCAGTCGGAACCGAGCTGCACCTGGACGGAGCCGTGGCAACTGGCGGCGAAGGAGCCGGACACCTCCAGGCCGGTGAGGCACACGCCGCCCTCAACGTTGGCGTGGACACCCACCTCGGCCGGGGTGAAGTCCTGGATGGTCCTGCGCCAGGCGGAGTTGAGGCAGTCGACGACCTTGTTGAGGTATTTCGTCGTGGAGGCTTTGGTGGTGCCCTTGGTCGCCTTGCAGGAGATCGCGGGGAGATGCCCATGCTTGTAGAGCGGGTTGTGGGTCAGCTCGGGAGCCCCGACGATGGGGTCGGCGGATGCGGTGACCGTACCGGCGAATAACAGGATGAAAGCCCCGGTAGTGGTCGCCAATGCGCGAATCATCATGAGGAATGATCATAGGGGCGGCCCAATGCGCGGGGCGTCTTGTTGTCCGACTTCCGCCCTGCTTCCGCCCTGCTTCTGCCCTGCTCCCGGCGGGACATCACTCCCGTTACGAGTGGACCGGCGTCCCGGCCCGGTCCGGTCCCGCTCCCGGCGGGGCTGAGCCGTCCGCCCGCCCTCCGCGGGACTCCGTCCCGACACGGCCGGCGGCCGGGAGGGTGGCCGCTCCGGTGCGAGGAGGCGGATCAGAGCTTGCGGAAGGTCCTGGACTCCTCGGCCGCCGCGAGCACGGCCTCCAGCGACGCGCCCGCGCCCGCGGTGACGACGGCCGCGATCGCGCCCTCCACGAACGGCACGTCGGCGATCACCACCCCCGGCCCCTCCGCCAGCCGGGCGGTCAGCACCGAACTGCCCAGATCGGGGATCAGGACCACCCCGTCACCCTGGTCCACCTTCTCCACCGCCGCCGCCACCAGGTCGGGGCTGGTGCCCAGGCGGCCGTCCTCGGTGCCCCCGGCCGCGGCCACCGGGACGCCCGCACCGCCGATCTGCGCGGCCAGGGCCGCGACCTCGGCGGCCAGCGGGCCGCTGTGCGAGATGAGGACGACGCCTACCATCCGGGAGATCCGTCCGGTCCGGCCGGGGGCGAGCCGCCCGCCGAGCGGGGAGCCGCCACCGTGCGCAGGGCGGTGAGGATCAGCGCGGTGGAGGCGGCGCCGGGGTCCTCGTGGCCCACGCTGCGGGGGCCCAGATAGCTGGCCCGGCCCTTACGGGCCTGCATCGGGACCGTGGCCTCCGCCCCGGCGAGAGCCGCCGACGCGGCCGCCTCGGCGGCCTCCCTCGGATCCTTCCCCTCCTGTACGGCCTGCGCCAGCGCACGGACCGCCGGGGCGAGCGCGTCCACCATGGTCTTGTCGCCCTCGGCGGCCGAGCCGAGTTTCTGGACCCCGGCCAGCGCGGCCTCCAGGGCGCCCACCAGCTCGGCGGCCGACACCTCGGAGACGTCGGCCAGCGCCTTGCCCGCCTCCCGGAACGCGGTGCCGTACAGCGGCCCGGAAGCCCCGCCCACCTTGCGGATCAGCGTGCTGCCCACCAGCGTCAGCAGCGCGCCGGGGGTGTCCGGCTCCTTGTCGGCCAGGGCCTGCGCGATCGCGGTGAACCCCCGGTCGAGGTTGGTCCCGTGGTCGGCGTCGCCGATCGCGGCGTCCAGCCGGGTCAGCCGGTCCTTCTCGGCCCCGACGGACCGGGTGATCTCCTCGATCCACGCGGCGAAGAAGGCGGTGTCCAAGGTGGCGGCGCCCATGTCAGCGGCCCCAGCGCAGGCCGGGGGTCTCCACGGGGGCGTCCCAGAGACGGGTGAGCTCGTCGTTCAGCAGGCAGACCGTGACCGAGAAGCCCTGCATGTCGAGGCTGGTGACGTAGTTGCCGACCAGGCTCCGCGCCGCTGTCGCGCCCTTGCTCGCGAGGTAGTCGGCCACCTCGGCGAAGACGACGTAGAGCTCGATCAGCGGGGTGCCGCCCATGCCGTTGACCATGACCAGGGTGTCGCCGGAGATCGGCATGTCCTCGTCGATGGCCTCCATCACGGTGCGGGCCAGCTCGCGGGCGCCGCGCATGGCCGAGCGGGTCCGGCCCGGCTCGCCGTGGATGCCGATGCCCAGCTCGATCTCGGTGTCCTTCAGCTCGAAGGTCGGCTTGCCGGCGGCCGGGGTGGTGCAGGCGCTCAGCGCGACGCCGAAGGACCGGCTGCGCGCGTTGACCTCCCCGGCCACCCGCACGACCTCCGGCAGGGGAGCGCCGGTCTCGGCCATGGCCCCGGCGATCTTCTCCACGAAGAGCGTGGCGCCGGTGCCCCGGCGGCCCGCCGTGTAGAGCGAGTCCTGCACGGCCACGTCGTCGTCGACCAGCACGCTGGCCACCTCCACGCCTTCCTCGGCGCTGAGCTCGGCGGCCATCTCGAAGTTCAGGACGTCACCGGTGTAGTTCTTCACGATGTGCAGCACTCCCGCGCCGCCGTTCACCGCCTCGGTGGCCGCGATCATCTGGTCCGGCACCGGGGAGGTGAAGATCTCGCCGGGGCAGGCCGCGTCGAGCATGCCGTACCCGACGAAGCCGGCGTGCAGCGGCTCGTGGCCGGAACCCCCGCCCGAGACCAGGCCGACCTTGCCCGGACGCGGCCCCGAGGCGCGCACCACGATCTGGTTGTCCACGTCCACCCGCAGCCCAGGATGCGCCGCCGCGAGCCCGCGCAGCGCGTCCGTGACGACCGAGTCGACACTGTTGATGAGCTTCTTCACATTTCGAAGCCCTTCCCCTCCAGGGACGGAGGCAAGCGCGATCGGGAGAACCTCTTGCCCGGCGGGGCCCGCCTGTCCCCGGTGACCACCGCCCGGCGGTGACGTCCCGGCAGGTCCCCGCCGCCCGTGCGATGGGCCCGCGCACTCTCAAGGGGCGGTCCCGGTGGGCCCGCGCGCTCTCAGTGGGCGGTCCGCAGGTGGCGGAGCACGGCCGTGGCCTCCTTGCGGACCGCCGGATGCGGGTCGTCCCGGGCGGAGGTCCCCAGCCAGGCGACGGTGCGCGGGGCCTCATGGGACAGCGGGTCCTCATGGGACAGGAGGGCGACGGCCCAGAGAGCGGCCTGCCGGACCTGCCACGCGCCGTCGGCGGCCACGTCCTCGCGCAGCCATGACAGCATGGCGGGGTCCGGCCTACTGGAGATCTTCGTGATCTGCTCGACGGCCGTCACTCGGATGGCCCATCGCGGGTCGCCCGCGGCGCGCTCACGGAACCAGGCCATCGCGCCGGCCGGGTCCGCCCGCCACCACAGGCCGATCCCCTGCAGGGCGGCGCGGGCCACGGCCGCGTTGGAATCGCGCACGCTCCGCTCCCGTAGCCAGGAGAGTGTCCGCGCCGTTCCGCCTCCGGCTTTGGCGCTCTCCTCCACGGCCGCCTCCCGCACCCTCCAGTGGCCGTCGGCGACGGCCCGGTCGCGCAGGAGGTCCAGGACGGCGGCGTCGTGGCACCAGCCCCGGGCGAGCTCGTGGACGGCTGCCAGCCGCACCTGGGCGTGCTCGTCATGCACGGCCCGCTCACGCAGCAGGGGGACCGTGGCCGCGTCGTCGGCCCGCGCGGCCAGTTTCCGCATCATCGTCCGGCGCACCCGCCAGTGCCCGTCGGACCGGGACCGCCCGCGGACGAGGTGGGATGTGCCGGCCTCCTCCGGCCAGGTGTCCGCCAGCGCCTTCAACGCGGCCAGCCGCACCTGCCAGTGCGGATCCTCACACGCCCTCCGCACCGCGGCGTGCGCCCGCCCGTCGTCCGGCCAGCCCTCGGCCAGCGCGCGCACGGCCGCCCGGCGGGCCGTCCAATGGGGGCCGGCTTCCGCGCACTCCTGGAGTCTGGCCGGGGTGTCGGGTTCGTCGGGCCAGCCCCAGCCCAGGAGGGTGATCGCGGTGGCCCGCACCTCCTCCGCGGCGTCCGTGGCGATCCAGGCGAGCACCCGGGACCGCATGCCCTCGCGGTCGCGCCAGTGGCGCACGGCCACGTCCACAGCGGCGGCGCGGACGTCGGGATCCGAGTCGGTGGAGATCCTGCTGTCCAGCCAGGACAGGGTGGCGTCGTCGGCGGCGGCGGTCCGCGCCACCTCCCGGACGGCCGTTTCACGCACCTGCCTGTGCGGGTCGTGCTCGGCCAGGGCCCGCAGCCACGCCATGGTGTCCGGTCCGTCCGGCCGGATCCGTGCCGTGGCCTCGACAGCGGCCTGCCGCACCCTCCAGTGCCCGTCCTCCGAGGCCACCTCCCGCAGCCAGGGAAGCGTGGCCGGGTCGCCCGGCCAGATCCGCGCGACGATCTCCACGCCTGCCGCGCGGGCCTGCTCGTGATCATCGGCCAGCGCCCGGCCGCGCACCCAGGAGGAGACGCCGGGCCGGTCCGGCCGGCCCAGGGCGAGCTGTTCGACGGCCGCGCTGCGGACGTCCTCATCCGTGTCCAGCAGGGCGCGCCGCCGGAGCCAGGCAAGCGTGGCCGGCTCATCCGGCCAGGTCTCTCCCACGACCTTGACCGCGGCCTTGCGCACTTTCCAGTGGTCGTCCATGGCGGCGACGCCGGTGACCCAGGGCAGGGCCTCGGGGTCATGGGCCCAGGTCGCGGCCACCGCTTCGACGGCCGCCGACCGGACGTCCTCGTCTCCTTCCAGGAGGAAGCGATCGCGGAGCCGGGCGGGGGTCCCGGGGTCGCCCCGATGCGTCGCGGCGACCCCCCGGACGGCGGCGCGGCGGATCTCCCAGTGGCCGTCGGCCGCCATGCGTTCGCGCAGCAGCGCCAGGTCCTCCGCTCCGAACCCCCGGAAGGTGAGTCTCTGGAGGGCGGTGCGGCGGACCTCCCAGTGGCCGTCGGCCACCGCGCGTTCGCGCAGCAGTGCCAGGTCCTCCGGCCGGCTGTGCCAGATGTTGAGTCTCTGGAGGGCGGTGCGGCGGACCTCCCAGCGGTCGTCGGCCACCGCGCGTTCGCGCAGCAGTGCCAGGTCCTCCGGCCGGCTGTGCCAGATGTTGAGGCTCTGGAGGGCGGTGCGGCGGACCTCCCAGTGGCCGTCGGACGCCGCGCGTTCGAAGACGAGCGCCACGATCCCAGGGTCACGCGACAGGGCCGGATCGAGTCTCTGGAGGGCGGTGCGGCGGACCTGCCAGTGGCTGTCCGTCACAGCCCGGCGCATGAGTCCGGCGGTGAGGAGATCCTTCGCCCGCTCCACGGCGGCGCGACGGGTCTCCCAGTGGCCGGCCGTCACCATGCACTCGCGCAACAGCGCCGAAGTGGCGGGATCCTCGGGCAGGGCGGTGGCCAGCGCCACCAGCGCGTTCCTGGAGACCGCGGTGTCACCGGCTCCGGCGGCGGCCAGGTCTCGCAGCCATCGCATGATCTCCGGGCGGTCGTGGAACGTCTCGGCGAGCGTGGTCAGCGCCGTGCGGCGCACCAGGCCGAAGCCGTGCAGCGCCTGCCGTCGCAGCCAGACAAGGGTGTCGGGGTGGTCACGCCAGCCCGCCGCGACGGCCCGCAGGGCGGCGGCGCGGACGTCCTGGTCCGGATCGTGCAGTGCCTGCCGTCTCAGCCGGCCGAGGGTGTCGGGGTGGTCGGGCCAGCCGGCGGCGAGGGCCTGGAGGGCGGCCTTGCGGGTGTCTTCGTCGGGGTCGGTGACGGCGCGTCCGTGCAGGAGGGGGAGGGTGTCGGGGTGGTCGCGCCAGCCGGCGGCGACGGTTTCCAGCGCGGCGGTCCTCGTGCCGTAGTGAGAGTCGGTGACGGCGCGCTCGTGCAGGAGGGGGAGGGTGTCGGGGTGGTCGGGCCAGCCGGCGGCGAGGGCTTGGAGGGCGGCCTTGCGGGTGTCTTCGTCGGGGTCGGTGACGGCGCGTCCGTGCAGGAGGGGGAGGGTGTCGGGGTGGTCGCGCCAGCCGGCGGCGAGGGCCTGGACGGATGTCTGGCGGACCCGCCAGTTCGGGTCGGCCAGGGCGCGCTCGCGCAGGAGGGGGAGGGTCGCGGGGTCTTCCGGCCAGCCGGCGGCGAGGGCCTGCAGAGCCGCGGTCCGCGCGTCGTGTCCGGGGTCGGTGACGGCGCGGCCGTGCAGGAGGGGGAGGGTGTCGGGGTGGTCGGGCCAGCCGGCGGCGAGGGCTTGGAGGGCGGCCTTGCGGGTGTCTTCGTCGGGGTCGGCCAGGGCGCGCTCGCGCAGGAGGGGGAGGGTGTCGGGGTGGTCGGGCCAGCCGGCGGCGAGGGCTTGGAGGGCGGCCTTGCGGGTGTCTTCGTCGGGGTCGGCCAGGGCGCGCTCGCGCAGGAGGGGGAGGGTGTCGGGGTGGTCGCGCCAGCCGGCGGCGAGGGCCTGGACGGATGTCTGGCGGACCCGCCAGTTCGGGTCGGTGACGGCGCGTCCGTGCAGGAGGGGGAGGGTGTCGGGGTGGTCGGGCCAGCCGGCGGCGAGGGCCTGCAGAGCCGCGGTCCGCGCGTCGTGTCCGGGGTCGGCCAGAGCACGCTCGCGCAGGAACGGGAAGACGCCGGGATGACCGTGCCGGTCCGCGGAGACGGCCTGGATCGCCGTCGTCCGCACATCCGGGTCCGGGTCGGCCAGGGCGCGCTCGCGCAGGAGGGGGAGGGTCGCGGGGTCTTCCGGCCAACCGGCGGCGAGGGACTGCAGCGTGCCCGAGCGGACCTGCCAGTCCGGGTCGGCCAGGGCGCGCTCGCGCAGGAGGGGGAGGGTCGCGGGGTCTTCCGGCCAACCGGCGGCGAGGGACTGGACGGCTGTCTGGCGGGCGTTCCAGTGCGGATCGGTGAGGGCGCGCTCGCGCAGCAGCGACAGGAAGTCCGGACTGTCGCCCCAACTGTCGGCGAGTGCCTGGAGGGCGCCGGCCCGCACGTCACCGTGCGGGTCGCCGACGGCGCGGTCGCGCAGGAGGGGGAGGGTGTCGGGGTGGTCGCGCCAGCCGGCGGCAAGGGCCTGGAGAGCGGCCGAGCGGACCCGCCGGTGCGGGTCGCCGACGGCGCGTCCGCGTAACGTCGGCAGGGCGTCGGGATGCTCCCGCCAGCTCTCGGCGATGGCCTGGACCGCCGTCGTCCGCACGTTCTCGTCGGGATCGACGAGGGCGCGGCCGCGCAGGAGGGGGAGGGTGTCGGGGTGGTCGCGCCACCCCTGCGCCAGAGCCCGCACCGCCCCGTCGCGCATGCTCACGCCGGCCTCGCCCGTGGCCTGCCGGTGAAAACGCTCCCTGAGGCGGTCGTCGTCCGGGAACAGGGCGGCCGCGATCGCCGTCGCCGTCTCCCGGCCCTCGAACGACGTGATCGCCCTCTCCCGGCTGAGGAACCAGTCGAGATAGCGGTCGCGTCCCGGCCACCGGGGCCGGACCGTCCGCAGGAGCGGGGCCAGCTTGCCGGTGAGGAATCCCTCGGGGCCGAAGGCATAGGTGCTCTCCGACTCCTCCAGCCAGGCGATGATCTTCTCGATGACCGCCGTGCCCTGCCGTTCCATCGCTCCCAGGTTGCGGGTCTCGGCGATGCACTCGGCCGCCAGGAGCAGGTGGTGCGGCGATTCGTCGATCTTCGCGAACGGCCACAGCGGGTCCGCATCACGGGTGAGGTAGTCGACGATCCCGCCGGTGAAACGCTCGTCGATCATTCCGGCCACCAGCAGGAGGACCTCCCGCCACGCGGGATCGCGCCAGTGACGGCCGAACATCTCCGAGACGAGCTCGGCGGGACTCCACTGACGCTTGTTCTGGAACCTCCGGACGATCTCGTCCGCGCAGAAGAACTCCAGGAACGCCCGGTGCACGAACCCGTAGACGCCTCCGCCGTACAGGCTGAGGATGAAGTTGCGCTCCCTGAACTGGCCGAGCATGCCGCGCGCGACGGGCTTGGCGGCGAGGGCGTCGAGCTGGTAGCGGCTGCCCAGGTAGTCGACGAACTCCTCCAGGAGGTCCTCGCCCCGGATGTGGTTGCCGGCCAGTCCCGACCTGCCGCTCTGCATGCGCCAGGCCACCCGGCGCAGCAGCTCCTTCTTGTCCTCGGCGTCGATGTAGCCGGCCGGTATGCGCGCGTCCTCCAGATGCCTGTTGACGTCCCAGTGCTCGACCAGCACGGAGGCCGCGTGGACGTACACCGCCCGCCGCTCACGCGGGAGCTCCTGGCGCCGCCCGATGATCGCCAGGATGGTCAGCAGCAGGGGGTTGCCCGCCAGCTCCCGTATGGACGGCGACTCGGTCATCGCGTGCATCAGCCGGTCCCGCAGATGCCGCGCCTCGTCCCTGCGGTCGTGTATGGCCAGCTCGTACCAGCGCGCGATGAACTCCTCGATCTGGGCGGTGTCCAGGTCCTGGAGCGTGTAGTGCCGGAACCCGGCGTCGCGCAGCTCGGCCCGCCGGTATCCGATGACCCGGCTGGTGACGAGGACCCGCACCTTCGGATAGCGCGTGGCGAATCCGGCGATCTGCCGGGTCACCGTCTCCCGCACCTTCGGGTCGAACAGCTCGTCCAGCCCGTCGAAGATGACGAGCGCCCGCCCGTCCTCGCGGAGATGGCGGTCCAGGGGCTGCGCGGGGAGGCCGGTGCCCTCGGTCCGGTACAGGTGCTCCAGGTATTCCAGGAAGGTCTCGCACCGCGACCGGAGATCGGCGTAGGAGCGCAGCTCCACCAGCAGGGGCAGCCACCCCCTCAGCCCGGCCGGGGCCGGCTCCGTCCCGTCGCCCGCCAGGCCCAGGAGCAGGTATCGCGCCAGCGTCGACTTGCCGGCGCCGGGATCACCCAGCAGCGTGACCAGCCGGTTGCCCGGCTCACCCAGGACGTCCAGCACCGCGCGCCGGGGAGTCTTGTCATAGGTGGTGCGCGCCTGCGCGATCCTGTCGAGGTCGAGCCCCTCCGGAAGGTCCTGCTCCGAGATCTCCTCGGCGCTCAGCAGCCGCCGCCACAGTTCCTTGGACAGTTCGACGGGGGGCGGATCAGCCCTGACGCTCTGCGGGACGAACATCGATCTGAGGAGGACGGGCAGGTGGGCGTCCTGCTCGGCCGGGGTCAGCACCTCCAGGTCGAGCCGCCGGTAGCGCTGTTCCACCCTGGTGAGGTAGGCCGCCCGCGCGATCGCGAACGACTCCTCTCCGGTGGCGGGGGGCCCGGCCGGCGCGGTCCGGGCGCCCAGGCATTCGACGAGCGCGTGGAGGACCCGGCCGCGCAGGTCCTCGGCCGAGGTGAACGTGTCGACCACGATGTCGGACTCCAGCAGGCGCGCCCGGAACGCCTCGACCGGCGCGCGGTCCCTGTCGACGAGCCGCAGGGGGATCGGGACCTCCTCGTCGAGGAGGAACAACAGCCTCGGCATGCCCCGGTCGGAGGCGGAGACGAACTCCAGCTCCGTATAGGAGAGGTCGGTCCCGGGCACCCGGGAGCCGTAGCGGAACCCGATTATCCCCAGGTAGAAATCACACTCTTGAACGCGATTGCGACAATACTCCGCCGGTGCGGTCTCCTGGGCGGAGAAATATCGCATGTCCACCGGTACCAGGCCCGCCCGTGCCACGGCGTCGACAGCCGACTGCACGAACGATCCTGTGGATGGATATTCCGCCATGTCCGATGTGTGGCTGATGAAGACGCTCGGCACGTCACACAAAATACCCTTTATAAAGTCTCTCCCCATACACATTCACGGGTCGTCCCGCGTCCGGCAAAATCGGTGCCGCCGCCGATCGGATGCCTTTCCGCGGACGGCCCGGCCGCGGGTGGAGATGGCGCGGGTCGCGGGGGTGTAGGAGGATCCGACCAGGTCTTCTTCCGATGCTGGAGGCGTCATGTCGGTGTTGCGGAACCTGGTGGAGAGCGTCCGGGACGGCGGGATCGAGGTGATCGACCTGACCGCGCCGCTGTCGTCGGAGACGCCGATCCTGCGCCTGCCCGAGCCGTTCGGGAACACCGTCCCGTTCACGCTGAAGGAGATCAGCCGCTACGACGACCGCGGTCCCGCCTGGTACTGGAACGACATCTCGACCGGCGAGCACACCGGCACGCACTTCGACGCCCCGGTCCACTGGGTCACCGCCCGGGACGGCGACGACGTTTCGCAGGTGCCGGTCGACCGGCTGATCGCCCCGGCCGCGGTGCTCGACCTGGCCGCCGAGGCCGCCGAGGACCCGGACTTCCTGCTGGAGATCGAGCACGTCAAGACCTGGCAGGACGCCAACGGGCCGCTGCCCGAGGGCGGCTGGCTGCTCTACCGCACCGGCTGGGACGCCCGCTCGCACGACCAGGAGCGGTTCCTCAACGCCGACGAGACCGGCCCGCACACTCCCGGCATCTCGGTGGAGTGCGCCAGGTGGCTGGCGGAGGAGACCCCGATCATCGGGCTCGGCGTGGAGACGGTGGGCACCGACGCGGGCGCCGCGCACGGCTTCGACCCGGCCTTCCCGTGCCACTCCTTCCTGCTCGGCGCGGGGAAGTACGGGCTGACCCAGCTCCGCAACCTCGACCGGCTCCCGGTCACCGGGGCGGTGGTCGTCGCGCCGCCGCTGCCCATCGTCGGTGGCTCGGGCAGCCCGGTGCGCGTGCTGGCCCTGGTCGAACGGTGAACGTCGCCGAGGCCGTGGGCGGTGCCCTCGCCTCGTTCGGCGTGGACACCGTCTTCGGGGTCGTCGGCAGCGGCAACTTCCACGTGACCAACACGCTGGTCGAGCACGGCGTGCGGTTCGTCGCCGCGCGCCACGAGGGCGGCGCGGCGACCATGGCCGACGCCTACGCGCGCACCGGCGGCCGGGTCGGCGTGCTCAGCGTCCACCAGGGGCCGGGGCTCACCAACGCGATGACCGGCATCGCCGAGGCCGCCAAGAGCCGCACGCCGCTCGTCGTGCTGGCCGCCGAGGTGACCGCCCCCCGGTCCAACTTCTTCGTCGACCAGGCCGCCCTGGCCACGGCGGTCGGGGCCGTTCCGCTGCGGATCGACTCCGCCGGGACCGCCGTCGCGCGGACGGCCGAGGCCTTTCTCCTGGCCCGCGACGGGCGGCGCACGGTCCTGCTGAACCTCCCGCTGGAGGTGCAGGGGCAGCGCGTCCCGTCCCCGCCCGGTCAGGCGCTCCCGGTCCCCGGCCCGGCGGCCGGACCGGAGGCGGGGCAGGCCGCGCGGCTGGCGGAGCTGCTCGCGGCCGCGCGGCGGCCGGTGTTCGTGGCGGGCCGGGGGGCGCGTGCGGCCCGGCGGGAACTGGAGGAGCTCGCCGAGCGGGCCGGGGCGCTGCTGGCCACCTCCGCCGTGGCCAAGGGTCTCTTCCGGGGCAGCCCGTGGGATCTGGACGTGAGCGGCGGCTTCGCCTCGCCCCTCACCGCCGAGCTCGTCCGCGACGCCGACGTGATCGTCGGCTGGGGCTGCGCGCTCAACATGTGGACCACCCGCCATGGCGCGCTCATCGGCCCGGACGCCAAGGTCGTCCAGGTCGACCTCGACGCCGACGCCCTCGGCGCCCACCGTCCGATCCATCTCGGTGTGGTCGGTGACGTCGCCCGCACCGCGAGGGCGGTCACGGCCCTGCTCGCCAGGGGGGCGGACGCCCTCCGCGCGGCCCCCGGCGGCGCCGGGTACCGGTCGGCGGCGCTGGCCGGGCGGATCGCCCGCGAGAGCCGCTGGCGGGACGTGCCCTACGTGGACGAGGGCGGGGAGGGCCGCATCGACCCCCGCACCCTCACGATCGGGCTGGACGACCTGCTCCCCGCCGAGCGCGTCGTCTCCGTCGATTCAGGAAATTTCATGGGATACCCGTCGATGTTCCTCGACGTTCCGGACGAGTGCGGTTTCGCCTTCACCCAGGCCTTCCAGTCCATCGGCCTCGGTCTGGCCACCGCGATCGGCGCCGCCCTGGCCCGGCCGGACCGGCTCGCGGTGGCCGCGCTCGGCGACGGGGGCGCGCTGATGGGCGTGGCCGAGCTGGAGACGGTCGTACGGCTCGGCCTCCCGATGGTGATCGTGGTCTACGACGACGAGGGCTACGGCGCCGAGGTGCACCACTTCGGTCCGGACGGGTACCGCCTGGACACCGTCGTCTTCCCGCCCGTCGACATCGCCGCCATCGCCCGGGGTTTCGGCTGCGAGGCGGTGACCGTACGGGACCGGGCGGACCTGGCCGCGGTGGCCGGGTGGCTGGACGGGCCACGGGACCGGCCGCTGCTGGTCCACGCCAAGGTCAGCCGGGCACGGGGTTCGTGGTGGCTGGAGGAGGCGTTCCGGGGGCACTGAGCGAGCCCCGGGCCGCCGGCCGGCTCCGCGCGCCTGAGGGGGAGCGCCGGGGACGGGCCGGCGGCGCCCGCCGCGGCGGTGTCCACGGTGTGGACATGCCGTGACCGCCGGTCGAACACCGCCGGAGGGCTGGGGTACGGTTCAGCCATGGCTGAGATCGTGTACCCCCCGGTCATCGGGGCCGCGCGGACCCTGTTCCGCGCGCTGGACCTGAAGATCCGCGTCGAAGGCGCCGAGCGGATCCCGCGAACCGGCGGAGCGGTGCTGGTCAGCAACCACATCAGCTATCTCGACTTCATCTTCGCCGGCCTGGCCGCGCTGCCCGCCAAGCGCCTGGTCCGCTTCATGGCCAAGAAGGAGGTCTTCGACCACAAGATCTCCGGCCCGCTGATGCGCGGCATGCACCACATCCCGGTGGACCGCGCGGCGGGTGCCGCCGCGTTCGGCGCGGCGCTGAAGTCGCTCAAGTCCGGTGAGATCGTGGGGGTGTTCGCCGAGGCCACGATCAGCCAGTCCTTCACGGTCAAGGAGATCAAGAACGGCGCGGTCCGGATGGCCGTGGGCGCGAAGGTGCCGATGATCCCGGTCGCGCTCTGGGGCACCCAGCGGCTGTGGACCAAGGGGCACCCCAAGAAGCTGTTCCAGCGGCACGTGCCGATCACCATCCTCGTCGGCGAGCCGCTGCACGCCAAGCGGGGCGACGACTACGACGCCGTCACCGCCGACCTGCGCGGGCGCATGACCGCGCTGCTCGACCGGGCCCAGCGGACCTACCCGGAGATCCCCCCGGGGGTCTGGTGGCAGCCCCGCCACCTCGGCGGCACCGCCCCCACCCCGGAGGAGGCCGACAAGCTGGACGCGGCCGAGGCGGAGGCCAGGGCGGCCCGGCACAAGTCGTGAGCGCCAGGCGGTCTGCCGCAGGTCGTGAGCGCAGGTCGTGAGCGCCAGGCGGTCTGCCGCAGGTCGTGAGCGCAGGTCGTGAGCGCCAGGGTGGCCCGGCACAAGTCGTGAGCAGGTGAACCGCAAGCGGGACGGCCCATCCTGTCCTCATGAGTGACGCATTTGAGAACATCGTCGGCGCCTTCCAGCCCGGGCCCACCCCGGGCCCCGGCCGCACGCCGGGGCCGGTCGGCATGGCGATCCTGCTCATCTGCTGGATCGCCCTGGGCCTGATGCCCTTCGTCTTCTCGGTGCGAGATCTCCAGCTCGCGACCGGAAGGATCGGTACCCCGGGCACCCTCACGGTCCTCTCGTGCGAGTCGCTGGGCGAGGGCCGCTACGACTGCAAGGGCAGGTTCGTGTCCGACCGCGGCGGTGAGGTGGTGATGGTGGACGCCTCGCCCGACTCCACCGCCGGAGACGTCAAGCGCGCCCAGCTCACGCCCCAGGGCGACCGCGCCGTCCCGACCGGCACCACCGGCCTCGTGGCCGCCCTCACCATGCCCTTCCTCGGCGTGGGGGTCCTGGCCTTCCTGCCGTATGTGTTCCTGTACGTCTTCAAGGCGCGGCGGGGGCGCCGCGCCGCCGTGATCCTCGGGTCCGTCCTCACCGCGGTCTCGCTCGCCGGGGTCGTCGCGGGCCTGGTCGCGGCCTCCTCCTGACGGCCCGGCCGCCCGGCGCTCGGCGGTCACAGCCGGTCGGCGAGCCGCTCCAGCAGGGGGAGCGCCCGGGCCAGCCGGCGCCGCTCCTCGGCGTCCATGGTGTCGCCGACCGCGCGTCCGATCTGCTCGGTGACGGCGTGGGTCCGGTCGCCGAGGACGTGCCGCCCGGCCTCGGTGATCCGGGTGACGACCCTGCGCCCGTCGGCCGGGTCGGGGGCGCGGGAGACCAGGCCGCGCTGGGCGAGTGCCCCGAGGGCGGTGCCGATCGCCTGCGGGGTCACCTGCTCCGAGCTGGCGAGCGCCGCCGAGGTGGAAGGCCCCTGCCGCTCCAGCCGGGACAGCACGGTGAGTTCGGTGAAGGTGATGCCGCTGGCGTCGTCGACGGTGGCGTAGATCTGCCTGATCCGCCGGGCGAGGCGGCCGACGGCGATCCTGAGGTCGCGGGCGGTGTGGTCGTGGTCCGGGTGCGCGGGATCGGCGTGCGCCGGGTCCGGGTGCGTGGGGTCCGTGTGGTCACGGCCCGTGGGATTGTTATCCGTCATAAAGCCAAGGTTAGCTTTATCAATCCAGCTTTGCTATTTTCTCTCGCACCCACCCGAGAGGATCCCCGCCATGTGTTATGACGCCGACGCCACCCCGCCCGTCGCCCCCGTCGCCTCGCCCGTCACCTCCGGTCCGCTCACTCTGACCTCGGCCGACGGCACCCGCCTCGCGGCCTACCTGGCGGTTCCCGGGCGGCTCACGGGCCCCGGCGTCGTGGTGATCCCCGACAACCGGGGGCTGGCGCCCTTCTACGAGCGCCTCGCCGTACGGCTGGCCGAGCACGGTCACCCGGCGCTCGCCTACGACCACTTCGGCCGTACGGCGGGCGCCTCCACCGACGGCCGAGGCGAGGACTTCCCGACCATGGAGCACTTCGCCGGGCTCACCAGGACCGGCATGCAGGACGACATGACCGCGGCGGTCGACCGGCTGCGCGAGTTCGGGGACACGCAGATGGCGCTGGGCTTCTGCATGGGCGGCCGGCTGGCCTTCTTCGCCGCCGAACCCCGCTTCGGCCTGGCCGGGGTGATCGGCTTCTACGGCCATCCGGGCATCGCCGGGCCCTACGGCCCCGGGCCCACCCAGCACGCGGGCGACCTCGCCGCCCCGGTCCTCGGCCTGTTCGGCGGCGCCGACGAGGGCATCCCGGCGGGCGAGGTGACGGCTTTCGACGAGGCCCTGACCGCCCATGGCGTGGACCACGAGTTCGTCACCTATCCCGGCGCTCCGCACGGGTTCTTCGACGTCAGGAACGACGAGCACGCCGAGGCGTGCGCCGACGCCTGGCGGCGGGTCCTGGCCTTCCTCCGCCGCGAGGGCTGAGACCGCCGCCCGGGTGTCACGGGCCCCGGGTGGTGAACGGCTCCCCATGGCCGCACACCGGACGGACGCGTCGAGCCCGTCCGGAGGCCGCACCGGACGGCGGCGGGGAGCCGGGGCGGGCCGGCGGAAATCAGGAGGGAATGGACCCTCTCCCTGTGTCAGGCTCTATACCTGGCGTGTCCCGGTAAGCACGGAATACGCGGCGTATCACGCAGACATGGAGGAAGCCCGTGTGGCAGCAGACCGAACCCGAGAAGGCCGGGTTCGCTCCCGACGTGGCCGAGCGGCTCGACGCTCTCATCCGGGAGGGGCGGGCACCGGGTCTGCACGGCGTCGTGGTCGCCCGCCACGGCGCTCTGGTCCTGGAGCGCTACGGCAGCGGCACGGACTTCGCCTGGGGGCGGCCGCTCGGCACGGTGGACTTCGGGCCGGAGACGCTGCACGACATCCGCTCGGTCACCAAGAGCGTCGTCGCGCTGCTGTACGGCGCCGCGCTCGCCGACGGACTGGTGCCCGAGCCTGACGAGCCGATCCTCCGGCACTTCCCCGAATACCCCGACCTGGCCGCCGATCCCCGGCGGGCCCGGCTGACCGTCGAGCACGCGCTGACGTTGACGCTCGGCCTGGAGTGGGACGAGAGCAAGCCGTACACCAGCCCGGAGAACAGCGAGATCGGGATGGAGCTGGCGGCGGACCGCTACCGGTACGTGCTGGAGCGCCCGATCGTCGGGGAGCCGGGGGCCCGGTGGCACTACAGCGGAGGAGCCGCGGCACTGGTCGGCGGGCTCATCGCCCGGGGCGCCGGACGCCCGCTGGAGGACTACGCGCGCACCGTGCTCTTCGAGCCGCTCGGCATCGAGTCCTTCGAGTGGATGGCGGGTGACGACGGGGTGGCCTCGGCGGCCTCCGGGCTGCGGCTGGCCCCGCGCGACCTCGCCGCGATCGGCCAGGCCGTACTGGAGCGCCGGGTGGTCCCGGCGGCCTGGGTCGAGGAGGTGCTGCGGCCGCGGGTGCCGACCTGGGACGGTTTCTCCTACGGCTACCTGTGGCACGTCGGTCCCGACGGGCGGGCCAGGGCCACGGGAAACGGCGGTCAGCGGCTCTTCCTCGCCCCCGATCTCGGCCTCGTCGTGGCCGTCACCGCGGGCGGCTACAACAGGGACGACCAGGACACGGCGCCCAGGGCCGTCCTGGAAGAGGTGGTCCTGCCCGCGCTCAAGTCCTGACTGCCGTAGCGCGGGCCGGCGCGACGGGCCGTCCTGGGCCGGCGGGTGCGCACCCGCCGGCCGCCCGCGCCGGATTTTCTGCGGGCGCCGATCGCCGGGATGAGCTGCTGGAAGGCGCCGGCGCGCGGGGACCGGGCGGCGGGCGTCCGCATGGACCGGATGGGAGCGGGCAGGCTCCGAGGGCCCGTCGGAAGATCATCGCGGTGGAACCGCCGTGATCGTCGTCCGCGACGGGGCGGGTGCGCGATGATCTCGTATCGCCTCAGGCCGGCGGGCGTTCAACCGGAACACCGTAGACGGGAGGACATGGTGACACCGACCAACCATGACAGGCCGGACGGGCGGGAGCCGATCGGAACGGGCGGGGCACGCAGGAGCGTCCCACGGCCGCTGATCGTCGCCACGACTGTGGCGTTGCTGGCGTCGGGTGGCCTCGGGGTGGCCACGGCGGCGTCGGCGACGCCCGCGCCGCCGCCGGCGGAGACGCCCACCCCGACGGCGACGGCCAGCCAGACGCCCACCGGGACACCGACCGCAACACCCACCGAGACGCCGACGGAGACCCCCGCTCCCACGCCCACCGCCACGGCGTCGCCCACCGCGCACCCCCTGGAGTTCATCGGTGCCGTGCACGGGGAGTTCCTGGCCGGGACGGAGGACCCGTGCGTGTTCGTCACGGTGTTCGCCCAGACCGGCGAGGCGACCACGGTGACCGAAGAGTCGATCACCGTACGGAGCCGCGACGGCTTCGAGCAGGCGTACACGGTCACCGACGACACCCGCGTCGTGGCGGGCAGGCGCGGCAACAGCGAGGTCAGGCAGGGTGACTGGGTGGCCCTGACCGCCACGCGCGAGGGAGAGGCGGCCACGGCCGCCTATGTCTACGACCTGTCGCGGCCGAGCAGGAAGATCCGGCACGGCAACGGCTGGTGGTACTCCCGGCAGGGATGGCCCGGCACGGTCAAGTGGCGGCCCCCGGCGTCCTGTCCCACACCGCCGCAGACCCCGGTCCCGACCCCCACGGTGACCGACACCCCCACCGTTCCGCCGGTCCCCACCCCGACGGACCCGGCCCCCACCCCGACGGCTCCGGAGACGCCCGTCCCCACCCCGACGGCTCCGGGGACCCCGATCCCGACCCCGACCCCGACGGCCACCGCGACCCCGGCCCTCAACCCCTGAGTGTCCGCTCCTGACCGGACACCGGCGCGCCGGCCCGGGCACGGCCTCCCCGTGTCCGGGCCGGCGCACCCGGCGTCACCCTCCACGCGTGCCCGGGCCGTCGTGACCCTCGCACGTGTTCGGGCCGTCGTGTCCGGCGTCACCCCAACGCGTGTCCGAGCCGGCGTCACCCCCACGCGCGCCCGGCGGCGGCCGGGCGCCGCGCGGGCACCGAAGACCGTGGGGTCAGCGGAGCGCGGCCCGGCTCGGCGGTACGCCGCGGACCCGCTTGAACGCGGCGCTGAAGCCGAACGCGTCGGCGTAGCCGACCTTCTCGGCGGCGGCCGCCACCGTCACCCCCGGCCGCCGCAGCAGGTCGGCGGCCAGCTCCATCCGCCACTCGGTCAGGTAGGCCAGGGGCGGCCGGCCGACCAGGGCGGCGAACCGGCGGGCGAACGCCGCCCGTGACATGCCCACGGCCTCCGCCAGCGACGCCACCGACCAGGGGGCGCCCGGCCGGTCGTGGACCAGCCGCAGGGCCCGGCCGATCTGCGGATCGGCCAGCGCCGCGTACCACGCCGGCGTCCCGGCCTCCGGACGGGCGAACCAGGCCCGCACCAGCAGCACCAGCAGCAGGTCGAGCAGCCGGTCCAGCGCCACCTGCGAGCCGGGCTCCGAGCCGGTGACCTCCGCGCTGATCAGGTCGAGCGCGGGCGCCGGCCGTACGTCGTCACCCGGGACGACCAGCAGCTCGGGCAGGGCCGACAGCAGCCGCGCCGACAGGTCGCCCGCCATCCGGTAGGCGCCCGTCACCAGCAGCGCCTCGCCGCCGGCGGCCCCGTAGGCGTCGGGGCCCGGCCCCACCACGTCACCCTCGCACTCCTCGCCGTACACGGTCACGGCCGGCGCCGTGGCGGGGGAGTCGGCGATCACGTACGGCCGGCCGCCCTTGACCAGCGCGACATCGCCCGGCCGCAGCGGCCGGGCCCGGCCGTCGGCGCCGGTGACCCACGCCCGGCCGCGCACCATCGTCGCCACCGACAGCGGCGTCGACACGGCGAACTTGATCCCCCACGGAGGAGAGGCGATCGACCGGCCGAACGCCGCCCCCCGCGCCCGCACACCGGTGAGCAGGTCCCCGATCACGTCCATGGACGGACTCCTATGCGATGCGCGTCATGCCCAGGCAAGCGTCTCACATCAGGGTGACCGAGTGGATCACATGACTCGGGGTGACCGGCTGGATCACATGACGATCCCCGTACCGGGCGGGACCGGTAGGACCGGACGCCGTGCCGCCACCCACCCGCGCCCCTCGGCCACGACGTCCTCAGGGCCGGCGGGAGTGAGGGACCACCATCGGGGTGGACGTCCGGGGATCGGGCACGATGTCGCACGCCAGCCGGAAGACGTCCTCGACCAGTCGCGGGGTCAGCACCTCCGACGGCGGCCCCTCGGCGAACACCCGCCCCTCGTTCATCACGATCAGGTGGGAGGCGAAGCGGGCGGCCTGGTTGAGGTCGTGCAGGACGGCGACGACGGTCTTGCCGTCCTCGTGCAGCTCGCGGCAGAGCTCCAGCAGCTCGTACTGGTGGGAGATGTCGAGGAAGGTGGTCGGCTCGTCGAGCAGCAGGAGGTCCGTCTGCTGCGCGAGCACCATGGCGATCCACGCGCGCTGGCGCTGACCGCCGGACAGCTCGCTCGCCCGCGCCTCGGAGAGCCCGTGCATGCCCGTCCGTTCGAGGGCGGAGCCGATCGCGGTGTCGTCGTCGGGCGACCACTGACGGAGCAGCGTGTGGTGCGGATAGCGGCCACGCCGTACCAGGCCGCCCACGGTGATGCCGTCGGGCGCGATCGGGTTCTGCGGCAGCAGGGCCACGTGGCGGGCGGCCTCCTTCCCCCGGTACGACCAGATGTCCCGGCCGTGGAGCAGGACGCGTCCGCGTCCGGGTCTCAGGGTGCGGGCGAGTGCCTTGAGCAGGGTCGACTTGCCGCACCCGTTCGGTCCGATGATCATGGTGAACCCGCCGTGCGGGATGTCGAGGCTGACGTCGCGCACGACAGGGGCGCCGCCGTAGGAGATCGTCACGTCCCGTGCGCCCAGTCCGGTCTCGCGTGGCACTGCCCGGCTGCTCATAGGCTTCCTTTTCTCCATTCGCGGGTCAGCAGATATCCCAGGTAGAGCCCGCCGACGGCCAGCGTGTAGATGCCGACGGGCAGGTTGCCCGGGATCGGCGACTGCTGCGCGGCGAGGTCGGCGAGCACCAGCAGCAGCGCGCCGACGAGTGTGGACAGCGTCAGATGCGGGCCCGGCCCGCGGGTGAGCCGTCTGGCGATCTGCGGGGCGGTCAGGGCGACGAACGCGATGGGCCCGGCGACGGCGACGGCGCCGGCCGACAGGACGATCGACAGCGTGACGGCGACGGCCCGGGTCCGCTCCGGTTCGGCGCCGAGCCCGGCGGCGAGCCCGTCACCCAGCTCGGAGATGTCGAGACGCCGGGCGATGAGCGCGACGAGCGGCGCCACGGCCAGGAGGATCACCCAGACCGTGGCGGCGTGCTCCCACGAGCGTGCCGCCAGGCTGCCGTTGACGTAGGCGGTGAGAACGGTGGCCTTGTCCCGCTCCACGGCGTAGACGACGTACTGGATGAACGCCGTGGAGATCGAGTGGACGCCGATGCCCGCGACGACGAGGCGGCCGGGGTTACGGAATCCGGTCCCGGTCGACACGTACACCAGCGCCATGGCGATCACGGCGCCGGCCAGGGCGCCGGCGGGCGCCGGCAGCACGCCGGGCAGGAGCAGCACGGCGACCGCGGCGCCCGCCCCGGCGCCGGCGCTCAGCCCGATCACGTCCGGACTGCCGAGCGGGTTGCGGGTGACCGTCTGGAACAGCGCTCCCGACAGGCCGAGCGCGGCTCCGACGCCGACGGCCACGCTCAGGCGCGGGCCGCGCAGCCGCTCCAGCACGAACGCCTGTTTCCCCTCGGCGCCCCCGGTGAGAGCGCCCACCAGGTCGCCGAGGGGGATGCCGAGCCGTCCGAGCGTCAGCGTGGCGACGGCGGCGGCGACGACGAGCGACACGGTGACGGTCCCGGCGATGACGGGGATGCGCGCGGCGGGGATCGCCACCGCGCGGCCGATCGTGACGTAGCCGCGCGGGGACGCGGGGCGGGTCCGTGTCATGCGGTGCCCCTCATCCGGCGTACGGCCAGCAGCAGCGCCGGCGCCCCGACGAGCGCGGTCACCACGCCGACCATCAGTTCCTGCGGGCGCAGGACCACGCGGCCCGCGACGTCCGCCAGCAGCAGCAGGGCGGGGCCGACGATGGCCGAGAACGCGATCTGCACGCGGATGTCGACGCCGACGAGCGCCCTGACGATGTGCGGGACGGCCAGGCCGACGAAGGCGATGGGACCGACCGCCGCGGTCGCCGCCGTGCTCAGCAGCGTCGCCGCCAGGAGCCCGCCCGAACGCGTCAGCGCGGGGTTGGCGCCGAGCGCCGAGGCGGACTCGTCGCCGAGCGCGAGCGTGTTGAGAGCCGGCCCCAGCAGTACGGCGAGCAGCAGGCCGAGGGCGGCCGGCGGCAGGACCGACACCAGGACCTCGAAGTCCCGTCCGCCCAGCGCGCCGACCACCCAGTAGCGGTAGCCGTCGAAGACCTGCGGCTTGCTCAGCGCCACCGCCTGGACGTAGGCCGTCAGGATCGCCGAGACGACCGCGCCGGCCAGGACGAGCCGCGCCGGCCCGGCGCCGGAGCCCGCCGAACCGATGACATGGACCAGGAGTCCCGCCAGGAGCGCCCCCGGCAGGGCCCACCACACGGCGGCCGACTGGCCGGACGCGCCGAGGAAGGCCAGGGCGGTGACGATGGCGGCGGACGCGCCCCCGGTGATGCCGAGGAGCCCGGGGTCGGCGAGGGGATTGCGGGTGACGCCCTGCATGAGCGTACCCGCGACGGCCAGGCCGAGGCCGGCGAGCAGGCCGAGCGCGGTCCGCGGGTAGCGGCTCTCGACGACCGCGGCGGTGTTGGGGTCCGCGGTGCCGGCCAGGACGTCCAGGACGTCCGGGAGCGAGGTGGGATGGCTGCCGAACGCGACGCTCGCGAGCATGGCGAGCGCGAGTACGGCGAGTCCGATGACCAGGGAACACGCCAGCCGGGCGGCGCCGGCGCGCGGGGCGCCGGCGCCGCCCGGCAGGGCATGGGTGGCGGTGCTCATCGAGGAGCCGGGGATCTCAGCGGTCGATGGTGGCGACGGCCTTGTCGATCAGCGGCAGGTAGCGGTCGATCACCCACGGCACGGTGAGCGGGTTGATGATCGACGACGCGGTGACGAACGGGGTGTCGTCGCTGGAGACGACGCCGCCGCGCCTGACCGCGGGGATCGCCGCGTACAGCTTCTGCGCCTCGATCTCCTTGCGGGTCTTCTCGTCGGTGTAGAAGGTGAAGACCAGGTCGCTGCCGGCGAGCTTCTGCGCGTTCTCCAGGCCGATGAGGGCGGAGTCGGTGCCCTCGGTCTCCTTGAAGGAGTTCACGACGGGGTCGACGGTGAGCCCGAGCGAGGAGACCATCTCGACCCGCTGTTCCTCGGGCTTGAACACGCCGAGGGTGCCGGGGCCGGTGGTGTAGATGTAGGAGAAGGTGACGTCCTTGTACCGGGGCCGGGTCGCGGCCGCGTCGGCGAGCTGCTTCCTGACCTTCGAGATCAGCGGCTGGGCCTCGGCGGGCCTGCCCAGCGCCTTGGAGATGATCTCGATCTGCTGGTCCCAGTTCGTGCTCCACGGCAGGTCCGGGTAGGCCACGGTCGGCGCGATGCCCGACAGGACGGAGTACTGCTCCTTCGTGATGCCGGACCAGGGCGCCAGGATCACGTCCGGGTCGAGTTCGACGATCGTGTCGAAGTCGATGTCCTCGCCGCCGGCGAACTGCTTCGGCAGCGTGCCGCCGGCCTTGGTCACCGCCTCGTGGATCCACGGCAGGTAGCCGGTCTTGTCACTGCCCCAGGCGTAGCTCTCGATCCCCACCGGCGTGAAGCCGAGCGCGATCGCGGTCTCGGCCGACCCCTGCCCGAGGGTGACGACGCGCTGGGGCTGCTGCGTGATCTTCGCCTGGCCCAGCGCGCTGTCGATCGTGACCGGGAACGCGGAGCCGCCGGTCCCCGCCGGCGCCGCGGCGGCGGGCTTCTCCTCGGCCGCGGAGCAACCGCCGAGGGCGAGGGCGGCCGCGGCGACGACTGCTGAGAGGGAGAGCGCACGGCGGCGCGCGCGGGCGAACCTGAACGGCATCGGTGAATCCTTGTGCTTCATGGGCCGCGCGGCCACGCCCGGCCGCCGCGGGGGACGGCTGGATCGAGGATCGGGCCGAGGCGGGAGGCCGCGCGGGTCGCAGCCCGAGCTTTCGAAGTTAGGTAAGACTAACCTATCTAATCTCCGATCCTCAATCCGCCCGACGCCGCGGGCCGGCCCGGCCGTCTCTCGCCGATCGCGGTGAACCTGGTCCGGCGGCAGTCCACCGCCCGGTCCGCCACCCGGCCGTGACCGCGCCGCCCGAGCCCGCGCGGGGACGTCTCCCCGGGGCCGTGCCGGAGGTCACCCGCAGGAGATACCGAGCTGGGCGTGCAACTCCGACTGGTCGTAGTAGAGGCGCAGGCTCACGATGAGCCCGTCCTCGACCACGCAGACGTAACAGCAGCGCAGCGACACCGAGCGGCCCGTCGCCGCGATCTCCCGGCCATCGGGTAACACGTACGGTCCCTTGTGGGTGCCGACCATCAGCAGCTCGTCGATCGCCGCGTCGCCGACGTCGAACGACTCCGTGACCACCGCGCGGACGTCCGGAAAGGCCTCCCAGAACTGCTCCAAGTACGAGGCGAGCTCTTCGCGCCCCTGGGACAGGCCCTCCGGGCTGACGGTCACCCCGGTCGGGCTGACGGTGCGCAGCAGCGCGTCCAGGTCGTGATCGTTGAACGCGGCGGTGTATCCGTCGCGCACCTGCCGGGCATCGGTCATGGTGTCGCCCTCCTCCCCGCGAGTGGACGCACGCGACGCGGCTGCTCCCTCAGGCCGGTCGCCTCTCGAAGGAGGCCCGCTGCGCCGATCACCACGACGGCTGATGCGAACACCTCACGGAACCCGCTAATCCCGAGCATATGACCAGGGTGGCTCGGCCGGCATCAGCGCGTCCGCCGGCCGCCGACGGCGTCTTCGGTGTTCAGCGGGGTAGATACCGGCCGTACGGACGTTCCGCCGGCCCTCCCGCGGCAGGAGGGACGCGAGACGGGCCACGGTGCGGACCGTCGCGGGACGGAGGCCGAGAGCATGCCACGGGGGAGTCGGAGAGTCTCCGGGCCCGAGCGGTCCGGTGGGTCGGCTGGATGGGCCGGCCGGCGCGGGTGACGGTGGTGGTGGCCAGCCGGGACCGCCGCCACGACCTGGAACGCTCGCTGCCCCGTCACGAGGGGCCCGTCATCCTGCTCGACAACGGTTCGACCGACGGGAGCGCGGCCGCCGTGCGGCGGCGTTTCCCCCGTGTCGAGGTCGTCGAGTTGGGGCGCAACCTCGGCGCGCCCGCCCGCAACCTCGGGGTACGGCTGGCGGGGACGCCCTACGTGGCCTTCGCCGACGACGACTCCTGGTGGGCGGCCGGCGCGCTGGAGCGCGCCGCCGACGTCCTCGACGCCCATCCTCGCCTGGCGGTGCTGGCCGGACGCGTGCTGGTCGGGCCGCAGGAGCGGTCGGATCCGGTCTGTGCGGACATGGCGGCCTCCCCCCTCGGCAGGGAGCCGGACCTGCCCGGCCCGAGTGTTCTGGGGTTTCTGGCGTGCGGCGCGGTGGTGCGCCGGGAGGCGTACCTCGCCGCCGGAGGCTTCGACGGGGTCGTCTTCTTCTTCGGGGAGGAGGAGCGCCTCGCCCTCGATCTGGCGGCGGCGGGCTGGGGGCTCGCCTACGTCGAGGACGTCGTCGCCCACCACCATCCCTCGCCCTCGCGGGACCCCCGGGGCAGGCAGGTGCTCGCCGCCCGCAACGCGGTGCTCACCGCCGTCCTGCGGCGGCCGTGGCCGGTGGTCGCGCGCACGGCGTCCGCCGCCGCGCGCGGTGGCCCCGCGGGGCGGCGGGGGCTGTGGGAGGCCGTCCCCAGGCTGCCCGCGGCGCTGGCGGGCCGCCGCAGGCTGCCGCCGCAGGTCGAGGCGGCCCGCAGGTCGCTGGAGGCGCCCGGCGGCGGGCACGGCTCCGCGGGACAGGCCGCCGCCGAGACGGTGAACGAGTGATCTTCCTCGGCCGCGGACATCCGCCCCGGAGAGCGTGAGGACCCGGGGACGGCGCGCCGGGCCGGGGACGCCGGGCCCGTCACATGCGCAGCCGGCGTTGGGCGGTGCCCTGCCATTCGGTCAGCAGGACGGTGGCGTCGTCCTGGAGCCGGCCGTCGTGGTAGTCGAGCACGCTGTGAGTGAGACGGCGCAGGGTCTCGGGGACCGGCAGGCCGTCGGCGGTGCGGCGGATGATGAAGTCGACGAAGCGCTCCAGGCCGAACTCCTGCCCGGAGGCGTTGCGGGCCTCGGTGATGCCGTCGGTGTAGAGCAGCAGCCGGTCGCCGGGCTCCAGCTGCTGGCGGCACAAGGCGACCGGGATGCCCAGGTCCAGGCCCAGGGGGTGGGCGGGCCGGCAGGCCAGCATGGTGATCCACCGGCCGCCCCGGATCACCACCGGCGGATGGTGGCCGCGGTTGACCCAGCTCAGCACTCCGGTGGAGGTGTCCAGGTCGGCCAGGACCGCGGTGACGAACCGGGTCGCCCGGCCGAACTCGGCGATCAGGACGGCCTCGATCATCTCGCTGTTCTCGGCCAGGCCGGCTCCTCGGCGCCGGTTGTTGCGGCAGGCGGCCACGGCCAGGCTCGCGGTCAGCCCGGCCGAGACGTCGTGGCCCATCGCGTCGAAGATCCCCAGATGCGCGACGTCGCCGGCGATGGCGTAGTCGAAGGCGTCCCCACCGACCTCGTACGCCGGCTCCAAGGCCGCGCTGATCACCACCTCGGCGTTGGCGAAGGTCAGCGGCGGCATCAGGTTCCACTGCATCTCCGCGGCCACATGCATCGGCCGGGTGCGCACCAGCCGGGCGTAGGAGTCGCTGTAGGGGCGTTTGCTGACCACCAGCAACGCCACCAGCGATGCCAGGGCCCGCATCGCCTCCCGGGTCGTCTCGTCGGCGTCCGAGGCGCTGACGCGCAGCACCCCGAGGCGCTCGGTGCCGTCCAGCAGCGGCACCCACCAGTGATCGGCCTCGCCGCCGGCGCCGGACCGGGGAAGCACCTCTATCTGCTGGAAAGCCCGTCCGGCCAGCGTCCCGTCGATCTGCAGCTCGTCGATCCGCCCGGCTGTCTCCTGGCCGCTCTCCCCGCCCTGCCCGCCGGCGTCCTCGCCATGGCCGGTCAGCAGCCGCAGCACGTTCTGCTGCAGGTCGGCCAGGTAGATCAGCACCTCGTCCAGGCCGGCGTGGGCGGCGTGCACGGCGACCAGGGACGGCAGCCGCTCCAGCGCGATCAGGTGGCCGGCCTCCAGCAGTCCGCTCAGCATCCGCGCCGTGCCGCGCTGGGCGTTCACGACATCACCTCCGCCTGCATGCGACCACCCACGTCCGTCGACGGCCTCCGTACAGAGACGATTGTTCACCCCGGGTAAGTCCGGAGCGCAGATCACAAAACGACCGGAGGCAGCGCTTTACCGGCCCATGAACCCCTGATCCCCGCTCCGTGGCAACGGCCCGGCACTCCCGCCTCAAGAGGTCGGGCACTACGGCCGGCTCCTGCTCCACATTCCCACCCGTACCCGTACTCCCGGGGAGGCGTGCAGGATCGGATCGTGGTCCGGGGCCGTGAGCCCGCCCGCCTGCAGGAGCCCCTGGTCGAGATGTGTCAGCCGGGCGCGGCGCAGCGGCCACGGCCGGTGCTCGACCTCGGCGTGGGCCAGCCCGCCGCCGATGACGGTGAACAGCCGGTAGCGTTCGGTGAGGAAGTCCGTCAGCCCGTCCCGTTCGGAGTCGGCCAGAGGCGCGCCCCACTCCACGTCGGCGTCGCACCGGGCGCCGGCAGAGCCCCCTGGCCGGCGGCGCCGGCAGCGGTAGACGCGCCGTCCGCCCTCAACGCGCACCGACATGTCGGACCAGTGGTAGGGCAGCCGGTAGCCGGCCCGGGCGCCGATGACGGGGAGGAGGCGCCCGGCGTCCAGCGACAGGAACCACAGGCCGCTCCGCCCCCACGCGTCCTTCACGTACGTGCGCACGTTCGTCTCGGGAAACGTGGACAGCCACGGCAGCACCGGCGCTCCGGGCACTCGTACGTTCTCCATGAGGAAGGGCGTCAGACCGACCCAGGCCGAGCCGTCGAACTCCTCCACCGTGAGCCCGTCGGGGAGCAACGGCTGGACCAGGGCGGAGGGGTAGCGCCAGTGAACGAAGGTCATCTGAGACCACTGGTGGTACATCACCGGCCAGACGCCCCGCGGGGACTGTGTCGTTCGCATCCCGCGCCCCTACCCCCGGGAAGCCGGTCCAGTGCGGTGCCCGGCGGATCCGCCACCCGGCGGCCGGCCCGCGCGCCCGACGTGGATCGGGGGCGCGGGCCGTACCGCCCCGGAGAGGGGTCTGTCAGTTCTCCTTGCCCATGGCCTTGCGGATCACGTCGCGGGCCCGGTCCATGATCGCGATCGGCGTGCCGACCAGCAGGTTCTTGGTCGCCGACTCGACACCCGGGTGCGGGTGGGTCGGCGCCAGCGCCTCGGCGGCCTTCACCGCGGCCGCCATCGCGCGGCGCTCGGCCTCGGTGGTCCGCGCGCGCAGTTGGGCGAACTCGTAGCGCTCCTCGGCACTCGCGTGGGCCGTCACCGCCGCGCGCAGCGCGGTGAGATCGGCCAGGAACCGCGGGTCGTCCGCCCCCGCCTCGTCCATGTGGGCGAGGAGCTGCTTGGCCTCGTTCTCCTCGGCCAGCCGGTCCTCGACGACGGCTTCACCGCCGTCGATCTTACGGCGGATGTAGGGGTGGACGACCTCCTCCTCGGCCGTCTCGTGTACGGCCAGCAGCCGCACCAGCCGCTGGAACGGCTCCGCGCGCTCGCCCGCGGGCGCGTTCTCGACCTCGTCGAAAAGGTCCCGGATGAGCGCGTGCTGTCGCAGCAGCAGGTCCACGACGTCGTTCTCGCCCATCGACTCAGGGGCGGTCCGGTGATCATTCATGGGGTGCTCCCTTCACGCGGGTCGCCCTACCCCAACCGGTCCCGCCTATCTGTCCGTGCGTGCCATCGTTCAGGCCTACCGCCCGGCCATCTCGACGAGGGCCTGGTCAAGACGAGTCGCTGATCCTGACCGACCTGGCGGCCCACGCGCGCACCAGCGTGCGGACCCTGACCCGCAGGTTCCACGCCGAGACGGGGCTGAGCCCGCTGCAGTGGCTGCTCCACCAGCGGGTCCAGCGAGCCAGGGAGCTGCTGGAGACCACGGCACTGCTCATGGACCAGGTGGCCCGGCAGAGCGGCCTGGGCAGCGCCGACTCGCTGCGCCAGCACCTGCTGAGGCGCCTGGGCGTCAGCCCCAGCGCCTACCGCGCCGGCTTCACCCGCCGGGAGGCCGCCCGCGCGCTCCCGGACGGACCTGCGGAGCGTTGACGTCGCGGACGGTTGGGACGTCGGCCCTGTTCACCGGGTATGCCGGGCATGCCGGGCCTGTCCACCGGGTATGGGGTCCGGGCGGCACCGATCCGGAGTCCCTTGCGGGAACAGCCGGCCGTGAGTTCTGGACACGCCGGGACGGCGGGGTGAGGACCCGGGCGGGCGCGGCGTCGTTGATGTCGGTACGGGGTGACAGGGGAAGACCCGGCGATCGGAGGTGACGGCACCCTCGCCTGTTCGGGTGACATGCTGCTCGAAGCCCTGGTGGCCTGTGCCGGAGTGACGCTGAGAGCGGTGGCCACCGCCCTGGACCACCCGGTCCGCGGGGGCTCCCTCCGGGCCGAGGGCGATCTGGACTTCCGCGGCACGCTCGGCGTCAGCAAGGACGCCCCGGTGGGTTTCGCGGGGATACGGCTCAGTTTCGAGCTTGAGGGCGACCTCACCCAGGAGCAGCGGACACGGCTGATCGAGCTGACCGAACGGTACCGCGTCGTCGCGCAGTCCCTGCGCCTGTCCGTCCCGTGCGTCATGACCCTGGCCTGAGCCGTCCACGGCCCGGGAGCACCGGTGAGGGGAAAGCCCCTCCGCCCCCTCCGCCCCCTCCGCCTCTGTGGCCTCCCTGACCGGCCGGACGCGATTCCGTGCCGTCTCCGGCTTCCCGGCATCGCGGGATCAAGGATCCGTCAAGCCTGCGGAGGCTCCCGTACGGGACCCGTACCCATCTGGTCTAGTCTCACAGGCGTGACGGTCAGGAACTCGCACTGCTCCTTCTGTGGTGAGGCGTTCGCCTCCGGCCAGGCTTGGCCGCGGACCTGCTCCGCCTGCCGGAACACCGTCTACCTCAACCCGCTGCCGGTCGCGGTGATGGTGCTGCCGGTGGACGACAGCCTGCTCGTGGTCCGCCGTGACATCGAACCGCACCGCGGCGGGCTCGCCCTGCCCGGCGGCTTCATCGACATGGGCGAGTCCTGGCAGCAGGCGTCCGTCCGAGAGCTCCGGGAGGAGACGGGTGTCGTCGTCGACGCGGACGACGTCCGGCTGTTCGATGTGCTCAGCGCTCCCGACGGCACCGTGCTGATCTTCGCCGTGGGGCCGCGGATCGGCTCGGCAGCCCTCCCGCCGGTCGCGTCCACGGCCGAGACGACGGAGTGGTTGCTGATCGACGGGCCGCGGGAGCTGGCCTTCCCGCTGCACACCCGGATCGTGGCGGAATACTTCGTACGGAAATCCCTGTGAGCCCAGGTAAGTGCTCACGACGGGCAGGAGGCGTTCGCGGTGGGGAATCGAAAGGCCGTGCGCGCCGGGGCGCCCACCAGGTTGTCCCAGAAGCGGCGCGGCGTCAGCGGGGCCCTCGCGGCGTCCAGCAGGTCCCGGAACCCGCCGGTGGCCATCTCACCCCTGATCCGGTCCACCTCGGCCCGGAACCGCTCGTCCGGCAGCGGAGTCCCCGGGGCCATGTAGTCGGCGAAGACGTACTCGGCGGGAAGCGGCTTCTCGTGACCGACCCGCTGCCCGCAGGCCGTCGCCATATGACTGCCGAGGGCGTTGGCCAGGCCAAGTTGGTCGATGACGAGGACGTCCAGTGGGAACGACGCGCTCAGTGTGCCCAGAACCTTGCCCGCCACAGCCAGGCGCGCGGGCTGGTCGGCGCGGAGCGGCACCGGCCCCATGTCAGGCACGTGCAAGCCAGTGGCGTTCTCCGTGCTCAGTGGGGCCGGCCTGGCGCGGACGTAGGACTCGGCGGTGACCGGATGCGGGTCCCGGGTCTCGAGTACGTAGAAACCGCGTTCGTCGGCGATCCCGTCCGGCCCGACGGCCTGCCCGTACGGCACGCTCAGCACCGCGGCGCAGACCACGGCCCACAGCGCCACAGTCGCACAGGCGAGCGCGGCGATGGCGCGCAGCGGCAGAACCATGGCGGGAAGCAGGAGAAGTAAGAGAACCGGCAGCATCATCCGGCCGTGCATGAAGTCGCCACCGACCCGCAGGACATACAGCAGCATCAGCAGCCCGACCGTGAGCGGGACTGCCGACACGATGAGGTCGCGGCGCGTACGGCAGGCCCACAGTGAAAGCGGGATCACCGCCAGCAGGGGGCCCGCGAGCTGATAGGTCAGCATGGTGTCCCCGGCGTAGATCAGGCCGCGTGCCCACCGGCTCTCGCCGGCCTCCTTGGCAAGGGCGGTGTTGGGTACGAGGAGCCCGTAGTAGCCCATTCGGAAGATCTGGTAGGCCACCGGCAGGGCCAGGGAGATCATGAACCAGCGGACGACGGTGCGCCACCCCGGCCGCCGCAGCACGAGCAGCGCGCCGAAGAAGACCGGATAGGCCAGGACCAGCTCCGGCCGGACCAGCGGCGCCAGACCGAGGACGAGCACCAGGGGGAGCGCAGGTCCTCCCGGAGCCGCCCGGACCAGCAACCACCAGGACGAACTTATCCATAGAAACACCAGCCCGGTCTCCAGGCCGGAGGTGGCGAACTCCCAGAACGGCGGCAGCGCGAGGACTATCAGCACCCCGGCGGGCAGCAACCAGTGCGAGCCGCCGTGCAGGCGCACGGTACCGGCTACGGCGAACAACATGGCGCCGACTGTGCACGCGAGGCCGAGCAACACCGCGACGTAGGCCACGTCGCCCCGGCTCAGCCAGGAGACCACCGCGACCAGATAGGTCCAGGCGGTGCTGGTGTTGGCCTCGACGCGTTCGTCGATGTTGAAGACCGGTCCGTTGCCCGCGAGTAACTGCCGGACGGTCCGCACGGCGATGAGGCCGTCGTCGCTGATCCACCGGTTCTGCCATCCGGCGAAGGCCATCACGGCTGCGGCCACCACCATGATCATTCGGTTCCATGCCCGTGCCCGTCGCGGTGATCGCGTGACAGCGGAAGCGTGATCGACGTACACGAGCGGGGGCACGGCATCCTCCGTACTGATCGCATTACGCTTACCGCCGGGATCCCCATAAGGCGGGCATCGGCCGTCCTGCTACGAGCAGGACCTTATCGGAGCACTGCCCGTAGTTGATCAAGCTGAGATGACTCAAGGCCGACTGCCTGTGCCGGATGTTGCAGCGGGTGATCCAGGCGAAGAGCTCCAAACAGGAGCAGGCACCGGTTGTCGTACCGGTCCACCTGCTGCGCGCGGCGTACGGGCCCGGCCGGTACCGGCTCGACGTCGGCGCGGTGTGGGTGGGGTCGATGCCGTGGCTGTGACCGGCGAAGTGAAGGCGGAGTGAACGAGCGACGCCCGGGTCTCGAAATTCGAGACCCGGGCGTCGTCGTCTACCGCGGGCTGTTCGGCGGTGCCGTTCGAACAGCCGGGCTCTCTCGGGCCGGGCCGCCGCCGGCCGGGCCGCGGGAGGTCAGCCCATGTGCGGGTAGCGGTGGTCGACCGGCGGGACGAACGTCTCCTTGATCGTGCGGGCGTTGACCCAGCGGATCAGGTTGAAGATCGAGCCGGCCTTGTCGTTGGTGCCCGAGGCGCGGGCGCCGCCGAAGGGCTGCTGGCCGACGACGGCGCCGGTGGGCTTGTCGTTGACGTAGAAGTTGCCCGCCGCGAAGCGCAGCCGCTCCGACGCCGAGGCGATCGCGTAGCGGTCCTGGGCGATGACCGAACCGGTCAGCGCGTACGGGGAGACGCTCTCCATCTGGTCGAGCACCGCGTCGAAGTCGGCGTCGTCGTAGACGTGCACGCCGAGGATCGGACCGAAGTACTCCCTGGTGAAGATCTCGTCGGTCGGGTCGGCCGACTCCAGGATGGTCGGCTTCACGAAGTAGCCGGTGGAGTCGTCGTAGGAGCCGGTCAGCACGTTGATCGAGTCGAGCCCGCGGGCCCGGTCGATCGCGGCCTTGTGCTTGGCGAAGGCCCGCCCGTCGATGACCGCGCCCATGAAGGTCGACATGTCGGCGGCCACGTCGCCGACGGTCAGCGACTCGGAGATGCCGACGAGGTCGTCACGGATCAGCGACCAGACCGAGCGCGGGACGTAGGCGCGGGAGGCCGCCGAGCACTTCTGCCCCTGGTACTCGAACGCGCCGCGGACCAGCGCGGTGGTCAGCACCGCCGGGTCGGCCGAGGGGTGGGCCAGCACGAAGTCCTTGCCGCCGGTCTCGCCGACCAGGCGCGGGTAGGACCGGTAGGAGGCGATGTTGGCGCCCACCGTGGACCACAGGTGCTGGAAGGTCGCGGTGGATCCGGTGAAGTGGATGCCGGCCAGGTCCGGGTGGGCCGTGGCGACCTCGGAGACGGCGGCGCCGTTGCCGGTCACCATGTTGATGACGCCCGGCGGGAGCCCGGCCTCCTCCAGCAGGCGCATGGTGAAGTGCGCGGCGAACTGCTGGGTGGGGGAGGGCTTCCAGACGACGACGTTGCCCATCAGGGCCGGCGCCGACGGCAGGTTGCCGGCGATGGCGGTGAAGTTGAACGGCGTGATCGCCAGGACGAAGCCCTCCAGCGGGCGGTACTCCATCCGGTTCCACACGCCCGGGGACGACACCGGCTGGTCGCTGTAGAGCTGGCGCGCGTAGGCCACGTTGAAACGCAGGAAGTCGATCAGCTCACAGGCGGAGTCGATCTCGGCCTGCTGCGCCGACTTCGACTGGCCCAGGACCGTGGCGCCGTTCAGCGTCTGCCGGTACGGCCCGGCCAGCAGGTCGGCGGCCTTGAGGAAGATCGCGGCGCGCTCGTCGAACGACAGGGCGCGCCAGGCGGGCGCGGCCTTGCGCGCGGCGTCGATCGCGGCGCGCACGTCGTCGGCGGTGGCGTCAGCCGTACGGCCGAGCACGGAGGCGTGGTTGTGCGGCTGGACCACGTCGATGGAGGCGCCGCCGGCCATCCGCTGCTCGCCGCCGATCGTCATGGTCAGGTCGAGCTGGGCTCCGGCCAGTTCCTTGACGCGGTTCTCGAGCGCCGCACGCTCGGCGCTGCCCGGCCCGTAGCCGAGCACCGGCTCGTTGGCGGGGGTAGGAACGTTGGAGATGGCATCCATCACTTGCCTCCAAGGGCACGAAGAAAGAAGGCGATGTTGGCCGGGCGCTCGGCGAGGCGGCGCATGAAGTAGCCGTACCAGTCGTCGCCGTAGGGGATGTAGACGCGCATGGTGTGGCCGGCACCGGCCAGGGCCTGCTGCTTGTCGGTGCGGATCCCGTAGAGCATCTGGTATTCGTACTCGCCCAGGGATCGGCCGAAACGGTCGGCCAGGGTCTCGGTGATCGAGATGAGCCGGTCGTCGTGCGTCCCCACCATGGGGTAACCCTTCCCCGCCATGAGGATCCGCAGACAGCGGACGTAGGCCTTGTCGACCTCGACCTTGTTCTGGTGGGCCACCGTGGCGGGTTCGGCGTAGGCGCCCTTGACCAGGCGGACCCGCGAGCCCTCGTGGGACAGGTCGCGGCAGTCCGCCTCGGTGCGGAACAGGTATGCCTGGAGGGCGACGCCGGCGGAGGGGTAGTCCTCGCGCACCGCCCGCAGGATGCCCAGCGTGGAGTCGACCGTGGTGTGGTCCTCCATGTCGAAGGTCACGTTCGCCCCCGAGGCGTGGGCGGCCTCGCAGATGCGGCGGGCGTTCTCCAGAGCGATCTTGTCGCCGTCCCCGCCGAGCGCCTGGCCGACCGCCGAGAGCTTCACCGAGACCTCGGCGCGGTCGCCGAGCCCCAGCCCGCGCAGCGCGTCGAGCAGCACGATGTAGGCGTCCGCCGTCTGGGCGGCGGCTCCGGCGTCCCGGGTCTCCTCGCCCAGGTGGTCGACGGTGACGGCGAGACCGGCGCCGGTCAGCCGGCGGATGGCCTCGACCGCGTCCTGGGTGGTCTCGCCCGCGACGAAGCGGTCGACGACCTTGCGGGTCAGCGGGACGCCGGACACCGCGCGCCGGACGAGCGGCACCCGCGAACCGGCGAGAAGAAGGGAACCGAGCATGCTTTCAGACTAAAACCCCTGTTCAGATAGGGCTCATGTGCATCTGCCACGAGCGCTGGAACCGCTGTTCATACAGATGCACAACAATGGGAGGGTGTTGCAGGAGACAGTCGACGAGATCGCCGCCAGGCTCGGGGCTTCCGCCACGATTGAAGATCGTTCGTTCCAGCTCCTGGCCTATGCCGCGCAGAGCGGCGACATCGACGTGGTGCGCCAGGAGTCGATCCTGCGCCGCCGCGCGACGGAGGAGGTGCGGTCCTACTTCGAGGGATACGGCATCGCCGCCGCGCGCGGCCCGGTCCGCATCCCCGCCGACGCCGAGCTGGGCGTCCTGGCCCGCGTGTGCGTGCCGCTGCGCCACCACGAGGTCACCTACGGCTACCTGTGGCTGCTGGACGACGGCACCCTCGACGGTGACGCGCTCGCCTCGGTGTCGGGCCTGGTCGCCCGGGTCGCCGCGGCGCTCGCCCAGGAGGCCCGCAGCCGCCAGGACCTGGGCCGGAACCTGCGGGAGCTGTTCTCCCCCGACGCCGACGAGCGCTCCTGGGCGCTGTCCCAGCTCGACGTGCACGGCCCGGTGACCGCCATCGCCGTCCGCACCTCGCTGGAGCGGGTGGCCGCGCTCTGGACCCTCCCGCGCGGCGTGCTCTCCGACCCCGGCCTGCCCGTCCAGGGGGAGCCGCTGGTCGCGCTGCTCGCCCCGGCGGCCCAGGCCTGGCAGCTGGCCGGCCGGGTCCAGTCCATGTACGGCACGGCCGCCGGGGTCGGGGACGCCCGGGCCGACCCCGCGCAGGCCTGGCGGAGCTGGCGGGAGGCCGTGCAGGCGCTCAGGGTGGCCGACCGGGTGCCCGCCCTCGCCCCCGTCGCGGCCTGGTCCGACCTCGGCGTCTACCGGACGCTGGCCCGCCTGTCCCAGGCCGAGCTGCGCGAGCTGGCGGGGGAGACCGCCGGGCTGGCCGTGGACCCGGAGCTGGCCAGGAGCGTGGAGGGTTACCTCGACCGGGCGGGCCAGGTCCAGGCGGCCGCGGCGGCGCTCGGCGTGCACCGCCAGACGCTCTACTACCGGCTGGGCAAGGCCGAGCGGCTCATCGGCCGCGACCTGGCCGACGGCGAGGACCGGCTGCTGGTCCATCTCAGCCTCAAGGCGGCCCGCCTGCTCTAGCGATGTGCTGTCCTCTGCCCGCATGGTCCAGCGATGTGCCGTTCTCGGGCCGCCGGTGACCGGTGTGTTCCCCGGCTCCCGTCTGTGCGAGCATGCGCCTATGAGCGACGCTGATCCGGTACGGCAGGCGCTGTCGAGGCTGGTGGACTCCGGCGAGCTCCGTGCCGAGCAGGTGGAGCCGGTCGCCCGGGCCGTGCACGAGGCCCTGCGCGAGCGGCCGGCCGGCGGCGTGCGGTGGAGCGAGATCGTCTCCTACGTCGGCGGCGGGCTCGTCCTCGCCGGGGCGGCCACCTTCGTCGGCCTGGGGTGGGACCGGATGTCCCAACCGGCGAGGATCGCGGTGCTCGCGGTCATCACCGCCCTGCTGCTGGCGGCCGCCGCCTGGCTGGGCCGGATGGCCTGGACGGCGACCGGCCGGACGGCCGCCGTGCAGCGCAGGGTCGCCGCCACGCTCGCCGCGCTGGGCTCGGCGACGGCCGCCCTCTGCGCGGGGGTCGTCGCCGAGCACGACGAGGTGCTGGCCGGTGGCGCGGTGGGACTGGCCGTCGCGGCCGCCGCCTACGTGGCGCTGCCCACCGCGGTCGGCCTGCTGGCCTGCGGGGCCCTGGCTCTGGTCGCCGTCACCGGCTTGCTGGAGGCGTTCGCCCGGCCGGAGAGCGCCGCGTGGGGGGCCGGTTACGTCGCGCTGGGCGCGCTCGTCCTGGCCCTCGCCCTCGCCGGGCGCCTGGTCCCGCGCCCGCTCGCCCTGGGTATGGGCGCGGTCATCGCACTGGCCGGAGGGCAGTGGCCGTTGCTGTGGGATGAGCAGACCTGGGGCTACTCGGTGACCGCGCTGATCGCGCTGGCCTGCCTGGCGCTGTACGGCAGGGAACGCGCCTGGGTGCTGATCGTCGCGGGCGTGACCGGGCTGACGCTGGCGGTCCCCGAGGCCGTCTGGCACTGGACCGGCGGGGCCGTCGGCGGCGCCGTGATCCTCGTCCTGGCCGGGGCCGTCCTGCTGACCGCCGCCGGCCTCGGCGTTCTGCTGCACCGCCGTACCGCGCCGGGACAGGAAAGGCCGGGACAAGCAGCGCCGGGACAGGACGAGCAGGGACGGGCCGAGGGGTAAGGGAGCCGAGGGGTAAGGGAGCGGAACGACTCCGCCGTGCCGCCGCGCTGCCGTGCGGTGCGACGGACGGTAGGGGACGGGGGACCAGCCGGATCTACCGCCCGGGACCGGGCAGGGAAGCCGGACTTGAAAGCCGGACTTGAAAGCCGGGCAGGGAAGCGCCGGACATGAGAACGCCGGACATGAGAACTGGGGCCCCCGTATGGGGACCCCAGCAGGTGTGGCCGGTCAGTGCCGCGCGGCGAGCGCGTTCTCGTAGACCTGGACGAGCTCCTGGCTGATCCGCTCCCAGGAGTAGCGGGAGCGGGCGCGGTCGGCGCCGGCGAAGCCGAGCGCGGTGCGCCGGGTGGGGTCGGCGAGCAGCTCGCGGATGAGGCGCGAGGTCCGGGCCGGACGGTCCGCCGGCACCAGCAGGCCCGTCACCCCGTCCACGACGGAGTCGAGGTGGGCGCCCACCGCCGAGGCGATGACCGGCACGCCGCACGCCATGGCCTCCAGCGCGACGACGCCGGTCGAGGTCTCCTGCGGCAGCGAGACGACCACGTCGGCGCTGCGCATCAGCTTGGGCACCGAGGTGTGCGGGACCTGCCCGAGCAGGGTGACCCGGTCCTCCACGCCGACCTCCTTGGCCAGCAGCATGACGCGGTGCGCGTCGGCGTCGTGCGGCAGCGCCGCGGCCTCCGGTCCGCCGGCGATGAGCAGTTCGGCGTCGGGGATGCCCTCCAGCGCGCGGATGGCGGTGTAGACGCCCTTTTCCTTGGTCAGCGGCCCGACGTGGAGCAGGCGGGGCCGGGTGCCGCGGGCCGCGGCCGGGCCCTGGCGCCGGAACCGCTCGACGTCGACGCCGCAGGGGATGACCGAGATGTTGCGGCGCGGCACGCCCAGCCGGATCAGCGTGGACTCCTCGTCCCCGCATCCGGCGATCACCGCGCTGGCCCGGCGGCCGATCGCGCGCTGCACCCGGACCTTCTTGGCGTCGTGGGTGTGCTCGCTGCTGAAGCTCTGGGTGAACGGGACGCCGAGACCGTCGGCTCCCGCGATGGCGGCCAGGCCGCCGGTCCAGGAGTGGGCGTGGATGACGTCCGGGCGGTCCTGCCCCCAGCGGCGCATGAGCTGGTCGCCGAGGTCGGGCAGGTAGGGCAGGACACTGTCCTCGGGAAGGTCCTCCGCCGGCCCGGCGGGCAGGTTCTCCAGCGTGACCCCCTGCGACACCCGCACCCGCGGCTTGTCGGAGTCGGAGTGCCGGCGGGTGTAGATCGTGACCTTGTGCTCCCGGCCCAGCTCGCGGGCGACGGCGAGGAGGTGGGCACGCTGCGCGGCGATGTCGGACTGGCTCTGGGAGGAGGACAGCGCGTCGGAGGAGACGAATGCAATATTCACGGCACACCTCTGGGAGGAGATAGGCATGGAAAGCCTGTGATTCCTTCAGGGGTGCCTGCGTCTTAGGCACACGTCTGTATGAGAGAAAACATACCCGGATTCCCGCCGCCGGCAAACCTCAATTTCTCCCGCTCCGCCGCGGTTTCCCGGGGCGGGCGCCGGCCGTGCCCGCCCCTGCCGGTCATCTGCCCAGGTCGGCACGGATGTCCTGGGCGCCGCGAGTCACCGGGAGCACCGTGCCTCACCGGGAGCACCGCGCCGTGGGGCGGGCGAGGCGCGCGGGGCGGGTGAGTCACACGGCGCGCAGGGCGAGGGGCGAGGGGCGCGGGGCGGGTGAGTCACACGGCGCGCAGGGCGAGGATCACGATCTCGTCCCACACCCGTCCGCCGGAGAAGGCGTGCCGGTCCTCCTCCACGGCCTTGACCACCGTGGCCGGGGACTGCGCCACGCAGCGCGCGAGCACGTCGGCCAGGCGGTTCTCGCCGTACGGCTCGCCCTGCTCGTTCTGCGAGGCGACCAGCCCGTCGGAGTAGAAGACCAGCGTCTGGCCCGAGGACAGCGTGAGCTCCTCGCTGAACATCTCGGCCTCGGCGGCGATGCCGAGCGGCACGCCGCCGCCGGCGGTGAACCGCACCGAGCCGTCGGACTGCAGGATCGCGGCGGGATGGTGCCCCGCGCTGGCCAGTTTGATCCTGCGCGCCCGGATGAACCCCGCCACCGCCATCACGAACATGCCGCTGTGCTGCACCGTCAGCGCGTGGTTCAGCTTGCGCAGCGCCTCGCCCGGATCGGACTCCCAGACGCTGAGGACGCGCAGCCCGTTGCGGACCATGGCGCTGACCGACGCGGCCTCCTCGCCCTTGCCCGCCGCGCCGCCCAGGGCGAACCCCCACCCGTCCCGCACGGGGAAGACGTCGTAGAACTCGGCCCCGACCAGGCTGGAGCCCGCGTGATAGATCGCCGCCGCCTCGAATCCGGGGATGTCCGGCAGGCTCCGCGGCACCACGCTGGTGCGCAGCGCGTCGGCGGCCTGGGACCGCGTCTGGAAGCTGCGCCGGGCGCGCAGGGCGAGTCCGAGGTGGACGCCGATCTCCTCCATCAGGCCCAGGTCGGCCAGGGAGAACGGCTCGCGGTCGCGCAGCCGTAGGAGGGTGAGGGCGCCCAGCGCGCCGCCGTCACCCTGGATCGGCACGATCAGCGCCGAGGCGGCGCCCATGACCCGCAGCAGCGGCGGCCCGCCGGGCACCTCGCCGAGCAGCGTCTCGTCCTCCAGCATCTCGTGGACCACGCCCGAGCCGCCGGTCAGCACGTGGGCGACGGCCGGCGCGGTCAGCGGGGTCATCCCCTCGATCAGCCGGATCAAGTCGGTCACCGGCTTGTCGCCCGGGCCCAGCACGCAGGCCCGCCGGGGCACGCCGTCGCGGACCACGTCGGCGATCACCCAGTCGGCGCTCTCGGCCGCCAGCAGCCGTGCGGCCCGGGTGACGGTCACCGGCTGGCGCAGGCTCTCCTCGTCGAGCAGCAGACGGGTCATCGCGGACAGCAGCTCCTGGCGGCGGGCGGCGGCCATGACCAGGGAGGCGTCCGACCGGTCGACCGGTCCCCTGGGGGCGCCGGCCACCTGAGCCTCCAGCGGGAGGATCACGACGGCGGTCATCTCCTGCGGCTCGCCCGGCATCGTCAGCCGGGTGAGGGCGAGCTGCACCGTGTGCGCGCGGCCCTGGTGGGCCAGCCGCGTCTGGAACGTCGCGGTCTGCCCTCCCTGCTGCACCGCCGTCAGGTGCGAGCGGAACGCCGCGCGCCGGGAGACGTCGACGAACAGCGGGAAGGAGCGCCCGATCAGATAGCCGGCCGGGCTGCCCAACATCTGGGAGGTCTCCGCGCTGATGCGCCGGACCACCCCCGAGGCGTCCAGCACCACCACGGGGACGGGGAAGGTGCGGAACACCTGCCGCAGCAGCTTTAGCTCCCGCTGCGACCCGCTCTCCCGCTCACCGGACCGCTTGGGCGCCTTGCGCAGCTCGCGCAGGGACGTCTCCAGCAGCTCGCGGGCGGTGTCGAGCTCCGCCAGCGCGGCGTCGAGTGTGGACCGGGGATCGGCTGGGTAGGCGGACCTGGTCTCGCGCAGGGAGGAGACCCTGGTCGTCAGCGCGCTCAGCGCTTGCTCCAGGGCCTGAAGGCCAATGGCGTCGGTCAATGTTCGTCCTCGTCAGCGGCCGGGATGGGACTGGCCCCGTCGTAGACGGTACGCCACCCGGTGGGTCGGATCGATGCGCGGTCAGATAGTGATTAAGTTAGCGAAATCAGGAAGGGGTTCCGTGACATGGAGATGGTCACTCCCGTTCTCGCCCGGGACCTCGCCGCGCTCGGCAGGGTCAGCGAGGAGACCTCGAGCGAGAGCGTGCTGCGCGGGCTCACCACCACCCTCGCCGGCGACGTGCCCGGCTGCGCGGGCGGTTCGGCCGAGCTGTGGCGTGCCGAGCGCCTGGTCGTCTCGGCCTCGCACAGCGAGCTCATCGTGCTCGTCGACAGCGAGGGTGAGCTGGGACAGGGGCCCTCCGCCGAGGCCCGAGCCACCGGCCGTCACGTGATCATCCAGGACGTGCTGCGCGAGTCGCGCTGGCCGGACTACGCCGGCATGGCGGTCCGCTGCGGGATCCGCTCGGTCCTGGCCCTGCCGATCACCGTCGAGCGCGCCGTCCTGGTCCTCGGCCTGTACGGCGTGCGTCCCGGCGTCTTCGCGGCCCGGAGCGTCCCCCCGCTGGCCGACATGCTCGCCGAGCAGGTGGGCGTGGCGCTGGCCAACATGTGGGACTACGACGAGGTCAGGACCGACGCCGCCCAGATGCAGGAGGCGCTGGCCGGCCGGGCGATCATCGACCAGGCCAAGGGCATCATCATGAAGTCCAGCGGCTGCTCGGCCGAGGCCGCCTTCGACGAACTGCGCAGGATCTCCCAGCACCACCAGGTGAAGGTAGCCGACCTGGCCCGGCTGCTGGTCGACGAGCACCAGCGGAACCGGGGCGGGCGAGCCGGCTGAGAGGACGGCGCCCTGAGCGAGATGCCCGGGAGGCCCTGAGCGAGATGCCCGGGAGACGGCGCCCCGGGGGCGAGGTGCCGGGGGAGGGAGCTGTCCGGGAGGCCGGCGTGTCGCGGCGGCGCCGTGGCCGCCGGGAGGGAGCTCCGGCCGCCGTGGACCCCCGGGCCGCAGGGCGCCGTGGACACCCGGGCCGGACGGCGGGGGAGCGGGTGGGGAGCGGGCTAACCGAACGCGGCGAGCGCGTCCTCGACCGTGTCGTAGAGGGGCAGGCGCTGGGCCAGGCCGGTGATCCACATCACCTTGGTCTTGGCGTATTCCACGCCGATGAGGGCGAATTTCCCCCCGGAGTTGGTGCTGAGCTGCCAGTGATGGACGATGAGCCCGAGCGCGCGGGAGTCCATGAACGTCACCCCGCCCAGGTCCAGCGCCATGTCCGGGCCGTGCTCGGCGACCTCGGCCGCCAGGTAGTCGGCGAACTGGTCCCTGGTCGTCGCGTCCAGCAGGCCCGTCACCCGGATCACATTGACCCCACTGACCAGCGCCGACGTCAGAGTCAGGGCCGCCGCTCTCTCGCCGTTCTCCGACACCGTCACTCAGGTCCTCCTCGCCATTTGATTAGCAACCTTACTGTTACCTGAGAGCGAGCAATACTCCCGGAATCGGGGTAATACTAGAACCGAGGTCCAGCAGAGGGCCTCGCCTCGAAAAGTGGTCGAGGCGATGCCGTCTGCCCGGATGCTGTTCCGAGCTGCCGGTGTCGTCCGACAGTTATACAAGGAGCAGCAATGTCTGTTCAGGCCCTCGAACTCACCGACATGACCGCCGAGGAACTCCTCGCCGAGATGGTTCTGCCCGAGGTCTCCGAATACCGCGCCGAGCGTCTGCGCGAGCGGATCGTCGAGATGCACCGGCCACTCGCCATGGAGATCGCCCGCCGCTACCGCTACCGGGGCGAGCCCTTGGAGGACCTCCTCCAGGCCGCGTACGTCGGGTTGATGAAGGCCATCAACGGATTCGACCCCACCCTCGGCCACGCCTTCCGCGGCTACGCCGTGGTCACCATGACCGGTGAGGTCAAGCGCCACTTCCGTGACCGCACCTGGGCCATCCGGGTGCCCCGCGTCTACCAGGAGCGCAGGGCCGAGCTGAACCGGCTGGTCGCCGATCTCAGCCAGGACCTGGGCCGGTCGCCGACGATCGCCGAGCTCGCCGCGAAGATGAACATCTCCGAGGAGGACGTCCTGCTCACCCTCGACGCCTCGGCCGCCTACAGCGCCCTCTCGCTCGACGCGCCGCTCGGCGCAGACGACGACGCGGCCGCGCTGGGCGACGTCATCCCCGACGAGGACGACGCGCTGGGCGTCCTGGTGGACCGCGAGGCGGTCAAGCCGCTGATCGACAAGCTGCCGACGCGCGAGAAGAACATCCTCCTGCTGCGGTTCTTCGGCAACATGACCCAGGCGGAGATCGCCGCCGAGTTCGGGATCTCCCAGATGCACGTCTCCCGTATCCTGCGGAAGGTCCTGGACCAGCTCCGCGAGGAACTCGTCGCCGAATGCTGAATACACGGCCCCTCACCGGGCACCCCAGTCGGCGACGGCAGGAGTGGCATAGGGTGCGTTTGAATGATCCCCAGGCGCCGGGGAAGATGGCGCGGTGGGACAGGGGAGGCGGATCTCGCGTGAACGAGGACGGTGTTCGTCCGGCTCGCTTCCTGGCGAGCGGCGCCCGTTCCCGGCCCGTCCCCGCCGGAGCCGCCGTGGCGGAGATCGCCTTCTGCCTCCCCGACCTGCCCGACGTGCGCGACTTCGCCACCGTCCAGGCCATGCGGAGCGGGATGTCGCAGGAGAGCCTGGCCGACTTCCTCGTGGCGGTCAACGAGGTCGCCACCAACGCCGTCACCCACGGCCATGCCACGGCCAAGGCCGTGCTGCGGATGTGGACCGTCGGCCGCACCCTCGTCGTGGAGATCCACGACGAGGGGCAGTGGTCCCCTGACGGGCCCCCGGGCGACACGCCGCCCGCGCCCTATGCCACCAGCGGCATGGGGCTCTGGGTGGCCCGGATGATCAGTTCCGACATCAAGTTCGAGACCGGGGCGGCCGGGACGTTCATCACGATGTCCTTCAAAGTCTGAAACGGCTTTTTCCGACATAAGACCCTTATCGGTCCGAATCTGCTTTTTTGGGTACAAGCCGGTTTATGACAGCACCTGTCCGGATATTGATCGTCGGCGGCGGCTATGTCGGCATGTACGTCGCCCTGCGGCTCCAGCGCAAACTCCGGCGCGGCGAGGCCCGCATCACCGTCATCAACATCGACTCATACATGACCTACCAGCCGTTCCTCCCGGAGGCGGCGGCAGGCAACGTCGAGGCCAGGCACGTCGTCGTGTCCCTGCGCCGGGTCCTGAACAAGTGCGAGATCCTCAACGGCTGGGTGGCCGGCATCGACCCCGTCGCCCACACCGCCGACCTGCGCCTGTACGAGGGCCCCGGCCGTACCCTGTCCTACGACATCCTGGTCTTCGCGCCGGGCTCCATCTCCCGGACCCTGCCCATCCCGGGCCTGGCCGAGTGGGGCATCGGCTTCAAGAACGTCGAGGAGGCCATCCACCTCCGCGACCACGTGCTCGCCCAGCTCGACCTGGCCGAGTCCACCACCGACAGTGCCGTCCGGTCCAGGGCGCTGACCTTCGTCTTCGTCGGCGCGGGCTTCGCCGGCGTCGAGGCACTGGCCGAGCTGGAGGACATGGCCCGCGACGTCTGCCGCTACTACCCGACGGTGGACCCCGGCGACATGCGCTGGTTCCTGGTGGAGGCCACCGACCGCATCCTTCCCGAGGTCGGCCCCGAGATGGGCCGCTGGACGCTGGAGCAGCTCCGCGGGCGGGGGATCGACGTGCGCATCAACACCCGGCTGAGCTCCGCCGAGGAAGGGCACATCGTGCTCGACGACGGCACCGAGTTCGACACCGACACCCTGGTGTGGACCGCCGGGGTCAGGCCGAACCCCCTCGTGCACCACAGCGGGCTCCCGCTGGACGACAAGAGCCGGGTGAAGGCGACCGCGGAACTGGCCGTCGAGGGCTTCCCCGACGTCTTCACCGCGGGGGACTGCGCCGCCGTGCCCGACCTCACCAGGCCGGGGGAGATGTGCGCGCCCAACGCCCAGAACGCCGTACGGCAGGCCCGCCGGCTGGCCGACAACGTGGTGGCCACGCTCCGGGGCAGGGAGCGCAGGCCCTACCGGCACGCCTACGCCGGGTCGGTGGCCAGCCTGGGACTGCACCAGGGGGTCGCCCAGATCTACGGCCGCAAGATCCGCGGCCTGCCCGCCTGGTTCATGCACCGGACCTACCATCTGTCGCGGGTCCCCACCGTGAACAAGAAGGTCCGGGTGATGACCGACTGGACCCTGGGGCTGTTCTTCCGCAGGGAGACCGTCTCGCTCGGCGCGATAACCCGTCCCCGCCAGGAGTTCGAGCTCGCCGCCCGGACCGAGTCCGGCGTCCCGGCGTCCCGCTGACCCGTCCCGGCCTCTCCGAGGGGCCCTACTTGAAGGCCCGTCCGGGGCTTCTCCTCAAGGGCCCGTCCGGGGCTTCTCCTGAAGGGCCCGTCCGGGGCTTCTCCTGAAGGGGGGCCCTCCGGTGTCTCTCCTCAAGGGGCCGTCCGGGCCGCTCCGGCCGGAGGGGACGCCGTCCGTGTGGACGGTGCCCCCTCCGCGCGTTCCTGTCCCGGCCGCGTCCCCGTCCGCTCCGCCGGGGCGATCGGCGCGGGCCGCGGGCTCTCAGACGGGTCCTCAGCGCCTGCGGCGCCAGCTTCCTCCATTCCCGCTCCGCACGCCCGCCGTACCGACTCCGGCCTGGTGCAGCGCGAGCAGGAGCAGGCCGAGGAGCAGGAAGGTCGTGCCGCTGATGCCGCCGATCCTGGTGTTGATCAGATCAAGGAGAAGGCCGAGGCCGAACACGACCGCGGCAGCGATTGCGAGCATGGGTCACCTCGTCCCGCTGGTCAGGGTCAGGAGCTGCTCCAGTGTCGCCCGGTAGTCGCGCAGGGCGGTACGGAGCTGCTCGGTGTCGTTGTGGTCGTTGTTCTTCCAGCGGCCCTGGAGCTCGGCGGTCCGGGCCTCTAGCGCGGTCCGCAGCGAGGTCGTGATCTCCCCGACGAGGGAGTCGGCGCGTTCCACCGAGTCACGCGGGTCGTCGACGAAACCGGCCTGGACCTCCTGCCAGCGCCGCCGTACCTGTTCGGAGTCGTGATCGAAGAGGGGGCCGCCGGTGGTGTCGGCGCTGTGCGTGACGTCCGGGATGTGTGCGGCGTCGGTGGTGTGCCCGGTGTGCCCGGTGTCCGCCGGGTCGGGCCGGTCGGCGTGGGCCGCCGCCTGACCGGGCACCGGAAGGCCCGCGGGCCTGTCCGCGATCACCGTCGGCGTGTCGTCGTCGTCCAGGTCGCCGCGGCGGCCGTCGTCCAGGCCGTCGCGGCGCTCCGGGAGCACCCCGCCGTGACGCGGCTCCTGGGAGCTGTGACGCGGTTCCTGGGTGGCGGGCATCCCGTCGGCGCGCTGGGGCGGGATGCTCAGATCGTCGTCATCGTGCTTGTAGACCAGGCGGTCTTCATGCTGCCGGTCGTTCATGTGGGATCACCGTCCTCGGGGGTCGTGGCGGCCGGTCCGCCCGTCGTCGTTGGTCGTCTCTCCCGCGCGCGGACCGGTGTGCCGCGCGGAGGGGCCGCCGTTGACCGCGCCCTCGGGGGCCGCGAGCAGCTCCTCGAACAGGACGCGGTAGTGGACCATGGCCTGCCGGAGCTCCTCGGTGGAGGCCTCCTTGTGGGCGGCGCGGCTGCTGATCTCGTGAGCCTGCCGGTAGTGGCCGAGAGTGCGGCCGTGTGCCACCGAAAGGTCGGACAGGCGCTGCTCGAAGTCATCGGTCGGATAGCCCCGCTCCGCCATCACGGAGGTCACCAGGTGATCGGCCTCGGTCACCGCGAAACCCGGAGCGTCCACGAACCGCTCCTGGACCTCCATCCACTTCTTGGCGTAGGCGTCACGTGTCCCGGAGTCGAGCGGCCGGATGTCGAGGGAGTTGACACGCTGCTCGCGGGCGATGAGCTCCTGCTCGGCCTCGTGCCGTGTGTCGCGCTCCCGCAGGGCGCGTTCGTACTCGGGGCCGAATCGATCGCGGAGTCGGTGCCGGCGTCGCTGTTGCAGTACGGCATAGCCGACTGCGATGATCGCCACCACCGCGACCACGATGACGGCCACCCAGATCACAGTGGACATGGCTGCCTCCGGTCGTGTAAGCGGTTGTCCCCGTGCGCTGCCCCGGAGACAAGCCTCGAAACCGGCCGCCCATGTCGGCGCCCGCCATCAAAAATTTTCTGAACCGGTGTTTTGTCGAGCTTTTCCGGACGGCCGGCGGCTTCGGCGCGGTCTTTCCGTCCAGCGGTCCAGTGGTCCGGCGGTCGCGGTGATACGCGCGCCCGCGCGGTTCGGCTCGCGCGGGTTCGGCCCGTGCAGGTTTGGCCCGCGCGGGTTCGAACCGTGTGGTTCAGGCCGCGTGGTTCAGGCCGTGCGGGTTCGGGGCGTGCGGTTCGGGTGGCGTGGGTTCGAACCGTGCGGGTTCGAACCGTGCGGGTTCAGGCCGGGTCCTGGTCCCGCGCGGGCTCCAGCGTCCTGCGGGCCGCGGCCAGGACCGTCTCGACGAGCGACCGCCCGGGGACGGCCGGGATCTCGTGGAACCCCCGGTCCGGCTCGTAGGCGACGTCCAGGCCGTCGGCCACCAGCCGGTCGGCCCAGCGCAGCGCGGTGTTGAGCTTCTCCGAGGGGATCGCGCGTCCCTGGGCCACGGACGACAGGTTGCGCAGGTTCGTGGCCGGGCCCGACTGGCTGTGCGAGCGGTCCAGCTTCCATGGGATCGCCCGGGAGTGGTCGAGCATCGGCTTGGAGAGCCCCGCGGCCCTCTTGGCCTGCAGGATTCCCGATTCGCTCACTCCGAACCGCGCGGCCAGCTCCGCGTTGGACAGCCCTTGCCGGACGAGCCGTCGCAGCTCGTCCTGGTCGATCAGCGCTCTGCGCCCCACCTGCACCCCGTCTCTCGCGTGATCACATCCGCCGGCTGGACGCCTTGGCGTGCGCACGTCCAGCCGATCTGCGCTAAGGTTATGACGTCCCGCCCGAGAGGGCGCAGGACAACCGGGACGTAGCGCAGCTTGGTAGCGCACTTGACTGGGGGTCAAGGGGTCGCAGGTTCAAATCCTGTCGTCCCGACCAGGTTCTCACTGGTCGGCAAGGGTGTCACCCGCAAGGGAGACACCCTTTCTGCATTGCGGGGCACGGTTTTCTGCATTGTGGGCACGTTCTGCACCGTGGGGCACGGACCGGGTGATCTCCGGGTCCTCGGAGAAGTGCAGAATCCGACCGGGTCCGGCCGCATGATCCGTGTCCACCGTCCCGTCCCGCGGAGCGGATGAGCCCGCGCACCCTTCCGGACAGCCGTCCCGTGCCCGGGATGCCCTACCTGCCCGAGCGGGCTGGACCGACCGGCGTCAGGGGTGGGCCGGCCGGAGCGTGGCCGCCGGCTGGATCGCCGGCACACCCTCCGGCGCCAACCGGACGCCGCGCACCATGGGTCCGAGCGTTCCGAGGGCGTCTGATCGCCCAGCCGGGAGCCGTCGAACGGCGGGCCAGGGCTTCCGTAAGCACTTAGGGTGATGATTTAATCACTTGGTGTGACCATGGCAGTTGTTCCCCCAGAGAAAGACACACCATGATCAAAACAGCACTGAAGGCCGGGGCTGCGGCACTCACGGCAGCCGCGCTGCTCGCCGCGCCGGCCCTCTCGGCCCCCGTCCAGGCCGCGACCGTCGACGCGACCAGCCAGATGCCTGCCGGCGATGATGTCTACCGTGACTGGTACACCAGCCACTCCAACTGCGTGACGGCCGGTCAGGGCGGAATCGACCGGGGCCACTGGGATCACTACACCTGTTCCGAAGGCGATTGGCTCTGGCACCTGTGGACCAACCGCTGAACGGCGCGGACCTCGTCGGCCGCAAGGTGCCCCCGCCGCCCTGACCAGGGTGAACGGCGGAACACCGGTTAACTGGATCTACGTCGTGATGGAGCCCGGACCGCACGCCAGCGGTCCGGGCTCCGTCGTCGGGCGCCGGAACGGCGGGCCGACCGCCTGCCGCCTGGCGGCTGGGGTCACGTCCGGGGGGACGCCGCCGCGTCGGGCTTGCGGACCCCGGTCGACTCGACGGTGAGCGCGGTGCCGGCGGCGTCGCGGGGCTGGAGTTCGGGCACGATCGCCCCGCGCTCGTCGACGAGCACCGAGTGCGGCTCGTGAGGGGCGAACAGGTGGCGTTCGCCCCACTGGCGCAGGGCGACGACCGTGGCGAACAGATTCCGTCCGGCCTCGGTCAGGACATACTCCTGCCGTTTGCCCGAGGGGGCCGTCCGGCGGGCCAGAATGCCGTGCTCGACGAGGCGGCGCAGGCGGACGCTGAGGATGTTGCGCGCCACGCCGAGGCGTTCCTGGAAGTCGGTGAACGCGCGTGCGCCGTCCATCGCATCGCGGATGATCAGCAGGGTCCACCGGTCACCGATCAGGTCGACCGTGCGTGCCACCGGGCAGGTGGAGTCGGTCCACCGGCCGCCCGGAGGGGTCGGTGCGGGTTGCTCGCCGGTCATGCGCCACCTCCAAAGAGTTGCGATTTGAAACTATTATGCCTTACCTTCAATCAGTTGCATTTTGCTACCAATTGGAGGTCGGGATGGATCGGGGATCGGGACGCGGGCGCCGGACGCTGCTGGCCGTGGTGTGCGCGGTGGCGGTGTCGACCATCTACGCGGCCCAGCCCGTCCTGGAGCGGATGGGGACCGACCTCGGGCTGAGCGCGGGCGGGCTGGGCTGGGTCGTCGGCGTCGGACAGCTCGGATATCTGGCCGGCCTGATCCTGCTCGTGCCGCTGGGCGACCTGCTGGACCGGCGCCGGCTCATGGCCTGCCATCTCACCCTCGCCGCGCTCGGCACCGGCCTGGTGGCCGTCACCGAACAGCCGGCGGTGGCGTTGATCGGTCTGGCCGTGGCGGGCGTGTTCGCCGTGGTCGTGCAGATCGCCGTGGCCTATGCCGCGGCCACCTCCGCCGCACCCGAGCGCGGGCGTGACATCGGCGTCGTCACCTCCGGGGTCGTGATCGGCATCCTGGGCGGCCGGGTGCTCGCGGGGCTCCTCGCCGACCTCGCCGGCTGGCGCGGTATTTATCTCACCCTCACGATCCTCTCCCTCGCGCTGGCGGCCGCCGTCCTCGCCGTGCTCCCCCCGGACGCCCGGAGGTCACCGCGCGACCGGGACGGCCGCCGCGGTGGCGCCCGGCGGTATGCGCGGGCGATCGGCACCGTGGGGCGACTGACGGCGACGGACCGCCTGTTCCGGGGGCGGGCGCTGATCGCGTTCTTCCTGTTCGCCTCCTTCGGCACGCTCTGGAGCGGGATCGCGCTGCCGCTGTCGGCCGAGCGCTGGCAGCTGTCGACCACCCAGATCGGCCTGTTCGGCCTCGCGGGTCTGGCCGGAGCCCTCGGTGCCGCGCGGGCAGGACGCTGGGCCGACCGCGGTCGCTCCGGCTCCGTGACCGGATGGTCCCTGGCCGTTCTGATCGCCTCGTGGGGGCTGACCGCCCTGACCGGTCATTCGCTGTGGTCGCTGGGCGCGGGCATCGTGCTGCTCGACTTCGCCGTGCAAGCCGTGCACGTCACCAGCCAGCAGCTCATCACCGCGGCCCGCCCCGACCGGGCCAGCGGCACCATCGGCGCCTACATGGTCTTCTACTCCCTCGGCTCCGGTCTCGGCGCCGTGACCACCACCTGGGCCTACGATGCCGCCGGGTGGGCCGCCGCGAGTGTGCTCGGCGCCGGCTACGCCACCGCCGCCCTGGTGATCTGGGCGCTGCACCGGCGGCCTCACGGCGACATCGGTACGGGCGAGCTCACCGCGACAGAGAACACGATGACCACTCCATGAGGCCATCGCCGCGGGCGGGGGCCACGGCCTGGCCCTGCTCGATCCGTCCGGAACCGCCCGGGATCCGGCCGAGGGGGCGCGCGGCACCCGTCCTGATCGTTCTCGGCGCCAACGGCTGTCCGAGCCGGGGAAGCGGCCCAAGCCGGCAGTTCCATAGCCGGTCACGAGGTGTCGGCGGCCAACGACGGCGACCAGTCCACCTACTGGGAGAGCACCGACAACAGCTTCCCGCGGTGGGCACGGATCGACCTCGGCACCGCCACGAGTGTCGACCAGATCGTCCTGAAGGTGCCCGCGCCGACCGTCTGGCAGACCCGCGTCCAGACGCTCTCGGTCCAGGGCGGCGCCGACGGCTCCAGCTACAGCACGGTCGTGGCCTCGGCGGACCACAGGTCCCGCTGGTCGGTGGTATGAGCCTGCTCACCCACAAGAACGTGGGCGTGTGGGAAATCAGCCGGAAATCCCTTGGGGTAATTCTCCGCCATAAGCAGATCATCGACTCGGGCCGCCGACTAACCGGAGGATGATCTCTTTTGATGGCATTTGAGATGGTTTGTACCTTGTATAGCTATTTGCCGTATGTAACAGGGTATCCCCCGCTTGCGCTCATGAATGCCTCTCCGGATCGAGGCAAATACTCTGTTATTTGCCGGAAAGGAGCAGTCATGTTTGGTAAATACTCACTCATCGTCGGGCCGGCACTCGCCGCCTCCCTCGCGATCCCTCAGGGCTTCGCCGCGGAGGCCCTGGCCGCCCCGCTCCGAGCGGATCCAGAGGTGGCAGCCCCGGCGGATCCGCAGGACCCGTGCGAGACGAGGGGCCACGGCTGCCAGCCGGGCATCACTCAGGGCCAGCTGGACGGCCATCGCTGCATCGCTCCCAACCCGCAGGGCCACGGGGACTCGGGCCTGCCGGACTTCGAGTACGGCTACTACATAGGCTACGAACAAGGCTGGAATCACGAGGGGTGCGACGAGAGAGGGCAGTGGACGGACGACAACGGCAACGGTGAGGACAACGGCAACGGAAACGGCGAGGACAATGGCAACGGGAATGGCAACGGCGAGGACAACGGAAACGGCAACGGAAACGGAAACGGAAATGGTGACGGCTGGTAGCCGCTGATTTCGAAAGCCCGGGGTCGCGGCAGCGCGGAGATCGGACCGGACGGCGGCATCGGCGCCGCCGAGTACGGCCCCGTCTGACGCCCCGGCGGACCGCCCGCCGTACGGCACGGCCGGGGACGCCGGCGGAGCCTCCCGGACGGTCAGGGGCTCTGCCAGCGCCCGGCCAGGCTGACGAGGTCCGGGGCGCTGAGGTGCGGGGCGGACATCGCGCCCGGGTACGGCGTGCCGTGCCGGTCCAGCCAGGCCCCGACGAGCCCGGCCCGTTGTGCGCCGTCGATGTCCCACGGGTGCACGGCGACCAGGACAGCCTGGTCGGGATGGACTCCGGCGCGGCCGACCGCGTACAGGTAGGCGGTCGCGGCGGGTTTCCACGCCCGGGGGCCGTGCACGTCCAGCCGCTCCTCGACCAGGTCGAGGAGCCCCTCCCGTGCCAGTAGGCCTTCGGTCGTCGACGCGGCGCCGTTGGTCATGGTGAACATCCGTATCCCCGCCTCGCGGAGCATCCGCATCCCGTCCGGGACGTCCGGATGCACCTTCAGCCCGGCCAGCCCGTCCAGCACGTGCGCGGCCGCGCCGTCCGGGTCGCCGTGCCAGCCGGGCGTGGTGGCGAGCAGCTCCTTGAGCACATCGGCGGCGACCTGGGCGAACTCGGCGTAACCGCCTGCCGCGGTCAGCGCGAACCCGTCGCGCAGCACGCCCGCGAACCAGGTGGGCATCAGATGCCCGGGCGCCCCCACCTCCTCGAAGCGGGCACGCATCGGCGCCATGTCGCTGAGCGTCTCGTTGACGTCGAAGATCACAATCTGGGGGACCGCGCTCATGTCACTCCTCCCGGATCGGTCCGCTGCCGCGTCGCCCCGGGATCACTCCATGTCGTCCGGCGACTGCGCTCTGCGCGGCAGCCAGTCGTGCTGCCTGCCGGCGTCGGGGTCTCCCTCGGGCTGGGCGTCGGGCGACTGCGCGAGCGGTGCCGGCCACTCCGAGTCCTCGATCGGGAAGTCGTCGGCGGGGCGTCCGGCCTCAACGCTCACCGGCTGGTCCGGGGTGGACGTGCCGTCATGGATCATTGCTCCTCCTTCGGCACCGCGCTCCCGCCCGTGCCCCGTCATGGAGAAGCGCGCGAGCCGGGCGTGCTCGACGCCGGCCCCGCCGGGCGGGACGGTCGGGCTCCGGTGAGATCGCGGAGCTGTCGGCCCGATCCTGGTGCTTCCTACCCTGTAAGTATGCGCCGATTCTTGGAGATCATGGTTGTCCGGGCGCCGCGGGCCGCGGTCCCTCCGGCGGCGTGCGGGCGGGCAGCAGCCCGACAGGGGTGACCAGCTCACCGGTGTGCGGGCAGAACCACGCCGCCTGGCCGCGCTCCGCCCTGGCCAGCAGGGGGTGCGAATCAGGGTGTGCCGGGCAGTGCGGCCACACCGCGGGCAGGCCCGCCGCCCACAACGCCTCCACCGCCCACTCCTGCACCTGGTCCGCGAGCCGGGCCACCTGCTCGGCCGGATCCTCGCCGAGCACCACGGAGACCTCCTGCCCGCTGCCGTCGGGGCCGTAGAACAAGGCGCAGGCCAGCCCCTCCCAGCGGCCCGGGTCGGCGTGGGCCTCACGGATGTCAGGGGGTACGGCGCAGCCCGTGCGCAAGTCCCGGCAGACCGGCTCCAGCGCGGCCAGAAGTTCCGCGTGCATCGCACCATCGTAGAGCGGGGGAGGGCGACGGCCCGGGGAACGGGGAGATCCGGTCCCGTCGCCCGCGCTCACAGCGCCGCCCAGTCGATGGCGAGCCGCCGGGCGTCCGCGGGGTCGACCCGGACCGGCACCCTGCGGCCCGGCAGCACCGCGCCGGCCGGCAGCCCGGGCAGTGTCTGACGATGGTCGACGACGTACGGCTCGGCGGTGCCCGTCCGGACCTCCAGCCGGAACTGCGCGACCGGGGAGTCGTTGACGGTCATGCCCGTGTCGGCCATCGCCAGGATGTCCGCCTCGGCGGGCAGGCCGCCGGTCAGCAGGCCGTCCTCGCCGGTCAGGACGCCGATGGAGGAAAGGAGCCTGCCGGGGGAGCCCCCGCCGGGGACGGCCTGTACGGAACGCTCCCACATCCGGTCGAAGTAGGCGTGGAACAGCACCGTCGCGGCGCCGATCTCCAACAGGAGCCCGACGACGAAGAGCGGCACCGCCCAGGCCGGCAGGCGGAGATCGGTGGTCGGGATGACGGCCATGCCGTACAGGCCGGCCAGTGTCATCGCCGTGCCGGTGATCACGCCGGCCCAGCCCAGTGCTCTCATCATCCTCGCCTCTCGGGATCGTCGGGCGATCGACGGCGCCGTCCGGCGGGGGTGCCGGGCGGCGGCGATCGGCGGGCCGATTGTCGGCGGGGCCGCTTGACCGGCGCTTGCGGGACGGTTGCCCGCGCCCCGGCGCGGCCGCCGTCAGCGGGGGCGCAGCAGCGACACGATCGACCTGAGCTCCGGCTCCTTCGCCTCCTGACCCGGCGTGGGCGCGTAGGCCCAGATCAGGTGGCGCACCTCCGGATAGGTACCCTCCATGACCAGGCGCAGTGCCTGCAGGTCCAGCTCCTGGTCCCTGGCCGTGCCCCGTTCGACGTGCTGGCGCAGATGCTCGTGCGCGGTCTGGATGGTGAAGGTCTCGACGTAGAGGGTCGGCTCCTCCATGTCCTCGAAGAGGCTCCACATCGTCGCCCCGGTGCGCCGCCGTGCCCGGCCGATCTGCTGCATCACCTGCAGGAACGCCTCGGCGTTCGCCGGGTCGACGTGCCATTCGACCACCACCAGCAGCGGTCCCCTGTTGTGCTCCATGTCGCTGGGCGGCTCGGGATAGTGGCGCACCTGGCGCATGTCGAAGCGCGCCGTCGGCAGCGGCACCCGCAGCACGCCGATCGGCGTGCTCAGGATCAGCACGGCGGCCGGGACCAGGAAGGCCGCCCGCAGGGACAGGCTCTCGGCCACCAGCCCCCACACCAGCGCCCCCACCGCCTGCCCGCCCATGAACACCAGCTGGTAGTAGGCCAGCGACCGCGCGCGCGCCCACTCCGGCAGCAGGAGCTGGGCCGCGGCGTTCAGCGTCGACAGGACGGCGATCCAGGCCAGGCCGGCCGCCACCAGGGCGGCGATGACGACCGGCACGGCCTCGACCGTGCTGATGACGGCCATCGCCAGGGCGTAGCAGATCGTCGAACCGGCCACGACCGTGTTGGGCCCCATCCGTCCGCGGGCCACGGGGAGGGCGAACGCGCCCGCGACGGCGCCGGCGCCGACCCCGGCCAGCAGCACGCCGTAACCTCCGGCGCCGAGACCGAGCGGGCCGCGGGCGAGGGCGGGCAGCAGGGCCCACATCCCGCTGGCGCAGAAGGTGAACATCACCGAGCACCACAGGACCGCGGCGAACTCCGGGGCGCTGCGGACGTAGCGCGCGCCCGCGCGGATCGCGTCGCGGATGTGCTCGGCGCCCAGGGGGCGGTGGTCGGGTGGCCGCTTCCAGACGTACAGCACCAGCATGACGCCGAGGAAGGACAGCGCGTTGAGGGCGAACGTCGCCTCCGGCCCCGCGACGGAGATGAGCGCACCGCCGAGCGCGGGCCCGATGGCCCGTGCCACGTTGCCGTTGGCGCCGTTGAGCAGCGCGGCCTGCGGGATCTCGTCCAGGCTGACGAGCTCGGGCTGGATGGCCTGGAAGGTGGGCACGGCGAAGGCCTGCCCGACGGCCATCAAGCCGGTCAGGGTGAGCAGGAGCGGCCGCGTCACGGCGTCGGCGGCGGTGAGCACGGCGAGGGCGGCCGCGCCGGCGAAAGTGAGCACCTGGCTGACCAGCAGCAGACGGCGCCGGTCGAGGATGTCGCCCAGCGCCCCGGCCGGGACGACGAGCAGGAAGATCGGGAGCGCGGTGGCGGTCTGCACCAGGGCGATGTCCAGCGCGTCGCCGCCCAGGTCGCCCATGAGCCACTGCGCGCCGACGGTCTGCATCCACGTGCCCGTGTTGGCCACGAGCTGGGCGATCCACAGCGCGCGGAACAGTCGGCGGCGCAGGGGCGCCCACATCGCCTTCGTCGGCGGGACGCCCCTTGGCTGCTGCGGTGGCGGCCGGCTCATCTCTGGTGCTCCCCGGTTCGCTCGGTCCTGGCTCGGGAGGCTCCCTCCGCTCGGTCCTCCGCGCTCCCTCCGGTTCTCCGCCTCCCCTGTCCGTTCCCCCCTTCCCCCTACGCGCTCCGGTCCCAGACGGACGTGCGCGGCGAGATGAGTTCGAGCTGTGCCAGCAGGTGCTCGGCCGTCGCGGCGGCGCGGGCGCGCAGGGCCGGGGTGCGGGCGTTGATCCGCTCGGTGTGCGCGGGCCGCTCGTCCCACACCCTGTCGACCTCCGCCAGCAGCGGACCGGCGGCCTCCCTGACGACGCCGCTGAGGGCCGGCGCTCCCAGCTGCTGGGCGAAGTCGAACACCTTCCCGGCGTAGGGCAGCGGCAGCAACGGCACCCCCTGCAGCGCGGCGAAGATCAGGAAGTGCAGCCGCATGCCGACCACGAGGTCCAGGTGCCGTATCAGGCCGAGGATCTGGCGTGGCCGGTAGTTTCCGTGCAGCACGCGGCAGCGGTCGGCGGCGTTCATGTGGGACAGCACCGCGTGGGAGTGCCGTATGTCGTCCCGCTCCATCGGGACGAAGACGATGTAGGCGTCGAGCCGGCGGACCAGGAAGTCGCCCACGTGGGCGAGCAGCTCGTGGTAGCCCTGCACGTCCAGGTGCTCGGCGGCGCGGCCGGGCTCGCGCACGCTCATGCCGACCAGCCGGACCCGCTCGGGCACCCCCTCGGCGCGGAGCAGGTCGTGGCCGAACTCCTCCTGTTCGAGCAGGAGCGCCGGGTCGGCGGTGACCGTGATCGCGCTCATCACCCCGGCCTCCTCCAGCACCAGCCGGGACTCCTCGTCGCGGACGGTGATCGTGGTGCTGTCGTTGAGCGTCTCCCGCACCAGCATGCAGTCAAGGCGGTCGGTGAGCGGCCCGGCGCCCAGCGCGTAGGTGAAGACCGGGACGTTCTGCTCGTGGGCCAGCCGGGCGAGCCGCAGGTAGCGGCGGGCCTCGGTGTCGTAGAGGATGCCGCCGCCGCCGAGGACCAGTACGTCCAGGCGGCTCACGATCTGGGAGGCCGGTTCGCGGCTGATCCCCTCCCAGCCGACCACCTCGATCCCCCGATGGTGGACGCGGGTGTGCTCGGGAGTCCGGGAGAACACCACCGTCAAGGCGTCGGGACGGCCTTTCCGGATGCTGTCGAGAATGCTGGTGAGGATGGCCTCGTCCCCTACGTTGCGGCCACCGTAGGAGCCCAGGAGCCCGATGGTCGGTCCGCGCGGTTTGCTCATATTCGCCCCTTTCTTCCGTTTTCGGATATTTTGTACCCGTAGGGCGTTCGGCGTATCCCACCTCGGGCCGGTCCGGCGTGCCGAGGTCGGCGCGGGAAGAGCGGCCCGTGTCCATGACATGCGCCGTGGGGCGGCATGACGAAAACGGCGGGCGGGCGGGCGGACGGCTCCCGCCGGACGGCGGGCGGGGGCGCTCGGGAACGGTAGTAACTTCGACCCATGCGACTGGGTGTTCTCGACATTGGTTCCAATACGGTGCATCTGCTGGTGATGGACGCCCACCGGGGGGCTCGGCCGCTGCCCGCGTACTCCCACAAGGAGGAGTTGAGGCTCGCCGAGCACATGGAGGAGGGCCACCGGCTCTCCGAGCGGGGGGCCGCGCGGCTGCGGGAGTTCGTCGAGAAGGCCGTGCGGCTCGCCGAGGACAAGGGGGTCGAGGACCTCATGGCCTTCGCGACCTCTGCGGTCAGGGAGGCGGTCAACGGTGAAGAGGTGCTCGAAGGGATCAAGGCCGGCTCCGGGGCGGACATCGAGGTGCTGTCCGGCCAGGACGAGGCGAGGCTGACGTTCCTGGCCGTGCGGCGGTGGTTCGGATGGTCGTCGGGGCGGCTGCTGGTGCTGGACATCGGCGGAGGGTCGCTGGAGATCGCCTCGGGGATCGACGAGCAGCCGGACGTGGCGGTGTCGCTGCCGCTGGGGGCCGGGCGGCTCACCCGTGACTGGTTCACCGCCGACCCGCCCCCGGCCGACGAGGCGCGGGCGCTGCGCAGGCACGTGCGGGCCGAGATCGCCCGCACGGTGGGCGAGGTGGCGCGGTACGGCCGGGCCGATCACGCGGTGGCGACGTCCAAGACGTTCAGGCAGTTGGCCAGGATCGCCGGGGCGGCGCCCTCGCAGGAGGGCTCGGACGTCCGCCGGGTGCTCAGGCACGCCGACCTGACCGAGTGGGCCGACCGGCTGGCCAAGATGGACGTGCGGGAGCGGGCGGAGTTGCCCGGGGTCTCGGACGGCCGGGCCCCGCAGCTGCCGGCCGGGGCGATCGTCGCCGACGCCACGATGGACCTGTTCGGGGTGGGGGAGCTGGAGGTGTGCCCGTGGGCGCTGCGCGAGGGGGTCATCCTGCGGCGCCTGGACGCCATGCCGGAAGGCTAGGTTTACCTCCACTTCAACCGGTAAGAGCGCATTGCTATGAGAAGCGCTCAGGTGGAAGGCGCCGCGCGCAGAGCGGCGAACAGTCGGACGTTGGACAGGCTGGCCCGGCTCGGACTGGCCTGCCGCGGCGTCCTCTACGGGCTGATCGGGTTCCTGGCCCTGCAGATCGCCTTCGGCGGCGGGAGCGGAGGCAAGGAGGCCGACAAGACCGGCGCGGTCGAGATGGTGGCCGAGCAGCCGTTCGGCACCGTGCTGCTCTGGCTGATGGTCCTCGGCTTCGCCGCGCTGACCGTCTGGCAGTTCTCGGAGGCGGTCATCGGCCGCGGCGAGACCAAGAAGCGGGTCGAGGCGGCGGCGCACACGGCGGTCTACGCGCTGATCGTGGCGACGCTGCTCAGCCTGCTGCTGCGGGGCGACGCGGGCAGCTCGACCGACAAGAGCTCCAAGGACCTCACCGCCAAGCTGATGGACCTGCCCGGCGGGCAGATCATCGTCGGCCTCGTCGGGCTGGGCCTGATCGCCCTGGGGGCCTACTGGATCCACAAGGGCTGGAAGAAGAGGTTCCTGGAGGACCTGCGCACCGGCGAGATGCCCCCGAAGGCGCGCGAGCTCGCCGAGAAGCTCGGCATGGCCGGATACCTCGCCCGTGGCGTGATCGCCGCGGTCGCCGGGGTCTTCGTCATCCAGGCGGCGCTCACCTACGATCCCGACAAGGCCAAGGGCGTCGACTCGACGCTGCGCGCGCTGGCCGACACCCCCGCCGGGCCGTGGCTCCTCGGCGTCATCGCCATCGGCCTGCTGCTGTTCGCGGCCTACTGTTTCTTCCAGGCGCGCTGGCACCGGCTGTGACGGATGGGACCGCACGGGGCGGCAGGTGCGGGCACGCAGGTCCAGGCCCGGCCGGCAAGTCCGACCTGCCTATCCGGTAAGTGATCCCATTCATACTTTTGTGAGACATCTACCTTCCCGAGCCCCGCGTCCTCCAGAGGCGTGGACAGCATCGGAGGGGGCCGGATGGACTCGTGGGAGCATGACGGCAGCGAATGGATCCTCCGCCTGGCGGGCTCTGCCGACCAGGTGGTACGGGCCCGGCGGCTGGTTTCGACGACCTTGGGCCGGGACCATCCGCTCCACGACGACTGCGTGCTGCTGACCAGTGAGATCGCCACCAACGCGGTGCTCCACTCCCGATCGGGGGACGGCGGGGCCTTCACCGTCACCGTCGCCTGCTCGCCGGAGGCGGTGCGGGTCCGCATCCAGGACGAGGGCTCGCCGAACGCCCCCTGCGGGTGTCACGCCCCGGCCGACGCCACCGGCGGCCGGGGCCTGCCCCTGCTGGAGGCGCTGTCGCACCGCTGGGGCCTGGTCCGGGAGGCGGGGACCAACATGGTCTGGTTCGAGCTCGTGCTGGAGACGGCCGCGGTGCCGGCGGGCCGGCTGGCCGGCGCCCGATGAGGACCGGCCCCCGCCCGGGGCACCCGCCGCCCGGGGCGGCCGGCACGGGAGTCCGCGGTCCGGGGTGCCCCGGGCCCGCGGCACGGGGCGTCCCCGTCCCGGGGGACGGCCCGCGCGGCCCGCGTCCCGGGGTCAGACCAGCAGCCGGCACAGGCCCTCGGCGAGGGCCTTGGTGGTCAGCCGGGTCCGGCTCTCGCAGCCGAGCTTGGCGAAGATGTGCTCCAGGTGGGTGGTGACGGTGCGGACGCTCAGCACCAGGGCCGCGGCGATCTGCGGGTTGGAGTCGCCGAGCGCGACCCGCGTGATCACCTCGATCTCCCGGCCCGTCAGCTCGTACGGCAGGGCGCACGCGCGCTCGGCGACCACCGCGCCCTGGATGGCGCCGTGCGGCCCGACCCCGGCGCGCAGCAGCCGCACCTCCCGCCACCGCCCGGTCCCGTCGAGCCAGAGCCCGCGCCGGTTGAGCTCGCGGGAGTCGATGAACTCCCTGGCCAGCTCCGCCATGGCCGGCTCGGCGGCGACGGCCTCCGAGGCCGGGGCGCCGGCGACGTCCCTGCGGGTGCCGCTGCGGTCGAAGGCCGCCGCGTGGAAGCCCGGCGGCAGGCCGACGGGGTCGATCACGCAACGGCTCAGGTCGGTGACGTGCGCCAGGGTGGGGGAGACGGCGCTGATCAGCGTGCTGGTCTCGGCGGAGAACGCCTCGGGGTCGCGGGCGTTCAGATGGAGCAGGCCGGTGTAGCGGCCCTCGGCCAGGAACAGCGGGGTGGTCAGCCCGGCCCGCCAGCCGTACGGCTCCAGATGGCGGCGGAAGTAGCGCTCGGTCCCCGGGGCGCCCATGGTCAGCGGCACCCGGGAGTCCATGGCCCGGCGGTAGGGGTCGAGCCGGACATACTCCTCGGCGGCGTCGCCGTCCACCCGCGCGTAGCCGTCGGAGACCAGGCTGCGGTGCCGCCCGGTGGCCGGGTCGTAGGCGACGAACTCGTAGGCCTCCAGCGCGATGACCTCGCGCAGGGCGCGCATCGCGGCGCAGGCGCCACCGCGCCCGGCGACCTGGAAGCCCACCTCGGTGAACGCATGGAGGTGGCGCGGGCTCAGGGTGATCTGGTCCATGGTCTCCTCCGTGCACAGGGTGCCCCAAGCCGACCGGGATAGGGAATACGTAAATTATCCGATGCCTCGCCTTGCAACCGTCTTTACCCTCTCCCGCAACACCCCCTGGAGGAACACAGTGACGGTCTTGACGAGGACGCGGGGCTCCGCCCTCCTCCTGGCGACGATGCTCGCGGTGAGCGCGTGCGGCGGATCCCCGGCCCCGGGCGCCGGTGGGCAGCAGGGCGCGAAGGAGTTCTCCGTCGGGCTGACGGAGCCGGACCACCTCACCCCCGGCAACACCTCCAGCAGCTACTCGATCACCGTGCTGCAGGCGCTGTTCGACCTGCCGGTGTTCATCGACGCCAAGGGGCAGCCGCAGATGCGGGCCGCCGAGTCGGTGACCAGCGAGGACCAGAAGGTCTGGACGATCAAGCTCAAGCCGGGGCAGAAGTTCCACAACGGCGAGCCGGTGACCGCCGAGAGCTTCGCCGACGCGTGGAACGCCGCGGCCTACGGTCCCAACGCGTGGACCAACAACTACTACTTCGAGAACATCGAGGGCTACGACAAGCTGAACCCCGAGACCCCCGAGGGGTCGGAGGAGGCGCCCAAGCCCACGACCGACAAGCTGAGCGGGCTGAAGGTCGTGGACGCCACCACCCTTGAGGTGACGCTGACCGCGCCGTTCAGCCAGTTCCCGATCACGCTGGCCTACACCGGCTTCGCCCCGATGCCCAAGGCCGCCTTCGCCGACCTCAAGGCCTACGACGCCAAGCCGATCGGCAACGGCCCCTTCGCGCTGGACGGCGAGTGGGTGCACAACCAGAAGATCAGGGTGAAGAAGTTCGACGGCTACGCCGGGCCCCGTCCCGCCAAGTCCGCCGCGGTCAACTTCAAGATCTACGAGAGCCGTGACACCGCCTACGTGGACCTGCGGGCCGGCAAGGTGGACCTGATCCAGACGATCCCGCCGGCGAGCACGTCGGAGGCCAAGCGGCTGCTCGGCGACCGGTTCGTGCCCACGCCGAGCGGGACCATGGACTACCTGGGCTTCCCGGTCTACGACAAGCGCTTCCAGAGCGCCGACCTGCGCAAGGCCGTCTCGATGGCCATCGACCGCCAGGCGATCGTGGACGCGGTCTTCAACGGCGCCTTCAAGCCGATGGGCTCGCTGGTGGCGCCCCTGGTGCCGGGCTACCGGGAGAACGCCTGCGGCGAGCCGTGCGTCTTCGACAAGGCGAAGGCCAAGGCGCTGTTCGACAAGGCCGGCGGGTTCAGCGGCACGATGAACCTCTACTTCTCCAACGCCGACCCCAGCTACGAGCAGTGGATGACCGCGGTGGCCAACCAGCTCAAGGACAACCTCGGGATCGCCGACATCCAGTTCCGCAAGATCCCGGCGGCCGACTACCTGTCCACGCTCCGCGCGCACAAGCAGGACGGGCCGTACCGCAACAACTGGGTGATGGACTACCCGAGCCCGCAGAACTACCTGCAGCCGATGTGGGGCACGGGCAACCGGATGGGCTGGGAGAGCAAGGAGTTCAACGACCTGCTCGACCAGGCCAACTCCGCCGCCAGCATGGAGGCCAGCATCCCGCTCTACCAGAAGGCCGAGGACCTGGCGCTCAGCGAGATGCCGATGGCCCCGCTGTGGAACTGGCAGGACCAGGCCGGATACTCCGACAAGATCAGTGACGTCCGGATCGACGCCTACAGCCCGAACCTCGACACGATCACGGTGAAGTAGTTGATCAACGAGGCACACGTGACCCCGGGGCGCGCCGCCCCGGGGTCTCCCCGTGAGGCGGGGACGTGAAATACGCGGTCCAGCGGCTGCTCCAGGCCGTCCCGGTCTTCTTCGTCACCACGTTCCTGATCTACGCGATGGTCTTCGCCCTGCCGGGCGACCCGATCGTGGCGCTGGCGGGGGACAAGCCCCTGCCCGACGAGGTCCTCCACACGCTCCGGGAGCGCTACCACCTCAACGACCCGCTGATCGTCCAGTACGGCATCTACATGCTGAACGCCGTCCAGGGCGACCTGGGGGAGACCTTCACCGGGCAGCCGGTCAGCGAGCTGCTCCAGGGACGCTGGGCGGTGACCGCCCAGCTCGCCGTCACCGCCTGGATCTTCGAGCTGGTGGTCGGCATCGGCCTCGGCGTGATCGCCGGGCTGCGCCGCGGCGGGATCGCCGACACCGCGGTGCTGGCCGGGACCACCTTCGTCATCGCGGTCCCGGTCTTCGTCGTCGGCTACACCGCGCAGATCATGCTGGGCCTGAACCTCGCGCTGTTCCCGACCGCGGGCGTGGACGAGGGATGGCCGGTCAGCTACCTGCTGCCCGGCATGGTGCTGGGCTCCTTCGGCCTGGCCTACGTGGCGCGGCTGACCCGTACCAGCCTGATCGAGAACATGCGGGCCGACTACGTCCGCACGGCCCGCGCCAAGGGGCTGCGCCGCAGGCGGGTGATCGGCAGGCACGCGCTGCGCAACTCGCTGATCCCGGTGGTCACCTTCCTCGGAGTGGACTTCGGCAACCTGATGGCCGGCGCGGTGGTCACCGAGGGCATCTTCAACCTGCCGGGCATCGGCCAGCAGGTCTTCCAGTCCATCCAGCTCCAGGAGGGCCCCGTCGTCGTGGGCATCGTCACCGTGCTCGTGATGATCTTCATCCTGGTCAACCTGCTCGTCGACCTCCTGTACGGCGTGCTGGACCCGAGGATCCGCCGTGGTTGAGATGCAGGTCGCAGAGGCCGAGACCGTCAAGAGCCGGCCCGGCTCCCTCTGGTACGACGCCTGGCTGGAGCTGCGCCACCGGGTGATCTTCTGGTTCTCGATGGTGATCCTCGTGGTCGCCGTCGCGATGGCCCTCTTCCCCGGCCTGTTCACCGGCCTCGGCCCCAACCAGGGCTGCAACCTGCGGATGTCGAAGCAGGGCCCGGGCGGCGCGGTGTTCGGCTACGACCTGCAGGGCTGCGAATACTGGTCGCAGATCGTGCACGGCACCCGGGCCTCCGTCCTGATCGGCCTCGCGGTGACGGTCTTCGCCCTGCTCATCTCGGTCGTGCTCGGCCTGCTCGCCGGCTACTACGGCGGCTGGATAGACGCGTTCATCTCCCGCCTCACGGACGTGTTCTTCGGCATCCCGTTCGTCCTGGGGGCGACCGTGATCCTGATCGCCTTCCCCGACCACGGCGTCTGGGCGATGACCCTGGTGCTGGTCGTGCTGGGCTGGACCACGATGACCCGTCTCATGCGCGCCCAGGTGATCGCGGTCCGCGACATGGACTTCGTGGCCGCCGCCCGGATGCTCGGGGCGGGCGACGGGCGGATCATGTTCAAGCACATCCTGCCCAACGCGGTCGCCCCGGTCTTCGTGGTGGCCATGCTCAACGTGGGCAACGTCATCGCCGGCGAGGCCACCCTCGACTACCTGGGCGTCGGCCTGCAGTATCCCGAGGTCTCCTGGGGCCTGCAGCTCAACGTCGCCCAGGCCTACTTCGCCGAATACCCCCACCTGCTCGTCTTCCCGTCGCTGTTCCTCACCGCGACGGTGCTCAGCTTCCTGCTCCTGGGCGACGTCGTCCGCGACGCCCTGGACCCCAAGCTGCGCTAGGGGCCCGCGCCGCCGGCCGGGCGGCTCGGGCCACCCCGCGTCCGGCGGGGCCTCCGTCAGGCCCAGCACGGCGCACGCCGGCCAGTGATCGCCCGGCCCGTGCTCCCCGGTCAGCGTGGGGATCACCGCTCGCGCCACCCCGCCGCGAAGGTCCCCCTCGTCCGCTGATCCGCGGGCCGGACCGGTTGTCAGTCAAGATCAATCGCCTGCATATCCGGAAAAGCGGAGAGGGCGGCATATCGGTCATTGGAAAACGGGTGACGCCGGTCGCCGGACCGGCCCCCGGGGGTGCCGGCCGCCCGGCGCGCGGCGGCGCGGGCCCGCCCGTCACCTGCGTGGGCCCGCGCGGCCGGCTCCGACCGGGTGAGGGTCCTCGCCGGCGCCATGAGGGTGGACGGCCGGGCGATCGGGGCGATTGCGGACCGGTATGAACTGATAGGAAAAAGCCCCCACTGAACCGGGAGAGACCTTATTCTTGATCGGCGGCGGATGACATTTTGTCAAATAACCTGTTTACCGTCGCGATGTCGGGTAGGGCAGCAGTCCGACCATCGCCGAGCAGAGGAGTTGGCACATGAGCAGCCGGGACCTTCGGATCCACCTCGCCGACGCGCCCGCCGGGACCATCCGGCCGGGACGGGACGCCGGTCGCGCGGGTGGCGGCGCCGACGGCTGGGAGTAGACCCGGACGTCGCCCACCCCCGGCATGACCGGGCCGACGACATCGTCCCCCCGGCATGACCGGGCCGATCCGGACGCCGGCCACCCCCGGCATGACGTGACGGCGGGCCGCCCTTCCCCGGGCGGCCCGCCGTCGTGTCCTCAGTGTCCTCAGGAGGCGAGGAGGCGGTCCAGGACGCGCACGCCGAACTCCAGGCCCTCGACGGGGACGCGCTCGTCCACGCCGTGGAACATGCCGTAGTAGTCCAGGTCCGGGGTGAGCATCAGGGGCGCGAAGCCGTAGCCCTTGATGCCGATGTCGGCGAAGGCCTTCGCGTCCGTGCCCCCCGACATCACGTACGGCACCGGCCGCGCGGCCGGGTCCTCGGCGACGAGCGCGTCGCACAGCTGACCGAAGAACGGCGCGTCCAGCGGCGCGGAGGGGGCGTCCCCGATGCTGACGAACTCGCGGGTGACCTTGGGGCCGAGCAGGCGGTCGATCGTCTCCAGGAACTCCTCCCGGTAACCGGGCAGGAAACGGCCGTCCACGTGCGCGGTGGCGGTGCCGGGGACCACGTTGACCTTGTAGCCCGCCTCCAGCATCGTCGGGTTCGCCGAGTTGCGGATCTGCGCCTTGAACAGGGTGCCCGCCGGGCCGAGCCGCTCGGCCTCCTCCTCCAGGCGGTCGTAGTCGATCTTCTCGCCGAGGATGTCCGCCAGGCTGCTGATCAGCGCCGCCACCCCGGGGGTCAGCCGTACCGGCCACTGGTAGGAGGCGATCCTGGACAGGGCGTGGCAGAGCTCGGCCACCGCGTTGTCCTTCGGCGGCCGGGAGCCGTGGCCCGCGACGCCGTGGGCGGTGAGCTTCATCCAGGCGGTGCCGCGCTCGCCCACCGCGACCGGGTAGACGCGCGCGCCCGGGACCTGGACGCTGTAGCCGCCGGACTCGCTGATCGCCTCGGTGCAGCCGTCGAACAGCTCGCGGTGCCGCGTGGCGGCGTACATCGCGCCGTACTCGCCGGTGGCCTCCTCGTCGGCCAGGAAGGCCAGCACGAGGTCGCGCCTGGGCCGCACGCCGCGCCGGGCCCAGTCGCGGACCAGGGCGAGCGTCATCGACAGCGTGCCCTTCATGTCCACCGCGCCCCGGCCCCATACGCAGCCGTCGGCGATCTCCCCGGAGAACGGGTGCACCCGCCAGTCGGCGGGCTGGGCCGGGACCACGTCCAGATGGCCGTGGACCAGCAGGGCGTCGGGCGAGTCGCCGGGGATGCGGGCGACCACGCTGGTGCGGTGCCTCGCCGACTCGAAGACCACCGGTTCGATGCCGACCTCGGACAGCAGCCCGGCGACGTGTTCGGCCGCCGGGCGTTCTCCGGAGCCGGGGTTGGTGGTGTCGAACCTGATCAGGTCCGAGCAGATCTGTGCGACCTCGTTCATGGAAGGAGCTCCCCCGAGAAAAGATGGATCATCAGTGCATACCCCGCAGGGTAAGCGGCGGCACCTCGGGCGTCGGGAACCCGAAGATCAGGCCGTAGAAGGCCAGCTCGGCCTCCAGCGCGGCGACGATGGTCTCCTCCCGGCGCCAGCCGTGCTGCTCGCCGGGGAAGGTCAGGTAGGCCCACGGGGTGCCCTCGCGCTCCAGCGCGTCGGCGAACCGCTCCGCCTGGACCGGGTCGACGATCGCGTCCTCCAGGCCGTGCATGAGCAGCGCGGGGCCGGAGGCGTCCGCGGCGTGCAGGGTGGGGGAGCGGTCCAGGTAGCGCTGCCGGGTCTCGGGGAGCGGGCCGATCAGGCCGTCGAGGTAGCGTGACTCGAAGTCGTGGGTCTCGGCCGCCCAGCCCTCCGGGTCGGTGATCGCGTAGTGGGCCACCGCGCCGCGGAAGACCTTGCTGTGCACCAGCGCGGCCACCGACGTCCAGCCGCCCGCGCTGCCGCCCCGGATCGCGACCTTCGACGGGTGCGCCCGCCCGGCGTCGATCAGGCCCCGTGCCACCGTCTCGCAGTCGCGCACGTCCACCACGCCCCACTGGTGGCGCAGCCGCTCCCGGTAGGCGCGGCCGTAGCCGGTGGAACCGCCGTAGTTGACGTCGGCCACGCCGATGCCCCGGCTGGTGAAGTAGGCGATCTCCACGTCGAGGACCATCGTGCTGGCGCTGGTCGGCCCGCCGTGCACGAAGATCACGTACGGGGCGGGGCCGGTCACGCCGCGCGGCGGGTAGAGGTGGGCGTGCACGCCGTCGAAGGTCACCGCCTCGGGCTCGGGCAGCGCGTCGCGGTCGGGCAGGTCCTTCTCGGGGGACAGCACGGCGTGCGCGCCGGTGCGCAGGTCCACCGTGACGACCTCGAACGGCGTGTACGGCGAGGCCGCCACGCCCGCCACCAGGTCCCCGCCGGTGGAGACCGTGGGGTTCCAGTAGGTGGGCGGCGCCTCCAGGTCGGTCATCTCGCCGGTGGCCGGGTCCAGCACGGCGAGGCGGCGCAGGTCCGGGGTGCCGTGCACCAGGACGATCCGGTCGCCCGCGAGCGCGAACCAGGTGTTGCCCAGCCGCCAGACGGCGTCGCCGCAGTCCTCCTGGAGCGGGGCCAGGTTGCGGGCCCCGGAGCCGTCGAGGGGGACCAGGTGCAGGTTCCACCAGCCGTCCGGGTCGGTGAGCGCGTAGAGCGCGCCGTCGTCGCGCCACTCCGCCTGGATCACCGACTCCTGCGGGCCGCCGGCGACGACCCGGTACGGCCCGGCCGCACCCGCGGCGTCCAGGGGGGCCACGCACAGCTCGGTGCCGTCCCAGGGCATGGCGGGGTGGTCCCAGCCGATCCAGGCGACGTGCGTCCCGTCCGGGGAGAGGCGGGGGTTGGTCAGGAAGTGCTGGGCGGTGGCGATGACCCGCACCGGCCCGCCGTCCAGCGGCACCGCCACCAGGTCCCGCCGGGGCAGCGGCCGCCGGCCGGGACCGGCGCCGTCCTCCGGGCTCTCCGCGGCGCCGGTCCCGGCCGCGCCGGTCTCGGGTGCGGCCGGGTGGGTCTCGCGGACGGCCCAGACCTCCTCGCGCCCCGGCGGCAGGTACAGGTCGCCGTAGCGGGCGCCGTCGTCGGGGGTGAGGGGGAGCGGCCGGTCGTCGCCGTGGGGGGCCGTCGGGCCGCCGGTCCCGGCGGCCGGGCCGGGCCGCCCGCCGTACAGGTAGATCCGCTGGTCGGCCCAGTTGGTGAAGACGACCCGGCCGTCCGGCAGCGGCCGCCAGGAGCGCCCGCCGTACTCGATGAGGCGGTTGCGGGAGTTCCAGCCCTGCGGGATCGCGTCACGGGGCACGCCGTCCGGCCCGCGCCGGACCACGCACCTGCGCCCGCCCTCGTGCGGACGAGGCTCGTCCCACCACACCTCCTCCCCGAGGATCTCCACCCAGAGCGGACGGTCGTCCACCCTGGCCACGTCGATGGGGCGGATGGGAGAGTCGTTCAGCATGATCACCAGTTGCCGTCGGAAGGGGGCAGGGGGAAGCCGGGCGGGTGGACGATGTGCACGATCCCCCCGCTGCCGGAGCTGCGGAGCCAGACGTTCTCGAACGCGGCCCGCGGGTAGATCCGGCGCACCGTGTCGTCGTCCGGTGCGGCGGGGTCGTTGGCGATGACGTCGCCGTCGGAGGTGAAGCCGACGACGACCATGATGTGGCCGCCGGTGGAGTATCCCGCGCCGGGCAGCTCGTGGTCCCGGAACGACTGCGAGGTGATCACCGGGATCCCGGCGTGGACCAGGCGCTCCAGCTCGGCGAGCGAGCGCAGCCGGGTGACGAAGCCGTCCATGCCGTACCGGCCGGCGTAGGCGACGCCGAACGGCCAGTTCCCGGTGCCCTGGTAGCTGTGGTCGTACATGTCGCGGGCGGCGTGGTCCACGGCCGGGCAGGGGTCGCCCGGCGTGACCCAGGACAGCTCCTCCTGGCGGGGGCCGCGCTCCCAGTAGGCGAGCACCATGCTCATCGAGGCCGGGCTGCACCAGTTCTCCCCGCCGCCGTCCCATTCGGGGAAGTGCCCCGCGTGGATGTGCTGCGACCGGCGCGGCACGTCCAGCTCCACGCCCGCGGCCGTACCGGGCGGGCTCACCGGCACCGTCGCCCGCACGGGCACCGCCGAGGCCATCACCCCGGCCCGGCGGACCCGCGCGCCCGAGCCGTACAGCGTGAACCTGAGCCGGTAGGCGGTGACCGGCCGGGTGGCGACGTAGGTGTCCACCGCGACGTCACCGTCCTCGTCGCCCTGGCCGGGCAGGGAGGTCCGGTGGATGTCGCCGGCGCCCTCGGCCCAGCGGCCCATCACGTACCACTTGGTGAGGTCGCCGGAGACGGTCCGGGCCCGCAGCCCGACCTCCAGCCAGGTCCCCGGCGGGGTGTCCGCCGTCCATGACGGCACCAGCTCCGTCGCGGGGAACCCGATGGCCCGTTCCTCGCCGGTCCAGCGGTGGTACTCCCAGGTCCTGACGGTGCCGTCAAAGGGATCGCGGTAGTCGGCCAGCCCGCTCTCGTGCGGGACCGGATCCGTCCACCGGTGGAGGACGACGCGGCTCGGATCGTCGGGGAAGGGCGTGACCACCTGGCCGATTGTGGTTTCCGGCCCGGTGCGGCGCATCGGAAGGTTTACGTATCCGGAACCGGCGACCCGCCGCACCGGCGGCGCGGGGCGTCCTGGCCGGGGCGGGGGCGTGACGGCACGGTCCGCGGGTCCCGGGGCGCCCGGAGGCGGCGGCCCGGGGTCCTCGAAGGCGGGAAAGCAGGATGACCGGCCGGAGTTAGCGAAATTAAGGACATCCAGTAAACGCATTTATTTATCGTCGCTATCAGAATATTTATCCCCATTGACACTGTCAGGGCATTTAGAGAACATTCAGAAGATCTTCCTCGCCCCCAGCCTGATCGAAAAAGACCACCAAGCTCATCGGAGTCCTGCCAGGGCCGGATCGCCTCCGGCGCCCTGCCCGGCCGCGCCGGGCGGACCAGGACAGCGGTGCGGCCCGGCCATGGTGAGCGCCGCCCGTGCGGCGCCCCCTGAGGCCCGGCCGCTCCCGGCCCCGCGACCGCGGCGGGGCGCCTGACAGACACGTTCACCATCGCCACCTTCCACGCCGCCGGCGCCGCGACCACAGCCGCGCCGGTGCGGTGACCACGCCTGCCCAAATGCCGCCAACGAGAGAACCCAGCCGATAACGCCAGTAACAAGGAGCCCGACGGTGGACGGAAAAATGGAGAGTCCGGCGCTTGCCGGGTTGGTCCGGGAGCCCGGCGGAGCCGGGGACGCGCGGCTCGCCGTACACGGCGGCGACCCGGTCCGGCGCACGCCCTGGCCGACCTACGACAAGGGAGCCGTCTTCGTCCATCCCGAAGACGAGGAAGCGGCGCTGCGCGCCATCCGCAGCCACCTCTATTTCCGCTACGACTATCGAGCCCACCGGGAGACCGAGTGCGGCGGGTTCGAAGAGGAGCTGTGCCGCTACTTCGGCAGCAAGCACGCGCTGGCCGTGTCGAGCGGCACCACCGCGATCGCGCTCGCCATCATGGCGGCGGGGATCCCGCCGGGCTCCCTGATCGCCTGCCCCGGCTTCACCTTCGTCGCCACGCCCAGCGCCATCGTGCTCGCCGGCTGCAAGCCCCTCCTGGTGGAGGTCGACGAGAACCTCCGCATGGACCTCGACGACCTCCGCCGCCGCTGGACACCCGAGATCAAGGCGATCCTGGTGGTCCACATGCGCGGCTTCGCCGCCGACATGGAGGGGCTGACGCGCCTGGCGGCGGAGATGGGCGTGCCGGTGTTCGAGGACGCCGTGCCGGCCCTCGGCGTCGAGCTGCAGGGCCGCAAACTCGGCACCTTCGGTCTCGCGGGCGCCTTCAGCACCCAGTCCGACAAGTCGCTCAACTGCGGCGAGGGCGGCTTCCTGGTCACCGACGACAGCGTGCTCTTCGCCCGCGCCGTCGTGCTCTCGGGCGCCTACGAGGGGCGCGTCCGGCGGCACTTCCCGGACGGCGAGCCGCCGATCGCCACCGACCTCGACCTGCCGCTGCTCAGCTTCCGCATGGACGAGATCCGCGCGGCCCTGCTCCGCGCCGAGCTGCGCCGGCTGCCGGTCCGCCTGGAGCGCTTCCGCCGCAACTACGACTACGTCGCCGCGGCGCTCTCGGACCTCACCGAGATCGAGATCCGGCAGCCGGTGGCGCCCGGCGCCTACCTCGGAGAGGCGTTCATCTTCCGCGTCCCGGGCGGGGACGCCAAATGGTTCGCCCGCGCGCTGTGCTGCGAGGGCATCGACGCGCGCAACCTCGGCTCCGACGAGGACGCCAACGCGCGGGTCTTCTGGAACTGGCGGTTCCTGTTCGGCGCCGAGGAGGTCAAGGAGATCAAAGCGCTGCTGCCGGACACCACGCGCCACATGGAGCAGGCGGTCGACGTCCCCCTGTCCTCCAGCCTCTCGATCGAGGACTGCGACCAGTTGATCGAGGCGGTCCGCAAGGTGGCGCGCGCCGCCGGAGCGGACCGGCGCCCGCCGGAGCCGGTCCAGGCCGGTGCGGCCGACGAGCGCAGGCACGCGCTCGGCGGCTTCCCGGCGGAGCCGGTCCCGGCCGCCGGGACGGCCGACGCCGCCCGGCGCAGGCGGCGGCGATGACGACCTCCGCCGACCGGGGCACGATCCCGCGCCGGGCCCTCGTCGGAGTCTTCGGCGGACTCTTCTGCGGCTACGTGGGCCTCACCGCGGCGATCCCGGTCCTGCCGGGCTTCGTCCGGGAGAGTTTCGGCGCCACCGACTTCGCCATCGGGCTGGTGGTCATGGCGACGGCGCTCACAGCGCTGCTCGTCCGGCCGGTGGCCGGCCACCTGGCCGACCGCTACGGCCATCGCCGGGTCATGCAGATGGGCGCGCTGATCGTCGCCGCCGGCGGCGCGCTCTACTTCCTGCCGCTCGGCCTGGCCGGCCTCGTCGCCGACCGCCTGCTGCTCGGCGTCGGAGAGGCGTCGCTTTTCACCGCGGGCGCCGTCTGGACCGTCTCGCTCGCGCCGCACCACCGCCGCGGGCAGCTGATCGGGCTCTACGGCGTCAGCATGTGGGGCGGGATCTCGGTGGGGACCTTCCTGGGCGCGGCGCTGCTGCCGGCCGGCTACGGCGCGGTGTGGGGCTTCAGCGTCGCCGCCGCGCTCGCCGGCCTCCTGCTGATCAGCTCGGTCCCCGGGCCCTCCCACGCCGGGCAGCCGAGCGGGGGCGGCGGCCTGCTCCTGCGCCCGGCGCTGCTGCCCGGGGCGGCGCTGGCGCTCGCCGCCGCCGGCTACGCCGGGCTCGCCGCCTTCGTCGTCCTCCACCTGCAGGCCCGCGGCATCCATTCGGGCGTCGCGGTGCTCAGCGGCTTCAGTGCCGTCTACGGCGGCACGCGACTGGTCATCGGGCATCTGCCGGACCGGCTCGGACCGCGCCGGGTCGCGATCTGGTCCGGCATCGGCGAGGCCGTCGGCCTCCTGATCATCGCCCTGGCGCCGAACCTGCCGGTCGCCGTGTTCGGCGGCCTGGTCATGGGGGTCGGATTCTCGCTGCTGCACCCCTCGCTCGCCCTGATGGTGATGAACCTCACCGACAGCTCGAAGCAGGGGGCCGCGATCGGCGCCTACACCTCCTTCTGGGATCTGGGCCTGGCCGTCTGGGGGCCGCTGATCGGAGTGGTCGCCACCGGCTTCGGCTACCCCGCCGTGTTCGTCGTCGGCGCCGTCTGCGCGGCGGCGGCCGTGGCCGTGGCCCTGTGCGTCCGCCAGCCGAGCGAACAGCCGGCGGCCGCGGGCTGAGTTGAGGAGAACACCATGGGAACGACACCGCTCAAGATCCTCTGCATCACCGGCTGGTGCCGCAACGGAAGCACCATCATCGGCAACGTCCTCAACGAGATTCCGGGGTTCTTCCACGTCGGGGAGGTGCACTTCCTGTGGAAGAACGCCGCCGGCAAGGGCGTCAACAGCCTGTGCGGCTGCGGCGAGGTGCTGACCCGCTGCCCCGTCTGGTCGGAGATCCTCCTGTCCGGCCTGCCCGCCGGCCTCTCGCCGGAGGCCCACGCCGACGACGTGATCCGCCGCCAGCGCGCCTGCGTCCGGACCCGGCACACCTGGCGCGTGCTCGACCGGGGACTGCACTGCGACGACATCCGCGAGCACGCCGCCCTGATGGCGCGGACCTACCACGCCCTCGCCGAGCGGACCGGCACGCAGGTGATCGTGGACACCACGAAGATCCCGGGGGAGGCGGCGCTACTGCCGCACCTGGAGGGGGTGACGCCCTACTACGTCCACCTCGTGCGCGACCCCCGGGCGGTCGCCCACTCCTGGCGCGAGCCGAAGCAGTACGTCTACGCCATGTCGTCCCGGATGAGCACGGCCTACTGGCACGGCTTCAACCTGGCCTCCCACGCGATCACCCGGCGCCATCCGGAGCGGTCGATCTTCCTGCGCTACGAGGACTTCATCGCCGATCCGGCCGGCACCGTCGACACGCTTCTGCGGCTGTGCGGCGCCGATCCCGCCGGCAACCCGGTGCGGGACCGGACGGTCGAGCTGCACGCCAACCACACGGTCACCGGCAATCCGGACCGCTTCCGCACCGGCGCCACCGTCATCAGGGACCGGGACGACTCCTGGCGGAACGGTCTTTCGACCCCCGCCAAGCTGGCGGCGGCGACGCTGTCATGGCCGCTTTTCCGGCGCTACGGCTACGGATACGGCGGCACCCTCCAGTCCGGGCGGCGGGCCGACGCCGCCGCGCCGCGAGCGGCCAAGAGCAGCGAACAGTAGAGACCAGCGAGGAGGACGACGATTGGACCTGGGGCTTGAGAACAAGGTCGCGCTTGTCGCCGGCGGTTCGAGCGGCATCGGCCTGGCCGTCGCCAGGGAACTGGCCGGTGAGGGCGCGCACGTCGCGATCGGCGCGCGCGACCGCGACCGGTTGGAGGCCGCCGAGCGCGACCTCAAGGAGGTGGCGCGCGGCCGCGTCCACACCACGAGCGTCGACATCACCGACCGGCAGGCGGCACGTCGCTGGGTGGAGGAGGTCGCCGCCGACCTGGGCGCGCTCCACGTCGTCCTCGTCAGCGGCGGCAGCCCGCCGATCGGTACGGCTTCGCAGTTCGAGCTGGAGGAATACCAGGCGGCCGTCGACAGGGTGCTCCTGCCGGCGGTGAACCTGGCCCTGACGGCGCTGCCGTACCTCAAGGCCGCGGGATGGGGCCGGTTGCTCTTCGTGGCCTCGGAGACCGCGAGCGTCCCCATCGCCCCGCTGGCGCTGTCCGGGATGACCCGCGCCGCCATCGTGCGCTTCGCCCAGGCGCTCGCCCCGGAGGTCGGCCGCGACGGCGTCACCGTCAACGTGCTGGCCCCCGGCGGGGTCCGCACCCCGCCGATGGAGCGGGCGGCGGCGAAGCTGGCCGGGGACGGCGACGTCGAAGCCCAGCTACGCGCCATGGGCCACCACAGCGCCGTGGGCCGCCTGGCCCGCCCGGAGGAGGTCGCCGCCGTCGCGGCCTTCCTCGCGAGCGAGCGGGCCTCCTACGTCACCGGCGCGGTGCACCTGATCGACGGCGGCGCCGGCGTGACCGGGCCGGAGCTGCCGCACCTGACGGCCGCGCAGAAGAACACCTACGCATGACGGACGCGAGACCTGAGCAGACAAGGGAGCCTGTGATGTCGATGACCAGCCATGTCTACACGGAGAAGGACGTCGGAGACTTCTTCGACCAGACCACCGCGACCTACCTGAACTTCTGGGACAGCGAAGGCGTCCTCCACACGGGGTACTTCGCCGACGACGCCGACGAGGACTACCGCGCGGCCGCCGAGCGGACCTCCGACATCATGGCGGCGGAGGCCGGGATCGACGGCTCCTCCCACGTGCTCGACGTGGGCTGCGGCTGCGGCAACTTCCTGATCCACCTCGCCGACCGGCGCGGCTGCCGGGGGGAGGGGCTCGACCTGAGCGAGGAACGCGTCAAGTTCGCGCGGGAGCTGGCCGGTGACCGGCCCGGCATCGGATTCCGTCACGGTTCGGCGACGCAGATGCCCTACGGAGACGGCGGCTTCTCCCACGTCGTCAGCCAGGACGCGCTCTTCCTCGTGCCGGACAAGCCGCGCAGCCACGCGGAGATCCACCGCGTCCTGCGGCCCGGCGGAGTCTTCGCCTTCTCCGACTTCCTCCAGCCCAAGAAGGAGATCGGCGAGCGCGCCCGCAGGCACGTCTACGACCGCGTGAGATGGAGCGGCGGCTACTCGCTCGTCGAGTACCAGGCGGCCCTGGAGAGGGCCGGGTTCGAGATCATCCTCGCCCGCAACCTCGAAAGCCACATCAGGCAGACCTACCGCGTGCTGGGCAAGACGGCGCGCGAGCGCGCCGAGGGGGCGCAGGACGCCGCGGCGCGGGCCTGGATGCTGGCCTTCTCCGACTCCTGCGAGGAGATCCAGGTCGCCATCGACCAGGGGGAGTTCGGCTGGGGGATCTTCGTCGCCCGCAAGCGGTAGTGCACAACCACGACCAGCGAGGAAGCCATGCAGCGGACAGACAATATGAAGCGCACGATGGCGGAAGTCGTCGCCCAGCGCAAGACGGAGATGTCACCGGGCCGGATGTTCGTCGAGGCCTGTGCCGTCAAGGGGACCGAGGCCTGCGTCGAGTACGACGTGACGATCACCGATTCACTGACGAGCTCACGGCGGAAGCCGCGCTATCCGGCACGCAACATGCTCAAGGTCGTCGACCTCTCCAGGGACCCGCGGCAGTACTACTGGCGGGAGAGCCCGCCGCTCCCGGACGACCCGAAGGTCGACGAGGCCGACCTGAGGCGCGAGGCGGCCAACCGCTTCCACAAGGCGCCGATCCCGGAGCTCCTGCCCACCACCGCGTGGGTCCAGGTCCCGCCGGACCTGTGGGAGGACGCCGAGACCTTCGAGTCCTTCGTCAACTACCGGCTCATCGTCCGCCTCGCCACGGCCGAGAACCACACGATCATCCGCGGCGGGGGCGGGCTGCTGAACATCCCGCAGATCGCGCGCATGACGTCGAAAGGACCGTTCGGCTCGACGATCCTCGCGGCGTGCAACGAGGTGGAGCAGATGGGAGGCACGGCCGACGGCCTCATCATCAACCCCGTCGACTACTACACGTTCATGGGCAACAGCCGCCTGATGGACGACGTCGAGCAGAACGGCGTCTTCATCGTGCGCACGCGTCTGGTCGATCCGGGGACCGCCATCGTCGGCGACTTCGGGCACGGCGCCCTGCTGTTCGACGCCGGGCGCTCGGTGATCCGCTTCGCCGAGCCGCCCCCCGGGGTCTTCGCCGAGCCCGGCCTCGCGCTCATGGCCGAGATCTACGAACGGGTCGTGATCAACCTCCCGACCAACTTCTTCATCGTGAGCCTGTAACCGTGAGCCTGTAGAGGACAGCACATGCCGACGATGCTCCCCCCAGACGCGACGCCCATGAGACACGATCCCGACGTCCTCGTCATCGGCGGCGGCATCGTCGGCCTGTTCTGCGCCTACTTCCTCCGCCGCGCCGGCAGCAGCGTGACCGTGGTGGAACGCGGGCCGGTCGGCGGCCCGCAGTCCTGCTCCCACGGGAACACCGGCTTCGTCGGCACGCAGGGCGCGGCCCCCCTCGCCGAGCCCGGCGTGCCCGCCCAGGGGATCCGCTGGCTGCTGAACCCGGAGAGCCCCTTCCACATCAAACCGCGCTGGGACGGCGGGCTGCCGCGGTGGCTCTGGCACTTCCGCCGCGCCTGCAACGAGCGGGACGCGGAGGCCGCCTTCCACGTGCTGCTCGACCTGAAGAAGCGGAGCCTGGAGATCCTGCGCGAGGTCTGCGCGGACGACGGCCTCGCCTCCACCTTCACGGCACAGGGCATGGTGCTGGCGTTCAAGACGCCGGAGGGATTCGACAAGGGATGCCGGTCGGTGCCGCGGGCGGTCGACAACGGCGTGCCGCTGCGCGTCCTCGACCCGCAGGAGCTGCGCGCGCTCGAACCGGACGCCGAGTTCGACATCAGCGGCGCCCTGTACAACGAGGAGGGCGCCTACCTGCGCGTCCCCGACTTCCTGCGCGAGTTCGCCCGGACCCTCCAGGGCATGGGGGTCGAGATCCACGGGCAGACCGAGGTCCTCGGCTTCGAGGTCACCGGCCGCGAGGTCGGACTGGTGAGGACGGCACGCGGAGACCTCAGGCCCCGCGAGGTGGTCGTCGCCGCCGGCACGTGGTCGGCCGAACGCGTCCGCGAGCTGGGCCTCGGGCTCATGCTCCAGCCGGCCAAGGGCTACACCGTCACGGTCAAGACGCCGCGCAACGCGCCGCGGCGGCCGGTCCTGCTGAGCGAGGGGAAGGTCGCGATCGCACCGCTCGGCGACCGCCTCCGCCTCGGCGGGACCCTGGAGCTGTCGGGCATGGACCGCACGGTCTCCCGCCGGCGCGTCGAGGGCATCCTGCGGACCGTCCAGGCGTATCTGCCGGAGATGGAGCACACCGAGACCCTTGAGACCTGGAGCGGCCTGCGTCCCTGCACGCCGGACAGCCTCCCCTACATAGGGCGGGCCGAGCCCTACCGCAACCTCTCCGTCGCGTGCGGTCACGGCCACATCGGCCTGGGCCTCGCGCCGGCCGGCGGCAGGCTGATCGCCCAGATCCTCGCCGGGGAGCGGCCCGACATGGACCCGGAGCCGTTCCGCGTCGGCCGCTACGGCGGGTGGGCGCGCCCCTTCCGGCGACGACGATGACGACCTCCGGCGACGACGATGACGACAAGGACATCCGGCGGGAGAACGACCATGGCAGACGGAGCGGAGGCGGGGCGGGACATCATGATCGGAGTCCTCTGCCTCGACACCTCCTTCACCAAGATCCCAGGACATATCCGCAACCCGACCACCTTCGGCTTCCCCGTCACCTACAAGGTGGTGGAGGGTGCGACGCCGGAGCGCGTGGTGAGCCAGGCCGATCCGCGCCTGCTGGAGCCGTTCGTCCACGCGGCCCAGGAGCTCCAGGCGCGAGGGGCGGCGGCGATCACCGGCGCCTGCGGCTTCCTCGTCCTCTTCCAGGAACGGCTGGCCGCCGCCGTGGAGGTCCCGCTCTACGCCTCAAGCCTGATCCAGCTGCCCATGGTCCACCGCATGCTCCGCCCGGACCAGAAGGTCGGGCTGCTGGTCGCCAAGGAGTCCTCCCTCACCCGGCGCCATCTCGCGGCGATCGGCGGCGAACATGTCCCGATATGCGTCGCCGGCATGGCGGAGCAGCCGGAGTTCCGCGAGGTCATGCTCGAAGGGCGGCGCGTCGAACTCGACGCCGACCGCCTGGAGCGTGAGGTGCTGGGCCAGGTCGACCGGCTGGCGCGCGACAATCCGGACATGGGAGCACTCGTCATCGAGTGCACGGACCTGGTGCCCTTCGCGCACGCGATCCAGGCGCGGATCGGCGTGCCGGTCTTCGACATCGTGACGCTCACCGAGATGGTGTACCGGAGCCTGACACGCCGGCCCTTCGGCCGCCCCGGCGCGGCCTGACCGGACCTCTGCCCTTCGGCGGCCCTGGCGGCCCGATGGCCTGGTGATCCAGTGATCCAGTGACCCAGTGATCCGATGGCCGGACGGTCAAACGGTTCGGCGGTTTGACGGTCCGGTAGTCCGGTGATCCGGAGGTCCAGTGGTTTGGCGATTCGGCGGTCCAGGGGCCAGCGGTCCGGTGGTCAGGCGGTCGGGTGGTCCGGAAGCCCGGTGATTCGGCGGTCCGGTGGTCCGGATCATGTTTTGTCGGTGGTGATCTCTACTGTCCGGCGCATGACGAACGCGGTACAGGCGTATTCCTACGCCGGACTCTCCACGCTCTCGGAAGGCCACCTGGGGCTGTCGACCTCCGGCGGCCGGACGGCCACGGGCTTCCTCGACCATCCCCGCTTCTTCAGCGGGCTGCTCACCCAGGCCGCGCCCGCCGCGGCGGGGCTGCTGGCGGTCGCCGACGTGGCGCTGGCGCGCTATCACCGGCCGCAGCCGGGGTTCACCCGCGACCCGGTGGTGACCTGCGGCGGCGACCGGCTCCGGTTCGAGTCGTTCTCCGCCTGCGGCGGCGTCTACGCCCGGCTGGACGTGCTGGGGGCCGCGCTCGACGGTGAGGTCTTCGACCGGGGCACCACCAACGTGGACGTCAACAACCCGCTGCGCGAGGCGCTGGCCAGGGTCGGCGGCCGGGACCCGCTGCACGTGGGCGTCGGGCCCGACGAGCTCACCGTCACCACGCTCGACGGCGCGGTGGTGGAGAAGAAGGTCCCGCTGCCCGCCCGGTGGCTGCGCGGCTTCGCCGAGGTCCAGGTGATCGCCGCAGGGTTCGACCTCCGCGCCGAACTGCCCGGCCCGCACGCCGTACGGTTCCTGCGGAGCCTGCCCAAGCGGGCGGCGGCCGAGGTGTGGGCCGTGCCGACCGGCCGGGAGCTGCGGGTGTCGGAGCGGCAGGCGCCCGGAGGGGTCCACCTGGCCGGGGTCGGGCGGCTGGCCACGATGACGCCGCTGCTCAGGTTCGTCAAGGCCCTGCGCGTGTACGGCCCGGCCGACGGCTCCGGATCCAGCGCGTGGGAGCTGGAGCTGCCCGGCATGCGCTACACGCTGACCCTGTCCCCGCAGGCCTGGCGGGGCTTCTCCGGTGAGGGCGCCGTCCTCGACGACCTGTCCGGCGAGGAGGTGGCCGACGACGCCGACCTGGTGGGCCTCCTGCTCAACTTCGAGCCCACCCTGGAGCTCGGCCTGCTCGCCGAGCGCTCCGGCCTCCCCCCGGAGCGGGTCCGGGCCGCGCTCACCCAGCTCGGCACGGCCGGCCGGGTCGGTTACGACCTCGCCGAGGCCGCCCACTTCCACCGCGAGCTGCCCTACGACCGCGACCACGTCGCGGCGCTGAATCCCCGGCTCACCTCCGCCCGCGCGCTGGTGGCCGGGGGCGCCGTCCGGCTGACCGGCCCCGGCGCCGCCGAGGTGACCACCGACGGCGGCGTCCGCGCGGTCGGGCTGGCGGACGGATCGTGCACCTGCCCCTGGTGGTACGACCACCGCGGCTCGCGCGGCCCCTGCAAGCACGTGCTCGCCGCCCGCATCCTGGCCCGGGAGCTCCCCGGCGCCCCCGACCGCGAGCGCCCCGGCGTCCTCACCTCGGAGGCCGCCGCCCCCGGCAGCCCCGGGACCGCCGCCCCCGGAACCGCCGCCCCCAAGACCGCCGCCCCCGGAACCGCCGGCTCCGAGACTTCCGGCCTGCAGACCGCGGCCTCCGAGACCGTCGGCTCCGATACCTCGGGCCCCGAGACCGCCCTGACCGCGCGGGCCCTCCGGCCCCAGGAGCCCTCCCGATGACCGTCTGGGACGAGGTCCGCGACCTCATCGACGCCCGCGGGACCGCTGCGCTCGCGACCCGCATGGCCCGGCTCGACGACGCCGGACGGCAGGAGGTCGCCCGCGCGCTCCCCGGACACCTCAAGCTGGTGCGCGAAAGGGTGGCCGAACTCACTCCCTGGGACGGGGCGGGCGACTGGGCCGAGCCGCTGCGGGTGGCGGGCGCGGGCTCGCTCGGCGGCGCGGCGGCCGTGGCCGCCTGGCTGCACAAGCGCGACTTCGCCGCTTCCCGGTGGGAGGTGTTCCACGACACCAGGGCCCTTGTGGAGGTCATCTCGGTGCGGGACCCGCAGTGGCAGGCCGACCTGGCCACCCGGCTCGCGCTCCGCGTCCGCGACCGGCGCTCCCCGGGCGCGCCGCTGGTCCTGGACCTGCTGCGCCGTACCGGCGTGACCCCGCCGCAGCACGACCCGCTCGTGGTCGCCTGGGTCTCCACGCGGCCCAGCGCGCGCGGTCTCCGCAAGGACCCGCTCCGCGACGCGCTGCTGCCGAGGATCTTCGAGGCCCAGGGCGTCGGCCGTGCCCTGCGCGAGGAGCGGAGCGACCCGCTGAGCGCCTACTCCTGGCTCGGCGCGCTGGCGGTGCTCGCCGGCGAGGGAACGGTCAGGCGCGAGCTGCTCCTCGACGGCTGCGTCAACCGCTTCCTGCGCGGCGGAGACGTCCACGACCTGCGCTTCTTCGCCCGGCTGCACGAGGTGCTCGACCCCACCCACGTCGAGGTGGAGTCCCGCGCCCGCGACTACCTGCACCTGCTGCCGGCGGCGCCCGGACCGGTGGCGGAACTGTCGCTCAGGCACCTGCGCCGCCTCGACCACATCGACCCGGACGACGCGGCCGAGGCTCTGGAGGGCCTGCTGTTCCGCGCCGAGCGCGGGCTGGTCCGGGCCGGACTCACCTGGCTGGACCAGATCGTGAGGCGGGCGCCGGAACGGGCCGACGGGCTGGCCCCCGCCCTCGCCTCGGCTCTGGGCCACGAGGCGTACGCCGTGCAGGAACGGGCCGTGCGCCTGGCCGTCAAGCACGCGCGGCACCTGTCCCCACCGGGCGCCGAGCCCCTCCGCGCGGCGCTCGCCGTGCTCCCGCCCGACCTCGGACGGCGGCTGGCCGAGGCCGTCGGGGGAGAGGCGAGGCCGGAGGAGGAACCCGAGACCGGCGCCCGCTGGAGATATTCCGAGGGCGGGCAGGAGCACTACGCCGGTGAGCCGCAGGCTCTGGGATAGATCGGCAGTGACCTGGGCGAGGTCACGGTCGGCCGCTGCCCGGCTCATCCGGGGCAGGACCCCGGTGATGACGGTGACCGCGATGACCGCGTAGGGCAGTTGGAACAGGGCGTAGGCATTGGAGTAGACGCTGACGGCGCCGGGCCCGGCCTGCGAGGCGATCCGGGTGATCACGATGAACACGGCCTGGGCAGCGGCCACGGATGCGATGGTCCACCCGGCCAGGACGGCGATCCGGCGGACCCCGATCCCTCGGGGGTTGGCGCGTAGCCGCAGCCGGAATCCGGATCGCTGGCTGGCCAGAGCGAGAACAAGCATCTGGGCGGCGACCCCGGCGCTGGTGCCGATCGACAACAGCAGCATCTGAGCATGAGTCAGCGATTCCAGCTTTCCGGTGCCGCCGATCAGCAGAAAAACCAGCGCGGTGGCGATGACGACAAGGTTGTTGGCCACCGGTGCCCACATCGGCGAGGTGAAGCGGCTGCGGGCGTTGAGCACTGCGGCTAAGGTCGCACTCACCCCGTAGAACAGAATCTGGGGCATGAAGTATCGGGTGAACACGACCGCTGGATGTGCCGTCTCATGACATAGGTTCCTCGCCGTCAGGCTTGGCGGGCGTAGGACGTGAGGCGATCGGCGAGCGCGATGACGAGGTCGCGCAGTTCATCGGGGCGCTCGATGACGAACGGCCGGTCGAGTGAGGCGAGTATCCGAGGCAACCAGTCGAGCTGCTGCGCCCGTAGCTCGACGCGCAGCCAGTGCCCGGCCGCCCGGTCCTGGCCGGCCGCGGGCTCGTACTCCTCCAGGCTCGTGACGCTGGCGGGAAGGTGCGCGCGGATCTGCTCAACTGTCCCGTGGATCCGCAAGGTCACCTCATGCCGGTACTCGGCCGTGGCGAATCCTGACAACACGCGCTGTGCCGGACCGGGACCCATGGGCGCTTCGAATGAGCCGGGCAGGGTCCGCGCGGCTGCGATGCGATCGAGCCGGAAGGTTCGGTCCTCGCCGACCTGGGCGTCCTTGCCCGTCACGTACCACCGGCCCGCATGGGCGACGATCCCGTACGCGTGCAGTGTGCGTTCGCTGCGCCGTCCGTCGCGGTCGGTGTAGCGGATCGAGACCGGTCGGCGGTGGCGCACCGCATCGGCGATGGTGAGCAGGAGCCCGGCGTCCGGGTGGTCCAACTCGCCGGGCTGATCCGTGAAGGCGAGAGCTTCCAGGAGTGTGTCGAGCCGGCGGGCGATGTGCTTGGGCAGCACCCGCCGGATCTTCGCCGATGCCGTCTCGTTTGCCGTGCGCTCCGTCGCCGTCAGCCCTGCCCGGCGGCCGGTGACCAGGCCGAGCAGCACGGCCAGCGCCTCGTCGTCGCTGAGCATGAGCGGAGGCAAGCGGTACCCGGGAGCCAGCCGGTACCCGCCGTAGCGGCCGCGCACCGACTCCACGGGCACGTCCAGGTCGATCAGCTGGTCCACATACCGCCGCACGGTGCGCCCTTCGACGCCAAGACGGTCGGCGAGCTCGGCCACGGTCCGGGTGCCGCCCGACTGCAGCAGCTCCAGGAGTGTCAGCACTCGGCCGGTGGGTCGTGGCATGTTCGCAGCCTAACGCGAATACAGGACCGATTCTGTCCACTATTTCTCCTAGCCTGCGACGTGCACGCCTCCAGCACAGCCAAGGAGATTCCCATGGACTTCGTCTCGATCCGCATCATCACCAGCGACGTAGCGCGCCTCGTCGAGTTCTACGAGCGAGCCACAGGGGCGCGGGCGACGTGGGCCACCGAGGACTTCGCCGAACTCAAGACCGCGGGCGCCACCCTCGCGATCGCCGGCACCCGCACCGTCCCGCTGTTCGCCCCGGGCTCTGCCCGCCCGGCGGACAACCACAGCGTGATCACCGAGTTCCTCGTCGACGACGTGGACCGCGTTCACCAGAACCTGACCGGCTTCGTCACCGACTTCGTCACCGAGCCCACCACGATGCCCTGGGGTAACCGGTCGCTGCTGTTCCGCGACCCCGACGGCAACCTCGTCAACTTCTTCACCCCCGTCACCCCGGCGGCCATCGAAAAGTTCGCACGCTGACGCCACGCACAGCCGCTCACGCGGGAGCCCTGAGATCCCAGGGCTCCCGGTGAACGCGGCTGCCGAGTCCAGGAGCGCCACCAGCAGGGGACATCGGAACGCACCGCTGACCCCCGAAGGACGTCTGCGCTTGTGCCTGCGGGTCGACGCCGGACGTCCGATCGCGCACGTCGCTGCGGAAGCCGGAGTCTCCCGCACGCTGCCGGCCGGCGTGTCGGACCCGACGAGCGTCTTCGTCACCGCCACCGACGGCGGCGTCCTCACCGCTGGCCGGCTCGACGGCCTCTCCCATGCGCTCACCCAGGTCAAGGGCGTGGGCCAGGTCGCGCGGACCGTCCTGAACAAGGACCACCGCGCCGCCAGGATCGACCTGTGCACGACCGCGGACCCGCAGAGCCAGCAGGCCCGCGACCTGGCCTCCGGACCGATCCGGGCCGCGGTCGCCCAGCACACGCCCGCCGGGACGACGGCACACGTGGGCGGGACGGCGGCGATCATCGCCGACATCTCGACCGCCGTCGACCACGACCTGAAGATCGTGTTCCCGGTCGGTGCTGTTCCTGTTCGTCGTGGCGCTGGGCACCGACTACAACATCCTCATCGCCGACCGGATCCGGGAGGAGATGCGGCGACCGGGCCCGGCCCGCGCCGCCGTGGCCCGCGCGGTACGGCACACGACACCGGCCATCGCGACGGCCGGCCTGGTGCTGGCCGCCTCCTTCGCCAGCCTCGTCACGTCCCCGGGCAACGAGCAGATGGCCTTCGCGATGAGGCTGGGCATCATGCTCTCCGCGCTCGTCGTGTCGCTGGCGCTGGTCCCCGCCTCGCCGCACTCCTCGGCCGGGCCATGTGGTGGCCGCTCCGCCCGCGGCCCACCAAGGACGGCCACAGGCAGGACCGTGCGACCGAACCTGCTCCGGAACCCGACCGGGTCACGGCCTGCTGAGGCTTGGACCGGAGCCCGGCCCCGAAACGGCGGTCGGGGCCGTCAACCAGACGACCCGGACCAGGCATCAGGCTCTGACAGCGCGCCCGGGCAGGGCGGTCGGCAACAGATGCTCGTCGCGGACCACGAACCGGCCGCCGACAAGGACGTGAACGAACCCGGAGGAATGCCTGACCGTCTCGGTGTAGGTGGCACGGTCGCTGACGGTCTCGGGGTCGAAAACGGTCAGGTCGGCGTCGCAGCCCGCCTGAACACGGCCCTTGCGCCGCATCGCCGGGACACCCGAGCCCACCACGTCGGCGGGGATGAGCGTGCACCGGCGCACAGCCTCGGGCAGCGACAGGACACCGTTCTCCCGGACGAGCCTGCGCAGTGTCCGGCCGTAGGTGCCGGCCGTACGAGGGTGGGTGACGGCGTCGGGCCCGAGCGGCCAAGAGAGCGGGGCGGGTGCTCCCGAGCGCCACAGGAGGGGTACGGCGTCGGTGGCGACAGCGGCGTCGGTGAAGGTGAGGGCCCGCTGGATGTAGTCGAACTGGGCGGGGTCATCCTCGTCGAGCAGGTGGACGAAAGCCGCCGAGCCGGGTCCGCTCTCGCGGATTCGACGCAGGGTGTCGGCGTCGGGGATACGCCCCTCGGCACCGAGCAGGCCGATGGAGTGCGGGGTCAGCCCGCGCCGGTGGAGGAGCTCCGGGGCGAGGAAGGCCGCTCCGACGCCGGTCATGCCCGCGCCGTAGGGGTAGGCCTCGGTGGTGACGCGCGAGCCTTCGGCGCGAACCTTCTCCACCAGGCCGAGCACGCGGTCGACATGGCGGATGGAGGTGCTGTTGACGTGGCAGTAGTGCATGTGCGCGCCGGTCTCGGCGGCGGCGCGGACGATCTCCTCGGCGCCGTCGACGGGAGTGGTGGGGTCCATCTCGACAAGTTCGCGGGCGTGGGTGTAGGTGGGCAGCCCGACGCGGGCGGCGAGGGCGGCCACGGCGAGGTACTCGGAGGGATCGACGCGGGGCGCGTAGCCGACGAGGATGCCGATGCCGAGCGCGCCGTCGCCGAGGTCGCGCTCCAACATGCCGACGATGCGGTCGACGACATTTCGCGGAGCGGCGCGCTGCCATTCCTCGCGGCCGATGTTGGCGAGGAAGTCGTTCCTCAGGTCGCCGCTGGTGTCCAGGCCGAGGAGGACGGCCATACGGGCCACGGCCCAGGAGGTGGCGAAGCCGTAGTTGAGGGGCCTGCCCTCGATCTCGGCCCTGCGGTAGGCGGCGGCGACCGGGTAGGCGCCGGCCTCGAGTTCCAGGACGGTGGTGACGCCGTCGAGCGCCTGCAGGCGGTGGCCGGCGACGTCCATGCTGTGGCTGTGCAGGTCGATGAAGCCCGGGCTGACGACCAGGCCGGCCGCGTCGACGGTGGTGACGCCGTCGAGCGACTGGTCGGAGACGGCCTGGATGACCCCGCCGTTGACGCCGACGTCGCGTACGGCGTCCAGGCCGGTCTCGGGGTCGATGACCCGGCCGCGGGCGAGGACCAGATCGTATGTCGTCACGCGAACTCCTTCGTTCCGAGGCTGAACTGCTCAGGGCGCTGGGGCACGATCAACGCGATCAGCGCGCCGAGGACGGTGGTGGCGATGAGCAGGCCGAAAGCAGCGGTGTAGGAGAACTCGTCGACCAGGAACCCCATGAGGACGGGGGCGAGGACGCCGGCGATCTGACCTCCGACGTTGACGACGCTCATGCCGGATCCGATGACGGCGGGCGGCAGGGCGCGCACGGGCATGCCGAGGATGCCCATCGCGGAAAGGCCCGCCACGCCCATGGCGAGGGTCTGGTAGACGGTGAACCCGACAGCGGAGTCGGCCATCAGCATGAGCACCAGGAGCACGGCGGTGACCAGGAGCAGGGGGATGACGTAGAGCCGGGCCCTGTCGTGGAAGAAGCGGTCGAACAGCCAGCCGCCGAGAAAGACGGTCGCGCACGAGACCAGGCCGGGGATGGCGGACATGACGCCGGTGTTGATGAGGGAGATGCCGCGCTCCTCCAGCAGGTAGCTGGGCACCCAAGTGATCAAGCCGTAGCCGAGCATGTTGGTGGTGCAGAAGAGGGCGGCGAACTTCCAGACCGATGGCGAGCGCATGACGGCGCCGAGGCTGGTCCCCTCGTCCTGAACGACGTCGGAGCCGTTGAGGTGGGCGGGCAGCGCCTTGGGCAGCAGCTTCCAGAGTAGAACGCCGATGGCGACACCGGCGGCGGCGGTGACCCAGAAGGTGTGGCGCCAGCCGAGGGCGAGGATGAGCGGCGCGACGATGAGCGGGGCGACGCCGGCGCCGAGCTGGTTGGAGGCGAGCATGGCGCCGGCGGCGGTGGCGCGGACGGCGGGGGTGGTGCGTTCCGCGATGGCCTTGAAGGACGCGCCGGGAAAGAGGCCCTGGCCGACGCCGAAGAGAGCACGGATGACGAGGAGGGATGCCAGACCCCAGGCGATACCGGTGAGGGCGGTGAAGAGCGACCAGAGCAGCAGAGAGACCATGAGCTGGCGGCGGGCGCCGAACTTGTCGGCGAGGATGCCACCCGGCACCTGGCACAGCAGATAGACCAGGGAGAAGGCGGTGATCAGCCAGCCTTGCTCGGTCTTGGTGAGCGCGAACTCCTCGCCGATGAACGGCAACGCGACGGCCATCATCACCCGATCGACGTAGTCGATCACCCAGACGCCCATGAGCAGGCCGACGGTGACGGTCGCCGTTTTACGTATTTGCGCGGGCGCCAGGGTGGGGGTGTCTTCGGCGAGTCCCATTCACAGGCCTCCGGAGCTTTGAAATCAATGTTCCAGCAACCCTCCATCACGTCACCCGGGAGTGCTTCGTGCAGGAACATGAAGTCGGGGCCGCCGGCGGTGCGATCGAACCAAGATCTGTCCACCGGTGGTGAAACGCCTCGATGGTGCTCCCCCCGGGTCCAGGTGATGAGCCCCCAGAACGTCCCAGGAGCCTAGGCGTCAACCCGCACCGCGGTGCCGAGTTCACCTTCCTCTGTGGGTTCGGGCTTGTGTGGGCTGACCCCCTTGCCGGTATCGGACGGCGTCCGCCGGTAACGCGCGGTCTCAGGGGCCGGACGTGCCGGGTCCCGCTCCGGCACGGTCGCCGGGACCTACCACACCGACCGGTGGCACCCGATGAAGGTTCCCCGCCTGGCGGAGCGACTACGGGTGCCGGCCCCGGCCGCTCGGCCTCGGCGCGGGCCGGGCCGTCCCACAAGCGGCGATATACGGTGGCGGGCGGCAGGCCGGCGCGGTGCCGTCCGGATGTGCGGAGATACTCGGTCACGAGACCACCCGCCCGGCGATTTTCTCCTGCCGTTCGACCTCGACCTCTAGCGCGTCGAAGGTGTCGGCGTTCAGGTCGGGTTTGGCTCCAGCGAGCAACGCCTCCCGGGGGAACGCTTTTTCACGGAAGGCCCAGAAGCGGCCCCGGTCACTACGGAGCTCTTTCCATCGTGAAGGCGCTGGTCAGGATGGGTCTGCGGAAAGCGGTGGCGGATGAGAGGAGGCTCCCGACAAGACAGCAGTCGACCAAGATCCGATGCCCCAACCGGGAGCCTCGTTGCTGTCTTACCGTGCCGCGATTCCACTGTCCAACCACACCCCGATGCGCCTGGCCGAGCTCATCCGCACCCGGCACGCCGAACGCCGCTCCCGGTGGCGGAAGTCAGACCCGGCGCAGCAGGCGCTACTGGTCCTGGCCCGCTTGCGCAATGGCGACACCTACGCCCGCCTGGCCGCCGGATTCGCCGTGGGGACCACCACGGCCTGGCGCTACGTCCGCGAAGCCGCCGATCTCCTGGCCGCCCTGGCCGACGACGTGCACCCCGCCGTCGGGCGCGCATCCCGGCCGGCCTACACCATCCTGGACGGCCCTCTCATCCCGATCGACCGCCTCGCCGACGAGCGGCCGTATTACCGCGGCAACCACAAGCGGCATGGAATGAACGTGCAACTACCGGCCGACCCCATGGGCCGACCGGTGTGGGCCTCGCCCGCGCTGCCGGGCGCCGTGCACGACGTGAGCGCCGCTCGGAAGGCCGGCCTGATCGACGCCTTGACCAGCGCCGGCGTGAAGACCTTTGCGGACAAGGGGTATCAAGGCGAGGGCGGCACGGTTCGGACGCCGTTCCAGCGGCATCGCCATCGGTGCTGGTTGTCGCGCGGGCAGCGGGACGTCAACCGCGCCCATGCCCGTATCCGGGCCATCGGTGAGCGTGCCGTCGCGACCTTGAAGGGCTGAAAAGGTACTGACCAGGCTGCGCTGTTGCCCGCATCGAGCGACCGCGCTCGTGCAGGTGATCCTTGTGCTGCAGCCCGTGGAAGAAGGCCGCTACTGCCGCTACTCAGGATGAAATGGCTCTTGTCGTGTCGGTGGGTGCTGCGAGCATGACGGGATGATCGCGACTCCTGCCGACTACTCCTGGTTCTCCCGTGAGCGCTTCCCCGGCCTGGCGGATGCCTACTGCTTCACCTACGTCCGCGGCCTGACGCCTGAGGAAGTGGTGACCCGGCTCGGCGTCCGGGTTGAAGACTGCTCTCGCGTGACGCTTGATGGGCTGATCCGGTGGCAGACCTTCGGTGCCGTCGCCGTCGGAGACTGGGTGCTCCTCGTCGAGGCCTGCAGCGGGCTCGGCGTCACCGAAGAGATCATCATGCCGCTGTCGGCGGGCACCCGTCTCATCTCCCACTTCTACCTCGACGTCGATGACATGGACTACTTCTACTGGATCGACGACGGGAAGATCCGGTTCGAGTTCGCGCACGACGAAGGCTACTCCCACCGGATCGAAGATGGGAGGATCCAGTTCATGTTCAGGCCCCACGAAAGCTACTCGGAGGAGATGCCGGACGAACTCGCAGAGATCCTGGAGCGGATCGACTCCCCCGTCTACCCGATCGCCGCCCCCCACAAAGGGCCGGCGTTCCTCCTGGCCGAGCGCCTCACCGGGATCACGATGACGCCGCACCTGTTGGAGGAGTCCACCTACCTGGGCGGAGTCGTTCCCGGATCGAGGTGAGCAGGATCCATCGTCTGCAGCCCCCGCGGGTTGGCAGGCGGACGGTGGATCACTTCGCTGCACGCCCCTACAGGTTTCACGGGGGCACTGTTCTCCGCAGGCCTGCCGCACCAGGCCATCAGGATGAAAAAGCCTCAGCGCTGCAGCGTCGTCGATCACGATCAACATCCGCCGCCCATCCAATACCGAACGCAGCAGTGCGGCCCGGCCCGCAGTGGACGCCGGCAGATCATGCACGGGCACGTCCAGTGACGCCAGCAGTTCGGCGAGCACCTCGTTGAGGACCGTCGCCTCGGCTTGCGGAATGAGCCACTCGGTGAGCTGCTCCACCTCTCCAGATCGGCCGGTGAAGTCTGCGACGTCGGGGGGAAGTCGAGCGGGAGGGGGAAGCGCGCTGATGCCCGCTGGAGCGGCCGCCGCCGATTGCTCCTCAGCTGCGGTGATGTCCATGTACGTTTTCCGTAGCGCCGCGCCGGGCCCACGTCCTGCTTTTCGGGCGAGGGTTGCCACAGCGGTGTCGTAGTGCCGCAGTGCTTCTGACCGGCGTCCAGCGGCGTACAGGGCGCGTATCACACAGGTTGAATTCGTAGAGTCATAGAGTTGTGACTGTTTGCTGTGTCGGGTGTACGGCCGAGGTCTGCGGTAGGGGCAAAGGGGCGGGTACACGCCCGCCGAGCAGCGATGACGAAGCGAGCAGGCGCGGATACGGGCGGCTGACTGCTTCGCTGAGGCCGCCGGCTACGCAGGAACGCCGGCCTCGTCTAGATCGTTTCTCCTTGAGATCGGTGACTGCGGTCAAGGAGGCGCACATGGGGCTCACGCCACGGAGTCATTCATGGCAATGGGGCAAGGCGCGCGCCCAGATGCAGGTCACCGCGGTCACAGCGGCGGCCCCGCTCCTCGTCCTTGGCGTCGTGGCCGCGATCCTGCTGGGATTCTCCTGGCGCGGGCTGTTATGGGGTTTGGGGTTGGCCACCCTGGCCGCGGTGGTGCCGTCCTTATTGGTCCTCCTGTCGGGGAGGCTGTCATCGAACCTGGCAGACCCTACTTTGGCAGGCCCCGCGACCACGGTTTTGCACCTGAGGGCGGGCGTGCTCCTTGAGCTCGCCCGCCTGGGCGTTGTGACGCTCCAGGATGTACAGCTTCGCGATGCAGTCTGGCTGGGGCTCGGCGTTCAGTCCCTCAACGTGCTGGTCGGCCTCGTGTTGTACGCCGGCATAGTGACCCTTCGCCCGTCTCCGCTCGACCTGGAGCAGGCTGCGGCGGGCTGCTCGGATTCGTACTCCTACGGGCAGGGCGTACTCGGATTCGGCCGCAACACGCTGGTGGAGGTGGGACTCTCGCTGCTGCTGGCATTGAGCCCGTGGCTGGCCTTTGTCACCGTTCCCGTGGGCGCCATCTGGGAGGCCCTGACAGGCAGGACTCAAACAACCCCGCGCACGCGTGCACGCTGATTCCAGCGCAGGCACTTCGGCCCCGCGCGCCCCTGCTGAAACCAGCCCCAGGCTGGGTTACGGCGGTCGGAAGTCCAGGCCGGCCGCGTGCCGGGTAGGAGCCCGCCAGATCCAGCTCAGCCGGCACAGCAGATTGAAGGTTCGGCGTCGCCGGAGAAGCTGTCGAGCCAGCAGTGGGCACGCTTGGAGACCGAATTGAGCCGAGGCCCGCTGGCGCACGGATTCGGCGATGACCAGCGCTGGACCCTGGCCCGGGTCAAGACGCTGATCGGCAAGCTGTTTCACATCGGCTACACCATCGATGGCGTCAGCAGCTGCTGCGACGACACGGCTGGTCGGTGCAGGTACCGGCCCGGCGCGCCCTGGAACGCGACGAGCAGGCCATTGCCACCTGGAAGGCCGAGGTGTGGCCGGCCGCAAAGCCACCGCGGCGGACCTGGGCGCCTACATTTGTTTCGAAGACGAGGCAGGCCAGGGGCTGAGGCCGCCGAAAGCACGCACCTGGGCACCGCGAGGCGCCCGCCCGGTGCTGACCGTACGGGACAGACGCAGGGGCCGGGTCAACATCGCCGGGCGTCGTGGCCTACCGACCCGGCCGAGGGCATCTGGTCGCTGCTCAAGCGGGACATGGGCAACTTCGTCGTCGCCGACCTGACCGGGCTCGTCCGGATCATTAAGCGCAACCTCAAGAAGATCCAGTACCGGCCATACCTGATCGACGGCTGCCTCGCCCGGACCGGACTCACCATCGAACACCCCTTGAACACATGACCGGCTCTACGAATTCAACCTGTGCAACAGCTCATGGAGCTTTTCATTCAACGGGTCGTGGGTAATTTCCGTGCGCAGGTCCGGGAGAATCGCCTGTCACCCCAGACAGCCGCGATCAGCGTCTCGCTCGACACACCTTGATCGTCCGCCGCGAGCAACGCTGACAGCACCCGCCGTTCCGTCCGAGACAGGCGCACGGGCTCGCCGGTAGGCGATGTCACGAGCGTCTGTCCCGGAATGGCGAAACGCACACCGCCCCCTTGCATTTTTACGCACCATGATCGAGTCAGCGTAACTGGGAAATTAGCCTCTTCTGCCACCGCCGCGATCTTGCTGTCTGGCCAAGCGAAAGGCCATTCCCTAAGATGATCATGAATATCGCCTGACATCAGGAGTCCCCATGAGGGAAATTACCGCCTCGATCGATATCGCAGCCTCCCCTGAACACATTTGGAACACCCTTACCGACTTCTCCGGCTACTCAGAGTGGAACCCCATGTTCATCGGTGGTTCCGGCGAGCTGGTTCCTGGGGGCAAGCTGGCTCTGCGCATGCCGGTGACCCCGGGCGGGCGGGCGATGACCTTCACGACCACGGTGCTCGTCGCCGATGGCCGGCTGCTGCGATGGCGAGGACGGTTGATCGGGCCCGCAGTCTTCGAAGCGGTTCACGAGTTCGCTCTCGCCCCGCACGAGACGGGCACCAGGCTGACCCAGCGTGAAGCCCTGGTGGGAGCGCTGGTGCCCGTCGCCGCGCCGATGATCAACAAATATGAGCAGGTGGTCATCCGCTTGAACGAGGCGCTGAGGAACCGATGTCAGATGGGTTGAAGCAGCTTCTGCGGCGCTTTCGGATGCTCGCCCAGGGCCGGGCGTGGTCTGCCGTCACATCCGGCCCTGGGTTGTGGTCTCAGCTCCAGGCCACTGGCAGCTTCACCGGACCGCTGAGGGCGTGTCCGGCCTTGTAGCGGATCTCTTCGGCCGGGATGGCCAGGCGTAGCGCGGGCAGTTCACGGATCAGCAGGCTGATCGCTATCACCATCTCCATGTGGCCGAGGTGGCGGCCGATGCAGTGGTGCGGCCCATAGCCGAACGACAGATGCCGGTTGGGGGTGCGGGCGAAGTCGAGACGGTGTGGATCGGCGAAGACCCGCGGGTCATAGTTAGCGGCGTCATGGGAGGGGATCGCCACGTCACCCGGCTGCAGGTGCGCGCCACTGGGAAGTGTCACCGCCTGCATCACACGACGGGGCATGCTGTCGGCGGCTGCGTTGGAATGCATCCGCTCCAATTCGGTGATCGCGCCGGGGATCATCTCGGGATGGTCTGCCAGATACCCGTAGGCGGTCTCGTGCTTGGCGTAAGGGTGAGTGAGAAGGACTTGGATGAACGTGCCGATGGACGTGGCCGTGGTCTCCCACCCGCCCAGCACCAACGCGATCGGCAGCATGAGCAGTTGGTCGGGAGGGAGGTGCGCCCCGTCGACGGCGATCTGTGACAGCAGATCAGATGCTGGCTGCTGGCGTCGTTGCTCGATCAGACCGGCCAGGTAGCCGGCCATGGCCAGAGCTGAGGTTTCCGCTTCGGTGCGGGTCAGGGTGCTGTTGCCCAGGAACGCCTCCCCCCATTGGCGGAACTGCTGCCGGTCTTGCTGCGGCAGTCCCAGCATGTCGCCGATGGTGTCCAGCGCCAGGGGGATGGTGAACGCATCAAGGAGATCGGCTGGCTCACCTTCGTCGATCATCGCCTTCAGCCGGGCTGTGGCCCGGTCCTCGACCTCCCCGCGGCGTTTTTCGATCGCCTGCGCGGTGAACCAGTCCTTGACGACGTTGCGCACCGCCGCGTGGTTGTCTCCGTCCAGGCCCAAGATGGTGCCTTCGAGACCGACGTCGTCGACGTCGCGAGCGGCCTCCCGGGAGAACACCTTCTGGTCGCGCAGGACCTCCATGACATCGTCGTAGCGGGTGATGAGCTTGCCGAGGGTGCCGTTGGCGCGAAGGACGTCGGCGACGCCGGTGCCGGCCTCCCGGATGTCGTGGTACTTCTGGTTTTTGTGCAGGCCGGGCTGGTTGACTCCGTCAGCGTCCTGATCGAAGGGGTGGGCGATCGGACAGGTGGCAGAGCTTTCCGGATCGACGGTGGCGGTCATCGAGGGCGGGGATCCTTTCAATCACGTGACATGCGCGCGCAGCGCAGCAGGTGCTTATAAAGCGGCTCTGGGTATCGGAGATATCCGGGGAGGCAAGGCGGGTCAAGAGGCGATCGTCAAGACGATCGCGGCGGTTGAGGTGCCGATGACCGCTCCGACCGCCGTCTGTGGCGGCGTGTGCTCGCCCAGGCGCACACGCCCCCATGCTGAGGCGGCGACCACAACCACACCGGCGGCGGCCGCCGGGCCAAGACGCATCACAGCCCAGGTAACGCAGACCGCCAGGGTCGCGGTGTGCCAGGACACATCCCAGCGGGCCGTGAGAGGTGCCAGTACGGCGAGCATCACCAGCAGTGCCACCATCACCTCGACGACCTGGACAGGCGCACCAGGCATGATCAACACTGACAACCCCATGACCAAGGCTGCGGCCGCCAGCAGCAGCGGCGCGACCCGGCCACGGCCCCCCTTGGCCATGGAGCCCCCGCCGGCGTGGAAGGCGGCGATGGGCAGGCCCGCGCAGAGCAATGCCGATGGCAGCCCCCATTCCAGGCCTGACAGCGTGTTTGGGAGCTGATCGTGAAGCCGTTCCGCTGCCGGGTAGGACTGCCGATATGTCACGACAACCCTTTCTGTCCTTCTGACCTCACCGATAAGCAGTGGGAGCTGATCGAACCGCTGCTTCCCGCTGCGCACTGGGACGGCCATAAGGAGAAGCATCCCCGCCGGGACATCGTGGACGCGATCACCTACGTGGTGCGGACCGGATGCTCCTGGCGGCAGTTGCCGGTCGACGTCCCGCCCTGGCAGACGGCGGACTGGCACTTCGTGCGCTGGGAGGAGCAGGGCGTCACCCAGAGGATCCTGGACGTGCTGCTCCGGCGCGTCCGCGCCGGAGCCGGGCGGGATCCGGAGCCGTCGGCGGCGGTCGTCGACAGCCAGAGCGTCAAGGGTGCCGATACCGTGGGCACCGCTACCCCTGATACAGCTGTCCGTCCTTGCCGTGGGAGATCTTCCGGGCCAGGGCGTGACGGCCTTGACAGTGACGACTACCAGGTGCGGGCATGCTGGTTCTCCACTGTGGTGTCCTCGGGATCGGAGTCGACCTGTGCTGTCACGGATCTGGGGAGCCGGCGAAGGGCGAGAACGCCGAGTGCCATGTGCAGGGCGGCGGCCACCGCGGCGGCCAGGTGCAGGCCGGAGACGAAGGCCGTCTCCGCCTCCGCGACCACCGCGGGCGCGAGGTCCGGAAGCTGGAGGGTCTCGTCCAGGGTGGGGGCCAGGTCCGGCCCCTGAAGTCGGAAGACCAGGGCGGCGAGCGAGCCGAGGAGCGCGATGCCGAGGGCGTTGCCGATCTCGTTGCTGGTCTCTGCGAGCGCGCCCGCCGAGCCGGCTCGCTCCGCGGGGACGGCACCGACGGCAGTGTCGGCGACGACGCTGAAACAGATGCCGTAGCCGACGCCCGAGATGACTGTGGAGGCGACGTACCAGCCGATCCCGCCCGTGATCGTCGTGGGGAGCAGGAACAGCAGGCCCGTCGCGATGGAGAAGTGGCAGAGGATGAGGGCGGTCCGCTTTCCGATGCGATCGACCACGAAGGGGGTGACGACGCAGGTGATGGTGAGAACCACGGCGCCGGGAATCGCGAGGAGCGCCGTGTGCAGGACGGGCAGGTCGAGGATGGACTGGAGGTAGATGCCCGCCAGGTACGCGGCCGCCGACCACGCCGCCAACGGCAGTAGACCGGTGATGATCGCCACCGTGAAGACCCGGTCGCGGAAGAGCGAGAAGTCGATCAACGGATGCTGAAGGCTCCGCTGCCGACGGACAAACCACGTCAGCAGCACCAGCCCTGCGATCCCCACGAGAACCGGGATGATCGACAGACCTTCGGCGGCGGCGTGCTTGAGGCCGTAGATCGTGAGCAGCAGGCCGGTCGCGGAGGTCACGACACTGATCGCGTCGACGCGACCTGGGCGAGTCGCGCGCACCTCACGGAGCAGGATCGGCGCGAAGAACAGGAACAGGGCGATGACGGGAAGGTTGATCAAGAAGACCGAGCCCCACCAGAACCTTTCCAACAGGATGCCGCCGGCGACCGGACCGACGGCGAACCCCGCCGCGAACGCCGCGGCGAAGACGCCGATGGCTTGCGCCCGTCGCCGCGGGTCGGCGAACAGCTCGCTCAATACGGCCAGAGCCGATGGCAGGAGGGTCGCACCCGCTACTCCCATCAGCGCACGGGCGACGATCAAAAGCTCGGCGCTGGGCGCGAACGCCGCCACCGTGGAGCCGACGCCGAAGACCGTCGCGCCGATCAGGAGCAACCTCAGCCGGCCGTACCGGTCGCCGATGTTGCCGAACGCGACCAGCAGGGAGCCGACGGCGAAGCCGTAGACGTCCAGGATCCACAAGGCCTGGTCGGCGGTTGGCCTGAGGGCCTGGCTGATCCGGGGTATCGCCAGGAACAGGATCGACCCGTCCATGGAGACCAGCAGTACGGGCCCGAGGATCACCAGAAGGCCGAGCCAGGCCCGCAGGCCCGGTGAGTTGTGCGTGTGCTGTCGAGACATGTCGTCGACAGTCCGGCAGGAGAGGCTCGGCAACCATCCCCCTGCTGTGGGTGCACCCGGCAGGTATACCCACAGGCGTGCCCGGTCGGCCTAGGCTCGATGTCGTGGAAAGTCTCGGAGCGTTTCTGAAGAGCCGTCGTGATCGGGTCACGCCGGCCGAGATCGGGCTACGCACGTTCGGAACCGCTCGCCGGGTTCCCGGCCTGCGACGTGAAGAGCTCGCCCAGCTCGCGGGCGTCAGCGCCGGATACTACACACGCCTGGAACAGGGGCAGGCGGAAACCGCCTCCAAGCAGGTGCTCGACGCCCTCGCACGGGTGCTGCAACTCGACCCGATCGAGACCGTTCACCTGCACAACCTCGCTCGACAACCCGCCAATCCCCGTCTCTCCCGACCGCCCCATGAGAAGCCCCACCCACGCGTTCTCGCACTCCTGGAATCGCTCGGGGACGCGACGCCGGCGGTCGTGCTCGGCCGCCGTGGCGACGTGCTCGCATGGAACCGCGCAGGTCACGCGCTCATGGCCGAGCACATCGCATTCGACGCGCCACAGGAGCCGACGCACCGCCCATCCATCCCGAGGATGTTCTTCCTCGATCCGCTCTCCCGCGACCTGCACCGCAACTGGGACGAGCTGGCCCGCATCCACGTCGCCTATCTCCGGCTCACCGCGGGCCGGTTCCCCACGGACGCCCGCCTGGCGGAGTTGATCGGAGAGCTCACGATGCGCAGCGACGAGTTCGCGATGATGTGGACGATCGGGGAGGTCGCCGACTGCACCGTGGGCACCATGCACCTGCAACATCCCACCGTCGGTGCCGCGAGCGTGGACTACCAGGTCTGGCTTCAGCCCGACAGCCCCGACCACCGGCTTGAGATATACACCCCGAACGACCCGAGCTCCGCCGACGCCCTGCGAATCCTGGCGCATCAAAGCCGCCGGGACACCGGGCCGATCTCTGGCGCCGGATCCGTCCGGTGACGGCGCGGCGGAGAAAACCGGCCAGGGGGAGCACCAGGGGGAGCAGGAGCGTCACCGTTCAGCCGGACCGTACCGGCTCGTGCATCTGCGAGCTGCTCGCGTGTCCCTGATCGGGGCGGCGGCCACGCCGGGCTCCTCCACGGCTGGGGAGCGCTCGGCGGCCGGTTACGGCCAGAGCATCTCGCGTGACCAGTCATCACCGGTCCGCCGGTAGCGCAGCCGGGTGTGCCGCCGGTCGGCGTCGGCCTGCCAGAACTCGACCTGCTCGGCGCGCACGCCGTACAGGGTCCAGTGCGGGGCGACGAGACCGGGATCCTCCTCGATCTCCGCGTACGCCCCGGCCAGGGCCGCGTCGAGCTCGGCGGGGTCGGCCAGCACCTGGCTCTGCCGCCCGACCAGCGCCTCCGCCCGGGAGCCGGGCGGCCTGGCGAGGAAGTCCTGGGCGCTGTCCTGCCGGTCGGCGGACCGTACGGCGCCGCGGATCCGGATCTGCCGTCCGACCGTGGGCCAGAAGAAGGTCAGCGCCGCGTACGGGTGCGCGGCGAGCTGGCGGCCCTTGGGGCTGGTGGAGCCGGTGGCGAACCGCCATTCGCCGCCGGTCAGGTTCTTCAGGATGAGCACGCGGGCGGCCGGGCGCCCGTCGTCCACGGTGGACAGCGTCATGGCGTGGGGTGCGGGGACCCCCGCCGCGATCGCGGCCCGCAGCCACTCGACGAACAGCTCGTCCGGGTCGTCGGGCGCCGTGGCCGGGTCGAAGGCGGGCATGGACTCGGGGAAGACGGGCAGCCCGCGGAGCAACTGCCGCAGATCGGCGACGGGCATGACTCTCCTGATGCTCGTGGGACGTCGAGACGTCATGATCGTAGTGAACCGGCGGCGCCCGGCCGTCCGGCCCCGCCGGTGGAGGCGCTCCAGGCGTACGGGAGGTCTCCCCGGGGTCCGGCTAGGCGTACCAGTCGCCGGCGATCTCCTGGATCGTCTTGCCGCCCGGGGGCAGGGAGCCGCCGACGGTGAGGACCTGCACGACCGACTGCGGGTTGTTGAGCAGGCTGAAGACGTAGAACGAGCCGCCGTCCCGGGTGCGGAAGCCGTAGGCGGGGGTGAACGACCTGAAAGTCCCGTACAGGCCCTTGACGACCTTGGGGTAGGCGAGGCGGCTGTAGTTGTCCTTGGCCAGCCGGTAGCCGAGCGCTCCCGCCCGCTTGTGCGTGGAGCCGTTCCAGAAGGTCATGTACTCCAGGGCGATGGCCGTGCCGTCCACGCGCGACGCGGCGGTGACGTATCCCTCGGAGTCCAGGCGCGGCGCGGGCACCCGCCGGCCGTAGTGCAGCGGGGTCTTCGCGGCCAGTTTGAAGGACTCGCCCTCCGGCCGCCAGAAGGCCATGATGTGCGGCCGGTCCTGTCCCCGGTAGGTCGCCTGGAGGAGGAACCACTCCCCGCCGGGCGGTTGACGGCGGGGCACGTAGTAGGTCTGCCTGCCGGTCAGCCGGATCGGCTTGCGGAACTTGTCCTTGTCGCCGTCCTTCACATGGCCCTGATCGATGACCACCTCGTGCCGGGTGCCCTCCCAGAACAGCTCGTCCCTCTTGGACGCGTCGTCCCACCAGTCGCGATCCCGGACCGTCCTGTTGTGCTCGGCCACCCAGGACGCCGCGGCCTTCTTGGCGTCGGAGACGGTGAGCCGGATGCTCTCGGACGAGGCGGAGGGCGAGGGCGCCGGGGTGGGGGCCGGGGTCGGAGTCGTGCCGGACGGGGTGGGAGAGGCCGTCCTGGGCGGGGCGGCCGGCTGGGCGAAGGGGGCGGGCACCAGGCCGCAGCCGGTGAGGGCTGCGGCCAGGACGGCGATGAACGGCGCCTTTCGCACGGTGTCGGTCCCCTTCGCCTACTGCGACAAATGACAACGCGAAAGACCGTACCGGACACTCCACCGGGCCGTGATCGCGGGCATGGTCCGGCCGGCGGCGGCCGTCCCGCGTCCGGCCAGGTCACGCTCCCGGGGAGCGGCCTCGGGTCACCGTCCGTCCCCGGACCGCCGGATCCGGGTCCGGATCCGGCCTCTCACAGGCGCGTGCCCGGGGCCATCGGGGTGATGTCGAGCCGCCCGTCGTCGCAGACCCTGGCGGTGAAGGGGATCTCCAGGTGCGCGACCTCGTCCGGCGGGATGATCATCAGCCGTGCGGAGACCGGGCACCTCCGCTCGCCGCCGCTGGGCACCTCGGTCCAGTGGATCCTGGCGTGGGCGCCGGCCCCCGGCCGCAGGGTGACCCGGCGCGGCCGGACGTTCTCCCTGCGCGTCCTGGTGCGCAGCGCGTCGCCGTCGCGGTCGATCATGATCAGGCCGGCGAAGCCGTACACCCAGCAGGTCCGGGTGGAGCCGTTGGTGACCACCAGCGGCGCGTACCGCTGGCCCGCCCCGGCGTCCACCGGGCCGATCCGCGCCGCGAGCGCCTCCGTACGGCACCGCCCGACCGCCGACCCCGCGGTGGAGGAGCCGGATTCGGCCGCTTCCGTGCCCGCCGCCGTGGAGCCCGCGCCCGTGGACCGCGTGCCCGTGCCGGTACCCGCACCCGCACCCGCGGGCCGTACGCCCGCGCCCGCGCGCGTGTCCGCAGGCCGTACGTCCGCGGCGGGTGAGACGGCGGCCCCGGCGGCGGATGCCCGGGCCGGTGTACTGTCCTGTCCGGACTGTCCGGACTGTCCGGAGGGGGCGGGGGAGCCGCACGCGGCCGACACCGTCAGCACGGCCGCCATCACCGTCGAGAGAGCCGCCAGCCGCCCGGCACCGTTGGATCGTTTCATGCCCCGTTGGACGCGCGCCGCGCGGGTTTTGTTGCCGCCTCCCGGGGGCCGGTCCGGGCCGCCCCCGTGACGGTCAGCTCTCCGGAGGGTGCCCGGACCGGGCCACCTCGAGGACGCGCCGCGCCCAAGGCGGATCCTTGACGCTCCCCTGGAGCGTGACGGCCGAGGCCACGGCATCGGCCAGTTCGGCGGGAGGCGTCCCCCAGAAGGCGAGGAGCGACAGGGCGAACGCCCGTATCTTCCAGCTCTCGTCACCGCGGGCGTAGGAGTTCACGAGCCGGACGGTGCCCTCGTCCAGAGGGGCGTGGACGGAGAAGTTCTCTGCGATCAGATGAAGCTGCTCGTCGCTTCCCGGGCCGACGGTGGCCAGCTGTGAGACCAGGTAGGGCAGATCCAGCAGATCCAGCGGCAGGTGCCCCCATACCGTGACGAGCAGTCCGGTGAGCCGCCTCTGCAGGTCTCCTCCGCGGAACTCCCGCTCTATCTCGCCGGCGCTCGCTCCGGCGCGCAGCAGAAGGTATGCCGCGCTCGGGGGGTGGGGGGTGGTGGAGCCGTTCCTGAGCTGTGCGGGCAGCCAGTCCAGTATGTCGCGGGTGTAACCGCCGAGGGGATGATCCACGACGAACTCGTACAGCGCGCTGCAGCACGCGTAATGGATGCTCCTGTGGTCCGTGGTCAGCGCGACGTGCTTCATCCACTCGTACTTCCCCTCCTCCTCGGCGATGGAGGAGAGCGCGGTGTCCATCGCCGTGCCCGATGGGAGCATCTGGAGGGCCTCGGTGAGAAGCCCGGTGACCGCAGCCGGGGGCCGGTCGCCTTCCTGGGCTCGCACCAGGACGAGACGGGCCAGCAGCCGGGTCCTGGCGTCGGGATGGCCCTCGTTGACGGCGTGGAGGACCTCCTGCAGGAGCGGTTCCCGCCATGACTCCCTGATCAGGGAGTAGGAGCTCTCGAAATACGGCTGGTCGAAGTAGAACTCCTGGCCGAACACCTTGAGCGCGGTGAACGCGACGGTGAGCCGGAGGGCGCGCGGGTCGCCCGCCCAGTGTCCGGTGAGATAGGGGACGGCGATCTCCGTGATGTGCCTGCGCTCCCGGTCCACCCGGGCGGCGATGACCTCCAGAAGTGCCTCGTCCAGTGACCAGCTCCTGGTCAGCGCCCTGAGCGCCTCGCCACGGACGCGGGCGTGCCGGTCGGAGTCGAAGACGTCGAGCAGGGCGTGGCCGGCCCGCTCGTTGCCCGGCCACTCGCGCTCCAGCACCGCGATGGCGCCCCGGCTCGTCGCCTCGTCCCCGGACAGCGCGGCGAGTGTGAAGTCCAGCCGGTCCGCCCGGCCGCGCAGCGCGACCCCGAGCTGGAAGGCGGTCAGCCGCGCCCGGATGTCGCTCATGCCCGCGAGCGACTGGATCCGGGCCTTGGCCGCGTCGGAGAGCGGGACGGCGTCCCCTATCAGGAAGAGCGCGGAGAGGTATTCGGCGACGAGCGCGTCGCGGCTGTCGGTCCGGCCCATCCCGGCGGTCGTGACCGTGGCGGAGACCACCCTCTCGACCAGTCCCGCCGCCCACGGCTCCGCGCCCGCCTCGCCGAGGAGCCGGGCCGAGAAGGCGAGCGCCGCCTGGTGCGGGATCTGGTGACCGACGTATTCGATCACCTTCTGGACCGGGGAGCCCTGACCCTTGAGCATCGCGGCCAGCAGCAACAGGATCTCGCGCCAGTCGTCGGAGTGCCAGCGGGAGCCGAAGATCTCGTCGGTGAGCCAGCCGAAGTCGGACTCGCGGGAGTTGAACTCGGCGAGGATGTGGCCGGCGGCGAAGAACTCCATGAAGGTGCGGTGGACGAAACCGAAGACGTCCTCGCCGATCTCGGCCAGTACGTACGTCCGCTCGCGCAGGTGGTCGAGGATCTCGTCGGCGATGCCGAGGGCCTCGCCGGGAGAGCGGCGATAGGCCTCCTGCAGGTAGCCAGAGACGATGCGGCGCAGGGGCCCGCGGGCGATGGCGTTCAGCTCCCGGCCCGGCCGGGCGCCGTTCAGCATGGCGATGGCCACCCGCTGCAGGAGCTGCGCCTTCTGCTCGGCGGTCATCACGAAGCTCAGCAGCTCCTCGCGGCCGATCTTCTTGCGCTTGACGTCCCAGTCCTCCAGCAGCACCTCGGTGCACTTGCCGTACAGCTGCCAGCGGCGTTCGGGCAGGTCGGAGTGTTTGTAGATGACCGCCATCATGGTCAGCAGGAGGGGGTTGCCGGCCAGCTCGCGCAGCCGCGCGCTGTCGGCGATCCGGCGGATCAGGCCGTGGGCGTCCCGCTCGTCGCCCTGCAGAGTGTAGAACTCATACCACTTGGGGATGAAGGATCTGATCTCCGGCATCCCGAAGTCCAGCAGCGTGTAGTGCGTGAACCCCGCCTGCTCCAGCTCGCCGGCGTCGTAGCCCGCCAGGCGTGAGGTCACGACGACGGACGCTCCCGGGAACGCCCGGGCGAACGCCCGTATCTCGCCGGTGATCTTCGCGCGGTCGTTGGGGCCGAGGACCTCGTCCAGGCCGTCGAACAGGACCGTCGACTCCCCGTTGAGCAGGAGATCTTTCAGCCCGGCCGGGTCGAGGTCCATCACGTGGTCGCGGTTCAGGCCGGCGACCATGTAGTCGAGCAGGCTCCGTGACGGGTCCAGTGCGTACTGCCGCAGCTCGACCAGGATCGGGACCGGGGCGTCCGGGTCCTCGCACAGCCGCAGCGCCGTGCTCAGCAGGAGCGTGCTCTTGCCGCTGCCGGGACCGCCCAGGACGACCTGGCGGCTCTCCCGGCCGATCATGGCGGTCGCCGGCCCGTCCGGCCGGTGGGCCAGCAGGGGACCGGCCGCCGCCTCCTCGGCGGGGTCGGCCCGTGTGCCGTTCTCCTCGGGGACGTCGTAGTCGGGGCGCCCGCGCCGGCAGGGCTGGGGCACGAACACCTCGGACAGCGGGATCTCGACCGGCCGGTCCTGACGGGCGCCCATGATGACCTGCAGGCGCACCAGCCGGTGCCGGTCGGTGACCGAGACGCGGTAGGAGCCCCAGTTGACCAGGTGTCCCGGCCGGGCGGAGTCCTGCTCGCGCCCCCAGGCGTGGACGGCGGTGGCGACCTTGTTCCCGAGGTCGCCCGCGTCGGTGAACTCGCCTGTGAGGAAGGACTTCCTCAGCTTCTCGCGGAAGCGCTGGAGCTGAGGGTAGGCCGCGAACTCGATCTGGCCGGTGTCCCAGCTCGCCCCCTCCTTGAGGACGAAGGCCAGGGTGGGCCTGCCCAGCTCCTGGGCCCTGCGGAACTCCAGCTCCGTGATGGAGTGCTCGTACCCGTCGGGGACGAAGCCGTAGCGCAGGGCGACGACGCAGATGTAGAGGTCGCAGTCGGCGACGTCCCGCAGGCAGCGCTCCAGCGGCCGGGCGTCCTCGGCGACGTAGTACTCCATGGCGACGTCGGTGTGCCCCATCTGCCGCAGCGTCGTGCGGACGCGGTGGCGGCACTCGACCAGGTCCTGGAACGTGGAGGAGACGTACACCTTCGCCAACGAGAAACCTCGCAATACGTGACGGAACTCCCCCCGAGGTCCTGTGCCGACCATAGCCGCTCATCGCAGCCGGAGTCCTCCGAACGCGCGGCCCGGACGGGCCGCGCGCTCCTCACAGGTAGAGACCGGTGGTCTCCGCGGCGGCGGCCGGGCGGCCGGCCACGCCGTCCCGCAGCGCGAACAGCTCGGCGAGGGTGGCGCCCGCCGGGGGGACACCCTCCGCGCCGCCGAGCCAGCGGACGGCCTCGTCGTAGGGGAGGGCGCCCACCTCGATCTGGGCCAGGCAGCGGCCGGGGCGGACCACCGCCGGGTGGAGGCGGGCCAGGTCCTCGTTGGTGGTGATGGCCACCAGCACGTCGCGGCCCTGGCCGAGCAGGCCGTCGGTCAGGTTGAGCAGCCTGGACAGCCCCTGGCCCGTCGCCTCCTTGGCGCCGGACCTGATCAGCTCGTCGCAGTCCTCCAGCACGAGGAGCCGCCACTTCTCGCCGTCCTCGTCGGAGTCCGAGCCGACCGCGACCTCCATCAGGTAGCCGGGGGAGTTGAAAAGCTGCTCCGGATCCAGCACGCAGTCGACCTGGCACCACGACCGCCACTCGTGGGCGAGGGCCCGCAGCAGCGTCGTCTTGCCGGTGCCGGGCGGGCCGTGCAGCAGGACCAGGCGGCCGTGCACGTCGGAGGGGGTGAGGGACATCAGGCGGGACAGCGGGCCGTCCAGGGACCTGGCGTAGTTGTCGCTGATCCTGGCCCAGGGGGAGGCGGTGATCGGTCTGCCGGAGCGGCGGCTGCCGTGGGGACCCCACCACCAGAAGCCCATCTCGACATGCTCGCTCTCGGGGGCGGCCTCCACCGCGTCCTTGGTGACCTCCTCGATCACCGAGCGGGCCAGCTCGTCGTCGACCGCGGTCACGCTGACCGTGGCGGCGCGGTTGCGGTAGCGGACCACGCGCAGGGTCCAGCCCTGCCCGCAGACCAGCCGGGACTCGCGGCCGTCGTCCTCCCGCGCGGCCCGGAGCAGCGTCCCGGAGGCCGGCGCGAGCGGGGCGTCGAGCCGGACCCGCTCCAGGCTCACGGTCCGCGACCAGGGCTGGGCGCCCGTGGCGAAGGGCGACAGCGCCAGGGCGTCGATCACGTCCATCGCCGAGTCGCCGTCGTCGAGCCACACCTTCATCGGCAGTTCGGCCGGGCGCGGCTCCGGGGTGAAAGGGACCTCCTTGAGTACGGACATGACGGTAATGATCCTCTCCGCCGCACCGCCGGTCGACGGGTTTTAGCGGGGACCCGTGGGGCGGGGCGGGTGGCCGTGGCGGGAGAGCGCGCGGTGGCGACGGGTGCCGGACACACCGGGGGCGGTGGTCTCGGGGGATCAGGAGGTTCGGGAGGTTCGGGAGCCTGAGGGGCCGGCGGCGGGCGGTGTCAGGCGGAGGGCCTGCGGCGGCGGGTGTGGGTCACCTTGACCGGGTCGATGTCGGCGGTCCACCGCTCGGCCATGGCCAGGGTCGGCTCGCGGCCCTCGGCGACGTGGCGGAGCGCGCAGGCGGCGGCCCGTTCCGCGTCACCGCAGGCGATCGCCGCGTAGAGCTCCTCGTGCTCGGCGCACTGCCGGCCGGGGTCGCGGTCGGAGGTGAGCCGGAACAGCCGCCGGAGCTGGGCGTCGAGCGGCCGCATCAGCGTGTCGAGCAGCGCGTTGCCGGAGACCCGCACGATCTCGGAGTGGAACTCGGCGTTGGCGGCGGCGATCTCCCCCCGGTCGTCCCGCCGTACGGCGTCGCGGGCGCGTTCGAGGAGGGCGTGCAGCCGCGCCAGGCCGCAGGCGTCGGCCCGCCCGGCGGCCAGCCGGGCGGCGAGCACCTCCAGGCTCTCGCGCACGTCGAACAGGTCCCGCACGTCCGCCGGGGTGAACGGGCTGACCAGCGCGCCCCGGTTGGGCACGATCATCACCAGGCCCTCGGCGGACAGCAGGCGCAGCGCCTCGCGGAGCGGGATGCGGGAGACGTCGAGCTCGGCGGCGAGGTCGCGCTCCACCAGCCGCTCGCCCGGCCGCAGCTCCACCTCGACGATGCGCCGCTTGAGCGTCTCGTAGACCCGGTCGCGCAACGCGCTCAACTCCGCCCCTCCCGCCTTCCGCAGTGGTCAGCCTAACTTGCCCGGTTAGCGGTATACCACTAACGTCGCCGTGGACGGCACCGTGGAGGAGAGAAAGGGATGACGATGGCCGAGCTGCTGCTGCGCGACGCCCGGATCTGGGGGCGTACGGGCGCCGCCGACCTGCTGGTCCGGGACGGCCGGATCGCCGAGATCCGCGAGATCCCGGGCGACCGCCGGCCCGCCGGGGAAGGCGGGGACGGTGCCGGGGAGGGCGTCGAGGACCTGGCCGGCGGGCTCGTGCTCCCCGGTCTCGTCGACGGTCACGCCCACCTGGACAAGACGCTGTGGGGCGGCCCCTGGGTGCCGCACGACGCGCCCCCCGGCCTGATGGGCAAGATCCGCAACGGCCAGGAGCGGCGGCCGGAGTTCGGCATCCCCAACGCCGACTTCGTGACCGCGCTGCTGGAGAACATGATCGTCTGCGGCACCACGCACGTCCGCTCGCACGTGGACGTCGACCCGCTGGTGGGCCTGGGCTCGGTCGAGGCGGTCCGCGAGGCGGTCGAGCGGCACGGTGGCCGCATCTCCGCCGAGTTCGTCGCCTTCCCGCAGGCCGGCATGCTGATCAGTCCCGGCACCGAGGCGCTGCTGGAGGAGGCGCTCAAGGCCGGGGTCGAGTCGATCGGCGGGCTCGACCCGGCAGGGGTGGACCGGGACCCGGTCAGGCACCTGGACGCCGTGTTCGCCCTGGCCGAGCGGTACGGCGCGGGCGTGGACATCCACCTGCACGACGGCGGCACGCTCGGCGCCTGGCAGTTCGAGCTCATCATCGAGCGGACCAAGGCCCTCGGCCTGAGCGGCAAGGTCACGATCAGCCATGCCTTCGCGCTCGCCGACGCCGACCCCGCCACCCGGGACAGCCTGATCTCGGGCCTGGCCGAGGCCGGGATCGCGCTGGCCTCGGTCGCCCCGAACCGGGGCCTGCTGCCGCTCCGCCTGCTCGGCGAGGCCGGGGTCCCCGTGACCCTGGGCAACGACGGCGTACGCGACCTGTGGAGCCCGTTCGGCACCGGGGACATGCTGGAGCGGGCCATGTTCCAGGCCAAGGGCACCGGGCCGCGCGACGAGGACGTCGAGCTCGCGCTGGAGGCCGCGACCTACGGCGGGGCCCGCGCCCTCGCGCTGCGGGACTACGGCCTGTCCGTCGGCGACCGGGCCGACCTGGTGGTGGTCGGGGCCCGCAACGCGGCCGAGGCCGTGTGCGTGCGCCCGCGCCGGTCCCTGGTCGTCAAGTCGGGCCGGATCGTCGCCCGCGACGGCGCCCTGGTCCGCTGACCTCTCCCATGCCCGTGCCCTGGGCGGGAGGGCCGTTCGGCGGAGCGGTCAGCACGCACGCCGTACGGAATGGCGCGACCATGAGGGCAAGGCTGTCCATGCCCGTCCGGCATGAGGATAGGCCGAGTTATGCGGACGACCGGCCGGTTGATCGAACAGCTGGGGCATCGTGCCCGCCGATAGGCGTCAGGCGTTCGAATCCCAGCGAGGCGCCGTAGGCCGTCACCACCCGGCCGCCACTCACTGATCTTTAATGCGTGAAGTTACGGCGGCTTGAGAAGCAGGCCGGTCCCGGCCAGGCAGCCGTCGATCAGATACGGCCGATACTGGATCTTCTTCAGGCCTCGCTTGATCACGCGCGTTAGGTGGTCCAGGCCCGTGGCGGCGAGGTTGGCCAGCCCGTCACGGTTCAGCAGCGACCACAGGCCCTCCACCGGATTGAGATCGGGAGCATAGGCCGGCAACCGGACAACCCGTAGCCAGTCGGCGTTGTCGGCGATGAATTGCCGCATCTGCGGGCAGGTGTGCCGGTTGAGGTTGTCCCAGATGAGCACGATCGGCGCGCCGAGCTGCAGATGCGCCATGGTGATCAGGTCCCGGTAGTCGCGCCAGGTGAAGCTCGCTGCCTCGTTCTTGCGCCGCCGGTAAACGTGCACCCGGTAGATCAGCCGGGAGCGCCGGCCGGGCCGATAGCAGGCCAGTGCCGCGACGGAGACCCTGCCCGTGCGGTGGCCCGGTACCCGCACCACCGGGGTGGCGCCGCGCACCGCCCAGGTGCGGGCGATCGGCGGCCTCAAAGTGCGCCCGCACTCGTCTTCGAAGCAGACCCACGCGCCCAGGTCCGCCGCGGTCTTTCCACGGCCGGCCACACCTGCTCCTTCCATACCTCGATCGCCTTCTCGTCGCGTTCGCGGGCCCGGCGCGCGGGCACCTGGCACGACCAGCCATGGCGGGTCAGCAGTTTCCACACCCCGGGCAGGGAGTACGACACGTGGAACATCCGGCCGATCACCCGCCGGACCCGGGTCAGCGTCCAGTACTGGTCGTTCCAGCCGTGCGCGGCCGGGCCTCGCAGCAGCGCGGCCTCCAGCCGGGCGAACTGCGCCTCGCTCAGCCGCGGCAGGGACGCCGGTCCCCTGGAGGTCAGGGCCGCGCCGCCGCCGTGCGCCCAGGCGCGGCGCCATCGGTTGGCCGACATCCGGCTGACGCGCAGTTCCTTGGCTATCTGCAGGTCGGTGTATCCGCGGGCGAACAGTTCGGCCGCGCACAGCCGTACCTGTTCGCGCTTGGCTCGTTGTGCGGCGGTCAGCCCGCCGCCTTGCGCGTACCGCATGACCTGGACATACCGCCAGAAACCGGCAGTGTCACATGATCGCTTAACACCACGAATTAAAGATCAGCAGTGGTTTCAATGTCCCTGGATGAGGCAGAGGTACGCCGTGCCGGGTCGTCTTCTGAGAGCCGACATGTGATCCTCCGAGACGGATGGGGTTGTGTAAACCGCCTCAAACGGCGGAGCATCATCGATAATGTCTGTTGCGCGACACGTAGAGTAGTTTGCGTCCCCTGGAGATATCCGTGGCTGACATCGTGCCTCGTCGTGACTGGAGCGCCCGCCCTCCTCGCGGTCCATACTCGTCGATCTTCTCAACCAAAGGCGTGAAGGTCCACTACACGGGTGGCCGTATCGATCCGGCCATCGTTGGAGATCACCGGAAATGTGTGGACCTGGTCAAGTCAATCCAGAACCATCATATGGATGGAAACGGATGGATGGATATCGGCTACTGCGTCGATGAGCGAACGGAGATTCTCACCCGGGAGGGCTGGAAATCATATGAGGATCTCCGAGTGGGGGATATCGCGCTCACCCTCAACCATGAGACGGCGATGTCCGAATGGCAGCCCGTTCTTGAAGTGTGCGTATTTCCGGCTATGGAGCGGGAGATGGTGCGGATGGAAGGGGTCTGTCACTCGTCGCTGACGACGCCGCATCATCGTTGGCCTGTCGAGCGCTATCGCCGGCGCACCGGCACCGAACGTCAGAAGGGTCCGGACGGAAGGTGGCTTCCCACTGGTAAAGCCTCGCGGTCCGTTACCGGCCATGAACGGCTGTGGGTGACTTCCGAAACCCTCGGCTACTGGGACAGGATTCCGATCGCTGCCCCGTGCGCCGATCTGCCGACCGAGGCGAAGTGGTCGGATGCGTTCGTCGAGGTGCTCGCCTGGTTCTGGACCGAGGGACACATCAAGCGGGGCCGTGGTGCCGAATCCACCGGTGTAGCCATCTACCAGTCACAGAAGAATTCCGCGAACGTCGCGAGCATCCGGTCGGCCCTCGGTGAGTTGTTCGGCCCGCCCGCCGATCGCTTCCCCCGTGTGGGGCGCGTCACGGACGGCGTGCCCCGCTGGCGTGAAGTTGTCAATCGGGATCTCGTCGAGTTCCATCTCTCCTCCGACGCCGGTCGTCATCTCATGGACGCGGCACCCGACAGGGTTCCCGGATTCGCCTTCCTGCTGGCATTGACCAAAGCTCAGCTTTCCCTGTTCATTGAGATTTCCATGCTCGCGGACAACGCAGGAACGGACAAGCTTGCACAAAAGAGTCGGGCCGCCGCGGAAGCGTTCATGTTCGCGATCTTGTTGTCAGGTAGGGCCGCTTCGCTCCGGCGTAGACCCCCGACCGTGAGCTGCAAGACAGATATGTGGGTGGTCGCCATTCGAAAACAACGAAGTTTCGCTCCGCGCAGTGCCGTCCGGAGAAACGCCAGGTTCGATATTCGGCGGCAGAAGTATCATGGTGAGGTGTGGTGCCCCCGCACGGAGAATCAGAGTTGGCTCGCGCGTCGTGACGGTTCTGTCTACTTCACAGGCAACACCATGATCGCGTGTCCGCACCGGAAGGTGTTCGAGGGCCGCGGGCCCAACCACCTCCCCGCCGCCAACGGCTCCGGGCTCAACAGCGGCCACTACGCGGTGCTCGGCCTGGTCGGCTCCTCCGGGTTCACCCAGCCGACCGACGAGGTCCTGCACGGCATCCTCGACGCGGTCGAATACCTCCGCGACAAGGGCGGCGCGGGCAACGAGATCAAGGGCCACCGGGACGGCTACTCCACCGACTGCCCCGGCGGGCCGCTGTACGCCTGGGTGAGGCGCGGCGCGCCCCGGCCCGGCGGCGGCCCCGGCGACCCGCCCGAGCCGCACCCGTCCTTCCCCGGCCGCGTCCTCAAATACCCGCCGGTCATGATCGGCGAGGACGTCCGCACCTGGCAGCGGCAGATGCGGACGCGCGGCTGGGGCATCGACGTCGACGGCATGTACGGCGAGGCGTCCCGGGAGATCTGCCGCGCCTTCCAGCGGGAGAAAGGCCTGGCGGCCACCGGTGCCGTCAACCGCGCCACCTGGCAGGCGACCTGGGAGGAGCCCGTCACCTGAGCCGCCGGCGACCGTCCCGACCGGACCCCGGAAGAATGTTCTTCAGCGATGGCGCTTACTATCCGGTGCATGACGGTGCCGCCTGAGAGACTCCGATCGGCCGCCGATTTCCCGCCGACCACGCGGGAGCGGTGGCGAGAGCTGGCGCTCGGGGTCCTGCGAAAGTCCGGAGCCGAGACCGGCTCCCCCGAGGAGGCTCTGGCCTCGGTCACCTACGACGGGGTGACGATCGCGCCACTCTACGACGCGTCGGACCTCCCGGATGATCCGGGCCTGCCGGGCGCGGCCCCCTACATCCGCGGCTCCCGGCCGGAGGGCGGGAGCTGGGAGGTGCGGCAGCGGCACGAGGTGGCCGATCCCGAGGCGGTCCTGGCCGACCTGGAGAACGGCGTCGACTCGCTCTGGCTCGCCCTGGAGCCCGAGGACCTGCCCCGCGTCCTGGAGCGGGTCCATCTGGAGCTGATCTCGATCACCCTGGACGCCGGGGAACGGACCCGCGAGGCGGCCGAGGCGCTGTTCGCGGTCGCCGCGGGCAAACGGGCCGCCGCGGGCCCCTCCGGGCAGGCCGAGGGCAAGCGGGCCCCCGCGGCCCCCTCCGGGCACGCCGGGGACAGGCCGGCCGCCGCGGCCCCCTCCCCGGAGACCGGGGGGCGGGGGGCGGGAGACGGTCCGGTCCGGGAGAGGGAGCCGGGAGAGCTCGCCGGGAGCCTGGGCGCCGACCCGCTCGGCGACCCGGAGACCGCGGTCGACCTGGCCCGGCGCTGCGTCGCGGGCCACCCGGGTCTGCGGGCGGTCGTCGTGGACGGCACGCCGTACCACGACGCGGGCGGCAGCGACGCCGAGGAGCTCGGCTGCTCCGTCGCGGCCGGGGTCGCGGCCCTGCGGCTGCTGACCGGCGCCGGTCTCACCGTCGACGAGGCGTTCGGGCAGCTGGAGTTCCGCTACGCCGCCACCGCCGACCAGTTCCTCACCATCGCCAAGCTCCGCGCCGCGCGCAGGCTCTGGGCGCGGGTCGCCGAGGTGTGCGGGGCCGGGAGCGGGGCGGGGCAGCGGCAGCACGCGGTGACCGGCTCCGCCATGATGACCGCCCGCGACCCCTGGGTGAACATGCTCCGCACCACGCTCGCCTGCTTCGCCGCCGGCACCGGCGGGGCCGACGCGGTGACCGTGCAGCCGTTCGACGCCCGTCTCGGCCTCCCCGACGCCTTCGCCCGGCGCATCGCGCGCAACACCCACTCGCTGCTCGTCGAGGAGGCGGGGGTGGCCCGGGTGATCGACCCGGCCGGCGGCTCCTGGTACGTCGAGCGGCTCACCGAGGAGCTGGCCGGCCGGGCCTGGGAGTGGTTCCAGGAGATCGAGCGCGCCGGCGGCATGGCCGCGGCCCTGGAGGCGGGACTGGTCGCCGACCGGACCGCGGCCACCTGGGCGCGGCGGGCGGAGAACATCGCCCACCGCCGCGATCCGATCACCGGGGTGAGCGAGTTCCCCGACCTCGCCGAGCGGCGGCCCGTCCGCGAGCCCCGGCCCGGGCCGGTCCGGGGCGTCCACTACGCCCAGGCGTTCGAGGAGCTGCGCGACCTGGCCGATGCCCAGGAGACCAGGCCGAGCGTGTTCCTGGCGGCCATCGGCCCGGTGGCCGCGCACACGGCCAGGGCGTCGTTCGCGGCCAACCTGTTCCAGGCCGGGGGCATCGCCACCGTGACCGGCGGCCCGGGCGCGGATCCCGCCGGACCCGGCGCCGCCGCGTCCGGCGTCGACCCCGGCCGGATCGCCGCCGCCTTCGCCGCCAGCGGTGCGAAGATCGCGTGTCTGTGCTCCAGCGACAGGCTGTACGGCGAGCACGCCGAGGCCGTGGCCGCCGCGTTGCGGCAGGCGGGGGCGGCGAAGGTGTGGCTGGCGGGGAAGGGAGAGTACGTGGGCGTGGACGCCAACCTCTACGCCGGGTGCGACGCGCTCGGCGTGCTCCGCACGACCTTCGACGACCTGGGGGTGGCTCGATGATTCCCGACTTCTCCGGAATCGGGCTGGAGGGCGGCCCCGTCACGCCGGACCCGGCCGGATGGGCGCGGGCCGTACGGCGGGCCACCGGGCAGGACCCGGAGGGGCTGGAGTGGGAGACGCCCGAGGGGATCGGGGTCAAGCCGCTCTACACGGCCGACGATCTGGCCGGCCTGGACTTCCTGGAGACCTATCCGGGCGCCGCGCCGTATCTGCGCGGACCGTACCCGACCATGTACGTCAACCAGCCGTGGACCATCCGGCAGTACGCCGGGTTCTCCACGGCGGAGGAGTCCAACGCCTTCTACCGGCGCAACCTGGCGGCCGGGCAGAAGGGCCTGTCGGTCGCCTTCGACCTGGCCACCCACCGGGGCTACGACTCCGACCACCCGCGCGTGGCCGGGGACGTCGGCATGGCCGGGGTGGCGATCGACTCCATCTACGACATGCGGCAGCTGTTCGACGGGATCCCCCTCGACCGGATGAGCGTGTCGATGACCATGAACGGCGCGGTGCTCCCGGTGCTCGCGCTCTACATCGTGGCGGCCGAGGAGCAGGGGGTGGCGCCCGAGCAGCTCGCCGGGACCATCCAGAACGACATCCTCAAGGAGTTCATGGTCCGCAACACCTACATCTACCCGCCCGGCCCGTCGATGCGCATCATCTCGGACATCTTCTCCTACACCAGCGAGCGGATGCCGAAGTTCAACTCGATCTCGATCTCCGGATACCACATCCAGGAGGCCGGGGCCACGTGCGACCTGGAGCTGGCCTACACCCTCGCCGACGGGGTGGAGTACCTGCGGGCGGGGGTGGGGGCGGGCCTGGACATCGACAGGTTCGCGCCGCGCCTGTCGTTCTTCTGGTGCATCGGCATGAACTTCTTCATGGAGGTCGCCAAGCTGCGGGCCGCCCGGCTGCTCTGGGCGCGCCTGGTGTCCGGGTTCGGGGCGGCCGATCCCAAGTCGCTGTCGCTGCGGACCCACTCGCAGACCTCCGGCTGGTCGCTCACCGCCCAGGACGTGTTCAACAACGTCGTGCGCACCTGCGTCGAGGCGATGGCCGCCACGCAGGGCCACACCCAGTCGCTGCACACCAACGCCCTCGACGAGGCGCTGGCCCTGCCCACCGACTTCTCGGCGCGGATCGCCCGCAACACCCAGCTCCTGCTCCAGCAGGAGTCCGGCACCTGCCGGGTGATCGACCCCTGGGGCGGCTCCTACTACGTCGAGCGGCTCACCCACGAGCTGGCGCGCAGGGCCTGGGGGCACATCGAGGAGGTCGAGGCGGCCGGGGGCATGGCGCGGGCGATCGACGCCGGGCTGCCCAAGCTCCGCATCGAGGAGGCCGCCGCCCGCACCCAGGCGCGCATCGACTCCGGCCGCCAGCCGGTCATCGGCGTCAACAAGTACCGGCCCGACGCCGACGAGGTCATCGACGTGCTCAAGGTCGACAACACCGCCGTCCGGGCCCAGCAGCTGGACAAGCTCCGCCGCCTGCGCGAGGAGCGCGACGCCGACCGGGTGGCCCAGGCGCTGGAGGCGCTGGCCAAGGGCGCGGCGGGCGACGGCAACCTGCTCGCGCTGTCGGTCGAGGCGGCCCGGGCCAAGGCCACGGTCGGGGAGATCTCCGACGCGTTGGAGCGGGTGTTCGGACGGCACGCCGGTCAGATCCGCACGATCTCCGGGGTGTACCGCGAGGAGGTGGGGTCGGGCGTGGACGAGGTCCGTACGGCGTGCGCCGAGTTCGAGCGCCTGGAGGGCCGCCGCCCGCGGATCCTGGTGGCCAAGATGGGGCAGGACGGCCATGACCGGGGCCAGAAGGTGATCGCCACGGCCTTCGCCGACCTCGGCTTCGACGTCGACGTCGGCCCGCTGTTCCAGACGCCCGAGGAGGTCGCCCGTCAGGCGGTCGAGGCCGACGTGCACGTGGTGGGGGTCTCCTCGCTGGCGGCCGGGCACCTGACGCTGGTGCCGGCCCTGCGCGAGGCGCTCGCCGAGCTGGACGCCGGCGACATCATGATCGTGGTCGGCGGCGTCATCCCGCCGGGCGACTTCGACGAGCTGCGCGCCGCCGGCGCCGCCGCCATCTTCCCGCCCGGCACCGTGATCGCCGACGCCGCCCGCGGGCTGCTCGGCGACCTGCTCACCCGGCTGGGCCATGACGCGGGCGCTTGAGGACTATCTGCAGGGGGTGAAGGAGGGCTCCAGGGCGTGGATCGCGCGGGCGATCACGCTGGTGGAGTCCTCCAGGGCCGACCACCGGGAGCTGGCCCAGCGGCTGCTGGTCGCGCTGACCCCGCTGGCCGGCAAGGCGCGCCGGATCGGCGTCACCGGCGTGCCGGGTGTCGGCAAGTCCACCTTCATCGACGCCCTCGGCGTGCACCTGACCGGGCAGGGGCACCGGGTGGCGGTGCTCGCCGTCGATCCCTCGTCCACCAGGACGGGGGGCAGCATCCTCGGCGACAAGACCAGGATGTCCCGTCTGGCCGCCGACCCGGCGGCCTTCATCCGCCCCTCGCCCACCTCGGGCACCCTGGGCGGGGTCGCCAGGGCGACCCGCGAGGCCATGGTCGTGGTGGAGGCGGCCGGATACGACGTCGTGCTGGTGGAGACCGTCGGCGTCGGCCAGTCGGAGACCGCCGTCGCCGACATGGTGGACACCTTCCTGCTGCTCGCCCTGGCCAGGACCGGCGACCAGCTCCAGGGCATCAAGAAGGGCGTGCTGGAGCTCGCCGACGTGATCGCGGTCAACAAGGCCGACGGCCCGCACGAGCTGGAGGCCAGGAAGGCGGCCAGGGAGCTGGCGGGGGCGCTGCGGCTGCTCCGTTCGGAGCGGTCGGTGCCGGTGCTGACCTGCAGCGGGCGCGAGGGCAGCGGTCTGGAGGAGCTCTGGGGGCAGCTCGTCCATCACCAGGAGACCATGGCCGCCTCCGGCGAGCTCGCCGCCCGCCGCCGGCACCAGCAGGTCGCCTGGACCTGGTCCCTGGTGACCGAGCGCCTGCTGGCCAGGCTGCGCGAGCACCCCGAGGTCGCCGCCATCACGGCCGAGATCGAACGGGACGTCCAGGCCGGGGCCCTGACGCCCTCCCTGGCCGCCGACCGTCTCCTGGCGGTCTTCACGCACTGACCCGCCCGTGCCGCGGCCGGCTCCCCGCGGGTCTCCGACGCCGGCCCGCCCGACGCCGGCCCGCCCGACGCCGGCCCGCCCGTCCCGCGCCGCCCGGTCCGCGCCGGCTCCGCGCCGCCCGGTCGCGGCGGGCGGGAGCGTGTGGCCATGACTACGTTGCGTGACTTTCAGTCAAGATGCTTGATGTGTATTGTGTCCATTTCATGTGAATTGCCACTTAATGGAACGATTCATTTGTGGGTCGACAAAACTATTGTTCCGTTTCCGGGTTGATGGTCTGAGTGGATCATGTGATACTTCGTCCCGAGCGTTACGAATGTCGCAATAAAGCACTCTTCGGATACGTGAGTGTGAGATAAGGCGCATGGCGAGGCGTGGGAAGGCCGCAGAAGGGTCGCCGGTCGACCGGCCCTGACCTGTTTCCCGTGTGGGGACCGGCCACGACGGAGTGGTGGATCCCCGGATTGCGCCCGTACCGCCCCGGCTCGCCCTGGGCGGTGGTCACGCTGCGTGGATCCGTTCCATGCGAAGTGGGAGCTTCAACGATGTCGATCGATACGGGCACGCGGGGGGTACGGCGGGCCAGGACCGCTCCCGCCCGCCACATCCTCCCCCGGTTCATGAGGGATCCGGTCAACGCGCTGGCCGAGCTGGGCCGACAGGCGGGCGGGGAGGTCGTCCGGCTCAACCTGGGGCCGTTCCGGCCCTATCTGGTCACCCACCCCGAGCACGTCCAGCAGGTGCTGCGGGCCGACTGGACGAACTACCGGCGCGAGGGGATGTTCTGGCGCCCCCTGCAACGCATCCTCGGCGCCAGCATCCTCGGCGAGGGCCGGCCCTGGGAGGAGAGCAGGAAGATCCTGCAGCCCCTGTTCACCGTCCGGTACGTCGCCTCGCTGGCCGAGGAGATGGCGCGGACGATCACCGCGCGCGTCGAGGAGCTGGACGACTACGCCCGTGACGGCCGGCCCATCGACGCCGCCGAGGAGATGGCCGGCATCGTCAACCAGGCCGTCATCAGGGTGCTGTTCGGCGACAAGATCACCCGTGCGGACGGGGAACGCCTCGCGCCGGCCTACGACACGGCCGCCACGTCGATCAACTTCAGGCTGCTCATGCCGTTCGCGCCCTACTCCGTCCGGGTGCCCGGTGACCGGGCCTTCATGAGGGCCGTCAGGACGGTCGACGACGTGGTGTTCCCGGTGATCCGCAAGGCGCGGGCCGACCCCGACGGCGGTCTCGACGTCATCTCCGCGCTCTGCCGGGCACGCGGGGACGAGGGCGGGGAGGCCGTCGACCGGCAGATCCGCGACGACCTGGTCAGCGTCTACGGCGCGGCCTCGGAGTCCACCGCGATGACCCTGACCTGGCTGTGGCCGCTGCTGGAGACCCACCCCGAGGTGGCGGCCAGGCTCTATGACGAGATCGACCGCGTGGTCGGCGCCGGGCCGGCCGTCCCGGCGCACCTGCCCGAACTGGTCTACACCCGCATGGTCCTGCAAGAACTCCTGCGGCTGTACCCGGCGGGCTGGATCTTCCCCCGGATGGCCATGGAGTCGGGGGAGATCGGCGGCGTGCCGGTCAGGGCGGGCTCACAGGTGCTGATCAGCCCCTATGCCACGCACCGGCTGGAGGAGTTCTGGGAGCGCCCGCTGGAGTTCGACCCCGAGCGGTTCGCCCCCGGAAGCCACGAGCGCCGGCACAAATACTCCTACTTCCCTTTCGGCGGAGGGCCGCACCAGTGCCTGGGGCAGCACCTGTTCTACGTCGAGGCGCCGCTGCTGGTGGCGGCCATCCTGAGCCGCTTCCGCCCCACGGTCACCGGTCAGGGACCGTTCACCCCGGCGCCGGCCGCCTCGCTGCGCCCCAGGCAGAAGGTCGAGCTGAACCTCCACCCCCTCCAGCGCGTCCCCGGGCGGGTGCGATGACGGCGCAGCCCGCCCTCGCCGCCTGGCCGGCGGCCGCGGGCTCCGGGACGGTCTGCGCCGTGGCCGGGCAGTCCCAGCGGGAGATGCGCGGCTGGGCGCTGGCCTATCCGGACCTGTTCTCCGCCAAGCCGTTCGACGAGGCCCTCTACAGCACCCTGTCGCTGGCCATGGCCTTCAGCGGGCCGTGGTTCAGCGCCGAACAGCTGCGGATGGCCAACAAGGTCTGCCTGTGGGCGTTCGGCCTGGACTGGCTCGTCGATTACGTCGCCACCTCGCGGGCGGAGGCCGAGGACGTCGCGCGGCGGTGCCTGGAGGTGGCCGAGGGCGCTCCGCCGGTCCCCGGCGACGACCTCACGCGCCTGCTGGCCGACATCCGGGACGGACTCGCCGCCGCGCCCGCCTTCCCCGTCCTCGGCCCCGTCTGGCGCGAGGAGCTCCGGCTCATGCTGGAGGCGATGCTGCGGGAGTGGCGCTGGAAGAGCGAGGGCGCCACACCGAGCTTCGGGGAGTATCTCGGCAACGCCGACAACCTCGGTTTCTGCTTCGCCTTCGTCTCCCACTGGATCCACACCGAGGAGACGGCGGCGGTCACCGACCTCGACCGTGTGCGCCAGGCGGCCCGCGCGGTGCAGCGGGTGATCCGCCTGCTCAACGACATGGGGACCTACGGGCGGGACCTGAGCTGGGGGGATCTCAACTCCCTGCTGCTCGGCGTCACCCGCGCCGAGGTCGAGCGCGAGGCCGCCCGGCTCGCCGCCCTGAGCCGGGAGCTGATCGACCCGATCCGGGCCGACCGGCCCGAGCTGGCCGGCTACCTGGAGCGGCAGATGGACTTCTGCGCGGGCTTCTACCGGGTCGGCGACTACTGGGGCAGCCTGTGAGCGTCGACGATCTCCTCCTGCCGGACACCGCGCGGCCGGCGGGACGGGCCGGGATCGACGTGCCCGCCGCGGCGCGCGAGCTGGTCGCCGGGCTCGTGGCCGAGCCGTACGGCCAGGTCTCGGCCTCGGTGTACGAGACCGGGCGGCTGGTGAGCCTGGCCCCGTGGCTGACCGGCCACGCCGAGCGCGTCCGCTTCCTGCTGGCCGCCCAGCGGCCGGACGGCGGCTGGGGCGCCCCCGGCGGCTATGCCCCGGTGCCCACGCTCAGCGCGACCGAGGCGCTCGTCGCCGAGCTGCGGCGCGACGACCCCGATCCCGGCCTCGACCCCGCGGCGGTGAGCCGCTCCGCCGACCGCGGCCTGGAGCTGCTGCGCGGCTGGTCACGTGAGGACCGCTGGCCCGCCCTGCCCGACATGCCGGCGATCGAGCTCATCGTGCCGGCCCTGGTCCTGCGGATCAACGGGCATCTGGCGCAGGGGGACGGCGCCGGACGCCTGGCCCTCCCCGCGGGCATGGACGACGCCAAGCTGTCGGCGATCCGGACGTGGCTGGCGACGGGGGCGGCGGTCCCGCGGAAGCTGGTCCACGCGCTGGAGGTCGCGGGCGAGGCGGCGGTCCAGGCCCCGGGGATCGTCCCCAGCCTGGTCGGGACGGCCGCCGGCGCCCGGGACACGGCCGTCGGCACGATCGGGGCCTCGCCCGCGGCCGGCGGCGCGTGGCTCGGACCGGCGGGCGGGCCCGGCCCCGGCGATCCGGTGCGGCGGTATCTGGAGGCGGTCGCGGGCAGGTACGGCGGGCCGGTGCCGTGCGCCCTGCCCGTCACCGTGTTCGAACGCGGATGGGTGCTCAGCTGGCTGCGGCGGGCCGGCGTCCCCGTGGACGTGCCGCCCCAGCTGGTGGCGAGCCTGGGGGAGGCGCTCGGCCCGGAGGGCACCCCGGCGGGGCCGGGGCTGCCGCCGGACGCCGACACCACCTCGGTCGCGCTCTACGCCCTGGCTCTGCTGGGGGAGCCCCACGAGCCGGACGGCCTGCGGGTGTATGAGACGGACACCCATTTCTGCACCTGGCGCGGGGAGGAGGGGGCCTCCCCGACGGTCAACGCGCATGTGCTCGACGCCTTCGGGGAGTACGCGCGCCGCCGCCCCGGGGCCGCGCCGCGCTACGCGGAGGCCACCGGCAAGCTGGCGGCGTGGCTGCGCGGCTGCCAGCGCGAGGACGGCAGCTGGCTGGACCGCTGGCACGCCTCGCCGTACTACGCGACGGCCTGCTGCGCGCTGGCCCTGGAGGAGTTCGGCGGCGAGGAGTCGGCGGGCGCCGTGGACGGGGCCGTGCGCTGGATCCTCGCCACCCAGCGCGGCGACGGGTCCTGGGGCCGCTGGGAGGGGACGGCGGAGGAGACCGCCTACGCGCTCCAGACCCTGCTGCTGACCGCTCCGGCGGACGGGCGGGAGCGGGCGGAGGCGGTGGAACGGGGGTACCGCTACCTCCGGGGCTCGGTCGGGGACCGGGGCACGCCGATCGGCGCGCCGCCGCTCTGGCATGACAAGGACCTGTATCTGCCGGTGGCGATCGTCACGGCGGCCGTCCTGGGGGCGCTGCACCTGGCGCGTCCCGCGCGGGCCGACGCGGCCGGGTGACCCGGCCGCGATGACGGAGGGTAACCGGAATTCAGCGGGTAATTTTGTCCGGAAAAGGACAGATGAGTCCGGGAGATCAATGCCGCCTTGAGTGTATTTGATGACATTGCTAGGGTTCTCCGGGTGCGGAGCGGATGTCGCCGATCACATGATGCGGCGCCGATTATTCACACGCGTTAATTGCCGTGAAACGTACTGTGATTTCCTTTAACTTTCACCAGGATGGATGCTATGCGCTTGCGCAACGCGCGTTTGCGGACCAAGGTCACGGCGCTTCTGGTGTCCCTTATCGCGCTGTGGGCGTTCACCGCGTGGGTGACGGTGCGCGAAGGTCTGAACATGCTCGGAGTGGCCACTCTCGACTCGGGCATCGCCGAGCCGAGCGAACGCCTCCTGGTGGAGTTGCAGGCGGAGCGGAGGCTCAGCCTGGTCATCCTGGGTGATCCCGGCACCGCCCGGCAGCAGCGCGGACTGCTGCAAGCCCAGCGCAGGCGGACCGACGCGGCCGGCGCGGACTTCCGCAGGCTCGCGACCGGCGGCAACGTGCGGCTGCTGGGGAGCGCGGCCCTCGAACAGCGCGTCACCGAGGTGTTCCAGGAGCTGGACGGCCTCGGCTCCGGCCGCAAGGACATCGACGCCGGGCGGAGCGGCCGGATCCCGGCGGCCGCGACGTTCACCGGGGTCATCGACTCCCTCTACCGCATCTACGACTCGATGGCGACGCTCGACGACAAGGAGATCGCCAAGGACACCCGCACGATCATCCAGTTGAGCCGGGCCCGGGAGGTCCTGGCCAGGGAGGACGCCCTGGCGGCGGGCGCGCTGGCGGCGGGCCGGCTCACCGACGACGAACGCGACCTGTTCGCGCAGGTCGTCGGCGCCCGGCGGTTCCTGCTGGAGGAGACCGTGGCCGAACTCCCGGCCGCCGACCGCGAGTCCTACCAGCGCCTGGCCGCCGGTGAGCCGTTCACCCGCATGCGCGCCATGGAGGAGCAGCTCGTCCGGAGCACTCCGATATCCCTGTCCGACCCCGTCACCCTCAGGCAGTGGACCTCCGCCACCCAGCCCGCGCTGGCGCAGCTGCAGGAGGTGGTGCTGGCGGCCGGCGACGGCGTGGTCCAGCGGGCCACCCCGGTCGCGGTCGGCGTCATCGTGCGGCTCTCGCTGGCCGGCGGCCTGGGGCTGCTGGCGGTCATCGCCTCCGTCGTCCTGTCCATCACCACGGCCCGCGCCCTGATCCAGCAGCTCGAGAAGCTGCGCCTGGCGGCCTGGGAGCTCGCCAACGAGCGGCTGCCCTCGGTGGTGGAGCGGATCGGCCACGGGCAGGAGGTGGACGTCGCGGCCGAGGCGCCGCCGCTGAAGTTCGGCGACGACCAGATCGGCCACGTCGGCCAGGCGTTCAACGCCGTCCAGCAGACCGCGATCAAGGTCGCCGCCGAACAGGCCCAGCTCCGGCGGGACATCGCCGACATCCTGCGCAACCTCGCCCGTCGCACCCAGTCGCTGGTCCACCGCCAGCTGAGCGTGCTGGACGTCATGGAGCGCCGGGAGAACGACCCCCAGGAGCTGCGGGACCTGTTCCGGCTCGACCACCTGGCGACCCGCATGCGCCGCTACGCCGAGAACCTCCTCGTGCTGTCCGGCGCGGCTCCCGGCCGCGCCTGGCGCGACTCGGTCCCGATGATCGACGTGGTCCGCGGCTCGCTGGCCGAGATCGAGGACTACACCCGTGTCGACGTGCTGCCCCTGGGCGACGCCGCGCTGGACGGGCGGGCCGTGGGCGACGTCATCCACCTGGTCGCCGAGCTGGTCGAGAACGCCGCCTCCTTCTCCCCGCCCTACACCACAGTGCAGGTCAGCGGGCACTCCGTGGCCCACGGGTATGCCATCGAGATCGAGGACCGGGGCCTGGGCATGAGCCCGGAGGACATCAAGGAGGCCAACGAGCGGATCGCCAACCCGCCGGAGCTCAAGCTGTCGGGCAACGCCCGCCTGGGCCTGTACGTGGTCAGCCGCCTGGCCGAGCGGCACGAGATCCGCGTCACGTTCAAGGCCTCGCCGTACGGTGGCACGACGGTCGTCGTCCTGATCCCGCAGGAGCTGGTCACCGAGCAGCCCGGGCAGGCCGAGCCGGAGCCCGCCGTCAGCGTGCCGCAGGCCCGCACGGCGCTCGGCGGCGCGCCGGTCCTGCCGGCACCGCGCGGCCTGGGCGGCGGCCCACTGGAGATCACCGGCGGCACCGGCCCGGGCGGCGTCCCGGCCGCCGGGCCGTCCGACAGGAGGGAGAGCGCCATCGAGGAGAGCCCCATCGAGGAGAGCGCCCGCGCGGCGGCGCTGCCCCGGCGGCGGGAGACGGGCCAGCCGGCCGGAGGCCGGCACGCGGCCAACGGCGCGTCCGGCGCCCCCGGCTCCTCGCTGCCGCCCGTCATGCCCCCGCCCGACACCAGCCACACGCCGGGCGGCCTGCCGCGCCGTGTCCCGCAGACCCACCTCGCCGCTCCGCTGCAGGAGGAGGAGCCGTCGCCGGTGACGCCCTCACCCGAGGAGGACGACGGCGACGAGCGCTCGCCGGAGACGATCCGCGCGGCCATGGCCTCCTTCCAGGACGGCACGCGCCGCGGCCGCTCCGACGCGGCGCAGCTGCTGGAGCGGGGCGGTGATCCCGCCGACGGCGGAGAGCCCCACATGTGACACCAGTGATGATCTCGGATCCGCGCGTGCCGGCCCGGCGCCGGCGAGCCGCCGGAGGCCGGTGACCGGACGCCCGCCGGCGGAAACCGGCAGAAAGAGGACAACGAGTGGTGCAGGGAACAGGATCTTTCACCGACCTGGCCTGGTTGCTGGATGACCTGGTCGCCCGAGTGGGGGAGGCCGAGCACGGGATCGTCTTCTCCGCCGACGGCCTGCTGCTGGCCGCGTCGGCGGGGTTCGGCCAGGCCGACGCCGAGCACCTGGCCGCCGTGGGCTCGGCGATCCAGAGCCTGGGACGGGGGGTCAGCGACCGGGTCGACGGCGGTGCGGTCCGCCAGACCATCATCGAGATGCGGTCGGCGTATCTCGTCGTGACCGCCGCTGGCCAGGGAGCCTGCCTGGCGGTGCTCTGCACGCACGAGGCCGACGTCGGCCTCGTGGCCTACGAGATGGCCATGCTCGTCACCCGGGTCGGCCAGTACCTCACCTCGCCCGCGCGGGCGGCGGGGTCCGCCATGGACGACGTCCCGCGATGAACCCCCTTGAGGAGCATTCCGACACGCAGTGGGTGGGCGAGGAGGCCGGGCCGATCGTCCGGCCGTACGTCCTCACCCGCGGCAGGACCGAACCGACCCAGGGCCGGTTCGACCTCATCACCCTGGCGGTGACCGTCCGCTCCACCTCCCCGAGGGAGGCGGGCCTCGACCCGGAGTGCCTGGCCATCGTGCGGTTCTGCCAGCAGCCCCAGTCGGTCGCGGAGCTCGCCGCGCACATGAACCTTCCCGCAGGCACCATCCGTGTCCTGCTCAGCGACCTGCTCGACCAGGGATTCATCGCCCTGCAAGAGCCTCATACGGAGACGGACATGCACGACGAAAGGCTGTACAGGGCGGTGCTCGATGGACTCCGTGCACTCTAGCCGTGACGCCGGGCGGGTCAAGCTGCCCAAGGCGATCAAGATCCTGGTCGCCGGCGGCTTCGGGGCCGGGAAGACCACACTGGTCGGCGCGGTCTCCGAGATCGCGCCGCTGCGCACCGAGGAGACGCTGACCAACCGGGGCCTCGGGATCGACGACCTGTCCGGGGTGGAGACCAAGCAGACGACCACGGTCGCGATGGACTTCGGCCGCATCACCATCGGCGACGCCTACCGGCTCTACCTGTTCGGCACCCCGGGGCAGGAGCGGTTCTGGTTCCTCTGGGACGAGCTGGCCCTGGGCGCCCTGGGCGCGGTCGTGCTGGCCGACACCCGCCGGCTGGCCGACTGCTTCCCCTCCCTCGACTACTTCGAGCGGCGCGAGACGCCCTTCGTCGTCGCGGTCAACTGCTTCGACGGGGCCCGCCGCTACGACCTCGACGAGGTCAGGCTCGGCCTGACGCTCCACGAGGACATCCCGGTCGTGTTCTGCGACGCCCGCAGGCGGGAGTCGGGCAAGAAGGTGCTGATCACTCTCGTGGAGCACGCCATGAGGATGCGCCTGGGCACGGCGCCGACCGCCGGGGACGCGACGCCGGTGACCTGACGCCTCCGTCCCCGGGGCCTCCCCCGGGGATGAGTGCTGACCGTCAGGGGATCATTTGTGCCCCCCAGGCAGTTATAAAACAGCTCTTTCCGCTCCTCCGGTCCGCCCGGGGCCCGTGCCGGGCGTGCCACGATGACGGCGATCACGAGGAGCTCATCACGGGGAGAGATCTATGTGCGACGATCCGGCCGTGCCCCCCGCCGTGGCGCGGGCGCTGGAGGAGTACGGGGCGCTGCTCGCCGGCCACGGGGTCACCTGGGGCGAGGACCCCATCTTCTACGTCAAGTCCATGGCCACCGACGCCTACCTGATGGGCACCACGACCTTCTGGGAGGTCTGCTACGGCACGCTCCGGGCCCGCCACCCGGACACGCCTGCCCGGCAGCTGCGCGACCGGCTGACCGAGCTCGACATGGACGAGGTCGTGCGCGACGTCCTGGCGGGCGCCCTGCCCGACAATCTCGCCGCACTCCGGCTCACCGGGGAGGGCCGCACCGTCGAGGCGCACGCGCACGCCGTACTGGACGGCCGGCCGCTGCGCACGACGCTGCTGGTCGACTCCGCCCGGGACGAGCCGGTCACCGTGCTGGTGGACGGCCACCCGCACGAGGTCGGCCCGCGCGGCGCCCGCCTCGTCAGGATCACCAGCGCCAGCGAGGTGGTCGCCGACGGCGCGCGGGTGGACCTCGCGCCCCTGACCCGCCCCGCCGAGGCCGCCCGCCTGCGGCTGCGCGCCGGGTTCCCCTGCAGATGGAGCGTGTACGGCGAGCACGGGCAGGGCTGGTACCCCGAGGGCGCCCCCGCCCGGCGCGACCACCACGTCCGGCCCTACTTCCACGGCGACGACCTCGTGCTGGACGTCCCGGCGGAGCCGCTGACCGTGCGGGTCTCCAGAGGGATGGAGTACGGCTCCGCCGAGGTCGCGCTCAGCCCCGTCCCCGGCGTGGAGACCCTGGTCGAGCTCACCCCCGAGCGGCTCTACGACGCGGCGGCGGCGGGCTGGTACGGCGGGGACATGCACGTCCACCTCAACTGGGCCGGGGACATGGTCGGCACGCCCGCCCTCGCGGCGGCCATGCAGCACGGCGAGGACCTGCACGTGCTCAACCTGGTCGCCGGCAACGTCTCCTCCGAGCGGGTCTACGACTCCGAGGCGCTGGCGCACTGGGCCGGCCGGGACCTGCCCTGGTCGGACGCCACCCACCTGGCCAGGGTCGGCGTCGAATACCGCAACGACCTGCTCGGCCACCTCTACGCCTTCGGCGTCTCGGCCCCGCCCTCGCGCTTCCACACCGGCTTCCTGGGCACCGCGGACTGGCCGCCCAACAGCGTGGCCTGCCGGGAGCTGCGCGGCCTCGGCGCGATCACGGGCTACAGCCATCCCTTCCACCCGCCGGTCCACGACGACGACGTCCCGGACAGGGTGCTGGCGTGGGGGCGCAACTGCTCCGCCAGGGAGATCGTCACCGACGCCGCGCTCGGCCTGGTGGACAGCCTCGACGTGCTCAACCACAGCTCGATCGCCGCGACCGCCGCCGTCTACCGGCGCCTGGTCGGCGCGGGCAACCGGCTCGCGGTCACCGCGGGGACCGACGCGATGGTCTCCTTCGCCCGGCGCGGCAACCAGTCCAGCCCGCCGGGCTGGGCCCGTGTCTACGCCCGGGTGGACGGGCCGCTCACCGCCGGATCCTTCGCCGAGGCCGTCCGGCGGGGCCGTACGTTCGGCACCACCGGCCCCTGGCTGGAGCTGTCGGTCGGCGGTCACGGGCCCGGCGCCACCCTGGACCTCTCGCCGGGGGACCGGGTCACGGTCACCGTGAGATCGGTCGGCCCCGAGGTGGAGAGGCTGGAGATCCGCACCGCCGACGGCGTCCTGGCCGAGGGGCCGCCCGGCGAGCTGACCGCCGAGCTGGCCGTCGGCGACCCCACCTACGTCGTCGCCGTGGCCGCCGGCGGACCGCACGAGCGCGCCTTCACCGACGGCGTCCACGCCCACACCAGCCCGGTCTACCTCGACGTCGACGGCCGCCACGTGGCCAGGGCGCAGGACGTCCGCTGGTGCCTGCGATGGCTGGACGGCATGGAGGCGCTGCTCCGGAAGGAGGGCGTCTTCGAGACCGCCGGGCAGCTCGGCGACCACCTGGAGCTGATCGGGCGGGCCAGGGAGGTCTACCGGGCCCGCCTGGGCTGACGCTCGGCGGCCGGGCCCTCCGGGAGGCTCGGCTGTCGGGGCCTTCTGGAAGGATCGTCCGATGGACGCGAAAACGGTTCTCCGCGTGGCGGACGAGTGTCAGACCTTCCTCGGCTCGGGGCTCGACGGCGACTGGGGGAGCGGGATCCCCGGGATGGAGTGGACGGTCGCCCAGGTGGTCGCGCACATCTCCGACACCCTCCTGTGGTACGCCACCGACTTCGCCGCCGGCGAACGCGAGCTCAGCACGATGGACCTGCGGGTGCGGCCCGACAGCTCCCCGGCGGACCTGGCCGCCACCGTCGGGGTGTTCGCCACGGTCGTGGCGCGGGTCGTCCAGGGCAGCCCGGCGGGGGCGCGCGGCTGGCACCCGTACGGCATGGCCGACGCCTCCGGGTTCGCGGGCATGGCCTGCGACGAGATGCTGATGCACACCTACGACGCCGCCCTGGGGCTGGGGCTGCCGTTCACCCCGCCCGCCGAGCTGAGCGCGGCCACCCTGCGCCGCCTGTTCCCCTGGGCGCCGCGCGACGGCGACCCGTGGCAGACGCTGCTGTGGGCCAACGGCCGCGCGGACCTCCCCGGCCGCCCCCGCCAGAGCGACTGGCGCTGGCACTGCGCCCCGCTGGAGGAGTGGGACGGCGTGGCCCCCTGAGGCATCGGCGGCCGGGGTCACTACTGTGAGCTGCGTGATACACCGAACGGGGTTGGCCGTCCTGCTGCTGGTGGTGGCGCTGGTCACGGGGTGCGGCACCGGATCCGCCGTCTACGACCTGGGAACGATCGTCCACGGGGGCGTCGGCAGGACGGCGGACGTCCGGCTCACGCCCGGCGCGCGGTTCTCCCTGGCGGTGGAGGAGAACACCTCCGCCGGAGACCGCTGGCAGATGGCGGACCTGCCGGACGTCATGGTGGCGTCGTTCATCAGTGAGGAGTACCGTCCCGCGGCCGAAGGGGCCGGCGGGGTCCGCTACTTCGTCTTCAACGCCAAGCGCCCCGGCACGGCCACCGTCACGATCTCCAACTGCCGGCGCTGCACGGCCGGCCGGACGCCCGCCGACGAGCAGAGCCGGCGCGCCTCGGGCGAGGCGATCTTCCGGATCACCGTCGCCTGAGCCGCCCGCCGCCCGCCGTCCGCCGTCCGCCGCCCGGTGCCGGGCGGGGCCGGGCGGGTGGCAGGCTCCCGGCGGACGGTGCGAGGCTGATGTCCATGAATCGGTTGTCACAGGTCGACCTGTCGCGGAAACTGGCCAAGAAAGAGGCCGCCGAGCGGCTCGACGCCGCGCTGGAGCGCCTGCTGCGCCTGCGGCTCATCCTGGGCGGGCAGGTCGCGGACAAGCGCATCGGCCCCCCGCTCTGCGTGGTGTTCGAGGGCTGGGACGCCTCGGGCAAGGGAGGGGCCATCAAGCGGCTGGTGCGCCCGCTCGACCCGCGGCACGTGCGGGTCGCCCAGTTCGCGGCACCGACCTACGACGAGAAGCGGCACCACTTCCTGTGGCGGTTCTGGCCCGTCCTGCCCGGTTGGGGCGGCATGGCCGTGCTCGACCGGTCCTGGTACGGGCGGGTGCTGGTGGAGCGGGTCGAGGGTTTCGCCACCGAGGAGCAGTGGTCGCGCGCCTACGGCGAGATCGTGGAGTTCGAGAGGACCCTCGCCGCCGAGGGAATGATCATGGTCAAGTTCTGGATGCACGTCTCCGAGGAGGAGCAGCTCCGGCGCTTCCAGGACCGGGCGGACGACCCGCTGCGGGCGTGGAAGCTCACCGACGAGGACTGGCGCAACCGCGACAGGCGCCCGCAGTACGAGACGGCCGTGGAGGACATGCTCGCCCGCACCGACCATCCGAAGGCCCCCTGGCACGTGGTGGCGGGAGACGACAAGCGCCTGGCCCGGGTCACGGTCGTGGAGACGGTCTGCGCCGCGGTCGAGGCGGAGCTGGGGGCCCGGGGGTACGATCTGGACGACCCCGCCGTCGATCCGGCCCGGACGCGCCGTTGACCGGAGCGCGGCCGGACGGCCGTTCCGCTACAGGTCAAGGCCGGAGCCGCCGAACCGCTCCCGCAGGAAACGGCCCTGGTCGCGCAGGGCCTGCTCGTCGCCCCGGTGCACGGCCCCGGCCACCTCGCGCAGCTTGGCCTCCAGCAGGTCGAGCTGGGCCAGGAGCTCCTCGTGGGCGCTGCGCTCGCGGTCCGTGCGGCGGCTGAGGGCGTAGGCGCGGGGCAGGTTGGCGTAGGCCTCCAGGCTGGCCGGCAGGTAGTCGCGGATCGTCTGGGAGACGATGTGCAGGTGGTCGGGGGAGGCGGTCAGCACCTCCGCCCGGCCCAGGACGCCGCTGAGCACGTCGGCCAGCCCGCCGAGCCTGGCCTGCACGTCGCCGGGGAAGCGCTGGGAGCTCTCCACCCCGCGCAGCAGGGCGTCGAGGTCGGCGCGGAGCAGGCCGGTCTCGACCTCGGCGTGGGAGACGGCCAGCCGGATCCGGTCCGGCGGGGCCAGCAACGCGCCCACGCCGTACAGCCCGGCGACCACCACCGGCCAGAACGCGCCGGCCAGGCCGAGGAAGTGCGCCAGCGCCCCCAGCAGGGCCAGGGCGCAGCCGGCGATGTTCCTGGTGGAGCCGAGGTATCTCAGCACCCGCTCAGCGGACACGGCCGCCTCCGTCGCCGGGCCGGGCGGCCCGGGCCGGGCGGCCCGCACAGCGATCACTGGTAGCCACGGATCTCCTTGAACGCCGAGGCCAGCGACCCGCTGCGGGCGTCGAAGACGGCGCCCCGGGTCAGCTTGGCTATCTTCCTCATCTCCTCCACGTCGCTCTCGCCGAACAGCACGACGAACGTCCGGACCTGCTGCCGCTCCCGGGGGAGCGTCCGGTAGAAGAGCTCGAAGTCGTCGTAGGAGATGCCGTCGGTGTTCTCGCCGTCTGTCATCAGCACGACCGAGGTGTAGCGGCCCTGGCCGGCCCCGGCGGCCTGCCCGTAGGCGGCGCGCAGCCCGTCGAAGATCGCGGTCCCGCCGCCCGCCCGGAGGTTCTCGGCGTAGGCCCTGATCCGCGCCAGGACCGGCTGCGGGTCGCGTTCGGGCAGGGCGAACGGCTGCGGCTGCCCGGCGGAGCCGCTGAACGGGATCATGACCACGTCCTCCCTGCTGCGGAAGCGGGAGAACGTGCCGGAGGCCGAGGTGTCGGCGCCGGTGAGCGTGATCAGCGCCTGGCGCAGCGCCTCGATCCGCTCGCCGTCCATCGACCCCGAGGTGTCCAGCACGAACAGCGCCCGGGCGGGGACGCGCGCCTCGTCGAGGTAGGCGGTGATCAACGCGTCGGCGGCGGCCCGGCGGTTGGGGAACGGCAGCTCCAGCAGCGGCGCCGTGCCGAACTCCGGTCCGGGCCGGACGCCCGGGACGATCGGCCGCCGGTGGGTGGCGGTCATGATCTCCCGCTGCGTGTCCGGCCGCCGCAGCCAGCCGGTCAGCCTGCCGTACAACTCCTTCTTCTCCGGCCTGGCCGAGGCCAGCAGGGTGAGCGGGTAGTCGGCGGTGACCACGCCGTCGCTCGGGTGGATCAGGCTCAGCCCCTCCAGGCCGAGCAGCACCGACTCGTAGTTCACGATGCCGTCCACCCCGCCCTCCCGGCTGTAGGCGTCGGCCAGCCAGCCGGAGGAGCCCGAGGTCAGCCGCTGGGCGGAGAAGAACTCCTTGAGCCTGGGCGTGACCGCCGCGACCTGCTCGCCGCTCAGCGCCTCCCCGGCGTCCGACAGCGCGGCGGCCACCCCGACCAGCGCGGAGAAGCCCGAGTTGGAGGAGGCGGGGTTGGCCATGCCGAAGGTGAACCGCTGCTCCCGCGCGGCGGTCGCGATCTGCTCCCAGGTGACCGGCCGGCCCGCCCAGCCCAGCTCCCGCGCCTTGGCGTCCGTGAGGCCGAGGACCACCGGGGAAGACATGATCTTGGTCTCGGTGGACAGCCGGGCCGTCGCGCCGTCGATCAGCGACAGGTAGCGGTTGGAGGAGAACCAGATCGCGTCGTAGGAGCCGTCCGCGCCGCCGGCGGCCACCTGCTCGGCGCCGTCCAGGGTCCCGGTGTAGGAGATTTTCACCCGCACGCCGGAGCGCCGCAGCATCGGCTCCAGGTCCTTGACCTCGCTGCCGGCCAGCACCCGCAGCACGTCCGGGCCGTCCTCGGGCGCGTCCCCGGAGGAGCACGCCACCGGCGTGGCCAGTGCCAGCAGTGCCAGCGCCGCCGCCGCCCGCCGTACGGCGGAGCGGACGGCCCGGCGGCGCGAGGAGGGCCCGGCCGGCGCGGAAGGCGAGGGCGGGGGAGGTGTGCCGCTCATGAGGCGGCCTCGGCGCGGTCGAGGTAGGTCCTGGCGTGGGCGAGCTCGGCGCTCAGACTGTCGACGGTGACGGCCATGCTCTCCACGGCCTGCGAGCGGAAGCCGTCGATCATGTCCATGGTGGCGTAGACGTTGTCGAAGGCCCTGCGCAGCACGTCCATGTCGACGGTGGTGGAGGCGGCCTGGTTCTGGACGGCCCCGGCCTGGGTGCGCAGCATCTCGCCGGTGGCCAGGATCAGGTCGCCGGTGGTGGAGTTGAGCGCGGTGATCTGCTCCAGCATCAGCTTCTGGCCGGCCAGCGCCTGGGCCACGGTCACCGCGGTGCGCAGCGCGGCGACCGTCGTGGTGGTGGCCCGGTCCACGCCCTTGCTGAGCTCCAGGTTGTTCTTGCGGATCAGGTCGAGGGCCAGGTAGCCCTGGACCGAGACCGCCAGCTGGGTGAGGACGTCCTGGTGCTTCTGCCGTATGGCGAACAGGGCGTCGGAGCGGAGCGCGGCGGCCCTGTCGGGGTCGGTCGTGTCGAGCAGGAGGATGCGCTCCTCCAGGGCGGCGTCCAGCGCGGCGGCCAGCACCGCGTACTCCTGCAGGCGGGTCATCGTCTCCCACAGGCCGGCCTTCTCGCCCTCGATCGCGGCGTTGTCCTTCAGCAGCTCGTCCTGGCCGGACCTCAGCGCCCGGATGACGTCGTCCAGCTGCTTCTGGGCGCTGTGATACTTGGCGAAGTAGTTGCGCAGCCGGTCCCCGAAGGGGATCAGCCCCAGCAGCCTGCGGGGACCGCCCGCCGCCTGCTTGGGGTCGAGGTCCACCACCGTACGGCGGAGCGCGACCAGCCGGTCGGCCACCCGGCCCTGGGCGTCGGCCCCCTCGCCCCGGGCCGCCGCCAGGGCGGCCACCGGCCGCTTGAGCATCCGGTTGGCCACCTGGGAGGCGGAGCGGATCTCGGTGTCGCCCATCGAGGAGATGTCGCGCACCTTGCGGGTGAAGTCCGGCACCCGGGGGTCCATCGCGGCCAGTTCCGTGGCGAACCCCTGCGCCCTGGCGGTGAGTTCGGCCTCGCGGCCGTCGGCCAGCGGGAGCATGGCCGCCGCCGTCGAGGCGGGCACGGCGGCCACCGGGGCGGGAGGGGTCAGGGTCAGTCCGCTGTCGGTCATGTCAGGACCCTCCTTCGGTCCGCGGCCCGGCGCCGCCGGCGTACAGCCGCTCGACGGCGGAGACGAGCTCCTCCAGCCGCTCGTAGGTGGGCGGCTCCACCACGTCCACCAGATCGCGCGCCACCGGCGCCCGGTGCTCGGCGACCAGGCCGGCGAACGCCGCGGGGTCGGCGGTGCGGAAGCCGTGCCGCGCGGCCAGGCCCCTGAGCTCGGGATCCTCGGTCAGCAGCCGCCCGACCTCGGCCGCCTGCGGGGTGAACGGCACCAGTGTGTGCTTGCTCAGCACGGTCGGCGCGGGGTAGAGCAGCCGCATCTCGGGCCGGATCGAGCCGTCGCCGGCGAACACGCGGGACAGGTACTGGGCCTCGTAGATCATGACCATCGGCGTCTTGCCCGGCCCCATGGCGAGGTAGTCGTCGAAGGGGGCCTCGGTCGACGACTGCGAGTAGCCCTGGTCGAGGAAGACCGGCGCCACCGCCCTGGCCACTGCGGGCACCCGGGCCGGGGCGGCGACCACGTCCTCGCCGTTGGCGACGTAGCTGGTCATCGCCAGATACATGGCCGCGGAGTTGGAGGTCCTGATGTCGGTGGTGGTCAGCAGCACCCGCTTGCGCGCCGGATAGGCGCTGTTGCCCGGCAGCCGGTCCCACCGGGTGCCCTTGGCCACCAGGTCCAGGTACGCGGCGATGTCGAGCACCCGGTAGCCCCGGCCGGAGTCGCGCACCAGCCCGGCCCCGGCCAGGACGTCGGCGATCGGCTGGAACGTGGCCACCGCCATGGGCGAGTAGAAGGGGGAGAAGGTGGTGGAGACCCGCCGGTCCTTCTTGATCTTCTCCGCGGCGGGGAGGCTGGAGGGGAACGCGAACGCGTAGTCGTCGAGCCTGACCTCGGTCGCGATCTGCCGGGATCCGGCGGTGTCCACCTCCACCCGCAGCCCGTGCCGCTCGAACGCCGCGCGCACCCGCGGGTCGTCGAAGAACGGCTTCTTCTCCGAGCCGATCACACCCCGCACCGTGGCCGGTCCGCCGCCTCCGTCGCCCAGGACGACCGCCGTCACCACCACGGCGCCGAGCAGCAGCGCGAGAACGACGCCGATCAACCGTTTCATTCCACCTCATTTCTTCAAATAGCCTCTCTTCTGGGAATTATGGGAGGGCAAGAAATGGGGCGTGCGCCGGATATCGGGGTATGCGACAGAATTAAGTCCCTGTTCACTCGCCCGTCATCCGGAAAGGTGGGGCACATGCGGTTGAGGTCGTGGCTCGGCAGGCTGGACCGGCGGCTGTTCGCCGTGGTGGCGGACGCCAGGCTCCCCGGCCTCGAGGGCCTCGTGCCCGCCCTGTCGCGCGCGGCCGACAACTCGCTGCTGTGGGCCGGCCTCGCCGGGGCGCTGGCCGTCAGCGGGCGGCGACCGCTGCGCCGCGCCGCGACCCGCGGACTGCTGGCGATCAGCCTGGCCAGCCCCCTGGTGAACCTGGTCGGCAAGCAGGCCTTCGGCCGGACCCGGCCGTCGCTGGACGGCCTCCCGCTGGCACGGATGATCAAGATGCCCGCCTCGGCGTCGTTCCCGTCCGGCCACTCGGCCTCGGCGGCCGCGTTCGCCACCGCCGTGGCCATGGAGGCGCCCGGCGCGGTCGCGGCCCCCGTCGCGCTGCTGGCGGCGGCGGTCTGCTTCTCCCGCGTCTACACCGGCGTGCACTACCCGGGCGACGTCCTGGTGGGGGCCGCGATCGGCGTGGCGACCGGGCTGGCCACCCGGCGGCTCTGGCCGGAGGCGGTGACGGGCGCGCCGCGCGTCGTCACCGCGCCGCCGGTGCCCGGCCACGACCCCGCCGGTGAGGGCGTGGTGGCCGTGGTCAACCCCACGGCGGGCGGCGCCCCCGTCACGGCCGCGGCGGTGCGGACCTGGCTGCCCGAGGCAGAGGTGGTCGAGGCGGACGGCCCGGACCTGGGAGAGCTGATGGACGGGGCCGCGGCCAGGGCCCGGGTGCTGGCGGTCGCCGGGGGCGACGGCACGGTCAACCGCGGGGCGCAGGCCGCGCTGGAGCACCGCAGGCCGCTGCTGGTCATCCCGGGCGGGACGCTCGACCACTTCGCCGGGGCGCTGGGCCTGCGCGGTCCCGAGGACGCGATGACCGCCTACCGCTCGGGCGGGGTGGTCGCGGTGGACGTGGGGGAGGTGGCCGGCCGGGTCTTCCTCAACAACGCCGCCCTCGGCGTCTACCCGGAGGTCGTCGACCTGCGCGAGTCCCTGGAGCAGCGTGTCGGCAAGTGGCCCGCGCTGCTGTGGGCCCTGGGCCGCGTGCTGCGCACCGCCGAGCCGGAGGAGGTGATCGTCGACGGCGTGCCCCGGCGGATCTGGCTGCTGTTCGTCGGCAACTGCCGCTACGACTCGCGCGGCGCCGCCCCGCGCCTGAGGCGGAGGCTGGAGGACGGGCTGCTGGACATCCGGCTGCTGACCGCGGCCCCCCGGCTGCCCCGGCTGCGCGCCCTCACCAGCGTGCTGCTGGGCGGGCTCGGCCTGTCCAGGCACTACCAGCAGTGGCAGGCCGACACGCTGAAGGTCTCCTCCTCCTCCTCCGGCGCGCTACGGCTGGCACGCGACGGCGAGACGGCCGTCGTCCCCGGGGAGGTGGAGTTCACCAAGCGGCCCCGGTCCCTGTACGTGGTCCGTCCCGTCGGCTAGGACCCGGCCGGGCAGCAGGCGGATCCCGCCCCGTCCCGGTGACGGCCCTTCCGGGAATCGCTTTCACCGGCGCCCATCGGCGCCGTCTTCGATATCCCGATAAATTATGAAACGTAAATGCGGCGGTCCGTGAATTCCCCATCCGCCCCGGTGAGAGCGGCCGGTGCGCCGATCCTGGACCGCACGGGACACCGCCGGAGAAACGCTGATCCACATTGACGTGTCGTGATCGATCCGGCGATAGTGGGGCAGGTGACTACCCCCCGACTGCTGTCCTGCGCCGTGATCACCGTGCTGGCCCTGAGCGCCTGCACCTCCGGCGCCCCCAGTGAGCCCGTGGTCGGCACTTCCAGCGCGAGCGGCGTGGCGGGAACCGGCGGAGAGACGGGCGCGCCCTCCAGCGGCACGCCCACCCCGGCGGGGCTGACCACCGAGGAATACCGCGCGGCGCTCGGCAGGGCGCGCGGCCCGATCAGGGAGGCGCTCAAGAAGCTCGACGCCACCGGCGTCAAGGGGCTCGACAGGCGGCTGGAGCAGACGGTCACCGCGATGGAGGAGGCGGTCGCCGGGCTGGAGGCGCTGACCCCGCCGCCCGAGGTGGGGGCCGAGCACGGTGACTACGTCGGCGCGCTGCGGCGGCTCGTGGGCGCGCTGGGCGCCGCCCAGGAGGACGTGCGGGCGCAGGACGTCTGCACCGGCCCCGCCGTGCTGACCGGGGTGGCCGAGAGCGGGCAGCTGTCGCCGGTCCGCAAGAGCGCGGAGGCGCTGGCCGACCTGGGCGACTACAGCACCGACGTCGTCCCGGTGAAGGTCGCCGGGGAGAGGTCCCGCCGCCTGCCCAACGGCAGATACATCGCCTCCGAGAGCCGCCCCGGGCGCGCCCATCTCGAACTGAGGAACGGCAACACCCGGGACGCGGTCGTGGTGCTGGTGCGCGGCAAGAAGAAGGCGATCCGCGTCTACGTCCGCAAGAAGTCGAAATTCAAGATCCGGGGCGTGCGGGACGGCAAGTACAAGGTCTATTACACCCTCGGCACCGACTGGGACTCCAAGGCCCGCAGCTTCACCCGCTCGTGCGCCTTCGAGCAGTTCGGCAAGTCCGTGCGGTTCAGGACGGTCCGCACCGCGACCCAGATCCGCTGGAGCAACTGGACCATGACGCTGAACGCCGTCGCGGGAGGCACCGTGCGGCCCAAGCGCATCAAGCCGGGCGACTTCCCCGGCTGACCGCCGGGCCCGCGGCCCCGCCGTGGGCCCGGCCGGCGCGCCCCGGACGCGAGGACCGCGATCCCCTGACGGGATCGCGGTCCGGGTCTCCCCCCTGATCGGATCAGGTCGAGAAGAGCATCCCCACCCAGCTGCGCTGGCGGTGGTGGCCGTAGTGACCGCCGTGGTGCGGCGCGCCCCACGCGGGGGCGCCGTGCACCGGCGGCGGAGGCGGCGGCGGGGGAGCGGCATGCGACTGGGACCACTGGCTCTCCATGCGAGTCAGCGTCTCGAGCTCGCCATAGTCCAGGAAGATCCCGCGACAGCCGTCACACTGGTCGATATGGACGCCATTGCGCTCATAAGTGCGCATAGCGCCGCGACACTTCGGGCACTGCATCTGGCTGATCTCCTTGTCCTTGGCATTGTGTTGAAGTAACCACAACCTACTGCGTGGGCACACTATGACAGGCGCTCCGGAGCTGAACAATCCTCTGGCAGGTGTCGACCAGCACCTGCTCGACCTCGTCCAGCGGCCGTCCCTCCCGTCCCGCCGTGGCCACCGCCGCCGCCGTGAGCTGCACGGTCATCGCCTGCGCCGGCAGGTCGAGCCGCTCCCACGGGTCGCCGTCGGCCCCGGCGGCGCGCCCGCCCGCGGCCCGGTAGGCCCCCAGGAAGCGCCACCACACCTCCGGATCCAGCAGGCCGGCCGCGAACCAGGCGGCCGGCCTGGCCAGGTCCCAGGCCGGATCGCCGATCCCCAGGTCGTCGATGTCGATGAGGATCCACTCGTCCCCGACGCGGACCAGCTGACCCATGTGCCAGTCGCCGTGCGCGAGGGAGCCGGGCCCGGCGCCGAGCGGGGGCAGGCAGGCCAGGGCCCGGCGCACGACGCGCTCGGCGGCCGAGCCGCCGTCCAGGCGGGCGACCGTGGCGGCGACCCGGGCGGGCCCGCCCGCGGCCGGCAGCGGGGGCAGCGCCCGCGCCGGCACGGCGTGCAGCCGGGCCAGCAGCCGCGCGGCCGCCTCCCACGGGGCCGCGTCGGGATCCCGGTGGTCCACCGGCGTCCCGGCCGGCCACACGGTGACCAGCCGGCCGTGGACGGTCGTGACCTCCTCGGTCACCGGTTCGAGCAGGACGCCGCGTAGCGCCGGGTGCGCCACGGCCCGCATCCGCTCGGCCAGCGGAGCCCGCGGCGCCCCGGGGGCGTGCGCCTTCACCACGACGGACCCGGCCCGCACGATGATCACATCCGGCCTGGTCGGCAGCACCTCGGCGGGCGCGTCGCCGTACCGGACGCCGATCCGGCACAGTTCCTCGATCAGGTCGTCGCTGTCGCTCATCGGGCAAGTGAACCACTGATCCGCGGCGCGCCGTGCGGGCGCATAAGGTGCATGGCATGAGGATCGGATTCGCGGTGCCGGTGTCGGGATCCTGGGCGACGCCCGCCAACATGGTGCGGGTCGCACGCCGGGCCGAGGAGCTCGGCTACCACGAGGTGTGGACCTTCCAGCGCCTGCTCTACCCGCAGGGGCACCCGATGGGGCCGGTCTACCGCAGTGTGCACGACCCGGTGGTCACGCTCTCCTACCTGGCGGGGGTGACCGGCCGGGTCCGGCTCGGCGTGGCGGTGCTCAACATGCCGTTCGCCTCGCCGGCGCTGCTTGCCAAGCAGCTGGCCAGCCTGCAGGCGGTCTCCGGCGGCCGGCTGGACGTCGGGCTCGGGCTGGGCTGGCTGCCGGAGGAGTTCGCCGCCTCGGGGGTGCCCTTCGAGCGGCGCGGGCGGCGCGGGGAGGAGTTCGTCCATGTGCTGCGGCGGCTGTGGTCGGAGGAGGTCGTGGAGCACAAGGGGGAGTTCTACGAACTGCCGCCCGTCCACCAGGACCCCAAGCCGCTCACGCAGCCGCCGATCCTGCTGGGCGGGAGCGCGGAGGTGGCGCTGCGCCGCGCGGGGCGCCTGGCCGACGGCTGGATCAGTTCGAGCCGTGAGGACCTCGACCGCGTCGACGAAAAAATCTACATAGTAAAGGAGGCGGCCCGGGCCGCCGGGCGGGATCCGGAGGCGCTGCGCTTCGTCACCCGCGGCGTCACCCAGGTCCGTCCCTCCGGAGTCGCCGGCCGCGCCCCGCTGACCGGCTCGTTCGAGGAGATCCGGCAGGACGTGGCCGCCCTGGAGGCCAGGGGCGTCACCGACGTCTTCCACGACCTCAACTTCGATCCGGAGATCGGCTCGCCGGACGCCGACCCGGAGGAGTCGATGCGCAAGGCGGAAGCCGCGCTGGAGGCCCTCGCGCCCTGACCAAGCGTTTGGTTGGATAAGGGTATGAGGGAACAGGAGATCGCGGACCGGCTGGAGATCGGCGACCTGCTCGCCAAATACGCCTACGCCATCGACACCGGAGACTGGGACCGGCTCGACCTGGTGTTCACCGCGGACGCGGTGATCGACTACACGGCGGCCGGCGGCATCCGGGGCACCCGGGAGGAGGCCCGGCGCTGGCTGGCCGAGGTGCTGCCGCAGTGGCCGGGCCGCCAGCACCTGATCGGGGCGACGACCGTCAGGTTCGAGGGGGACGAGGCAGTGGTCACGGCCTCCTTCACCGACACGCTCGCCCCGTCCAGGGACATGGTCGCCGCCGGCGCCCCCGGGCTCATCCACGGCGGGGGGTGGTACCACCACCGCATGATCCGCACGCCCTACGGCTGGCGCAGCAGGGAACTGGTCGAGGAGCAGGGCTGGCGCACCATCCAGTAGGCACCCGAGACGGTGGGCACCCGGACCGGTAGGCGCCCCGACCGGTAAACACCCGGACCAGTAGGCACCGGACCGGTAGGCGCCCGGACCGGCCGGCGGCCGCCCGGCGGCCGGTCCGTTCCGGGGCTTCCGCGTGGGCCTGATGACGTGTCGCCCACTCCGGACCTGTCATCCTTGTTCCGTACCTGTTGGCCTGGAACGCGGGGGAACGGTGGACGAGCGCAAGCCGATCGAGTGCTGGTTGTCGGACATGGACGGGGTCCTCGTCCACGAGGGACACCCGGTGCCAGGGGCCGAGGAGTTCATCCGCCGCCTGCGTGAGTCCGGCAAGCGGTTCCTGGTGCTGACCAACAACTCCATCTACACCCCGCGCGATCTGGCCGTACGGCTGCGCGCGGCCGGCCTGGAGATCCCGTCGGAGGCGATCTGGACGTCGGCGCTGGCCACGGCGAAGTTCCTGGACGGCCAGCGTCCCGGCGGCTCCGCCTACGTGATCGGCGAGGCGGGGCTGACCACCGCGCTGCACGAGGTGGGCTACGTCCTCACCGACATCGACCCCGACTACGTGGTGCTCGGCGAGACCCGCACCTACAGCTTCACCCAGATCACCCGGGCGATCCGGCTGATCGAGGGCGGCGCCCGGTTCATCGCCACCAACCCCGACCCGGTCGGCCCGTCCAACGAGGGCTCGCTGCCCGCCTGCGGCGCGGTCGCGGCGATGATCACCAAGGCGACCGGCGTGGAGCCCTACTTCGTGGGCAAGCCCAACCCGATGATGATGCGCAGCGCGCTGCGGGCCATCGACGGCCACAGCGAGAGCACCGCCATGATCGGTGACCGGATGGACACCGACATCGTCTCCGGGATGGAGGCGGGGCTGCACACGATCCTGGTGCTCAGCGGTGTCATGAACAGGGGGCAGATCGACCGCTACCCGTTCCGCCCGTCCCGGGTGGTCGACTCGGTCGCCGACCTGATCGGCCTGATCGACGGTGATACCTGACATGAGGTGTCAGCCACCGCTGCGACGATGTGGGGCATGACGGACGTTTATCTGGAGATCGGCCCGAAGAAGGTCTTCGCCTGCTCGGTCGAGTGGCCGGGATGGTGCCGCATCGGCAGGTCGGAGGAGCTGGCGCTGGAGGCGCTGGCGGACTACGCGCCGCGCTACCGGGTGATCGCCGAGCGGGCCGGGTTGACGTTCGAGCCCGGTGCCCCGGTGGTCGTGGAGCGGGTCCGGGGAGGCTCGACCACCGACTTCGGGGCGATCGAGGCGGTCGCCGGGCTGGACGCGGAGCCGGTGGGGGCCGCCGAGGCGGCGCGGACCGTCGCGCTGGTCAGGGCGGCGTGGGAGCTGTTCGAGGAGGTCGCGGCCGGCTCGCCGGAGGAGCTGAGGAAGGGGCCGCGCGGCGGTGGCCGCGACCGGGACAAGATGGTCGCCCACGTGGTCGAGGCCGAGCGCGCCTACGCCCGCAAGGTCGGGGTGCGGCACCGGCCCTTCCGTGACGCCTCGGGCCTGGCGGCCATGCGCGCGGAGCTCGCAGAGGTGCTGGCCAGGCCCTCCGACGGCGCCCCCGTGGTCTCCGGCGGCTGGCCCGCCCGCTACGCCGCCCGCCGGATCGCCTGGCATGTCATCGACCACCTGTGGGAGATGCAGGACCGCCACGGCTGAGCCCCCGGGCCGGCGCCGGTACGGCGTGCCCGCGCCCGGCGGCGGCGCGGTGAGGGCGGCGCGGGGGTGGTGGCGGGGTGAGGGCGGTGCGGGGGGTGGCGGTGCGGCGGCGCCGTGAGGGCGGCGCGCTTTCCGGTGAATCGCGGCCGGAAAAAATGGCGTGCGGCGGGGGTGGCGCCCGGGATGAAAGTGTTTCCGGGATGAAAGTGATTTATGCCGCATAGGGCGTCAATTTAACCGCGCTCCGTGAGATCTCGTTATGGATCACGATTCTCTCTTCCATGGCGATAAATCCGCGTTTACCGTCTAGGCAGGATCGGGGCCGACGAGAGGCGGTCGTGAGCGTGCGGCGTTGGAGAGCGGTCTGGCTGGTGCTCGCCCTGGCATCCCTGATCACCGTCGGCGCGGGCGGCGGAGCCGCGTCCGCGTCCGCGCGGCAGGCGGACGACATGGACGACGACATCTCCGCGGCTCTTTACGTGGTCAACCGATACTGGGCGGCCCACTGGCCGCGGTTGTTCACCGGGAGATACTCCGCTCCGGCCGTTTTCGGCGGTTACCAGCGGGGCGGGAGGAAACCGCCTTTCTGCGGCGCGAAGCGGCTCGACTACGACAACGCCTGGTACTGCCACAACGGCGACTACATCGCATGGGACGTCGACCTCATGGAGGACGGCTACCGTTCCGGGGACGCGTGGGTGTATCTGGTCATCGCCCACGAGTGGGGGCACGCCGTACAGCGGCGGCTCCACGACGACCTGGTCCTGCGCACCTACGAGCTGCAGGCGGACTGCCTGGCGGGGGCCGTCCTGTACGGCGCGGCCGACGACGGGATCCTGCGGTTCGAGCGGGGGGACCTGGAGGAGATCGCCGAGGCGCACCGGAGACTGGGCGACGAGACGCCGTGGACCGACATCAGCGATCACGGGACCGCCGCCCAGCGGATGTCCGCCTTCAAACGGGGCGCGCGGTACGGCGTGCCCGGCTGCCTGCCCCGCTGAGGCCGCCGTCCGGCGGACCGGCGCGGCCGGGCGGGGCGCTACGGGATCAGCTCGGGCAGTCGGCTGATGTGGCCGGTCAGGTAGGCGCCGAGCTCCCGGGGGACCAGGTTGATGGCGGTGATCTCGGCCGGGTCGGGCGGTAGCCGTACCACCTCGTAGAGACCGCGGGCCGGATCGGCGAACTCGGGGCCGCAGCGCAGGGCCGGATCCATGGAGACCAGGCGGCAGCCGTAGACGTGCTGGGTCTTGACGCCCCCCGTGCGGACGCACTCCAACGTGGTCAGCGGGGTGACGCCGGAGACGGTGGCGCCGAGCTCCTCCAGGAGCTCGCGGTGGAGGGTGTCCTCCAGGGAGGCGTCCCCGGGCTCGACGTGGCCTCCGGGGATCGACCAGTAGAGTTCCTCGCCGGGGACCGTGCGCCGGAACAGCACCAGCCGGTCGTCGTCGTCGAGCAGGACGGCGCGGACGCTGGGGACGAGAGGCATCCGCTCATTGTGTCATCACGTCCTGAGGGTCCGCCGCGGTCCGCCATCCGTCCGTCCGACTGATGTGTCGATTCGGAGGTCGGGGCCCCTCAGATATCGCGGCGCAGGCGCTTGAGGTCGGAGCGCTGTTTCTTGGCGGTGATCCGCCGCTCGACGGCGCCCCTGCTGGGCTTGGTCGGCCGGCGCTTCTTGGGCGGCGGGGCGATCGCCTCGCGCAGCAGCCGGGCCAGGCGCGTCTCGGCGGCCTCACGGTTGCGCAGCTGAGAACGGAACTCCGAGGCGGCGATGGTGATGACGCCGTTCACCAGGCGGGGACCGAGGCGTTCGAGGGCCCGGGCCTTGAGGACCGGGCCGAACGCGTCGGTCGCGCCGAGGTCGAAGCCGAGCTCCACCCGGCTGTCGGTGGTGTTGACCCCCTGCCCGCCGGGGCCCGAGGAGCGGGAGAACCGCCAGTGGAGCTCGGCCTCGGGGACGGAGACCGAACCGCTGATCTGAAGCGGACCGGGCATGGCGGGTGACTCCTTCTCCTGGGGGCGTGCGTTCAGAATAACTGGACGGCAAACCCATATATCAAGCGATTTATGCCCCATTCAGGGCGGGCCAATGGGGGTGGTCTTGTGGCGTCCGGCTCCTTCCGTCACAGTGACTCGGGGCAGTCGTGGAGCACGGCGGACAGGAGGCGGGGGCGCGTGGACAAGATCGTTGGCGTGCACGGGATAGGCAAATACCACTACTACCGCGACGCGGGAAACTCGATCGACGGCGCCGCCGCCGCGGTGCGCGGCAAGTGGGACCGCTACCTGCACAAGGGCCTGACCGGCGGCAGGCCCTACGCCCAGGAGCGCTACATCACCGAGATCGCCTACTACGCCCACCTGCTGGGTGAGCACAAGGACGACTCCCCCCGCGCCGTGCAGAGCATGGACGCCGGCGCCCAGGAGGTCTTCGTCGCCTGGGCCAGGCAGCTCGACTCGGTGGGGGAGGGGCTGACCGGCGCGCTGCACCGGATGACCGGCTGGCTGCTGGACCGCCTGCAGGGCAACGCCGCCGAGTTCGCCAAGTTCTTCTGTCCCGAGGTGGCCACCTACATGACCGCCGGGGGCGAGGCCCGGTCGCGCTCGCGTGCGGCCGTGGCGGAGGTGATCAGGCGCAACCGGCCGAAGGTGGTGATCGCGCACTCGCTCGGCAGCGTGGTGACCTACGAGACGCTCTGGGAGAACCCCGATCTGGAGGTGGAGCTGCTGATCACCCTCGGCAGCCCGCTCGGCATGCGTAACGTGATCTTCGAGCGCCTGCTGCCCGCCCCGGTCAACGGCTGGGGGGCACGGCCCCGGCAGGTCAGGCGCTGGATCAACATCGCCGACAAGGACGACATCGCGGCGATCCCGCCGGGCCTGCGGTCCTGCTTCACCGGGGTCGACCAGGAGGCCCTGGTCGACCTGGACTGGCTCGACTTCCACACCGTGGAGAAATATCTGGGCTGCGGCGCGCTCAACGACCACCTGAGGCCCTACCTGGGCTGACCCGGCACCGCGGGAGGTCGCCGGCGCGAGGAGAGCTCTTCGTCCCGGTGTCGCCCGCAGGTCGGGCGGTGTTAACGGCCGCGGGTAGGGGCTCGCCTGTGCAACGGCTGTTCACCCCGCCTTGACGCGCAGGCCACGGCGGCGACAGGTGGGGGCGTTGCACTGGCGGCGTGGAGCAGAAGCCGTCACGCAGAGTGTTCCTGTCCGTCGCCGCCGCGGGTGCGGGCGGCCTGTTGCTCACCGGGGCGGGTCTCGCCCCGGCCGCGGCCTCCAGAGCCCTGGGCGGCGACCCCTTCACCCTCGGGATCGCCTCCGGCGACCCGTCGCGGGAGGGGCTCGTGCTGTGGACCAGGCTCGCCCTCGACCCGCTGGGCCCCGGCGGGCGGGGCGGGATGCCCGCCCGGGACGTGGACGTCGAATGGCAGCTCGCCGCCGACGAGCGGTTCGCCAGGGTGGTCCGCGCCGGCACCGAGACCGCGCGGTGGGAGCGGGCGCACAGCGTCCACGTCGAGCTGGACGGGCTGGAGCCCGGGCGGGAGTACTTCTACCGCTTCCGCGCCGGCGGCCACCTGTCGCCGGTCGGCCGCACCCGCACCGCCCCGGCGGTCCTGTCCCCGCTCACCCTGGCGATAGCCGCCTGCGCCCACTACGAGCACGGCTACTACACGGCCTACCGGCGGCTGGCCGAGCAGGACCCCGACCTGGTCGTGCACCTGGGCGACTACATGTACGAGTACGCGCCCCGGGGTTACACCGCGCTCGGCGGGAGCGTCCGCCGGCACACCGAAGGCAAGTGCGCCACGCTGGCCGACTACCGGATGCGGCACGCGCAGTACAAGAGCGACGCCGACCTGCAGGCCGCGCACGCGGTCGCGCCCTGGCTGGTCGCCTTCGACGACCACGAGATCGAGAACAACTGGGCCGCCGGGGTCTCCAGCAGCGGCGCCGCGGGCTTCGCCCGGCGCAGGGCCCACGCCTTCCAGGCCTACTACGAGAACATGCCGCTGCGCCGGGCGAGTCTGCCCGGTGGGGCCTCGATGCGGATCCACCGCCGGGTGGACTGGGGGCCGCTGGCCCGCTTCCACCTGCTCGACACCCGGCAGTTCCGCGACGATCAGGCCTGCGAGGACGGGCTCAGGGCCGGCTGCGACGACCGGCTCGCCACCGGGCGCACCCTGCTGGGGGAGGACCAGCGGCGCTGGCTGCTCGACGGGCTGGCCGCCTCCGGCGCCCGGTGGAACCTGGTCGGCCAGCAGGTCCTGATGGCCCAGCGCGACTCCAAGGTCGGCCCGGGCACCGAGGTCAACATGGACTCCTGGGACGGTTACGCCGCCGAGCGCACCCGGCTGCTGACCGGCTTCCGCGACTCCGGCGCGGCCAACCCGGTCGTGCTCACCGGTGACGCGCACATGCACCACGCGGCCGACCTCAGACTGGACTTCGACGATCCCGACTCGCCCCGGGTGGCGGTGGAGCTGGTCACCTCGTCGGTCGCCAGCGACGGCGACGGCTACCGGGACAGGGGCCGGATCGCCGAGACCCTGGCGGAGAACCCCCACATCTCCTATCTCGACCAGCGGCGCGGCTACATCGTCTGCCGTCTGACCTCCGACGAGCTGCGGGCCGACTTCCGCACGCTGGACTACATCAGCCGCCGCGGCGCCCCGGCCAAGACCTCCGCCCGGTTCACCGTCCCGGCCGGGGAGTCGTCCTTGGTCTGACCGCCGGGACCTGGCTACGGGGAATTTTCAGCTATTTGTTAGATGATGCGGCATATGAGTCACCTCCCCACGAGGCTCACCGCCGCGGCTCTCGCCGCCGCGCTGGGCGGCACCCTCCTCCTGCAGAGCCCCGCCACGGCCGCGGCCCCCGCCGCGGTCCCCACGGTGGCCCCCGCGGCGGCCCCCGCCACCGCGACCGCCGCCTTCCGCTACGAGGTCTACTTCCCCAAGTACGTCCGCCGAGGTGGATACCTCACCTACACCGTCAAGGTGCACAACCGGAAGACCCGCGGCCAGCACTACGTGGCGCTCGTCGGGACCTTCTCCAGCCATTTCCGCACGATCAAGGTGGTCCGCAAGCCGCGCAGCGTCAAGTGCTCGGTCGACCGGCCGGCCGTGGCCTGCCGGATCGCCTCCCTCGACAAGGGCGACTCGACGACCGTCACGATCCGCGCGTGGGTCGGCCCGCGCCGCGGCACCGCCACGGCCAAGTTCGGCGCGGTCGTCACCGACGATCCGGACGCCCGCCTCAGCGAGCTGAGGAAGCGCATCCGGGGCGGCATCAAGGCGAGGTCGCGGGTCCTGTGAGCGCGTAGCCGAAGAGCGAGTCCCCGGCGGCGGTGGCCAAGGTCTCCGCCGCCGCCGGGCGCACCCCCGTGTACGCGCCCTTGCGCACCGCCGTCCGCAGCAGGGTGAGCCTGCCGTCGCCCGGGGCGGCCACGGCCAGACCCCGGCCCGGGACTGCGGCCAGGGCGGCGCCGAAGTCGCCGCCCTGGCCGGTGACCAGCACGTTGCCCGCCCGGCTCAGGCCGCCGGAGCGGCCGCCGGCGAGCACCTGGACGGCGTTCTCTCCGGGCACGCCGACGGCCAGCTCGTCGTCCCCGTCGCCGTTGAGGTCCCCGGCGGCCAGCGCGGCGCCGAACCGGTCGAAGTAGCGGGGCTCGCCCTTGAGAGACCGTTGCGACCAGGCCTCGGAGGTCGCGGTCCGCAGCCCGGAACGCGAGCCGTAGACCACGTCCACGGTGCCGTCGCCGTAGTCCATCGCCCGCTGGTCGTCGGTCAGCCCCTCGCCCGGCACCCCGATCGCCAGGTCGTCGTGGCCGTCGGCGTCGAAGTCGCCGGTGGCCAGCGCCGCGCCGAAGGCGTCCCACGCCTCGCCGAGGCCGGCGATCCCCGGGCTGTCCTGGGTGAGCAGGGCCGCCCTCCTGCGGCGGACGTCGAGCACGGTGACCGACCCCTGGCCGTTCCGCTTCAGGAACGTGTCGCCGGGCGCGCCCACCGCGATCTCGGCGCGGCCGTCGCCGTCGAAGTCCCCGGCCGCCAGCACCGCCCCGAACTGGTCGGTCGCCTTGGCGTCCTGCCCGACCCAGCCGCTGTCCTGGTCGATCACCTGCGGCCGGCGGCCCTTGAGGCCGTACACCCCGACGCCGCCCCCGCCCAGGCCGGGCACGCCGACGGCCAGCTCGTCGTCCCCGTCGCCGTCCAGGTCCCCGGCGGCCAGCGCGGCGCCGAACCGGTCCGGGCCGCGCCTGCGGCCCAGATCCCCGGCGTCGATCATCTCGCCGGGACGCAGCCCGGCCGGGGAGCCGTGGAAGATCTGCACGGCGCCGTGGCCGTCGGCGCCCGGCCGGGAGCGGTCCTCCTCGGAGACGCCCACGGCCAGGTCGGCGCAGTGGTCGCCGTCGAAGTCCCCGGCCGCCAGCGCCGAGCCGAACGCGTCCCCGGTCTCCGCCTCGCCGGGCACGCCGGGGCTGTCCTGGGTGAGCCGCCGCCCGGCGCGCGTGCCGTACAGGACGGTGACGGACCCGGCGCGCGCGTGCCCGCCGACGGCGGTGTACGGCGCGGCGACCGCGAGGTCGGCCCGGCCGTCGCCGTCGAAGTCGGAGGGGACGCCGGAGCAGGTCCCGGCGGCGGCGGGGGAGGCGGGGACGAGGAGGGCGGCGAGGATCGCGGGGGCGAGGACTGCGGAGGCGAGGTGCGCGGCTCTCATATGCCGAATGGTCTCCGGGGATCCGGACATCCGGCCCACAGGGATATGAAATCCACATGACCAGCACGGGTAGAGAACATGCCGGGACCCGTGGTGAGCAACGCGCTCGGCGCCTGCGTGGCCGGTGACCGTATGGCCGGTGTCCGTGTGGCCGGTGTTTGCACGGCCGGCGTGGGCGCCTCCCGGGCGCGCCCGGCCGCCGCACGGTTGAGCGGTGCACGGCCCAGTGGTGCACGGCCCAGTGGTGCACGGCCCAGTGGTGCGCAGCTCAGTGGTGCGCGGTCCGGCCGCTCACAGGCCGGCCGCGAGGGTGCGGGCGAGCCTGCCCGCGGTGTCGTCGGCGCTCCCGGTGTCGGTGAAGTGGCCGAGGAAGGCGTGCTGCAGGCAGGCTCCGAGCAGCAGTGCGGCCACCGCCTCCGGGTCGGCGTCCGGCCGGACCCGTCCCAGGGCCTGCTCGGCCCGGAGATACGCGGCCAGCCAGGTGTTGACGGTCTGCGGCCCGGCCCCCCGCTCGCGCATCGCCGTGCGGTAGCCCTCCAGCAGCCGCAGCTCGGAGAAGATCGACGCGGCGATGGGGAAGCTGTCCTGGTAGAAGGTGATCGCGGCGTGCGCGACCCGCTCCAGGTTCTCCTCGACCGTGCCCTGTCCGGCCTCGTCCGCCAGGGTGGCCAGGAGGCGGGGGAGCCGGCCGGGCACGCGCTCCTGCAGCACGGCCAGGAAGAGGTCCTCCTTCGCGCGGAAGTGCTTGTACAGCAGCGCCTCGGAGCAGCCGGCGGTTCTGGCGATCTCCTTGGTGGTGGCACGGGCGAGCCCCTGGGCGCGCATGACCTGTGCGGCGGCGTCGACGATCCGCTCCCTGGTGCTCTGCACGGTGTCTCCTGGTTTGACAGTTGGTAAGTACTCACTAACCATATGGGGTGAGCGGACACTCACCCATCGTCCCGGGCGTTCCGGGCAGAGGTCAGGAGCGAGTCGATGAAGCTGACGGTCTTCGGGGCGAGCGGCAGGACGGGCATCCATCTGGTCCGGCAGGCGCTCGACGCCGGGCACGAGGTGACCGCGGTGGCCCGCCAGTCGTCGCGGCTGCCGTTCGCCGAGCACCCCCGGCTGAGCGTGCTCCGCGCCGACGTGCGCTCCCCGGAGGCCATCGGCCCCGCCGTCGCCGGCCGGGACGCGATCCTGTCGGCCCTCGGCCACACGGGCGGGCGGGTCCCCACCGACGTCTGCGCCGCCGGGGCCCGGGGTGTCGTGCGCGCGATGGCGGACACCGGGGCGCGGCGGCTGATCGTGGTCAGTGCCAGCGGCGCGTTCATCGACGGCGGCGACGGGCCGGCCACCCGGCTGCTCGTCAAGCCCGTCCTGCAACGGGTCCTGCGGCACTCCTTCGACGACACGCGGGCCATGGAGGAGGAGATCCGCGCCACCGGCCTCGACTGGACCGTCGTCCGCCCGCCACGGCTGACCGACGGCCCCCGCACGGGCCGCTACCGCACCTCACTCGACCGCAACGTCCGTGGCGGCCTCACCCTCTCCCGCGCCGACCTGGCCGACTGCATCCTGAACCGCCTCGACGATCCGGCCACCGTGAAGGCCGTGGTGTGCGTGGGATACTGACCGGCGCCCTGCTCCCGGCCGTGCTCCCCAGCCGCCGTCCGGCAGCTCGATCTTGTTCTCGGAGGCACTGAGCCGGGCTCTCTCCCCGGCGTGGCGCGTGTTCCCGGAAGCCAGGACCGTCCCCGATCCCGAACCCGGGGCCTGGAGACCTCGGTCGTCATGCATGCCGCGAACAACACGCTCGCCTTCATGTGCGGTTCACGGACGCGGTACGGATCTCTCGCTCTGCCGGTGGCCTCCCTGAGCACCAACCGCATTTGCCTAAAGCTTTTAGGCAAATGCATAATGGATGTCGCCGTATGGGAGGAAGGTTATGGTCAGAGCAGGGTTGACCCCGCAGCGCCTGGCCCGGGAAGGGGCGGAGCTGGCCGACGAGGTCGGCTTCGACCAGGTGACCGTCTCGGCGCTCGCGCGACGGGTCGACGTCAAGGTCGCGAGCCTGTACTCGCACCTGAAGAACTCCCAGGACCTCAAGACCAGGATCGCCCTGTTCGCGCTGGAGGAACTCGCCGACCGGGTGGCCGCCGCCCTGGCCGGGCGGGCCGGCAGGGACGCCCTGGCCGCATTCGCGGACGCCTACCGCGACTACGCCCGGGAGCACCCCGGTCGCTACGCCGCCGCCCGGCTCCGGCTCGACCCCGAGACGGCGGCCGCCAGTGCCGGCGTCCGGCACGCACAGATGACGCGGGCGATCCTGCGTGGCTACGACCTGACGGAGCCGGACCAGACGCACGCGGTCCGGATGCTGGGCAGCGTCTTCCACGGCTACGTCAGCCTGGAGACGGCCGGAGGCTTCAGCCACACCGACGTCGACCCGCAGGAGTCCTGGGCCTGGATCCTGGATTCCCTTGACGCCCTGCTACGGAACCGGGCCACACCCTGACCGGCGGCGGGCCGCCCCGTGGAGGCGGTCCGCCGCGCCGCACACCGATGCGCATGTGCGTTCCGGAAATACTGATCGACAAGTTGAGACAATGAATACTGAGCACGACTGGATCACCACACCCATCACCGCGGACATATTGCGCGGTTTTCTCGACCTGGAAGCGACCGCCCACGGCCTGCTGCCGCATCGGCTGCCCGCTCGGGCACGCCGGCAGATCCCTGACAACCAACTGGCCATGGCCGAGGCGCAGCCCTCCGGCGTGCGGTTGGCCTTCCGCACCCGGGCCACCGTGATCGAACTGGACACGTTGCCCACCAAGCGGATCTACCGAGGTTTCCCTGCCCCGCCGGACGGCGTGTACGACCTGCTGGTCGATGGCCGTCTCACTGCCCAGGCCACGGTGGCCGGCGGCAGAGTCCACACGATCATCGACATGGTCACCCAGTCCGCCGAACTGCGTGAGGGGCCTGCCGGCACCGCCCGGTTCACTGATCTGCCGGCGGATGACAAGGATGTCGAGATCTGGCTTCCGCATACGGAGGTCACCGAGCTGATCGCCTTGCGCACCGACGCCCCGGTCGAGCCGGCGCGGGACAGCGGGCGCAGAGTATGGCTGCACCACGGCAGTTCCATCAGCCACGGTTCGAACGCCGCCCACCCGACCGCCACCTGGCCGGCCCTGGCAGCCGCCCGGAGCGGAGTGGAACTGGTCAACCTGGGGTTCGGTGGCAGCGCCCTGCTGGACCCGTTCACCGCCCGTGCGATGCGGGACACCCCCGCGGACCTGATCAGCGTCAAGCTCGGCATCAATGTCGTCAACGGCGACGTGATGCGCCTGCGCGCCTTCACCCCTGCGGTCCACGGCTTCCTGGACACCATCCGCGAGGGGCATCCGACCACTCCGCTGCTGGTCGTGTCCCCCATCCTGTGCCCGATCCAGGAGGACACCCCCGGCCCTCTCGCGCCCGACTTCGACGGCGGGACCTTGCGGTTCAAGGCCACGGGCGATCCAGCCGAACGCGCCGCCGGGCGTCTGACGCTCAACGTCATCCGCGACGAACTCGCCCGCATCGTCGAACAGCGGACGGCTGACGACCCGAACCTGCACTTCTTCGACGGCCGTGACCTTTACGGCGAGACGGACTACGCCGAACTCCCGCTGCCCGACGAGGTCCACCCCGATCCCGCAGGACACCGCCGTATCGGTGAGAACTTCGCGCGGCTCGTGTTCGGCGCCGGCGGTCCCTTCGCCGCCAGGACCGGCTGACCGCACCAGCCTGAGCCCTGCCTGCCCGGCACGCCGTGCTGGGGCGGAGGCTCGGGGAAACGGACCGGTGGCAACACCGACACCGCGCCCCGGGCCGACCGCACAAGTCCTTTTCCCCGCCAGAGCCGGCAGATCGCGTCGGCCCGAGGTCAGTCAGGCGATGCCGTAGGCGCGCGTGATGGTCTGGGTGAGCGAAGCGCCGGCGGCGTCGGTGACGGCGACTCGAAGGGAGACGAACCCCTGCGTGCGTGGGTTCTGGACGGCGGCCTTCCAGCCGGACCCGGAAGGCACGACCGGAACCGGCCGCCACGTCTCTCCGTCGTCGAAGGACGCTTCCAGCCGGACGGATCTCACCTTCGTCTCGGCGGCGCCGGGGTTGCGTTCCACCCACATGGGCACCCTGGTCACCGTGCCGGGCTTGGCTCGGTTGTAGGCGTCGAGGCCGGTCGGGGCGTACCGCATCGCGGCAAGCGGCAGCGGCCGTCGATCCGCGGTGCGGGCCGAGTCGAACTCCCACACGGCCTTCACCGCCGTGGACAGCGCCGTGTGCGGAACCTGTCTGCTCATCGACACGCCCAGCGTGTACCTGGTCGGCGCCGGCGGCAGGACGGCGTCCAGTACGCAGGTCGGGAGCTCGGCGATGTCGCAACCGGACAGCTCGGCCTGGGCGAGCACCTGCCCGCCGGTGCTGAGTGTGGCGGTGCCGGTGGCCGCCCGGTCCGTGCCGGTACGGCCCGCGACGCCGTCAGCGAAGAGCGGGCCCGCGTTGAAGTGCAGGCCGTCTCCGGTACGGGTGCCGGTCACGGTGACGAGGGACGGCCCGGCAACCGCCGCGTTCCACACTTCCCGGGTGTGCCCGCGCTTCATGAGCGTGCCGGAGTCGGACATCACCGTGGTGCCGGTCTGTAATGTGCTCTCCCAGACGGTGCCCGGCGTACGGTGATACGTGACGCTGCCCGGCAGGCTCACCTCCGCCGGAAGCGACTGCAGAAAGAGAGGCACGCCGTCGTCGGACCGCGGCGCGAAGCGCGGCGCGCCCTTGGCCGCGACGCCGGAGGCGTGGTAAGTCGCGGTTACTTCGGCGAGGTCGTCGCGGCGTGCCAGGGAACCGGGGTCTTCGGGGATTCCCCCGGTGCGGCGGTCGAGGAGGTCGTACAGGTAGGGGCGCCCGGAGGAATCCTCGCCGTCCCAGATGCTCCTGATCATGTAACGCAGCCCGGCCTCCCGCGCGGGAACGGCGAAGAGATCGCTGCGGACGTCCAGCGCGGCTCCCCAGGTCACCCCCCACTTTCCGTTGCTTACCTGGACGTCGACGACGTCGCGGGGTACGACGTCCGGGTCGTCGATCGAGAAGCGGACCTGCTTGCCCTGACGGCCGTCCAGGGTCACCTGCCGATCGGCGTCCACGCGCAGATCGGTGTGGGCGAGGGTGATTTTCCGGGTGGAGTCGTAAATCTCGGCGTACAGCTTCCAGTGCCCCTTCGGCAGCCGGATCGTGCCGGTCGCACTGTCGAGGATCAGCTGTCGTGTCTCGCCGGTCTCGGGATCGTAGATCTGCGTGAAGACGTTGGTGACGTCTCCCTCCTTGCCGTACGCCGTGAGCCGCACGTCGTAGGACTCGGGCTCGACGTACGCGCCCGCCAGCGTGCGGACCGTCATCTCGCCGGAGGTGGCGGTGATCGTCCCCGGGTAGTCGCCGGGGGCCTTGCCGCCGGCGTCGACGGTGAGCGTGACCGACGCCGTGCCCCCGGCGGGCACGTCGAGCCGTCGCGTGGACAGTTTCACCGTGTCGCCGTCGGCGGCGAGGTTGAGGGTGACGGGAGCGTCGCCGGAGTTGGCGTACGTGAGGGTCGTGGTCTGGGTCCGGGTGGAATCGTCCCAGGAGAAGGCGGCCCACACGTTGGGCTTGTCGGCCACGATCGGCTGGTTGATCACCCGTGGCACGTCCACGCGTCCGGCGCCCCCTTCGTACGGGGTCGCGCCGTCCATGGGCCGCGCGCTGCCGATCAACGCGGACTTGAGCTGCCCGCCGGTCCAGTCGGGGTGCTGCTCGGCGAGGATGGCTGCGGCTCCTGCGACATGCGGGGCCGCCATCGACGTGCCGTTCAGCGCGATGTGCGGGCCGTCGGCGGTGCCCTCGGCGGCCGCGGCCATGATGCCCACACCGGGCGCGGTGACGTCGGGTTTGACGGCGTGGTCGCCTTCGCGCGGCCCCTTGCTGGAGAAGCGGGCCAGCCGGTCGTCCCGGTCCACGGCACCGACGGTGAGGGCCGCGTCGGCGCTGCCGGGACTGGAGACGGGCAGGTCGTGGCGGTTGCCCGCGGACACCACGAACAAGGCTCCCGTCCGCTCGGACAGGGTGTTCACCGCCTGCTCGAGGGGGTCGAGTTCAGGGGTGTCGGGACCGCCCAGGCTCATGTTGACGATCTTCGCCCTGACCTCCACGGCGGCCCACTCCATGCCGGCGAGGATGGCGGAGTCGCGGACGTACGCACTGCCGACCTTGCCGATCGCGAGTCTGGCGCCGGGAGCCACGCCTCGGTACTGTCCGCCGGCCCCGGCGACGATGGAGGCGACATGGGTGCCGTGCCCAACGGTGTCACGCATGTCCGGGTCGTTGCTGAAGTTCCGCTCCTGGACGACGACGTTCTGCAGGTCGGGGTGGCCGGCGTCGTAGCCGCTGTCGAGCACGGCGACCGTGACGCCCTTGCCGGTCAGGCCGCGCTCCCATGCCTGAGGCGCGCCGATCTGCTTGACGCTGCGATCGAGGTCGAAGGTGCGGCGGCCGTCCAGCCAGAGCTTCGTCTTCGTCGCGCCGAGTGCGTGGACGCCGCCGGTCAGGTCCTTCCAGGTACGGGCGGCGCTCGCCTTGGGCACGCTGAGCGCGTTCATACCGAGGCCGGTCAGGCTCCGGGTGGTGCGGGCCCCTGCGGGCGCCCGCTCGGACTGGATGATCAGGGGGATGTCGGCAGTGGCGTCGTCGTCGTACCGCCAGGCCAGGAGTTGGGTGACGTCGAACAGGCGCCTGTCCAACAGGCCCTGGGCGAGCAAAGGGCGGGCGTCGGATGGGATCACGTACACATGGCCGTCGATCAGCTGCCGGATGAAGCTCACCTGCCTGCCGGGGCCGGGCTCGATGCGCTGGCCGGAACCGGTGATCACGACGCGGTCGCCGGTGATCAGGGTGACGCCGTCAGGGTCGCCCCTGGGCGCGGACGGCTCGGCGTGGGCCGGGGGCACGCCGAGGAACACGGCCAGAACGGCGGTCAACGACCTTGTGAGCAAAGATCGGAACGATGCTGTATCGGACACAAGATCTCCGTGTGGAGGATCGGGCTGCCCTCGGTGAGGGTGCAGAGGACGATGAGCGCAGCTCACGGCCGTGAAGCCGTGAGCTGCGAAGCCTTGAAGCCGCCGGTGGCGGGGTCACCATGCCGCTGCGCCATGCCGCCAGACGACGGCCGCACTGGCAATCAACGGCGATGACGGCCGAGGTCAGCTGCTGTTGCCGGTTTCCCACCCGGGGTCATCGACTGTGACGCACGGCGTGACCGGGCCGGTGATCGTATGCCCTGTCAGCCGCCACGACACCTCCCGCTTCTCGGCCGCGGGGGTGCCCTCGTTCCCGGCGAACTCCAGCACCAGGGTGTGGTTTTCGCCGATGTTCCGAGGGTTGATGTCCAGCCCGCCGTTGTGCATCCGGGCGACCGCGTTCGCGTCCGGCCCCAGGGTCACCGTCCGGCCGACCGTCTCTCCTCTGCCCACCTTGCATGCCTTGCCCGGTGGGAGGTAGGTGATGTCGGCCGTGACGCCCGCGTCGCGCAGGTCCTGCTCCAGCCGGTCGGCGTCCCTGAACTCGTTGATCTCCACCCTGACCGTGCCGTCGGCGTTCTTGCTCACCGCGTATGCGGGCTCCTCCGTCCCGGTCAGCACCGGAACGATGAACGCCGCCGCTGCGGCGAGAAGGGCCACCGCGCCGCCTGCGTACAGCCGGCGGGTGACGCGGCGACGCCGCTCGGTACGGTAGGTGATCTCGGTTTTGAGTTCCATCAGCAGTTGCTCCTGGTATTTCATCCCGATGCTCCAGTCATGACGAAGGGCAGGTTCCGGAGCTTCTTGCGGGCGCGGTGCAGACGCACCTTGGCGGCGCTGTGCCCGATGCCGAGGGCGAGCGCGGCCTCGGTGACCGTGAGCTGATCGATGACGACCAGCTCCAGTACCGCGCGCTCCCCCTCCGGTAGATCGGCCATGGCCTCGAACGCCTGCCTGGTGTGCCGCTCCGCGTCGATGCGCTCCTCCAGTTCGGCGAAGTCGTCAACGTCGAGCGTGCGCCGCCCGCTCACCCGACCCGTCAGCTGATGCTGCTTGTACGCTCTGCGCCGCTCAGCGGAGATCGTCTTGCGGGCGACGCCGTAGAGCCAGGCGATCTCGGTACCCAGCTCGGCCCGGTAGGTGTGGGCCGAGTCGAGCACTGCCACGAACACCTCGGCCACCAGGTCGGCGACGGTGTGCGGGTCGTCGACCCGGCGGGCGAGGAAGCAGGTGACCGCATCCACATGCCGCCGGTAGAAGGCCTCGAAGGCCACAGGATCTGTGGCGATCTTCGCCTGTTTGCGACGCACCGGTCGTGCTCCCTTCGTCGATTTCGCCCCTGCTTGGTGAGAACCGGCAAAAGGGTTACATCCACAGACCGTGTTTCTTGGCAGCAATATCGGAGCGGCTCCTTGCCTCGGTGACGGACGCGGGTGACGGCAGATCCGGCTGAACGGCACCGTGGCCGACGTCACCGAGGTCAAGGGGTACCTGGGCGATGCTTGCCGGTAACGAGCGGACAGCCGCCGGCGCTGAGGACGGCCACGGCAGGGCGCCCCGGTCTGGACGACACGCGGCAGCGTGAGGACGACCTGCGGGGTGTGTTTCTTCTGTATTCCGGCCGCCCCCCGCATAACGGGGGTCCCGGTAGCAATGAAGAAATTTCCAATGGATATGCAGGTCGAAGTCCCGGTAAGGCCTTTCGGGGATAATCTGACGACGGACTGCTGATCTGTGTGTCCGTTGCCCCCCGCGCCGTTACTGCCGGGACCCCACTCTGTTCGAGGCGTCACTGAACTGTGGGTTACTGCCTGCGGCAACCGGCGGCCGGGTGTCGGGCGGAACGTCGAGTGCCCCGGCGGGGTGTCGGTAGGCCATAGGCGCAGGGCGGCGGCTGCGGGTCAGGCGCGGGGTGAGGGACAGGGGGATCCACCGTCCGGGGCGGCTGCGCGTGCCGCTCCCCGCCACTTTCACTTTATATCAGAGTCGCGCGTCTCATGAGGCGTCAGAAAGTGCTTCATACTTGCCCGTTGCGAACCGGCCCGACAGACGATGGAGCGACGGAATTGGGTTACGTGCTGGATTTCGAGGAGATCGACTCGACGAATATCGCAGACGTCGGCGGAAAGGGGGCGCACCTGGGCGAGCTCTCGCGAATCAATGGCATCCGCGTGCCGGACGGATTCTGCGTCACGACAGACGCCTTCCAGCGGGTCGTGGCCCAGGCGCCGTCGATCGACGCCCAGCTTGACCTGCTGGCGCGTGTGAAACCGGACGACCGCGCGGCGATCCGCACCCTGAGCGCCGATGTCCGCCGGGTCGTCGAAGGCGTCGCGGTTCCTGACGATCTTGTGGCGGCGGTCAGCGGATCGCTCGCCCGGCTCGGGGAGCAAGCCTCCTACGCGGTGCGTTCCAGCGCGACGGCCGAGGACCTGCCGACCGCGTCCTTCGCCGGGCAGCAGGACTCGTACCTGAACATCGTGGGCCTACCGGAGATCCTCCGGCACGTCCGGAGGTGCTGGGCCTCGCTGTTCACCGAGCGGGCGGTGACCTACCGGTGCCGTAACGGCTTTGACCACCGCAGGATACGGATGGCCGTGGTCGTACAGCAGATGGTGTTCCCGGACGCGGCCGGGATCCTCTTCACCGCGGACCCCGTGACCTCGAACCGGAAAATCGCCACTGTGGAAGCCGGTTGGGGGCTCGGCGAGGCGCTTGTCTCCGGTCTGGTCGCCGGGGACGTCTACACGGTGCGCGACGATCAGGTCGTCACCGCAGCGGTCGCCACCAAGCCGCGGTCCGTCCAGGCGTCGCCGGGAGGCGGCACCCAGGACGCACCGGTCGAACCGCGGCGGCAGACGCAGCCGGCTCTGACGGATGCGCAAGTCGTGCGCCTGGTGCGGCTGGGCCGGCGCATCGAAGCGCACTTCGGCAGGCCCCAGGACATCGAATGGTGCCTGGTCGGCGATGACTTCCACATCGTGCAGAGCAGGCCGATCACCACCCTGTTCCCCATCCCCAGGACCGATGACCAGGAGAACCGTGTCTACGTCTCCGTCGGTCACCAGCAGATGATGACCGACGCGATGAAGCCGCTGGGACTCTCCCTGTGGCAGCTGACGACCCCACGGCCGATGCACGAGGCGGGCGGACGGTTGTTCGTCGACGTGGCCCCCGTCCTGGCGACGCCCGCGGGTCGCGCGAACCTCCTCGGGACCCTGGGGAAGTCCGATCCGCTGGTCCGGGACGCGCTGCAGACCGTCCTCGACCGCGGCGACTTCATCCGCTTACTTCCGGACGAGGATTCCACCGCCGCACCCGCCGGTGACCCACCCGCCCCGATCGAGACCGACCCGGCCCTTGTCACCCAGCTGATCCAGCACAGTCAGGCGTCCGTTGCCACCCTGCGGAGCGAGATCCGGACTCTGTCCGGGCCGGCGCTGCTCGACTTCATCCTGGCCGACATCGCAGAGCTGAAGCGCATCCTGTTCTCTCCGCGGAGCCTCCAGGTGATCATGGCGGGGATGGAGGCGACCTGGTGGCTCAACGACCACCTCGAGGCGTGGCTGGGCGAGAAGAACGCGGCCGACGCGCTCACCCAATCCGTCCCCCACAACGTCACGTCGGAGATGGGGCTGGCGCTCCTCGACGTCGCGGACGCGATCCGGCCGCACGCGGACGTCGTGACGTTCTTGCACCGCGTCGTGGACGAAGGCCGGGAGGGCGACGGCTTCCTGGACGAGCTGGCCGGGCTGGCCGGCGGACGGGAAGCACGTGACGCCATCCGGGGCTACCTCGACGAGTACGGCATGCGCTGTGCAGGTGAGATCGACATCACCAGAACGCGCTGGAGCGAGCATCCCGCCACGCTCGTGCCTGCCGTCCTCGGCAACATCAAGAATTTCGAGCCGGGCGCCGGCGGACGGCACTTCGAACAAGGACGCCTGGAGTCACGACGGAGAGAACAGGAACTTCTGACGCGATTGCGCGCCCTGCCCCACGGGGAGCGGAAGGCCGAGGAGACCAAGCGGATGATCGACCGCGTCCGCGCCTTCGCCGGATACCGGGAGTACCCCAAGTACGGCATGGTCAGCCGCTACTTCGCCTACAAGCAGGCGCTGCTGCGGGAAGCCGATCGCCTCGTCCGCTCCGGCACCCTGCGCGAGAGAGAAGACATCTTCTTCCTCCGGTTCCCGGAGTTGCAAGAAGTCGTGCGCACCGACGAGGTGGACGCCGGACTCATCCTGGAAAGGCGGGAGGCGTTCCGGTCGTACGAGGCGCTCACACCGCCCCGGGTCCTCACCTCGGACGGCGAGGTCATCACCGGCCGGTATCGGCGTGACGACGCCCCGCCCGGCGCGCTGGCCGGCCTCCCGGTCTCGGCCGGGACCGTCGAGGGCCGTGCCCGTGTCGTCATGGACATGGCGCAGGCCGACCTCGAGGCGGGCGACATCCTGGTCACCGCCTACACCGACCCCAGCTGGACCCCCCTGTTCGTCACCGTCGCCGGGCTGGTGACGGAGGTGGGCGGCCTCATGACGCACGGGGCGGTGATCGCGCGGGAGTACGGCCTGCCGGCCGTTGTGGGGGTGGAGCAGGCCACCCGGCTGATCCGGGACGGGCAGCGGATCCGCGTTCACGGAACCGACGGGTACGTCCAGATCCTCGCCTGAACCGTCACCTCGGACCCGGGACGCCGGCACTCGAGGTGGGCCGTCTTCGGCACCCGATCACCGGACCTGAGTCCACGGCCCGACCCCGGTGCGGGAAGCGGGGCTAGCGGTGTGCGGTCAGGGTGTAGGCGCCTCGGGTGCAGCCGGTGATGCGCCAGCCGCCCGGTGCCTGCCGGACGGCGACGCCCGTGACTCCGGTACCACGGACGGCCGGCCGGGCGCCGCCGGGGAACCAGACATCGAGGCCGCACCCGCTGCCCTCACCCTGGGCCGTGAGGCTCGCCCGGTCCGACGTGAGGCCGGTCAGGCGGCCGGGGGCGGAGCGGGGGTAGGGGCGCGAGAGCTCGGCGACGTATTCGGGGGGCGGGGGCAGATCCTTCCCGGTGGCACAGTCCTCGATCATGAGGTTGCCGCCGGTCTTGGCCCCGGCTCCGGCGTGGGCGTCGCCGCAGGACTGCTTCCAGACCCAGAACGCGCCGCCGATGCGGTGCCGATCCTCTTGGTCGGTGTATTTCGTGATCGGGGCCGAGGCGGGGTCGCCGAACCAACCCCATTCCCCCGACCAGAGCCCGGCGCCGTAGTACGCCGCCGCCCGGCTCGCCAGGTCGAAACCGCGCTCGATGCTCGTGATGGTGAGACCGGTGCCCTGGTCGATGGTGATCGACTCGTTGTAGAGGTGGGGGGCGAAGACGAGCAGCCGGTCGTCGGTGAAGTCCTTGGGCACCGAGACCTCGAAGCCGAGACCCGACCAGAGCACGGACGGCTCGAAGAAGACCAGATGCGGGAAGCCGCGCTTCTCGCCCGCCCTGATGGCCTTGATCGCTCGGTCGTAGTAGCGGCCGAGCAGGACGCCGGAGGTGATCGGCGGGGCCTCGCCGAAGCCGGGCTCGTTCAGCAGGTCGTATCCGGCGACCATCGGCTCGTCCGCGAACCGCTCCGCCAGCATGCCCCAGGCGGCGACCAGGCGGGTCTGGATGCCGTCCCTGTCCTGGTAGAAGTTGGTGAAGGCGCGGGCGACGGCCGGAGAGATGTCGCGTCCGGTGAACTCGCACCTGGGGGCGCCGTCGAAGCGGTCGGCCCAGGTGGGGGCGCCGTCCCAGCCGTGCATCGGGGAACCGTTGTCGCAGGTGGTGCCGGGGGCGGCGTTGACGCCCTTGCCCCAGGCGTCCTGATGCATGTCGATGACCGTGCGCAGGCCGTGCTTGGCCGCGGTCTCGACGGCCCAGGAGATCCTGGCGAGGTAGGCCGGGTCGTAGTGGCCGGGCCGGGGTTCCAGGGCTGACCAGGACACGGCGAGGCGGATGACGTTGAAGCCCATCTGCTCCATGCCGGCGAAGTCGGCCTCGGTGAGCGGTCGCGTCACCGCCTTGTCTGGAAATTTCTGGAAGTAGTCTTCGAGCTGGTTGACGTTCACGCCGCGCAGCAGCACCTCGTTGCCGTCGGCGTCGACGATCCTGCGGTCGGCTGAGAGCGTCAGGCCCTTGGTGCGTGGCAGCGGCGCGGTGGTGGTGCCGGGCTGCACCAGCGGTACGGCGAGCGCCGCGGCGGCCACGACGGCCGCCATCCGTGTCGGCGCGGAGAATGCGGCGCCCTTACGCGCCGGGAGAAGGGCGGGGAGGAGGGCGCCGAGGGCTGCCGTCGCGAGGGCGAGGAGGGCGCCGAAGGAGAGCGCGGGGGCGAGGCGGAGCATGATCGCCGGCGCCCAGAACGTGTCGCCGCCCGCCAGGTCGCCGGGGAGCCCGATGGCCACCTCGACCAGACCCAGCGTCGCGGCCGCTCCCAGCGCGGAGATCCCGGCCACGACGGCCGGCGGCGAGGTGGTGGCACCGAGCCAGCGGTTCAGTGCCCAGGTCGTCACGCCCAGCAGGGTGACGGCGGCGAGGCAGCCCAGCGGTCCCGCCTCGGGCGCCGGGGCCAGCGGGGAGTCGCCGATGGCGTACCCGACGGGTGAGCCGCCCCACCACACCCCGCCGACCGACGCGCCCAGGACCACGGCCACCCCCGCCGCCACCCACCCCGGCCCCGACGGGAAGAACGCCCCCGAGGCCGCGGCGGGTCCAGCGCCCGGCCCCGGGGAAGGCGGGGAGGCCGAGATCGGAGGGGGCGGGGTGGGGCGGCGGCGCAGGAGCTGGGTGAGCCAGGCGGCTGCCAGGACCGGCAGACCGAAGACCGCCGCCTTGACGCCGGTGAAACCGGTCGACCACGCCAGGTAGACCACATCGCCGAAGGCCATCACCAGCGACATCACCAGCTTGGCCGCCATCGCCGACCACACCACCGCGCCCCACACCAGCAGTGCCGTACGCAGCGGGGCGTGCCCGCGCGCGACCACCCATGCCAGCACCCCGACCCCCGCCAGCAGCAGCGGCACGTAGACGGCCGGCGCGGCCACCTGCCAGAGTCCGGCGACGGGCAGCAGGTCGGCGCCCGTCCATGTGTACGGCGCGGCAAGCCCCGAAGGGTCGAACACCGCTCCCAGCACGATGACGGCGGCCAGTACCACGACGACGATCGGCGACAGCCAGTGGTTCCTCATAGTGTCGGCGACCATACATGAGCATTGCTCATAAATGAAGAGCTAGATCCACAACAGCGCGGAAGGGGACACGCGCGACGCGGGCCGCCCCCGGAGGGAACGGCCCGCGTCGGATCTGTTCAGGTCAGTTGATCGTCACGATCGTGCCGGCCTCGTTGGGGTACTCGACGTAGCCGGTCGCCGTCCGGTCCGGCTGGCCGGACCAGGTGGCCGTCAGCGGGAACGTCGTTCCCGGCGTGACCTTCGGCCTGTCGGGCGTCACCGTCAGCGTGCCGGACCCGGAGCCGGCGTCCACGACGTTGATCTGCGTGCTGAACGGCGTCTCGGCGCTCCCGAAGGTGAGCACGTACAGGGTGTACTTGCCGGGCCTGGGGTTGGCCAGGACCGCGCGGTAGTCCTCCCACGAGGTGACCCAGGCCAGGCCCTGCATCACGCCGCCCTCGGTGTAGCCCAGGATGGCGCCGACCTCCGTCCCGGGGTCGCCGGGGATGAGCTTGAAGGAGACGGCCTTGGCGCCTTCGGGCACGACCACGGAGACTTCCTTGCCCCAGATGTCGCTGGGACTCACGGTGCCGGGCACCGGGTCGGCGGAGACGGGCCCGTAGGCCTTGACGGGGAACTTCGACACGCCGGGGGTCACGTCGAAGGTGAGCGAGCCCTCCGGACCCGTGCCCTTGACCTCGGCGGGCGCCTTGGCGCTCAGCGGGGTGACCATCATGGGGCTGCGGACGGCGGTGTTCTTGCCCTGCCAGGTCAGCGAGCCGACGATGGCGCCGGCGCCGGTGTGGCGCGTCATCTCCATGGTGACGCTGAATTCCTTGGTCTCACCCGCCTTCTTGAAGACCAGGGTGGAGGGCTGGACCTTGGTCCTGACGCCCGGCAGGTCGACGGCCGCGTGGTAGACACCGGGGGTCAGCGCCGTGACCTTGCGGGTGAGGGTCCTTGAGCCGAACAGGGCGCCGACCGCGATGCTGGGGTAGTTCAGGTCGCTGGTGGCGATGGGCGCGGTGCCGGTGCCGGTCTTGACGCCCAGCCCCTCCAGGTATCCGTACCAGTCCTGGGCCGCGGCGTCGTAGACCAGGCCGGGCCTCAGCATGCGGGCGGGGTCGACGTGACCTGAGCCCTGCGCGAAGAGGTCGGGGGTCTTGGTGTCGTACGCGGTGGTCATCATCGCCGACTTGACGGCGGCGGGCGACAGGAGCGGGTCCGTGCTCAGATACAGGGCGGCCAGACCGGCGATGTGCGGGGTGGCCATCGAGGTGCCGGAGTAGAAGTCGAAGTCCTTGCCCTGGTTCCCGGGAGGCGCGACGGCGGCGAGGATCGACACGCCGGGGGCGGCGATGTCGGGCTTGATCAGGTCGCCGTTGTTGCTGAGCGAGGGGCCGCGCGAGGAGAAGCCGGCGACCTGCGGGTATTCGGCGCCCTCGGTGGAGGAGGCGGGGAGCAGCGTCACCGTCGCGCCGGGGGTGGCGGCGTAGGCGAGGACCTTCTCGGTGTCGGGGGTGTTGATGTGCACGGTCGGTACGGCGTGCACGTCGGCGCCGGTGTCCTGGTCGCTGGGGTTGCCCAGCACCATGCCCACGCCGCCGGCGCGCTTGACCTCGGCGGACTTGTCCACGCGCGGGGTGACGCCGCGCACGCAGTAGATGATCTTCCCGGCGGCCTTGGCCGGGTCCAGCGACCCCGCCGCGCAGATCTGGGCGTCGGAGTCGGAGGCGGCGGCGTTCTTCACCGACACCGAGGTGGCCAGCGGCTTGGGCCCGAACGGCGCGCTGACGGTGGTGCTGGCGCCGCGGAAGGTGCTGCCGTCGCCCAACCGCACGTCGGCCAGGTAGGGGGCGACGGTGCTCGCGGCGACGGTGGTCGTCCACGGGGCGGTGTTGTCCAGGGTGGAGGCGTCGGGGCCGGAGTTGCCGCCCGCGGTGGCGACGAAGATGCCGGCGTCCGCGGCGGCCAGGAAGGCCAGCTGGACCGGGTCGTCGGTGGAGGACTCGATCTGACCGCCGACAGAGTAGTTGATCACGTCGACGCCGTCGGCGACGGCCTGGTCGATGGCCTCGATGATGTCGGAGGTGTAGCCGCCGCCTCCGTCCGGGCCCTCCCACAGCGCCTTGTAGACGGAGACGGCCGCTCCGGGGGCGACGCCGGAGATCTGGCCGAAGTCGATGCCGTTGGCGGTGGCGGGGACGGCGTGGTTGCCCGCGGCGGTGCTCGCGGTGTGGGAGCCGTGCCCGCCCCGGTCGCGCGGCGAGGCGTACTCGCCGGTGGCGGCGGGGTCGTTGTGGCCCAGCCAGGCCTTGCCGAAGTACCTGGCGCTCACCAGCTTCTGATTGCACAGATCGGCGGTGAACTCCGTGCCGGTCTCGCACAGGCCGGTGAAGGTGGAGCCGTCGGCCTTCTTCATGACCGTGGCCGTGCCCTGGCGGTAGGGCCGGTAGGGGTCGGCGGCGGTGGGCGCCTCGGTGCCGAGCGAGGGGCCGGCGAAGGAGGGGTTCTCCGGCCAGACGCCGGTGTCGATGACGCCGACCACGATGCCCTTGCCCGCCTTGGCGGTGCCGCCGAGCGAGGCCCACAGGCCCTTGTCACCTGACAGGCCGAGGAAGTCGCTGGAGTTGCGGTCGTCCAGGGCCTTGTGCAGGGTGTCCTGGACGACGGACACGACGCCGTCCGTCCGGTGCAGCCTGAGCGCCTGAGCGGGGGTGAGCTCGGCGACGAAGCTGTTGGAGGCGACGGAGTTGTGCCGTTGCGCGGTCACGCCGACGCTGCGGGCGGCCTCGTCCTGGCGATTGGTCAGGTGCTCGCGGTAGCGCTTGGCGTCGGCGCTGGCCGTGTCGACCTTCCTGCCCTTGCCCTTGCCCGGCTTGGTGGCGGCGATGCCGTCCACGCCGCCGCTGTAGGTGGCGAGCGGCTGCCCTGCGAGGGTGACGATGTAGGTGGAGGGGGTGCCTGGCGCAGCGGGTTCGGCGAGCGCCGGTGCCGCGGCGGAGGTGACCGCCAGCGCGGCGGCGAGCGCCATGGCGCTGTAGACGCGGGAGTTGCGGGACATTGCTCCTCTTGAGGGGGTGAGGCTGCCACCCGCCCGGCCAAGATCGCCGGAGGGGCCGGTGAGCAGTCAACGGCCTGCGAGGATCCCTTGTCGAGATATGGTTATGACATTTTCAGCCATATGGCCAAAAGGGACACGATCCGGTCAGGTGATACGTGGAGGAGCAGCCGGTTCTCAGTGGGGTGGGGGTCGCGGAGTTCGACGAGCAGGTGTATCGGCTGCTGCTGAGGCAGCCGGGCCGACGCGCCGCCGAGCTCGCCGCCGCCCTCGGGGTCACCTCCTCACGGGTGCGGCTCGCGCTGCGCCGGCTGACCGAGGTGGGCCTGCTGCGCAGGACCGGCCCCGGCGACTACGAGCCGGTCCCGCCCGAGGCGGCGCTCGGCTGGCTGGTGGACAGGCGCCGCCTGGAGGCGGAGGCGAGCCTGGCCAGGGTACGCACCATGGCGGGCGCCTTCGCCCAGCTCTACCACTCGGGTCGGATGTGGGCCGAGCCCGCGGGCGTGGTGGAGATCCTCTCCGGCGAGGATGCCGTCAAGCGGCAGATGACCGAGCTGGCCCGCTCGGTCACCACCGAGCTGCTCTGCTTCGACAGCCCGCCGTACCTGGGCCGCCCCGACTTCTCCCAGGACACCAACGAGTCGGAGCTGGAGGACACCAGGGAACTGCTGGCCCGCGGTGTGGACATCAGGGTGGTGTACTGCCCTGGCTCGCTCGTCAGGCCGGGCCGCATGGAGACCCTGTTGCGCCTGGCCGGGGAGGGCGAGCGCTCCAGGTTCCTGCCGCGCCTGCCGTTCAAGCTGCGCATCGCCGACCGGAGGGTCGGGCTGCTGCCCCTGGTGGACGGCGTCTACGACAACATCGCGCTGCTGCACCCCTCTCGGCTGCTGGACGCGCTCATCGAGCTGTTCGACGTCTACTGGGAGCGCGGCCAGCCGCTCACCGGCGACTCCCCACCGGTGGACGACAGGCCCGCCGAGGAGGACCTGCTGGTGCTGCGGCTGCTGAACTCGGGGCTCAAGGACGGAGCCATCGGCAGGCACCTGGGCGTCAGCACCCGCACCGCGACCAGGAAGATCGCTGCGGTTGTGGAGCGCCTCGGCGTGACCACCAGGTTCCAGGCAGGCGTGGAGGCGACGGTGCGGGGCTGGCTCTGACCTTCCCCTATCCGGCCTTGAGGAAGTCGCGCAGGTGCTCCAGCACCACGTCCGGCTGCTCCTCGGCGAGGAAGTGGCCGCAGTCGGGAATCTCCGCACCTCGCACGTCACGCGCGTAGTCGCGCCAGACGTCCAGCACCGGCACCCCGGCGGGCAGGCCGCTGGACCCCCAGAGCGCGAGCACGGGCATCTCCAGCCGCTTGCCCGCGTCCCAGTCAGCGTCGTCGTGGGCGGCGTCGTCGGGGAAGGAGGCCCGGTAGTCGTCGAAGCCGGCGCGGAGCGCCCCTGGCCTGGAGAACGCGCGGACGTACTCCTCGACCTCCAGCGCGGCCCGCCGTACCGTCCACTTCTCGAAGAAGTGGCCCAGATAGCCCGCCACGTCGGCGCCGGCGAGCCGCTCGGGCAGGTCGGGCTGCAGATGGAAGGCCCAGTGCCAGGCACCGAGCGCCAGGCCCGTCCGCGTGTCGAACCTGCGCCACATCTCGCGTGTCGGGATGATGTCGAGCACGGCCAGCCTGTCCACCTCGCCGGGGTGGTCGAGTGCGTAGCGGTGTGCCACCCGCGCGCCCCGGTCGTGGCCGATCAGCGTCACCGATGTGTGGCCCAGCGAGTGGACCAGTGCCCGGATGTCGGCCGCCATCGTGCGTTTGTCGAAGCCCGAACGCGGCTTGTCGGTCAGGCCGTATCCCCTCAGGTCGGGTGCCACGACCGTGAACTCGCCGGCCAGTTCGGGGATGAGATGCCGCCAGCAGTGGCTCGTCTGAGGCCATCCGTGCAGCAGCACCAGCAGCGGGCCCTCGCCCGCGATCAGATAGTGCATCCGCAGGCCGTCGAGATCTGCCATCCGTGATTCCGTCATGCTGTAACTGCATCATATAGTTACATCATGCACAAGCCGCTGCCGCCGAGAGACTGGGCCTGGGATGGTGGGCGCCCCAGCCTCGACCTGGTCAACACCTTTCGCAACCGCAAGACCGGAGGCCGGGAGCTGCTGCGTACTCCCGGAGACCTGGACGCATGGCTCGCAGCCGCGGGCCTGGTCGAGGCGGACGCCGACAGCGATCAGCTCGCCTCGGCCCGCGAGGCGCGTACCGACAGCACGCAACTCGCGCTGGCACACGAGCTGCGTGAGGCGATTCACCGATGCGCCTCCGGCACGCCGTCGCCCGGCGACGTCGAGCTGGTCAACGGCTGGGCGGCGCGGCGGAAGGCGACCGTGCTGCAGCTCGCGCCCGACCTTTCCGTGGTACGGCCGGCGCCGGAGCGACCCGTGGAGGCGGCACTGGCCGAGATCGCGCACGACGCGATCGACCTGATCGGCGGGGAGGAATGGGCGAGGCTGCGCGTGTGCGCCAGTCCCGAGTGCGGGCTGTGCTTCGTCGACCGGTCCAACGCGGGCAAGCGCCAGTGGTGCTCGATGAAGCGCTGCGGCAACCGCGAGAAGGTCCGTCTGCACCGCGCCAGGCGCACGCCCGAATGATCCCGGTCAACCGGTCGCCTCCGACTTGTTACGACCGCCGACGGCAACCGTGAGCCACCCCGGAGCTCTGGGGCTGGGGTGGCTCATGGAGAACATTCCCGGATCGGGCAGGCGCCCGGCCGGGCGGGGCGGTGCGGCGTGGCAGAACTCCTCACTTCCGAGAGGACGGCAACCGCCGGGGTGTCACGAGCCGGCCGGGTCCGCGCGACGCGGCATGCGGCGGGACCGCTCCGGCCGGTCAGCCGAGGGCGACGCCGTACATCGCCTTGATGATCTTGATGGGGATGTCCAGGGTCTTCGGCTCGACGTTGGTGTGGATGACGACGCTTCGCCGGCCGTCGTCGGTGCTCAGCGCGAGGGTGAAGGATCCCGGGAGGGTGCCGCTGACGCCGCGCACGGTCAGGCCGTCCATCCCCGCGCTGTCGAACTCAATCACGCCGAGGCCGTAGCGGGCGTGCGGCAGCCAGACGACGCTGTCGCCGGCGACCATGGTCCACATCTCGTGATGCTGGGCCGGTGGCAGTAGGCCGCCGGTCGCGATCGCCTTGAGAAAGCGGGTCAGGTCTTCGGTGGTGGAGACGGTGCCGCCGGCCGCCCAGCCCCATGAGGTGTTGAGCGCGGTGACGTCGATGGGGGGCTTGTCGTGGTCGATCATCGACGCCCAGTTCTCCGCGGTGAGTGTCGCCGGGTCGACGCCGTCCTTGAGGGCGCCGGCGACGTAGCCCGTGGGATGCGGGTGGGGATAGCCGGTGGCGTCGGCGGGCCGTACGTAGGTGTGGGTCAGGCCGAGCGGCCGGATGACTGTGCGTTCGACCTCGGCGGCGTAGGTGTTGCCGGTGACCTTCTCGATGATCGCGCCGGCCAGGTAGTAGCCGCCGTTGGAGTAGACGAACCGCTCGCCCGGCTCGCCGACCGGCGGCTGGGACACCGCGAGCTTCACCAGCTCGGAGGTGGTCCAGACGCGGGCCGGCTGGGTGGCGATGCTGTGCTGCAGTTCTGGTGCGAGGCCGGTGAGGAACAGGCCGCCGGTGTGGTTGAGCAGGTGCCGGATGGTGATCTTGTCGCCGTCGTAGCCGCCCGTCTCCATGACGCCGGGCAGCCATGTGTTCACCGGGTCGTCGAGGCTCAGCCTGCCCTCGGCTGTCAGGGCCAGCACGGTGGCGGCGGTGAAGGCCTTACCGGAGCTGCCGATGTGGAGGTGCTCCCCGGGGTGACGCCGATGCCCGGTGGCGAGGTCGGCCACTCCCGCGGTGCCGAACCATGTTCCGTCGTCGTCGTGAACTTCGGCGACGATACCGGGAATGCTGTCCTCGGCCACAGCCCGGTCCAGGACCTGCTGCACCTCTTCGTGGATGTTTTGCGCCATTTTGATGCCTTTCAGAGGGGAATACGTGGTCTGTAGATGCCTGAGGTGTTCAGCGCCCTCTGCGCATGTAGGCGCGGAGCGACAGCGGGACGAAGATCATCAGCAGTGCGGCCGACCAGAGCAGGACGGCGGTCACCGGATGCGCGAGTGGCCAGGTCACGTTCCCGGACGGGGCGCCCGGGTTGCCGAACAGCTCCCGTGAGGCGGCGGTGAGCGCGCTCACCGGGTTCCAGTCGGCCAGGAAGCGCAGCCAGCCCGGCATGCCGTCGGTCGGGACGAACGCGTTCGACAGCATCGTGAACGGCAGGCCCAGCGGCACCATCGCGTCGGCGACCCGGTCGTTCTTCACCGCCAGGCCCACATAGACGCCCACCCAGCTCAGCGCGTACCGCAGCACGATCATCAGCAGGAACGCCTGGGCCGTGGGGATCAGGCCGCGGTGCGGCTGCCAGCCCACCAGCAGGCCCGTGCCCACCATGATGGCCAGCATCAGCAGGCCGGTCAGCAGGTCGGCGCCGGTCTGCCCGAACGGCACCGCCAGGCGCGCCATCGGCATGGAGCGGAACCGGTCCATCACGCCGCGGGAGGCGTCGGTGGCCATCCGCGTCATGACCCCCAACCACGCGGAGAAGGTCACCATCGCGAACAGGCCGGGCATGAGGTACTCGCGGTAGTCGCCGCCGCCCGGCACCTGGATCGCGCTGCCGAAGACGTACCCGAACAGCACCACCATGACGGCCGGGAAGACCAGCGCGACGACGATCTGCCCGGGCTCCTGCCGCAGCCGGCCCAGCTCGCGGCCGACCAGGGTCAGCCCGTCGGTGAGCGTCCAGCGCAGGCGGCCCAGTGGTGAGGTGAGGACGGTCATCGCACGGTCTCCTTGCGGTCGGTGAGGCGCAGGAACACCTCGTCGAGAGTGGGGCGGCGCAGGCTCACGTCGGCGGCGGCGACTCCGGCGCGGTCGAGCTCGCGCACGATGTCGGCGAGCCGGAGGCGGCCGGGCAGGGCGACGCTGAGCCGGTCGGCGCCTGTCGTCGTGGGATCGGTGCCGGTGAGGGTGTTCAGGACGGTCGCCGCCGGACGCAGGGCGGCGGGGTCTTCGAGGACGACGTCGAGGCGGTCGCCGATCGTGGCCTTCAGCTCGTCGGGAGTGCCGGTGGCGATCACCTGCCCGTGGTCGACGACGGCGATGTCGTCGGCCAGTTGGTCGGCCTCGTCCAGGTACTGCGTGGTGAGCAGCACCGTGGTGCCGTCGGCCACCAGCTCGCGGATGCTGTCCCAGATCTCGCCGCGGCTGCGCGGGTCCAGGCCGGTGGTGGGCTCGTCCAGGAAGAGCACCTGGGGGCGCAGGATGAGGCAGGTGATCAGGTCGAGGCGGCGGCGCATGCCGCCGGAGTAGCCGAGAACCGGCCGGTCGGCGGCGTCCATCAGGCCGAAGCGCTCCAGCAGCTCGTCGGCCCGCCGGTGCGCCTCGCGCCGGGACAGGTGGGAGAGGCGCCCGAACATGCGCAGGTTGCCGCGGCCGGTGAGCTTCTCGTCCACGGCGGCGTACTGGCCCGCGAGCCCGATCCTGGCCCGTACCTCGCCCGCCTCACGGACGACGTCGTATCCGGCGATGCGGGCGTGCCCGGCGTCGGGATCGGACAAGGTCGCCAGGATGCGCACCAGGGTCGTCTTCCCGGCGCCGTTGGGCCCCAGCACCCCGCAGACCGTTCCTCTCGGGACGCTCAGGTCCAAACCCCGCAGGGCATGGGCATCGCCGAAGGACTTGTGCAGCCCCTCGGCGACCACGATCGGATCAGACATGACCCCTCCACTGGGTACGCTGTACGCGGTTACGGTGGTCACGCTAAACCACTGGGTACTATGTACGCAACAAGGAGGTGGAGCGGTGACCGACGCCGAGTACGTGAACATCTGGATGCGGCCCGAGCGCCCCGCCCGCGGGCCCAAGCCGGCCTACAGCCGCGCCCAGATCACCGAGGCGGCCGTCCGGATCGCCGACGCCGAGGGGCTGGAGGCCGCCACCATGCGGCGGATCGCCGCCGAGATCGGCGCCGGCGCGATGTCCCTCTACCGGTACGTCCCGAGCCGCGACAACCTGGTCGAGCTCATGGCCGACCGGCTGATGGGCGAGATCGACGTCACGGGCATGCCCTCGGGCGACTGGCGCGCCGACCTGACCCGCTACGCCGACGGGCTGCGGGCCATGTGGCTGAGGCACCCGTGGATCGCCACCGTGCAGCGGTCACTCCCCAGCTTCGGCCCCAGCCAGCTGCTCTTGATCGAACGGCTGATGGGAGTGCTCGACGCCCTCGTCTCCATCGACGAGAACCTCGGCCTCATGACCTTGCTGAACAGCTACGTCGAGGGGACCGTCCGCGAGGAGATCAGCTCGGCCAGGGAATTCCGCCGCAGCGGGCTCAGCGAGTCGGAGTGGATGGCGCGGAGCTACCCGTACGTCGAGCGGCTGGTGAAGAGCGGGGAGTACCCGATCTTCACCAAGATCGTGATGGAGGCGCGCCAGCCGCACCTGAGCCGCGACGACCAGTTCCGGTACGGGCTCCAGCGCGTCCTCGACTGCATCGCCGCGGCCCTCCCGTCAACGGCCGGGTCTCCGATGCCGGCGCATCGAGAGGGGCGGGGGGAAGCGGAACCTGCGGTGCCCCATGGTCCAGACGAGATTCAGCGGAGCGGGAGCGCGTAACCGCCCACGTCAGGGGCTTGTCCTGAAGCCACCGCCGGATTCCCTGCCCCTGGTGCCCGGGCCGTGACTATGTGTCGCGAGAGGGGACGGCTTGCTGGACGACGAGGGCGGCCGCGAGGCACACGGCTCCAGCGACCGCCATTCCGGATGAGGGCCCCAGAGCCGCCATCACCCCGGTGGCAGCCGCCAGGGTGAATGTCTCCAAGCTCATCCGGGCCGTGCTGAACAGTGCGGCGCCCACTCAGATGCTGCCCCGGGCGGGCGCCTCGACCGCAGAGGACGCCGCCCCCGCACTCCTCGGGGACGGGGCCCTCATGCCGTCTCCTTTCAGATGAGGGTCCGGTGCGTCACGGGGTCTTGCTGTAGCCGAGGGCCTCGACGATGCGTCCGTCACGGATGTGCATGAGGTTGACGCCGGCCACGGAAGTGGACTCGACGTGGGCGTCGCCGAACACCTCGTGCGCCTCGCCGTGCTGGAAGGTGGCTCGCCACTTGATGACCGCGCGGTCGCCGAAGACGAACACCTCCTCCGGCGCGAAGCGGGTGCTGGAGTCGGCGGCCAGGTCCTGCCAGAAGGCGAGGCAGGCGTCGTGGCCTTCGTACCGGGTGCCGTCGGGGGCGGGCTGGACGGTGACCATCACGCAGTCGTCGGCGACCAGGCCGGCGAGCAGCGCCGGGTCGTGCTCGGTGAACGCGAGGTTGAACCGGTCGATGACCTCGGAGGTCGTCTTGCTGTTGGACATGGGACCGTCTCCTTGGAGTTGGTTGCCGATCTGGCCGGCAGGGTTGGGGATCTTGCGGTTCAGCGGTGGACGGCCCGGGTGTTCCGTACGGCCAGGGAGGTGAGGACGCTGAGGGCCGCGCCGAACCAGAGGACGGCGGTGAGGACCACGTGGTCGGCGACAAGGCCGCCGAACAGGGCCCCGAGGGCGATGGCCAGATTGAACACGGAGGTGTTCAGGGCGGTGGCGGCCTCCGTGCTGCCCGGGGCGGCCTTGAGGATCCAGGTCTGGACGCCCACCGGCACGCCGCCGAAGGCCAGCCCCCACAGGATCAGCAGGGCCACGCCCCCGACCGGGTTGCCGCCGGCGATCGGGAAGAGGGCCAGAACGACGGCGAGCAGGACGCTGATGGCGATGAGGGTCGCTCGGATGTCGCGGCCCGCGGCGGCGCCGGTGACGAAGTTGCCGGCGATGCCGGCGACTCCGAAGGCCAGGAGCGCGGGGCCGATCATGCTCTGGTCGACGCCGGAGACGGTCTGCATGATCGGACTGATGAAGGTGAAGGCGGCGAAGTGGCCGCTCACCAGCAGGAACGTGGCGAGCACACCGGATCGGACAACGGGGTTGCGGAACTGCTCGGCCAGGGTGCGCAGCCGTACGGGCTGGGCGGGGGGCATCTGCGGCAGCAGCAGGAGCAGGGCGACGACCACCAGGAGGCCGAGCCCGCCGAGGACGGCGAACGCGATGCGCCAGTCGGTGAGTTCGCCGATCAGGGTCCCCGCCGGGATGCCGAGCACGTTGGCGGCCGTGGCGCCGCCGAAGGCGATGGCGGTGGCCTGAGGGACATACCGGTCGGGCACCATGCGGACGGCGATGCCGGCGGCCAGTGCCCAGAACCCGCCGATGCTGATCCCGACCAGGAGACGCGAGGCCAGGAGCACCGCGAAGTTCGGGGCCAGGGCGGACATCAGGTTGGCCACGACCATCAGGGCGATCAGGCCGAGCAGGACGCCCCGGCGGTCCAGGCGGCCGATCGCCACCGGAAGGAGCGGGGCGGTGGCGGAGGCGACCAGGCCGGGGACCGTCACCATCAGACCCGCCGTTCCCTCGGAGACCTCCAGCGCCCCGCCGACCGAGGTGAGCAGGCCCACCGGCAACTGCTCGGCGGTCACGACGGAGAAGGTCCCCACCGCCACGGAGGCGACGGCGAACCACCTCCTGAGCGGCACACGGTCAGAGGGGGTGGTAACGGGAACGGACCCGGCGGCACTCGCCACGTCGATCACTCCTACGAGAGATGCTGATGAGATGAGGGGTTGAGCCTGTTCCGGGGTCAGGACGGCGCGCCGTCGGCCCTGATCGTCTGTCCGGAGACCCAGCCGGCGGCGTCGCCGGCCAGCCAGGCGACCACCGGGGCGATGTCCTCGGGCTGCCCGAGGCGCCCGCGCCCTGAAGACCCGGAGACGATGTCCTCGGGCTGCCCGAGGCGCCCGCGTCCTGGAGGCCCGCAGGGGAAGGAGTCGGTGACGGGGCCGGGGGCGACCGCGTTGACCGTGATCTGGCGCGTGGCCAGCTCCCGGGCGGCGGCCCGTACCAGCAGCTCCACTGCGGCCTTGGCCGCCGAATGCACCCCGATCGACGGGAGCGCGCCGGTCAGGGCCACGTACCGGCCGTGATCGGACAGATGCCGGGCGGCGGCTCGCAGCGTGTTGAACGCACTGCGGGCGTTGCGGTCGATCAGCAGGTCGAAGTCCTCGTCGGTGTGCTCCGCCAGCGCTTTTCCCAGCACCGCCCCCACGGTGTGGACCACGATGTCGAGCCTGCCGTGCCGAGCGACCACGCCTTCGAACAAGATGTCCACGTCGGCGGACCGGGTCGCGTCCGAGCGGATGGCCTCGGCCGTCACCCCGTGCCGGTCCAGCGCCGTCAGGGTCCGCGCCGCGGCGTGCTCGCCGTGGGCGTAGCTGAACACCGTGGTGGCTCCGCCCATCGCGAGGAGTTCGGCACAGACCGCTCCCTGACCCCGGCTGCCACCGACCACCAGGGCGACCTTGCCCTCAAGATCGCGTGCCGGGTACACAGGGGTCATCGGGAACGTCCCTTTCGCGGAGTCGGTGAAGTGGCTCCAGCCTGCTGTGACGGACCCCTCGAGCGGAAACAGAAGTTCGCGATGGCTGTCACCGGCGTTCCCTGTTGCCGCCCGGAATCATCCCCCGTATACGGTTATCGCGTGATCGATGTGGATATGCGCCAGTTGCAGGCGTTCCTGGTCGTGGCCCAGGAGCTCAACATCACCCGTGCCTCGGCCCGGCTGCACATCACCCAGCAGACGCTGTCCACGCAGATCCAGCAGCTCGAACGCGCGATAGGGGTGACGCTCCTGGTCCGCACCTCCCGAGGCGTCCTGCTCACACCCGCGGGCGACGAGCTGGAACGCGGCGGCGGCGCCGTGGTCTCCGAGCTCGGCGACCTCACCGAGCGCGTACGGGCCGCGCACCGGGGACGGCTCGGCCGGCTGCGGCTGGCCTGCTGTCCCTACGCCACCGCGCTGTTCGCCACCGAGGTCGCCGACGCGATGGAGGCCGCGGTCCCGGGTCTCGAGGTCGAGCTGACCAGCGTGCCCACCCCGCCTGACGAGCTCGCGCTGCTCCTGTCCGGTGAGGCCGACGCCGCGTTCATGTGGCTGCCGGTCGGCGACAGCCGGCTCAACCACGCGTCCGTACGCAGTGATCCTCGCGTCGTCGCCCTTCCGCCGGGTCACCGGCTGGCTGAGCGGGACTCGGTGACCTTGGCCGACCTGGCCGACGAACCGGTCGTCCGTCCCGACATCTTCCTGTCCGAGGAGAACCTGCGCCACTGGCTGGCCGAGCCCCGGCCGGACGGCAGCCCGGCCCTCCGCGGGCCCGCGGTCGGCAAGGTCGAGGACTGCCTCATGGCGGTCGCCCGCGGGAAGGGCGTCTGGCTGGCCCCCGAACCGTTGAGCCGCTGGGTCCCCGTGACGAACGTCCGTTGGCTGCCGGTCTCCGACGCCGCCCCCTCCGAACTCGCCCTTGTATGGACCGCCCGCGCCTCACAGCGCCTGGTCGCAACCATGATCGCCGAAGTCCGGAAGGTGACCGGCCGGTCCGGGGACCAGCCGGGCTGACCCGCCTGCCCCCGCGGGATCGGGGACGGCCCCGGCTTCCGAGAGCGCGGACCACCGGCCGGCTCTCACCGGCCCTGCTGGGGCGCCTCCACCGGGCAGCTCATCCGCGGCCGGGAGTCGGCCAGGACGTTCTCGCGGATGGTGAGCAGGGTGATCAGTGCGGAGAGGGCCATCATCGCCGCGCTGACCAGCATCGTCGTGTGGAACCCGGCGGTGAACGCGGCCGGGTCGTTGAAGGCGTCGCCGGTCAGGCCGACCAGAGGGGGGATCGCGGCGACCGCCAGCAGCCCGCCGGTCCGGGCGACGGCGTTGTTGACGCCGCTGGCCACACCCGCGTAGCGCTCCTCCGTGCTGGCCAGCACGGTCGCGGTGAGCGGGGCGACCGCCGCCGACAGCCCCAGGCCGAACACGGCCGCCGGGACCAGCACGCCTCCCAGGTAGGACGTGCCCGCGCCGATCCTCGACATCAGCAGCAGCGCGGCGGCGCAGAGCAGGATGCCCGCCGTCATCGGGATCCGGGGCCCGATCCGCTTGGCCAGCTCGCCCGCCCAGGACGACAGCAGCAGCATCAGGACCGTCACCGGGATCATCGCCGATCCGGCCAGCGTCGGGGAGAAACCCGCCGAGACCTGGAGCTGGACGACCAGCAGGAAGAACACCACGCTCATCGCGGCGTACATCACGAACGTGACGACGTTGACCGCGGTGAACACCTTCGAGCAGAAGACCCCGACCGGCACCAGGGCGTCGGGCGAGCGCCGGATCTCCAGCCAGACGAACGCCGCGCCCAGCAGGACGCCGGCCGCGATCGGGACCGGCCGCAGGCCGATCAGGCCGTAGGTGACCCCGGCCAGCGCCAGTGCGGCCAGCACCGCGCCGAGCACGTCGAAACGCCCGCTCGCCTCCACGTCCCTGCTCTCCGGCACGTGCCGTACGGCCACCGCCACCACCAGGGCGGCCAGCGGGAGGTTGATCAGGAACACCCAGCGCCACCCGGCCGTCTCCACCAGCCACCCGCCGAGCAGCGGCCCGACGGCCGCCGCCGTCCCGCCCAGCCCCGACCAGGCGCCGATCGCCTTGGGCCGGTCCTCGCGGACGTAGGACGCCTGGATGATGGCCAGGGAACCCGGCGTGAGCAGCGCTCCGCCGACGCCCTGCAGCGCCCGGGCCGCGATCAGCGTCTCCACGTTGGGCGCCAGCCCGCACAGGGCGGAGGCGAGCGCGAACCAGACCACGCCGACCAGGAAGATCTTCCGCCTGCCGTACCGGTCACCGAGCGAGCCGCCCAGCAGGATCAGGCCCGCGAGGGTGAGGGTGTAGGCGTTGACGGTCCACTGCAGTCCCGCCATGTCGGCCCCGAGGCTGTCACCGAGCGCGGGGAGCGCCACGTTGACGACCGTGCCGTCCAGCAACGCGATCCCCGAGCCGAGCACGGTGGTGAGCAGGACCCAGCGCCCCTGAGCCGAGCGGAGCTGAATATGGCCGTTATCCATAACCCTAATCATCGCTGACCGTTTCGTCCGTCTGATGCGGATTCATGATTCCAGAAGTGTCGGCGATCTCTGGTAGGACGTGATCTGTCATGTTTCGCCTGACAGGAGCCAGGATGGACTACAGCGAGTTCAACGACGAGGTCAACAGGCTGAACCGAGGAAGCTACGCCGGCCTGCCCGTCGTCGAGGCCCCCGGAAGCGACGGCGCGCCTCCGGAAGGGCTGCCGGCCCCCGAGTCGGCGGCCTGGCGGGTCTCCTGGAGCTGGCGGAGCGACGGGTTCGAGACGAACTTCCGGCACTTCCTCACTGTGGTGGACCCGACGAAGGTGTCCGCCCTCATCGTCGGCGACTGGGGAAACGCCTACGAGAGCAGTTCCGAGCAGGCCGTGGGTCTTCTCGTGGAGCACGCCGACCGCTTCCCCGCCCTGCGCTCGCTGTTCCTCGGCGCGATCGCGTCGGAGGAGTGCGAGATCTCCTGGATCAGGCAGAGCGACGTCACGCCGCTGCTGGAGGCGTTCCCGTCGCTGGAGCGGCTGGAGGTGCGCGGCGGCTCCGGGCTCCTGCTCCGGCCGGTCCGGCACGACAGTCTCAGGGTGCTGCGGTTCGAGACGGGCGGGCTGCCGGCCGAGGTGGTCCGCGCGGTCGGCGCGAGCGACCTGCCCGCGCTCGAATACCTGGAGATGTGGCTCGGCACGAGCGACTACGGAGGGGACGCCACGGTGGCCGATCTCGCGCCGGTCCTGTCGGGGGAGCGGCTGCCCGCCCTGCGGCACCTCGGCCTGCAGGACAGCGAGATCCAGGACGAGATCGCCGCGGCCGTGGCGTCGGCGCCGGTGGTGGCCGGGCTGGGGTCGCTGGCCCTGTCGATGGGCACGCTGACCGACGAGGGCGCCGAGGCGCTGCTGTCGGGCCAGCCGCTGACCCACCTCGGGCGCCTGGACCTGCACCACCACTACCTGACCGACATGATGGTCAAGCACGTCGAGGCGGCCTTCGCCGGCACCGGCGTCGAGGTCGACCTGTCCGAGCAGGAGGAGCCGGACGAGGACTGGCGCTACGTCGCCGTGGCCGAATGACCTCGCTGACGGTCGTCGGCACGCCGGGGGAGCGCCGGGTGACCATGTTCGCCGACGCCTGCGTCCGGTACGGCCTGCGGGAGCCCGCCGTCCTGCCGTGGACCTCCGTGCTGCGGGGCAGGGACATCCCGCTGCGGCCGGGGACGCTGGTGCGGATCGAGTCGCCCGGAGAGGACGCCGAGGCCGACGCGCTGCTGCGCGGGCCGGGCGAGCCGTCCCGGGTCGGCGGCGGCGCCGCCTGGCACGCCGCCTTCACCGCCGGGACGGCGCGGATCCGCCGGGCCGTCGAGCGCACGCCCGGGGCCGTGCTGCTCTCCGACGCCGACGAGATCGCGGTGATGTTCGACAAGCGGCTGTGTCACGCGAGGCTGTCGGCGGCCGGGGTGCCGGTGCCGCCCGCGCTGCCCGGGCCGGTCGGCGATTACGTGGAGCTGCGCCGGCGGATGGACGAGGCCGGGTGGGGCCGGGTGTTCGTCAAGCCGGCCCACGGCTCGTCGGCCTCCGGCGTCATCGCCATGCAGGCCTCCGGCGACCGGGTCAAGGCGGTGACGTCCGCCGAGCTGACCGCGGACGGGCTGCACAACTCGCTGCGGGTGCGCTCCTACGAGGACGAGCTCGACGTGGCGGCGATCGTCGACCTGCTCGCCGGGGACGGGCTCCACGTGGAGCGGTGGTTCCCCAAGGCGGGCCTCGACGGGCGGACGATCGATCTGCGCGTGGTCGTGGTGGACGGCGCGCCGACCCACGCCGTCGTCCGCGCGAGCCGTACCCCCATGACGAACCTGCATCTCGGCGGCGAGCGCGGTGATCTCGGCGCGGTCAGGACCAGGCTCGGCCCTCAGGGCTGGGAACGGGTCACCGAGGTGTGCGTCCGGGCGGCGTCGTGCTTCCCGGGGAGTCTGACCGCCGGGGTCGACCTGATGATCGGCGTCGACTGGCGGAGTGTCGCCGTGGCCGAGGTCAACGCCTTCGGAGACCTGCTGCCCCGCCTCACCGGCTTCCCCGGCGGCGGCGCCGAGCACCTGAACACCTACGAGGCCCAGGTCCGGGCCATCCTCGCACGCCGTACGGCGGCGCCGGACACCGCCGCGCACCACCCCGCCGTACCGGCGCCCACGGGAGGGAACGCCGGTGGGTGACATGAACCGGATCGTGGGCAGCCATGACCTCCTGCTGGTGACCCTCGACACCCTCCGCCACGACGTGGCCGACGAGCTGATCAGGGCCGGGCGGCTGCCCACCCTGGCCAGGGCGCTGCCCGGCGGGCGATGGCAGCGCAGGCACAGCCCGGCGAGCTTCACCTACGCCGCGCACGCCGCGATCCTCGCCGGTTTCCTGCCCACCCCCGCCGAGCCCGGGCCGCACCCCCGGCTCTTCGCGGCCGCCTTCCCCGGCAGCGAGACCACGGGCGGCGGGACATGGGTCTTCGACGCGCCCGACCTGCCCGGCGGGCTGACCGCGGCCGGCTACCACACGATCTGCGTCGGCGGGGTGGGGTTCTTCAACAAGCTCACCCCGCTCGGGGCCGTGCTGCCGGGGATGTTCGCCGAGAGCCACTGGGAGCCGGAGTTCGGGGTCACCTCGCCGACCTCGTTGGAGGCGCAGATCGAGTGCGCCGAGCGGGCGGTCGCCGGAACGGACGGGCCGGTGTTCCTGTTCGTCAACGTGTCGGCGCTGCACCAGCCCAACTGGCACCACCTGCCGGGCGCCACCCGCGAGCACGGTGACAGCCGGGAGAGCCACGCCGCCGCGCTGGAGTACGTCGACCGGCACATCGGCCGGCTGTTCGCCCTGATGAGCAGCCGGCGGCCGGGGTTCGCGATCGTCTGTTCCGACCACGGCACCGCCTACGGCGAAGATGGATACACCGGGCACCGGATCGGCCACGAGGTCGTCTGGACCGTGCCCTACGGGGAGTTCGAGATGGAGCAGGGAGGGTGGCGGTGACTGCGAGTCCCGACCGGGGTCCGGTGCCGGAGACGGCGGAGCCGGGGCCGGTGGGCGCCCCGGCGCGGCCGGTCCCCGGCGGCCCGGCCGACGCGGGTCCCCACCAGGGAGCAGATGCGGGCCCCTATCAGGGATACGTTTACGCCTACCCGCACAAGACGGCATACCGGCCGCTGGAGCCGCGCCCGTCGCTGCGGCAGGTGTGGGCGGCCGAACCGCTCGGCAGCCTCTTCCTCTACCTGCACATCCCGTTCTGCGAGATGCGCTGCGGGTTCTGCAACCTGTTCACCCGGACCGGCGCCCCCGAGGAGCTCGTCGCCGCCTACCTGGACGCCCTGGAACGCCAGGCGGAGGCCGTACGGGACGCCCTGGAGGAGCCGAGGTTCGTCACCGCGGCCGTCGGCGGCGGCACGCCGACCTACCTGAGCGCCGCCGAGCTCACCCGGATGTTCGACCTCACCGAGCGGATCATGGGCGCCGACCTGCGGGCCGTGCCGTTGTCGGTGGAGACCTCCCCGGCGACCGCGACGGCGGACCGGCTCGCCGTCCTGGCCGAGCGGGGCACGACCCGGATCTCCATCGGCGTGCAGAGCTTCGTCGACGCCGAGGTCCGTGCGGCGGTGCGCCCGCAGAAACGGCAGGAGGTCGAGGCGGCGCTCGGCCGCATCAGGGAGACCGGGTTCGAGACGCTCAACATCGACCTGATCTACGGGATCGACGGGCAGACCGAGCGCTCCTGGCGCCGCTCGCTGGAGGCCGCGCTCGCCTGGAGGCCCGAGGAGATCTACCTCTACCCGCTGTACGTCCGCCCGCTCACCGGCCTCGGCCGCCGCGCCCGCGACTGGGACGACCACCGGCTCGGCCTCTACCGGCAGGGCCGCGACCACCTGCTGGCCGCCGGGTACGAGCAGGTGTCGATGCGGATGTTCCGGCTGCGGGGCTCCTCCGGCGCGACCGGTTACGACTGCCAGAGCGACGGCATGGTCGGGCTCGGCTGCGGGGCCCGGTCCTACACCTCCGGCCTGCACTACTCCTACGAGTACGCGGTGGGCGCCGGCCAGGTACGCGCGATCATCGACGGCTACGTACGGCTCGCACCCGAGGAGTTCGCGGTCGCCAACGTGGGGTTCCGGCTGGGGGAGGACGAACGGCGCCGCCGTCATCTGATCCAGTCGCTGCTGCAGGCCGAGGGGCTCGACACCGCCGCCTACCGGGAGCGCTTCGGCACGGAGGCGACGGCCGACTTCGGCCAGGAGCTGGAGCGCATGGCCGGCCGGGGCTGGCTGGAGCCGCTGGAGCCGGTCCGCCCGCCGGACCCCGCCACCGGGCGGCTCCGGCTCACCGCCGAGGGGCTGGCGCACTCCGACGCGATCGGCCCGGCGCTGTTCTCCGGCCCGGTCCGCGAGCTGATGGCGGGATACCAGGAGCGATGACCGAGCGCGCGACGGGCCGTGACCTCCCCCTCCTCCCGGGGACCGGCGGCCGCGCCCTGCCCGTCCCCGTCCTGCCCGCGGGGGAGCGGGACCCCGGCCACCTGAGCATTCTCTACCGGGGACCGCTGGCGAGCTGCGACTACGACTGCCCCTACTGCCCGTTCGCCAAGCGCCGCGACGACACCGGACGGCTGCGCCGGGACCGGGCGGCGCTGGAGCGCTTCACCGCGTGGGTGGCCGGGCGCGACCATCCGGTCTCGGTGCTGTTCACCCCCTGGGGCGAGGGGCTCGTGCGGTCGTGGTACCGGCGGGCGATGATCGGGCTCAGCCACCTCCCGCACGTCCGGCGGGTCGCCATCCAGACCAACTTCAGCTGCCGTCCCGACTGGCTGGCCGAGGCCGACCTGGGCACGCTCGCGCTCTGGGTGACCTACCACCCCGGTCAGGTCGCCTACGGGCGCTTCCTCGCCAAGTGCCGTGACCTGGCCGGGCGCGGGGTCCGCTTCAGCGTCGGCGTGGTCGGGCTGCCCGAGCACCTGGACCACGCGCGGCGGCTCCGGGCCGACCTGCCCGCCGAGGTTTATCTGTGGGTCAACGCCGCCGAGGGCCACCCCTACACCGACGCGGAGGCGGCCGACTGGACGGCGATCGACCGCCTCTTCCGCTACAGCCGCACGCCGCACCGCAGCGCCGGGCAGCCCTGCCGTACGGGGGACAGCGTGATCTCCGTGGACGGCGAGGGCACCGTACGGCGCTGCCATTTCGTCCCGGAGGTCCTCGGCAACCTCTACGACGGGACGTTCCGTCCGGCGGCCAGGGCCTGCCCGGCCGCCCTGTGCGACTGCCACATCGGCTACGTCCACCTGGAGCCGACCGGCCTCTACGACGTCTTCGCCGGGGGGATCCTGGAGCGCATCCCCCGCGCGGACTGACCGGACGGCCCGCCAGGTCTCCCGGGCCGGCCCGTCAGGTCTCCCGGGCCGGCCCGTCAGGTCTCCCGGGCCGGCCCGTCAGGTCTCCCGGGCCGGCCGGTAGTCGGCCTCGGACATGCCGAAGGTCCAGGCCACGCCCTCGCGGGCGGTGCGGGTGGACGGGGGCACCCGCAGCCAGTATCTGCGGAAGGTGCCGTCGGGCTCGGCGGTGGAGTTGACCACCTCGACCATCACCACCGGCTCGTCGTCGGGCAGGTCGATCCGCCACAGGACACCCGTCTCGTCCCGGTGCAGCGGGGTCGCGCCGGACTCGGCGAGGTAGCGGTCGTAGCCGAAGTGCTCCAGCATGACGCGGCGCAGCTCCGCGTTCTCCTCGGCACGGATGCGTCCGGGGGTCAGCGTCGCCATGGAGGCGGCGAAGTCGGCCGGGACCGGCATGCCGCCCCAGGCGTGCACGGCGAAGCCGTCGGGGAACAGCAGCGCCGGGCCCTCGGCGCGGTGCAGGCGCGACAGCTCGTCGAGGTGCAGCTCGGCGGGGCGCTCGCACACGATGGCCACCCGTTCGAACGGCCACCACCAGCCGGCCGACCGGGCGACCTGGACCAGCCCCTCCACCTCCGGCCTGCCCAGCGCGTCGAACAGCGACAGCCACGGCGCGTCCTGCTGGCCCAGCACGGCGTCCAGGGTGGAGGCGCGCAGCGCGGCCGCGACGGGCTCCGACTCCTCCGTCGCGGCGATGCCCCGGCGGATCTGGACGACCAGCCGGTTCACCGGATCCCAGAGCCGCCCCCCGGTCAGCGACCAGGCCAGCGGCCAGTCCACAGGGCCCAGTGAGGTGTGCGCCTCGGCCCTGGCCCGCTCCCACGGGCCGGTCCGCACCGCGTCGCGCACCGGCCGGCCGGCGCCGAGCGTGGCGATGGCCCGCGCGCCCGCGGCGGGGGAGTCGACCCAGATGATCTTCTCGGGCTCGGCCAGGCCGGCGATCCGGTATGCCAGCCGTACTCCCGCCTCGGCGCCGGGCCGGTCGGCGGGACCGGACCTGAAGGCGGCCTCCTGCCAGCGGAGCGCGGCGGCGGTCAGGACGTCGGCCAGTTCGGTGGTGACGGTCATCGAATACCTCCAGCGTGGAGATCCGGGCTCCGCCCCGGTGCCGTCAGGTTCGGGGCCTGTCGGGCCGGCGGGCCGCTCGCCCCGGCGGCGCCCGTGGGGGAGATCCGGTCGGGCGGGAAAGTCGGGCGGGAAAAGGGGAGTCGGGCGGGAAAAGGGGAGGAGAGGTCAGTCGGCGACGACGCGGAAGGCGCCGGGGACGTATTCGCGCTGGCGCTGCACGCGGTACCAGCCCTTGGGCAGGGAGATCGCGGCGTGCTCCTCGTGGACGACGCGCCCCCCGGAGGGGACGTTCAGGAAGTCGGGGTCCATCGGCCGCAGGCCGCGCACCAGCGTGCCGGGGCCGACCACCGCGTGGGCGTGACCGGTGGCCTCACCCAGGGCCAGCACCAGCCGGCCGCGGGCGTCACGCGGCGCGGACGGCGAGGTCCGGACCGGGGCGGGCACGGCCTCCTCGTGGACGGGCACGATCAGGATGTCTCCCTGGCGGTACATCTGGCAGGCTCCTCGCGTCGGGGGTCGATCGAAAGGTAGCCACCGCCACCGACATTTCCCGGCCGCCCGCCGGCGGGCGGCCGCCGTGCGGCGTGCCGGAGCCCAGGGGGACGCCCTCAGGCGCCCAGCCCGCGCAGCACGAACCCGCAGACGGTCTCCTCGGCCTCCTGCGGCGTCACCGTGCCGCTGAGCAGGGGCACCCGCTCGGCGCCGAGGACAGCGATGATCATGCGAGCGGCGGCGGCCACGTCGGGGGTCCGGAAGTCGCCCGAGGCCACCCCGCTGTCGATGATGCCGGTCAGGATGCGCTGCATCGGCGCGACGTGGTCGGCCAGACGCTGGTAGGCGTCGGGGCCCAGGGCCGCCGACAGGTCGGCGGGGCCGGGGTGGGGGTGGGCGAGCAGCCCGGCGAGCTGGAGCCGGACGAACACCCGCAGCCGCTCGGCGGGGGAGGCGTGCTCGGGCAGCTCCCGCCCGTAGCTCTCGATGAAGTAGTGCGTCACCCGCTCGGTGAAGGCCAGCAGCAGCGCGGCCTTGTCGGGGAAGTAGTTGTAGAGAACGGTCCGGGTGATGCCGGCCTCGCTGGCCACGTCGGTCATCGAGATGGTGTCTATCCCCTGGTCGCGGGAGAGCCGCGAGAACGCCTGCAGGATCCGGTCCCGCGTCTGGGCGCGATGTTCGCCGATCGTCGCGGCCGAAATCCGGGGCATGCCCCCATGGTCGCACAGAGTGGGCGGCGCGGACGGGCTGTGAGCCGTGCGGTCTCCGTACCGGAGCGCCGCCGTACGGCGGGGCGCGGGGGAGCTCAGGCGGCGAGCTCGGCGCGTGCCACCCGGCCGAGGTCGGCGAGGACCTCGGTGTTGAGCAGGTAGGCCAGCTTGGTCTCGCGGATGATCCGCTGCCTGCCGGCCTCGTCCAGGGCCAGCGCGTCAAGCCGGGCGCGGTATTCGTTCTTGAACCGGGGCAGGCTGCCGACCCGGTCGAAGAGGTAGAAGTCGACGCCGCCGCCCGGCTGGTAGCCGTAGATCTTCTGCAGCTCCATCCGGATGAACTGCCCGCCGGACAGGTCGCCCATGTAGCGGGTGTAGTGATGGGCGATGTAGCCGTCCGGCCGGGTGGCGACCTGCTCGATGCGGGCGACCAGCGTCCGGGTCGGCGGGGAGGGCTCGATCCTGGACCGCCAGCCGGCGCCGTAGATCGTCTCCAGGTCGCGGGCCAGCGCCTCCTCGCGGTAGAGCTCGGGGAAGACGAAGGGGGCGGCGACCGGGTCGTCGGCGAGCGCTCTGGAGGCGCCGTCGAGGGCGACGTAGGCGAAGTAGTGCTGGGCGACCATCTCGCCGTAGGCCTCGCGGCTCAGGTGGCCCGCCATCAGGGCCTTGAGGTAGCTCTCGTCCTCGGCCGCCCCGTGGTCGCTCCAGGTGGCGTCCCTGAGGACTTCGGAGAACGCTGGCTCACTCATGATCACTCCGCGCTGAAGAGGCTTTTCATGACACAGTGTCACAAAAATCACGCACCCCCGTCAAGCTGATGACGACACCTTGTCATTAAACCGCTCCCGGCTCCTCACCCGCCCGGACGGACCAGGCCGGTCTCGTAGGCGTGGACGATCGCCTGGGCCCGGTCGCGCAGGTTCAGCTTCGCCAGGATCCGGCCCACGTGGGTCTTGACGGTCTGCTCCGACAGCACGAGCTGCTCGGCGATCTCCTGGTTGGAGCGGCCCTGCGCGATGAGGGTGAGCACCTCGGTCTCGCGCTCGGTGATGTCGTCCAGCCGGCCGCGCGGGCGGCGCGGCCCGACCCGCGCGAACTCCGCGATCAGCCGCCTGGTCACCGAAGGCGCCAGCAGCGCCTCCCCGGCCGCGACCACCCGGACCGCCTCGGCGAGCTGCTGCGCCGAGGCGTCCTTGAGCAGGAACCCGCTGGCCCCGGCCCGCAGCGCCTCGTAGACGTAGTCGTCGAGGTCGAACGTCGTCAGGATCAGGATCCTGGGCGAGAAGCCGTCCCCCTCCAGGATGGCCCGCGTCGCGGCCAGCCCGTCCATGACCGGCATCCGCACGTCCATCAGCACCACGTCCGGCCGGAGCCCGGCCACCCGGTCCACCGCCTCGCGGCCGTCGGCCGCCTCGCCCACCACCTCGATGTCCGGCTGGGAGTCCAGGAAGACGGTGAGGCCGGTCCTGACCATGCTCTGGTCGTCGGCGATGAGCACCCGGATCGTCATGTGTTCTCCATGATCGGCAGAATGGCGGTGACCGCGAAGCCCGTCCCCACGGGCCCGGCCCACAGCCTCCCACCCAACATGGACGCCCGTTCCCGCATGCCGATCAGCCCGTGCCCCGGCTGTCCCTGTCCGCCCGCCTGCCACTGTCCGCCCGGCTGTCCTTGTCCGCCCGGCTGTCCCGGTCCGCCCGCCTGTCCCGGCCCGTCGGGGGGATGGCGTCCGGCGTCGTTGGTCACATTGACGTGCAGTTCGTCGCCGGCCCGGTTGATCCTCATGGAGACGGCCGAGCCCGGCGCGTGCCGCATGGCGTTGCTCAGCGACTCCTGCGCGATCCGGTAGGCGGACAGGCTCACCGCCGTGGGCAGCCCGGTCAGGTCGCCGCCCAGGCTGAGCGTCACGGTGAGCCCGGCCGAGCGCGCGGTGCCGACGAGCTCCTCCAGGCGGCCGAGGCCCGGCTGCGGCGCGGTGTCGGTGCGCCCGTCCTCGTCCCTGAGCACGCCCAGCACCCGGCGCATCTCGGTCATGGCCGCGAGTGAGAGCGCGCGGATCTCCCGCAGCCCCTCCTCCAGACGTCCGGCGTCCCCGGCCGCCTGCAGCGGTACGGCCTCCGCCTGGATGGCGATCACCGACATGTGGTGGGCGACGACGTCGTGCAGTTCCCGCGCGATCCTGGCCCGTTCCTCCAGTACGGCCTGCCAGGCCAGCGCCTGCTTGCTGCGCCGTTCCTCCTCCGCCAGGCGGTGGGTGGCCAGGCGCCTGGCCCGCACGTTGTAGCCGAGGAGCGCGGCGACGCCCAGCAGGAGCGCGGCCGTCAGGATCCCCACGTGGTTCGCGGGGTTGGCGGCCGCCACGGCGAGCATCGAGACGATCCACACGCCCAGGGTGGTCGTCCGTCCGCAGCGGACCGCGACGGCGTAGACGATCAGCGGGTAGGTGACGACCCCCGCCGTGGAGTAGGGCACGGTGGTCAGCGCGCGCACGACCGGGGCGGCCAGGAGCATGCCCAGCGTGGCCAGCCGCCAGGCCGCGAGCGGCCACCGGTTACGCAGCAGCAGGGGGAACGAGGACGCCGCGGCGGTGAGCCAGAGCAGCGGCTCGGGGAACCGCTCCATGAGGTCGCCGGCGCGCGCCATCTGTTCCTGGTCGTACGTGAGGTCCGAGAACCCGCTGCTGAACAGGAGCCAGGTGAGCAGGGCGTCGGCCAGCAGGACCAGGTCGACGGTCCGGAACGGCAGCAGGCCCAGGAAGGCGGGCACGCGCGGTCCCAGGCGGCGCGAGCGGGGGAACGGCGGACCGGCGCTCCCGCTCACCAGGGCGTGGGTGAGCGGCTGTGCCAGCCGCAGGAGGCCGTCGCGCAAGAGCATCGGCCCAGCGTAGACAGCTCCGGTACGGCCCGGCGTCATACCCCGGGGTGATCCGGATCGATCCCTCCCGAGAGGGACAATTACACAATTACGATCGCTCACAGCGAACACGCTCAACCTCGGGAACATTTCAAGGCTCCCATTAATTGAGTCGATGTAACTCAACCTTTGGAGTTCGCATGAGTGAGAGCTTGATCCTCCCGGTTCTTCCGCTCGACGACCAGGTCGTGCTGCCGGGCATGGTGGTTCCGCTGGACCTGTCGGAGAACGAGATCCGGGCCGCGATCGACGCGGCTCAGGCTCTCGACGACAACAAGCCAGAGGTGCTGCTCGTTCCACGCATCGACGGGCGATACGGTTCCGTGGGCGTCCGTGCCGTCGTCGAGCAGGTGGGCCGGCTGCCCGGGGGCGAGCCCGCGGCGGTGGTGCGCGGCGTCGACCGCGTCCGCGTGGGTTCCGGCACGACCGGCCCCGGCGCCGCCCTCTGGGTGCAGGCCACCTTGATCGAGGCCGTCCGGGCGGGCGAGCGCGCCGAGGAGCTGGCCAAGGAGTACAAGGCGCTGGCCACCACCATCCTGCAGAAGCGGGGCGCGTGGCAGGTCGTCGACGCGGTCAACCAGATGGACGACCCGTCGATCCTCGCCGACAACTCCGGCTACGCCCCCTGGCTGAGCACCCCGCGCAAGGCCGAGATCCTTGAGACCCCCGACCCCGCCGACCGGCTGGAGAAGCTGGTCGAGTGGTCGCGCGAGCACCTGGCGGAGCTCGACGTGGCCGAGACGATCCGCAAGGACGTCCAGGAGGGCATGGAGAAGCAGCAGCGGGAGTTCCTGCTCCGCCAGCAGCTCGCCGCGGTCCGCAAGGAGCTGTCGGAGCTCAACGGCTCCTCGCCGGAGACCGAGGAGGAGGACTACCGCGCCCGCGTCGAGGCGGCCGACCTGCCCGAGAAGGTGCGCGAGGCCGCGCTCAAGGAGGTCGACAAGCTGGAGCGGACCTCCGACCAGTCTCCCGAGACCGGCTGGATCCGCACCTGGCTCGACACCGTCCTCGACATCCCGTGGAACGAGCGGACCGAGGACTCCTACGACATCGCCGCGGCCCGCGCCGTCCTCGACGCCGACCACACCGGCCTCGACGACGTCAAGGACCGCATCATCGAATACCTCGCCGTCCGCGGGCGCCGGGCCGAGAAGGGCCTCGGCGTGGTCGGCGGGCGCCGCAGCGGCGCCGTGCTCGCGCTGGCCGGCCCTCCCGGAGTCGGCAAGACCTCGCTGGGCGAGTCCGTCGCCCGCGCGATGGGCCGCAAGTTCGTCCGCGTCGCCCTCGGCGGCGTCCGCGACGAGGCCGAGATCCGCGGCCACCGGCGCACCTACGTCGGCGCCCAGTCCGGCCGGATCGTCCGGGCCATCCGCGAGGCCGGTTCGATGAACCCGGTCGTGCTGCTCGACGAGGTCGACAAGGTCGGCTCCGACTACCGGGGCGACCCGACGGCCGCGCTGCTGGAGGTGCTCGACCCGGCGCAGAACCACACCTTCCGCGACCACTACCTGGAGGTCGAGCTCGACCTCAGCGACGTGCTGTTCCTGGCGACCGCCAACGTGCTGGAGTCCATCCCCGGCCCGCTGCTGGACCGCATGGAGATCGTCACGCTCGACGGCTACACCGAGGACGAGAAGGTCGCCATCGCCCGCGACCACCTGCTCCCGCGCCAGCTCGACAAGGCCGGCCTCACCGCCGAGGACGTCACCGTCGAGGAAGACGCGCTGCGCAGGCTGGCGGGCGAATACACCCGGGAGGCCGGGGTCCGGTCCCTGGAGCGCTCGATCGCCAGGATCCTGCGCAAGGTGACCGCCAACGTCGCGCTCGGCGAGGGCGAGCTGCCCGTGACGGTGGGAGACCTGGTTCCCTACCTCGGCCGCCCGCGCCACGTGCCGGAGTCCTCGCTGCCGGAGTCCCGCCAGCGTACGGCGGTGCCGGGCGTGGCGACCGGCCTCGCGGTCACCGGCGCCGGCGGCGACGTCCTCTACGTGGAGGCGTCGCTGGCCGACCTGGAGACCGGCGACACCGGTCTGACCCTGACCGGCCAGCTCGGCGACGTCATGAAGGAGTCGGCCAGGATCGCCCTGTCCTACCTGCGCTCGCGCGGCGCGGAGCTGGAGCTGCCGGTGGCCTCCCTCAAGGACCGCTCGGTGCACATCCACTTCCCCGCGGGCGCGGTCCCCAAGGACGGCCCGTCCGCCGGCGTCACCTTGACCACGGCCCTGGCCTCGCTGCTGTCGGGCCGTACGGTCAGGAACGACGTGGCCATGACCGGTGAGATCTCCCTCACCGGCCGGGTGCTGCCGATCGGCGGGGTCAAGCAGAAGCTGCTGGCCGCCCACCGGGCGGGCATCACCACCGTGCTGATCCCGGCCCGCAACGAGCCCGACCTGGACGACGTCCCCGAGGCCGTCCGCAACGAGCTCACCATCCACACGGTGAGCGACGTGCGGGAGGTCCTGGAGATCGCGCTCACCCCGGCCAAGGTCGCCGAGCACGCCGCGGCCTGACCCGCCGTCCGCACGGCCCGTCCTCTCCGGAGGGCGGGCCCGCGCTCTTTCCGGAGGGCCTTGTCCGGAGGGTGGGGCCCGGGCCTCCGGAGGTCTTCTCCTCCCACGGGAGCCGGCGGACTCCGTGGCGGACATCGCCGCGCCGCTGCCGCTGTACGTGATCTGCGAGCTGCTCGGCGCGCCGGCCGAGACGCGCCCGGCGGGACCGGCCGCGGCGGTCCCGGCGCGGCGTGATCGAAGTCACATGACCTACCGGGAATCAAGGTAAGCAGGGCCGCGTTGACGCACACGTGAACGTGGCGCATCGTGAACACATGACCCCGCAGGGCCGGGTCGTGTGTCGTGGCATGCGCATGTGTCAGGCCTCTCCCATGCGGGCCATGCGCCGCATGTGCCTCATGCACTGAAAGCCCGCACTCGCCCGTTCCCTCTACGAAGGCCCTGAGAACCATGACCTGCCCCGCGGACGGCCTCGTCCTGCGCCGTCTGAGCCATCTCCCCTTCCACCCCGGCACGCGCTAGCTCTTCCCCCGCTCTGAGGTCTTTCGACGATCCGTCTTGATGGTGGGGAACAGTTGTGATTGATGTGTCAGGCCTGCGTAAGGTCTATCGAGATCGGGGCCGTGAGGTGGTCGCCATCGACGGCGTCGACCTCCACGTCCGCGAGGGGGAGATCTTCGGCGTGCTCGGGCAGAGCGGCGCCGGCAAGAGCACCCTGCTGCGCTGCGTGAACCTCCTGGAACGGCCCACCGAGGGCACCGTCACCGTGGCCGGGCAGGAACTGACCACGCTGGGGCAGGCCGAGCTGCGCAGGGCCCGGCAGCGGATCGGGATGATCCACCAGCATTTCGCGCTGCTGTCCTCCCGCACCGTCGCCGGGAACGTGGCCTTCCCGCTTGAGGTCATGGGGGTCGGGCAGGCCGAACGGGCCAGGCGGGTCGCCGAGCTGCTGGAGCTGGTCGGGCTGGCGGACAAGGCCAAGGCGCATCCCGCGCAGCTGTCCGGCGGGCAGAAGCAGCGGGTCGGCATCGCCCGCGCACTGGCTGGCAGCCCCTCGGTGCTGCTGTCGGACGAGGCCACCTCGGCGCTCGACCCGGCCACCACGCAGTCGATCCTGGCCCTGCTCAGGAGCCTGAACCGGGAGCTCGGCCTGACCATCCTACTGATCACCCACGAGATGAACGTCGTCAAGTCGATCTGCGACTCGGCCGCCATCATGCGCAACGGCCTGATCGAGGAGTCCGGGGCCATCCCGGAGCTGATCGCCAGGCCCGGGTCCCGGCTCACCGCGGAGCTGTTCCCCCTCCCCGCGCCGGACCCCGGCACCGTCACGATCACCTTCACCGGACAGGCCGACGAGCCCGTGGTGTCGGAGGTGGTCCGCAAGTTCGACGTGGACGTCAACATCCTCGGCGGGGCGCTGGAGGAGGTGGCCGGCGTCTCCGCCGGACGCCTGCGGGTGCGCCTCACCGGTGACGAGCGTGACGCCGCCCTCGCCTACCTGTCCGGGCGCGGCCTGCTGGTGGAGGAGAGCCGGTGAGCGGGCGAGTGAGCGGACACGGTGGCAAGAGGCTGCGGCCGACGGAGGATGACGTATGACGTGGGACGAGATGGCTCCCCTGCTGTGGGAGTCGACCTGGCAGACCGCCCAGATGGTCCTGTGGTCCACGCTGTTCACCGTGCTGATCGGGCTGCCGCTCGGTGTGGCGCTGATCGTCACCGACCGCGAGGGCCTGTTCCCGTCCTGGACGCTGAACCGGGTGCTCGGGCTCGTGGTCAACATCGGCCGTTCGCTGCCGTTCATCGTCCTGATGATCGCGGTGATCCCGCTGACCCGGCTGATCGTGGGGACGACCATCGGCACCGTCGCCTCGGTGGTCCCCCTCACCCTCGGCGCCGCGCCGTTCTTCGCCCGGCTGGTGGAGACCGCGCTGCGTGAGGTCGGCCGGGACAAGGTGCAGGCGGCCCAGGCCATGGGGGCCGGCGGGGCCACCATCGTCGGCAAGGTCCTGCTGCCCGAGGCGATGGCCGGCCTGGTCGCGGGGCTCACCGTGACCGTGGTCGCGCTGATCTCCTACTCGGCCATGGCCGGGGCGATCGGCGGCGGTGGGCTGGGCGACCTGGCCATCCGCTACGGCTACCAGCGCTTCGAGACCACGCTGATGGTGGTCACCGTCGTCGTGCTGATCGTCATCGTCCAGCTCGCGCAGACCCTGGGCGACACCGTCGCCCGCCGTCTCGCCCGGCACTGACCCCTTCCTCTTCCCCGGGCCTCGCCACGAGCGGCGGCCCGTGGTCTCCCATGCCCAAAAGGAGTGCATCATGCGTAAGTTCCCTGCGATCGCGTCCGCGATCGTCGCCCTGGCCGTCGCGTTGACGGCCTGCGGCTCGACCGAGCCCACCACCGCCGCGGGCGCCGCGGGCAAGGAGTCGGCGTCGGAGGTGTTCAAGGTCGGCGCGAGCCCCGTCCCGCACGCGCAGATCCTGAAGTTCGTCAAGGACAAGCTCGCCGCCAAGGAGGGCCTGAACCTGGAGATCGTCGAGTTCACCGACTACGTCCAGCCGAACGTGCAACTCAACGACGGCCAGCTCGACGCCAACTACTTCCAGCACAGGCCCTACCTGGACGACTTCAACGCCTCCAAGGGCACCAAGCTGAGCCTCGTCCAGCCGGTCCACCTGGAGCCGCTGGGCCTCTACTCCAAGAAGGTCACCGACGTGGCCGGGCTGGCCGCGGGCGCGACCGTCGCCGTGCCCAACGACGCCACCAACCTGGGGCGGGCGCTGAAGCTGCTCGCCGACAACGGCCTGATCACCCTCAAGGAGGGGGTCGGCACCGCGGCCACCGAGCGCGACGTGACCGGCAACCCCAAGAACCTCACGTTCCAGCCGCTGGAGGCCGCCCAGCTCCCCCGCTCGCTGGAGGACGTGGACGCGGCCGTCATCAACGGCAACTACGCGCTGGAGGCCGGTCTCAAGCCGGCCGAGAACGCGCTGGTGCTGGAGAAGGCGGAGGGCAACCCCTACGCCAACGGCCTGGTCGTGGCCGCCGGCGACGAGCAGGACCCGCGCTTGGCGAAGCTGGCCAAGCTGCTCGCCGGCCCCGAGGTGAAGCAGTTCATCGAGCAGACCTACAAGGGGGCCGTCACCCCCGCCGCCTGAGGCCGGTCACCGGGCCGTGGCCCCCGCGCCGCCGGGAGCCACGGCCCCGCCACGCCTTCTCACCGAACATCGAACCGAGTAACGTTCGGTTTCATGCACCCGGGAGCCATCGCCGCAGTCTCGCCGGACAAGCCCGCTGTGATCATGGCGGACTCCGGACGGGTCGTGACCTTCCGCGAGCTGGATGAGGAGTCCAACCGGCTCGCCCACCTCTTCCGCGCCACCGGGCTCCGGCCCGGCGACCACATGGCCTTCATGCTGGAGAACCATCCGCTGTTCCTGGCCGTCGCCTGGGCCGCGCACCGCTCGGGCCTGTACTACACGGCCATCAGCTCGCGGCTGACGCCCGACGAGCTCGCCTACATCGTGGACAACTGCGGGGCGCGGGTGTTCGTCTCCTCCGCCAAGCTGGCGGAGGTCGCCACCTCGATCACCGCCGCGACGCCGAAGGTCGAGCTCAGACTCATGCTGGACGGCGTCGCCCCCGGCTTCGCCTCCTACGAGGAGGCGGTGGCCTCCCAGCCCGCCACGCCCGTCGAGGACGAGTGCCAGGGCATGGACATGCTCTACTCCTCCGGCACGACCGGCCGGCCCAAGGGCGTCAAACCCACCCTGTCCAAGGCTCCGCTGGACACGCCGGGAGCGCTGCTGCAGCTCATCCAGTTCCTGTTCGCGCCGTCGGCCGACAGCGTCTACCTCTCCCCGGCGCCGCTGTACCACGCCGCCCCGCTGCGCTACTGCATGAGCTTCCAGCGCCTGGGCGCGACGCTCGTGGTGATGGAGAGGTTCGACCCCGAGCAGGCGCTCGCGCTGATCGACAAGTACGGTGTCACGCACTCGCAGTGGGTGCCGACCATGTTCATCAAGATGCTCAAGCTGCCGGAGGCGACCCGGGCGCGGTATGACCTCTCGTCGCTGAGGTGCGCGATCCACGCCTCCGCGCCCTGCCCGATCCCGGTCAAGGAGCGGATGATCGAATGGTGGGGGCCGATCGTCCACGAATACTACGCGGGGACCGAGGGCAACGGTTTCCTCTACGTCGGCCCGGACGACTGGCTCAAGCACAGGGGCACGGTCGGCCGTCCGCTGCTCGGCGTGGTGCACATCTGCGACGAGGACGGCAACGAGCTGCCGCCGCGTGAGCACGGCACGGTCTACTTCTCCGACGGTCCGCGCTTCGTCTACCACGGGGACGAGGAGAAGACGAGATCCGCACAGGACCCGCTGGGCCGGGGCTGGACCACTCTCGGCGACATCGGCTACCTCGACGAGGAGGGCTTCCTCTACCTCACCGACCGCCGCTCATACATGATCATCTCCGGCGGGGTGAACATCTATCCGCAGGAGGCCGAGAACGTCCTGTCCATGCATCCGAAGGTGGCGGATGTGGCGGTCTTCGGCGTCCCGGACGAGGAGATGGGCGAGCAGGTCAAGGCCGTCGTCCAGCCGAGCTCCATGGACCTGGCCGGCCCTGGGCTGGAGGCCGAGCTGATCGGTTACTGCCGCTCCCGGCTCGCGCCCTACAAGTGCCCCAAGTCCGTCGACTTCCGTGAGGAACTGCCCCGCCACCCCACGGGAAAGCTCTACAAGCGCCTCCTGCGCGACGAATACTGGCCCGCCGTCCCCTGAGCCCCCGGCCCCCTTCCCACTGGGCGGGAGGGGGGCGGTGCCGGGCGAGGCGGGCGGGCCTGGTGGGGCCCGCGGGACACGTCGCGACGGCGGAGAGCCGGCCACCGGGAGACCGGTCCGCGAAACATGGTTCCGGATCCGTCTGTCAGGGCAGGTGGTGTCGGACGGGAGGTGCTCCGCCCGTCGCGGATCGGTGTCGTCGATCGCCCACCGGAGGGATCTCGGTATGACGCAACCCCAGCCACCCATGTGCAGGACGTGCGGAGCGATGGTGGAACACCCCGGGCGTCACCGTGAATGGCACGAAGCACTCCAGCGCCTGCTCCCCGGCCTGGAGGCCGAGCTGGAGACCGTACAGGGCGGCGAGGCCGACCACGGCTTCACGTTCTAGACGGGGTAGGTCCGGGACGACGGCGGGAGGGGCGGGTGGAGTCCTCAGCCCGCCGCCTGCCTCACGAGTGCGCCGATCCGCGCCTCGACGTCGGCGGTCAACTCCGTCAGGGCGAAGGCGGTCGGCCACATGGCGCCCTCGTCGAGGCTCGCCGCATCGTTGAAGCCGAGCGTCGCGTACCTCGCCTTGAACTTCTGCGCGCTCTGGAAGAAGCAGAGCACCTTGCCGTCCTTGGCGTAGGCGGGCATCCCGTACCAGAGCTTCGGCGTCAGGGCCGGCGCGGCGGCCCTGATGACCTCGTGCAGCCGCTCGGCGATGACCCGGTCCGCCTCCGTCATCTCGGCGATCTTCGCGAGCACGTCGCGCTCCCCGTCCGCCGCGGCGGCGCGCGGACCGCGACGCGCGGCCGTCTTCAGCTCCTGGGCGTGCTCCTTCATCGCGGCCCGCTCGTCGTCGGTGAACCCGTCGAAGTTCTTGCCGGCCGCGGTGGTGCGGTCGGTGGCCTTCTGCGGTCCGTTCATGATGGGAATCTCCTTGTGTACGACTCTTGGTGGGAGGACTGTCTTGCCGGAGCGGACGCCGTGGCCGCGGCCTCTGCGGCTCCGCTGAGAGATCTCGCGGTGATGAGGCGGGCGGTCCCGGGCCACGGGTCCGTGCACGCTGCCCGGGGACCGGCACACCCTATCCCCACGCGCCGGCGATCTGCCGGGTGGTGGCGTTGAGCCGGTTGAACATGTTGGTGACGCCGATCATCAGGACGATCGCGGCCAGCTGCTTCTCGTCGAAGTAGGTGGCGGCGGTGTCCCAGACCTCGTCGTTCACCGCGTCGGCGCGGTCGGCCAGCCGGGTGGCGGCCTCGGCCAGCGCGAGCGCCGCCCGCTCGGCGTCGGTGAAGTACGGGGTCTCCCGCCAGACGGAGACGGTGGCCAGCCGCTCGTCGCTCACTCCGGCCTTACGGGCCGTCTTGGCGCCGCCGTCGACACAGGCGCTGCAACCGTTGATCTGACTGACCCGCAGGTGCACCAGCTCCAGCGTCTGTCCCTCCACCCCACCGGAGTGCACGGCCTTGAAGATCTCCTGGATGGGCTGCATCGCGCCGGGCAGGATGACGGCGGGGTTCTGCATACGAGACTGCATCGGGTTTCTCCTCTTTCAGGTCTTTCAGGCTTTTAGGTCAGCGCCCCGTTCCCTCGGCGGCGTGACTCCATGACAGCCGAAGGAGAGTTGCCATGACGACGGCTATGGGACACTCTGGGACAGCTGAAACGGTCCTGGCCAGCGGCGACCGCCCCCAGGAAGTTTCCGCCGACGTGGGACAGGGAGACAGGGGAACGGTGGCTGTGGAACAGCGGGCGGCGAAGGCCGACCCGAAGGAAGAGCTGGCCGCCCGCCTGCGCCTGCTCCAGGAGCTGTCGGAGCGCGGCGTACGGGCCCTGGCCCGGGACGCGGGCCTCAGCTCGTCGTCGCTGTCGCGCTACCTCAGCGGCCAGACGGTGCCGCCCTGGCCCGCGGTGATCGCGCTCTGCCGCCTCCTCAAGCGCGACCCCCGCCCGCTGCGCCCCCTGTGGGAAAGCGCCTCGAACCCCCTGCCGGCACCTCCGAAGACCAGCCGCCAGGTCCAGCCCCCGTCGCCGCCCGCCGGGGCTCCGCGCCAGCCCCGCAACGATCTGCCGCGCGACGTGCCCGACTTCACCGGACGCGGAGCCCAGCTCGCCGCCGTGCTCGCCAATGTGGACAGCAGCCGGGTGGTCGCCGTCGACGGCATGGCGGGCGTCGGCAAGACCTGCCTGGCGGTGCACGCCGCGCACCGGCTCGCCGCCGACTACCCCGACGCCCAGCTCTATGTGGACCTGCACGGGTTCACCGCCGGGCGGGAACCGCTCGGTCCCGACCCCGCGCTGCGGGCCCTGCTCGCCGCCCTCGACGTCCCCTCGGAGAAGATCCCGCAGGAGGGCGGCATCGAGCCGCTGGCCGCCTGCTGGCGGTCGGAACTGGCCCACCGGCGGGCCGTCGTGGTCCTCGACAACGCCGCCGACGCCGACCAGGTCCGCCCGCTGCTGCCCGGCGCCGGCCCCTCCGTCTTCCTGATCACCAGCCGTAACCGGCTGCTGGGCCTGGAGGAGGTGCCCCCGGTGTCGCTGGACGTGCTGACCCCGCAGGAGAGCGCCGAACTGCTGGCCCGCGCCAGCGGCGATCCGGGCGGACCCGACAGCCGGCTGGCCCGCGACCCGGAGTCCGCCGCCGAGGTGCTGCGGCTGTGCGGCCATCTGCCGCTGGCCCTGCGGCTGGCCGCGGCCCGGCTGCGGCACCGGCCGGGCTGGACCGTGGGCATCCTCGTCGAGCGGATGGCGGAGGGCGCCACCGAGTTCGACACGGCGTTCGCCATGTCCGTGCGGCAGCTGGACCGGGCCCAGCGCCGCTTCTTCCGGCTGCTGGGCCTGCTGCCCGGCTCGACCTTCGACGAATACGTGGTGGCCGCACTGGCAGAGCTGCCGCTGCGCAGCGTCCGGACGATGCTGGAGGACCTGCTCGACGCGCACCTGGTCCAGCAGCCGGCGGCCGGCCGCTACCGGCTGCACGATCTGGTGCGCCAGCACGCGCGCCGGGCCGCCGACGAGCAGGACTCACCGGCGGAGCTGGAGCAGGCGCTGGGCCGGGTGTTCGACTACTACGTGCACGCGGCGTCGGCGGCCGACGCCGCGATGTCGTACCTGTCCCCCAGCCGGGCGGTCTCCGCGGGCCGCCCCCCGGCCGAGCTGCCGCAGTTCACCGGCAAGCACGCGGCCCTCTACTGGTTCGTCACGGAATACACCAACCTGATGGCCGTCTTCGAGGCGGCGGCCGCGGCCGGAGCCGACCTGCACGTGTGCGAGCTGCCGCGCTTCATGCGGGCGTTCTTCGCGCGGCGCTGCGGCACGACGCACCTCAACGTCCTGTTCGAGCGGTCGCTGGTCGCCGCGCAGCGCCTGGACGATCCGCTGCAACTGGCCGAGGCGCACAGCGACCTGGGCTTCGCCCGCTACAACGCGGGCCGGATGGCGGAGGCGGGTGCCGCGTACGAGGCGGCGGCACCGCTGATGTCCCAGGTCGGGGACACCAGGTCGGAAGCCGAACTGACCATGCGCCGCGGCTACCTGCGGTGGGACGAGGGCCGCGTCGAGGAGCCGCTCGAGCTCTTCCGGCTGGCGGGCAGACTGTACGCGGCCGCCGACTGCCCGATGGGCGCGGCCCACGCGACCGCGTACGAGGCCTGGGCGATGCTGCAGCTGGGACACCGCGAGGACGCGGCGCGGCTGGCCCGCGAGGCGCTGGACATCCCGCACACCGACCCCGCATGGCCCCCCACGCTGACGGCCCGGATCACCCTCGGCGTGGCCATCGCCCAGGACGAACCCGGCGAGGCGATGGAGCACCTGGAGCAGGCGCTGGCGCTGTCCCGCGAGGACGGGCACAAGCACAACGAGGCGTGGTGCCTCAACTGCCTGGGCGTCGCGCTGCGGCAGATGGGCCGCTACGAAGAGGCGCTCGCCAGTCACCGGCAGGCGTTCGCCCTGCTGGACGAGCTGTTCGAGGAGCACTGGAAGATCCATTTCCTCAACGGCTACGCCGAGACCTGCCGGCTGGCGGGCCTGCCCGAGGAGGCCGTGCGACTGCACCGGCAGGCGCTGGAGCTGGCCCCGAGACTGGGATACCGATACGCCGAGGCGCTGGCCCACGAGGGGATCGCCGCCGTCCTCGACGAGACGGACCCGCCCGCGGCCGCCGAGCACCGCGCGGCCGGGCAGGCCGTCCTGCAGGAGCTCGCCGGCACCGGGAGGAGCTGATCCATCTCCAACCCTCGGTCCATGCGAGCCGGAAAGAAGCTCTCATGGAGCGGTTTCCGGGCTGTTCCGCCTGCTTTGAACAGCCACTATAGGCAGGCTGTCAGAGGATTCGAACGGCCCCCGTCTCGCCTTTCACAACGAGACGAGGGCCACCATTCCCTGCTCCACCCCTCAGAAGAGCAGGGCCGTCAACCGCTCGCGCTGCTGTTCGACGCGCCGGCTGCCCGGCCGGACCCCGGTGACGCGGGGACGACACCAGCCGGGAGGTAGTGCACCTGGCTGCCGCGCCGCAGCGACTACGACAGCCAGGTGGTCTAGACGAGTAAGTCTTATCTCTGGTTAGTGGTCGTACGCGATCAGTGAACGGGTGATGGGCTGGCCGGTGGCGCGGTTGTTCCAGATCGCGGCGGTCATCGCCAAGATACGTTGGGCGATGCGTGCACCGACTCCATCGGGGCTGCGTCCGCCGTGGAGCTCGAGATCGAGTTGACCTTTGAGGGTGTCGTTGACCGATTCGATGAGCTGACGGATGGGTTTGAGGAACTGCTCGCCTGGGCGGGGTGTGCGGTTGCGGTAGGAAGGCCGCAGCAGCCGCACGCCTCGTTCAGCCAGGTAGTGGTCCAGTTCGGCCGACACGTATCCCTTGTCGGCGATGATCAGCAGCCCTGGCCGGTCGGTGAGCAGGTCGGGATCGTGATCAAGAATGGCCATCAGCACCTGCCGTTCGTCGATCTTCGGAGTGGCCAGGGCCCAGGTGATCGGCAGCCCGGCCGGAGTGCAGACCAGATGTAGCCGCAGGCCCCAGAAGAAGCGCGAGTGGGAGCGGCAGTAGCCTCAGGTCCGAGCGCTGTGTGGTGGGGCGGGAGCGGCCGCATTCGACCGGGGTGGAGTCGATGACCCAGACCGGATCGGTCCACAGGCCTGTGTCGCGGGCCAGGACGCGGATCGCGCGCTGGAGCAAGGGTAGGGCGTTGCGCAGCCGTTTGTTGTAGCCGGACTGGCCGGGCAGGTAGGGGAAGGCGCCGGGTAGATGTCGGGGGACGAACCGCAACCAGCGGGCTTCGGAACGTACACCGAGCAGGACCTGGGCCACGGCCAAGGTCACCAGCTCGGCGTCGGTCAGCTTCGGTGGGCGTCCGATGCGGGGTGATGTGCCGAGCCAGTCGTCGATCTTCACGTACAGTGCGGTGAGAAGGGTGTTGATGTCTGTCGTCACAAACAGATCGTCGACACCCTTCGCTGTTCCCGCAGCCCAAACGACTTAGTGGGTGTTTGATCCCGTGAGTTTCGTTTGGTTTGGCTTTCAGGTGTTTCGCCAGGTCGGGGTGGATTCGCGGGTGAGTCGGCGGGTCATGAGGTCGATCATGGCGGTGTGGATCATGGCTTCGGAGCGGGTGGGCAGGGCCTCGTAGTCACGGGTCAGGCGGCGGTGGAGCATCAGCCAGCCGAAGGTCCGCTCCACGACCCAGCGGCGGGGAAGAGGGGTGAACCCCCTGGTGGCGGGATCGCGGCGGACGACCTCGACATCGATGCCGAGGGCGGCGCCGTGCTCGATGACGGTGGTGCGGTAGCCGCTGTCGGCCCAGGCTTTGGTGATGGTCGGGTTGTCTGCGGCGACCTGGGTCAGCAGGGGCAGGCCGGCGGCGCCGTCGGAGACGCCGGCGGCGGTGACCAGCACCGCGAGGAGCAGGCCGAGGGTGTCGGTGACGATACTGCGCTTGCGGCCGGCGATCTTCTTGCCGGCGTCATAGCCCTGGCCGGTGGCCGGCACGTTGGCTGAGGTTTTGACGCTTTGGGCGTCGATGATGCAGGCCGTCGGTTCGGGATCGCGACCTTCTGTGGTGCGGGCCAGGCGGCGCAGCAGGGCGCTGAGCTGGATGAAGATGCCGTCGGTCTGCCAGTGGGCGAAGTATCCGTAGACGGTCTGCCAGGGCGGATACTCGTGTGGCAGGTAGCGCCAGGGGATGCCGGTGCGGTCGACGTACAAGATTGCGTTCATGATGGCGCGCAGGTCGTGCTCGGGTGGGCGTCCGATGTCCAGGCCCTTTCCTCTGCGTTCGGTGCGCCAGGCGGTCAGCACGGGTTCGAGGAGCTTCCAGCGGGCGTCGGACAGGTCACTGGGGTACGGTCGCTGCTCGGCCATGTCCTGGACGTATCGTGTGGCGCGCCGGCCGCCCAGCCCTTCGGAGATGTTCGTCACCGGGTGGTAAGGACAAAGCCTCAGGTCATGGAATGAGACGGGATTTTCCGGTACGAGACCGGCGCCTGGCGGGTGCTTAACCGAACGCGCTGGCTCGCGTATCTACCGAAAACCATACGAGACTGGCAGCCTCTCGAGGAGGCAAAATGGGGCGATAGCTCATAGAGAGGGATAAAACACCCACTTAGTGGGTGTTTGATCCCGTGATTTTCGTTTGGTTTGGCTTTCAGGTGTTTCGCCAGGTCGGGGTGGATTCGCGGGTGAGTCGGCGGGTCATGAGGTCGATCATGGCGGTGTGGATCATGGCTTCGGAGCGGGTGGGCAGGGCCTCGTAGTCACGGGTCAGGCGGCGGTGGAGCATCAGCCAGCCGAAGGTCCGCTCCACGACCCAGCGGCGGGGAAGAGGGGTGAACCCCCTGGTGGCGGGATCGCGGCGGACGACCTCGACATCGATGCCGAGGGCGGCGCCGTGCTCGATGACGGTGGTGCGGTAGCCGCTGTCGGCCCAGGCTTTGGTGATGGTCGGGTTGTCTGCGGCGACCTGGGTCAGCAGGGGCAGGCCGGCGGCGCCGTCGGAGACGCCGGCGGCGGTGACCAGCACCGCGAGGAGCAGGCCGAGGGTGTCGGTGACGATACTGCGCTTGCGGCCGGCGATCTTCTTGCCGGCGTCATAGCCCTGGCCGGTGGCCGGCACGTTGGCTGAGGTTTTGACGCTTTGGGCGTCGATGATGCAGGCCGTCGGTTCGGGATCGCGACCTTCTGTGGTGCGGGCCAGGCGGCGCAGCAGGGCGCTGAGCTGGATGAAGATGCCGTCGGTCTGCCAGTGGGCGAAGTATCCGTAGACGGTCTGCCAGGGCGGATACTCGTGTGGCAGGTAGCGCCAGGGGATGCCGGTGCGGTCGACGTACAAGATTGCGTTCATGATGGCGCGCAGGTCGTGCTCGGGTGGGCGTCCGATGTCCAGGCCCTTTCCTCTGCGTTCGGTGCGCCAGGCGGTCAGCACGGGTTCGAGGAGCTTCCAGCGGGCGTCGGACAGGTCACTGGGGTACGGTCGCTGCTCGGCCATGTCCTGGACGTATCGTGTGGCGCGCCGGCCGCCCAGCCCTTCGGAGATGTTCGTCACCGGGTGGTAAGGACAAAGCCTCAGGTCATGGAATGAGACAGGATTTTCCGGTACGAGACCGGCGCCTGGCGGGTGCTTAACCGAACGCGCTGGCTCGCGTATCTACCGAAAACCATACGAGACTGGCAGCCTCTCGAGGAGGCAAAATGGGGCGATAGCTCATAGAGAGGGATAAAACACCCACTTAGGACTTAATCGTCTAGTACTGGATGCACTCACACCCAGGAGCACTGGGCTCATAGGTCACGCGGCCGGCCTCGCCGCTGCCGTGCCGGGTGAGCGCCCACTGCACCCGCCACCAGTGATGAGGCGAGCTCGCGGCCATCCGGCCGAGGACCTCCTGAGCGGCCGACCAGGTCCCGGGTAACGACGCCGGGAGCGCGCACGCCTGGCCGGAAGATCAGGTGCGACGGCAAGGGAAAGGGGGTGATGTGCCGCCGCACCAGTTCATGACGGGCCGCCGACGCAGATGTCGACCCACTCCTCATCGGTTACCCAGGCCACGCCGAGCACGTCGGCGGCGAGATCAAGGTCTTTCCGGGTGAGTCTCCAGCGGCGAGCGAGGGCGACGGCCAGCTCTCGCGAGGTCATGCGGAATCGCGATGGTTGGCCTGGACCCGCTTGACCGTTGCGACGATGCGGTCCAACGCGGCTTCAACTTCGAGCGTGACCTGGGTGCCGTCCGGCCAATACCTGGTTGGGGGCGTGGCGTCGGCGGTATCACCGGCCGTAGGCTGCGTCATGGGTCAGGACCTCGCTTCCTGATCAAGGGCTCGTCTCGACGTTCACAGCATCGTGGCGAGCCCGTCACCTTTAGTAGTCTCTGACGGCACCGTACGTGAGGTGTACTACCCCCGTCTGTCCTCTGGGGTAGCTATGGCGCGTTTACGCTGGTCACATAGCCTCTGGGCATGCTTGATAGAGGGACCGGTCCCGCCGTACCGGCAAATCGCGAACGCCATTCGCGAACAGATCACGTCCGGCGTGATCCCACCCGGCCGACGCATTCCCTCTCTCGTCGAGCTCGAAGCTACCTACGGCGTGGCGCGCGACACCCTCCGTAAAGCCGTTCAGGTATTGAAGGATGAGGCACTCGTTGAGACGGTGAGCGGCATGAGGATCTACGTGTTGCAACGCGACGGCGAGTAGTCCGAGCGGTAGCCGTACAACGCGAAACAGCCCCCGCCGTTCGGTGGGGGCTTCGTCATGCTTGATCCCGCCTCCGGCGAGGGGAGGCAGGGCGCCTACCCGTGCTGAGTGGCAGGTGGGGGCAGGGCTCGCACCCGCTCGCGCAGATCCCGCACCCCCGCACCGCCAGAACTCCCCAGGGCTGCTGTGAGCGCATCCAGCCGGGCGCGGGCAGTAGAGCGGAGCCGCTCGGCCGGAACCCGCTCCAGGACATCCAACGCCCGGGCGGCGGCGTCCCCCGGCTGCACCTCAGCCTCAGCCTGCGCCACCACCAGCGTGGCCGCCGCCCAGCCTGGCGTGTAGGCGACACAGGACGCTGCTGACGAGCTGGCCCGGACCAGGGCCCGATCGGAGCGGCCGAGCGCCAGCCACGCCTCCGCCTCATGCAGCGCGAGCTCCGCGGCGTCGAAGCCGAACCGCCCCGGCGCCCCGCCGGCGGGATCAGCCGCCAGCGCAGCCGTTGCCTCGGTCAAGGCATGCTCGGTGTCGGCAGCACGGCCGAGCCGCGCCAGGGTTGGCAGCATCGCCCACCCCGCAGCCTGCGCATGGCCGAGCTGGCCGACAGCATGAGCGGCGCTGGCCTCAGCGTGACGCAGGGCCGCGGGGAGGTCGCCGCGGGCTCGGGCGACCATGCTCTGCGCGCCGTAGGCCCACGCGATCAGCTGGGCGTCGCCGACATGCTCTCCGAACGATGCGGCGACGGCCAGGTGAGCGCGGGCGCCGCTGTGGTCGGCCAGGTGGAAAGCCAAGTTCCCGAGCAGCGCTGACAGCCAGCCAGCCGCGCGCCGCAGCTCGGCGCCGATCGTGGCGTTGACTGGTGCGGCCAGGGCGTCGCCGAGCAGGCCGCGGGCGGCGTGCACCTCGTCAAACAGGTGTGCGGGCACGTGGCGGGAGTAGTTGAGCGCGTAGTGCTCGACAGCAGCCTCGGCCAGTTCCACCACCGCAGGGCTGCCATACGGATTGTCGAGCAGGGCCAGGCGGAGGGATTCTCGGACGGCGGGCAGTCCTGCTGCGGTCATCTCTACTCCAGGGACTATCAGCGGGGCCGTCTGCTGACCATAACCGCCGAGGTCGGCCCCGCACACGCAGCGTGGCCTCAGGCCGAGCTGATCCAACCCGGCACCGTAGGCGCGGGCGAGCATCCCGGCGTACTCCGGGCCAGGCCGATCGGGGCCGTGCTCGAAGCGGCACAACATCGCCTCCGACAGGGCCGGCGGTCTCAGCCCGTCAGCAAGGTAGAGGTCGGCGACTTGGGTGACGGCCTGGCCACGGGACCAGCCCAGCGCCAGACGCCACGCCTCCAGCGGCGACAGCTCCGGCAGGGTACTGCGCATGACGGTGACGATCCGCTCCAGCGATGCCCCGTCCCGCTGCCCCTTGATGCGGATGGTGGCTGCCTCACGTTGGATCTGTGCCCGCCGTGATCTGGTGATCTGCCCCATGAGGGGACCTCCGCACTCGCGAACGCCAGCACAAGCACCGTAACCGCATCAGTACTTACCGTGCAGCCCATCCGAGCGTGATTGACACCGACCCTCAATGCCGGGCACCCCACTCCGGCAATGACAGCACCCCAAGGCCAGGGCCACCGTGAGAGCACAGGCAAGCGACGTGGCCCCCGGGCCACGTCGTCACCAGAGAAGGGACCGCGATGACCATCACCGCAGAACGCCCCACCACCGCCGCCCCCCCGTACGCTCATCAGCGCCGAGCTGTTCGGCCGGCTCGCCGCGCGGATCCGCGTCGACCACCCCGAGCACGCGGACATCGCCGAGCCGATCATGGGGCAGGTGCTGGCGTTCCTCGCCGCATGCGCCGCTCGGCCGGACGCCCGCCTCGCCCCGTCCGAGCTCGTCGACCTCGGCTGGCATGCGTTCGTGCTCCACACCCGCGAGTACGCCGAGTTCTGCGAGCACGTCGCGGGCCGGTTCATCCACCACCGCCCCGAGGACCCCGGCCAGCCCAGCACCGGATCGACCGCGGCGGCCACCGTCGCCGTCATGCGGGAGCTCGGCCTGCCCGTCATCAACGACCTGTGGCCGGCCAAGGCCGACTGCTCCAGCCAGAAGTGCAGCCAGTGCCACGCAGGCTGCACCGACAGCCCGGTCAAGTAGCAGGTCACCCAGGTAGGAGCGGCGTACAGTGCGAGACGTGACCGGATACCGATGGGACGACCTCCCCGCCGAGGTGCACGACGCGATCGCAGCCGAGTGCGGCCCGATCCGGCACACCACCTCACTGCCCGGAGGTCTCACCGCCGGCGCCGCCGTCCGCCTGGACACGATCCGCGAGCCGGTGTTCGTCAAAGCCCTGCCCGCGGATTCACCGTCCGCGCCGCTCTACCAGCGCGAGCGCCTCGTAGGCGCTGTACTACCTGAGGGTGTGCCCGCTCCGCGCATGCTGTGGAGCGGGCACACCGCAGACTGGGTGGCGCTCGCCTTCAAACACGTCGACACCGAGCGGGACGTCGATCTCTCCCCCGATTCACAGGACGTGGCCGACGTCATCGACATCGTCCGTGTTCTGGGCGAGCAGCTCACCCCGAACCCGGCCGGCGAGGTGCCGCCCGTCGCCGACAACGTGGCGTTCCTGGCCCGCCGTGCCGACGCGCTTCTCGCCGCTCCGCCCGCCGACCTGCAGAGCCTGCCCGCCTACCGGGCCGCCCGGGCGGGCCTGGACCTCGACAGGCTGACTGGCGACACGCTGCTGCACGCCGATTTTCATGAGGGCAACCTCCTCGCCACCACCAGCGGCGTGCGGCTCATCGACTGGGGGCTTGCTTGTCAGGGCGCCGCCTGGGTCGAGACCGCCCTCCTGATCCCCCGGCTGATCCTCGCCGGCCACACCCCGGCTGAGGCTGAGCGGCTGGCCGAGCAGGTGCCCGCGTGGAAGAGTGCCCCCGAGCCCGTCGTGACCGGCCTGGCGGCTGTGTGGTCGCTGTTCCGCGAGTTCGTCGCCCGCCGCGGTCCTGAGCCGATCCGCGCGTCCCGTGCCCGCGCTGCTGCGGCTGGCCGGGCGTGGGTGGAGTACCGCACCGGCTGAGCGAAGGCCAGGCAACGCGAAAAGAGCCCCCACCCACCTCCGAAGAGGCGAGCAGGGGCTCGACGGGCTTCCGCACGCCCCATGCGCCCAATGTGAGGCTACAGGCTGGATAAGGGCCGGTCAGAGTGCAGACCCTGGCCGGCGCCCGACCGGTAGACGGGCACCTTCGTGCTGCCGAGCAGCACGCCGGCGATCGGCCACCGCCGCTGCAGCGTGGACACAACCACCTGGTAGAGGGCGACGCAGACACCGCAGAGCGCCTGGATGAGGTTGGGCTGCAGTGGACAGCGTCCATCGGCTGAGCCCAGATGCGGTAGAAGGTGCCTGTTCTGGACGTGGGAGACAGGCGCTGACCGGGTTGCGTCCAGCCAGAACGGGCTAGTCACTGAGGAGTGGATGTTGTAGACGGCAGGAGCGCGGCCAGGGGAGTGCCCGCGGCGGGTGCGGGCTTCGCTGCCCTGCGGGTGCGCCGGGGGCGGGCGGCGTGGATGTCGACGATGTTGGTTTCGGACATGTGGAGGGCTCCTTGTCGTGGGCGGCAGCCATCGAGCGACCTGCCAGGAGGAGGCCGATCATTGGCTCAATCACCTACGTCCAAAGCGCAGGAAGATCTCATGGAGTGGTTTCCGGGCTGTTCGGCCTGCTTTGACCAGCCGCTATAAGCGGGCTGTCAGAGGATTCGAACAACCGAGATCATCCTCTTAACCTGCGCTTACGCGCGCTGAGGCATCGTTTCAGTCACCGGGAGGACCGGTCGCCGCCCGGCAACCCACGGGCGGACGCAGGAGTTGGGGGAAGACATGGATCCGAACAAGAATGAGCAGGGCGGCACCCCGGCCGAGACGACCCCCGGCAACGACGGCTGGACTCAGTTCGGCAAGGTGCCGCCGCGTGCGGGAGAGTACGCCCCGGGCGGGGAGGCCGGGCCGGAGCCGACGCTGATCCACCCGGTGCCGGGACCGTACGCGGCCGAGGCGCCGCCCGCGATCCCCGCGCAGCGGCTCCCGCTCACCGCCGCGCAGAAGCTGGGCGCGGGGCTGGCACTGGCCGCGATGGCCGTCGGCGGCGGGGTGGCGGGGGCCTTCGCCATGGCCTCCTTCGGCGGCACCACCACCACGATCGGCTCCTCCACCAGCCCGGTCGTCAGCCAGGTCAGCAACGTGACCACGGTCGCCGACGTCGCCAAGGCCGTCCAGCCCGCGGTGGTGTCCATCCAGGTCAAGACCGCCAACGGGGGCGGCGAGGGGTCCGGCGTGGTGCTGTCGGCCGACGGCCTGATCCTGACCAACAACCACGTGGTGGAGGCCGGCGGGCTGGGCCAGGGCGCCCAGGTGAGCGTCAAGTTCAGCGACGGCAAGTCGGCCACCGCCAAGGTCGTCGGCACCGACCCCGCCACCGACCTCGCGGTCATCCGGGCCGAAGGCGTCTCCGGCCTCACCGCGGCCTCGATCGGCGACAGCGACCGGCTCAAGGTGGGCGACTCCGTGCTCGCCATCGGCAGCCCGCTCGGCCTGTCCGGCTCGGTCACCGCCGGGATCGTCAGCGCGCTGAACCGCACGCTGACCGTCGGCGGACAGCAGCAGCAACAGCTCCCGCCCGGCTGGGGCGGCGGGCAGCAGGGCGGCAGCGCGCCCACCGCCATCGGCGGCGCCATCCAGACCGATGCGGCGATCAACCCGGGCAACTCCGGCGGCGCGCTGGTCAACGCCTCCGGGGAGCTGGTCGGCATCAACACCGCCATCGCCACCAACGGCGGCGAGGGCAACATCGGCGTCGGCTTCGCCATCCCGATCAACACCGCCAAGCAGGTCGCCCAGCAGCTCATCGACAAGGGCAAGGTCACCCACGCCTTCCTCGGCGTGAACCTCGCCCCCGTCACCGGCGACGCGGGCGGAGCCCTGGTCAGCCAGGTGGTCGAGGACAGCCCCGCCGCCCGGGCCGGGATCAAGCAGGGCGACCTGATCACCAAGATCAACGAAACCGTGGTCGAGGACGGCACCACCGTGGTCGGCGCGGTCCGCGGCTTCAAGCCGGGGCAGAAGGTGACCGTCACCTACGTCCGCGACGGCCAGACCCAGACCGCCACGGTGACCCTCGTCGAGAAGGCCGGGGAGTAGTCTTCACAGACGGATGTGCCGCCGGGGTCGCTGCGGACCCGGCGGCACATCCTTTTCGGACCCGGTGGCGTGCCTTCGGACCGGGTGGCGTGTCGTGGCGCGGGGCCGGGCCGGGCGTGAGCCGGTCGGCGGCCGCCGAGCCCCGCTGCTCGATCGGCGCTGCTCGATCGGCCGGAGCGTCTCCTCGGGGCTGAGCGCCCGTCCGTCGGCGCCGCCGGGATCTCCTCGGAATCGCGGCGGGGCCCGGTTGCCCGGACCATCTGGCCCGGACGGCGGACCCCGTCGCGCCGTCGCGCGACTCCCGGCTGTCCGGGACTACCGCCGGGCCACCAGCGCCTCCGAGCGCCACAGGTCGCGGTAGTAGCCGGGGGCCTCCACCAGCTCCGCGTGGGTGCCCCGCTGGACCACCGAGCCGTTCTCCAGCACCACGATCTCGTCCACCTGCTCCAGCCCGCGCAGGCGGTGGGTGACCAGCAGCGTCGTGTGGCCGTGGGTGGCGTCCAGCAGGTCGGCCATGAGCGCGTCGGCGGTCTCCTCGTCCAGCGCCTCGGCGGGCTCGTCCAGCAGCAGCACCGGCGGGTCGTTCAACAGGGCTCGGGCCAGGGCCAGCCGCTGCAGCTGCCCCCCGGACACCGTCCGCCCGTCCTCGCCGAGCACGGTGTCCCAGCCGGTCCGCTCCACCCACCGCTCCAGCCGGGCCCGCCGTACGGCCTCCGCCAGCGCGTCCTCGTCGGCCTCGGGGCCGGCCAGCCGCAGGTTGTCCCGCAACGACGCCTGGAACACGTAGGGGTCCTGGGTCAGCCCCGTCATCATCCGCCGGGCGTCGTCGGCCGACAGCTCCCCGATCTCCACCCCGCTCAGCCGGATCGTGCCGGACTCGGGCTCGACCAGGCGCATCAGGGCCGACAGCAGGGTGCTCTTGCCGGCCCCGCTGGGGCCGACCAGGGCGACGCGGCGGCCGGGGGTGAGGGTGAGGCTGACGCCGTTGAGGGCGGGGGCGCGGCCGGGGCCGTGCCGGACCACCAGGTTGTCGACCTCGACGGTCGGCGGGCCGTCGGGGACGGCGGCGGGAGCAGCGGGCTCGGTCACGGCGGGCGGGGTCGCGCGGACCTCCCGCAGCCGGCGGAGGGCGGCCAGCACCCCGGTCAGCCGCTCTCCGGCGGCGGCCATCGGCAGCACCGGCTCGAACGACACCAGCGAGGTCAGCGCGAGCACCGCCGTGGCGACCGCGCCCGCTCCGGCGTCGCGGGCGACCAGGACGACCGCCAGCACGGTCAGGCCCTGGGTGAGCGCGCCCAGCGCGGTGGCCACCGCGTTCGCCCGGGCCTGCCGGCGCTCCAGCGCGGCCAGCCGGGCGTCGGCCTCGGCGCAGGCCGCCAGTGCCCGGTCGCCGGCCCCGTAGGCGGCCAGGTCGGCCGAGCCGTGCACCAGGTCGGCGACCCGGGCGGCCAGGTCGGCCCGGGCGGGCGCGATCCGCGCCGACCAGCGCCGGGCGGCGGCGGCCGCGCCGGCCGGGATCAGCACCCCGGCCACCACCAGCCCGGCCAGCAGCGCCAGCGCCGCCGCCGGGAGCAGGAACAGCGCGATCACGACCGCGGCCACGCCGGTGACCAGCGCCGCGACCGCCGGCAGCAGGCAGCGGACCAGCAGGTCCTGCGCCGCGTCGGTGTCGTCGACCATCCGGCTGAGCAGGTCGGCCCCCCGGTGGTTCAGCGGACCGGCCGGGACGAGCGCCTCATACAGCCGCTCCCGGGTCGTGGCCTGGGCGCGCAGCGCCACCTCGTGCCCGGCCAGGCGCTCGCCGTAGCGGAAGACGCCCTTGCTCGTCGCGAACGCCCGGACCCCGACGATCGCCACGCTCAGCGCCGCCAGCGGGGGCTGCTCGGCGGCCCTGGTGATCAACCATGCCGCCGACCCGATCAGCCCGAGCCCGGCCAGCTCGGCCGCCGCCCCCGCCCCGGCGGCCAGCGCCAGCCGTCCATCCATCCGCTTCACAGGGACCTCCCGGTCTTCTCCGCAGGAACGGCGCCGCCGGCCGGGCCGGGTCCCCGGGCGGCTGCCCGGTCGGACACCACACGGCCGTCGGAGATCCGGATCACCCGGTCGGCCAGGTCGATCATCGCGGGCCGGTGGGCCACGATCACGGAGGTGCGGCCGTCGGCGAGGTCGCGGGTGGCGGTCACGACCGCGCCCTCGCTGCGGCCGTCGAGCCGGGCGGTGGGCTCGTCGAGCAGCAGGACGTCGGTCGACGGGCGGCAGAAGGCGCGGGCGAGCGCGACCCGCTGCCGCTGCCCGGCCGACAGGTCCGCGCCGCGCTCGCCGAGCACCGTGTCGTATCCCTCCGGCAGCGCCCGCACGAACTCGTCGGCGTGCGCGGCCCGTGCCGCCGCCTCGATCTGGCCGGCCGTCGCGCCGGGGGCGCCGAGCCCGATGTTGTCGGCCACCGAGGTGGCGAACAGGTGGGGGCGCTGCGGCACGAACGCCAGCCGCCCGCGCCACCGGTCGAGGTCGGTGAGCTCGACGCCGTCGATCAGGACCCGGCCGGCGGCGGGGGTGACGAAGCCGAGCAGCAGGTGGAGCAGCGTGCTCTTGCCCGCGCCGCTCTCGCCGACCAGCGCGACCCGCTCGCCGGGCGCGATCACCAGCGAGACGTCCTCCAGCGCGGCCTCCTCCCGGCCGGGGTAGCGCACGGTGACGTTCTCCAGCCGGATCTCCGGCGCGGCACCCGGGTCCGTGCCCGGGTCCGTGCCCGCCGAGGGCGTCCGCCCGTCCCGCGCCGGGGGCTCCGCCTGCCCGTCCAGTACGGCGAAGGCCTGGTCGGCCGCCGCGACCCCCTCCATCGCCGCGTGGAACTTGTTGCCCATGTTGCGCAGCGGTAGGTATGCCTCGGGGGCGAGCAGCAGCACCAGCAGCGCGGTCGACAGGTCGAGCGACCCGGACAGCAGCCGCAGCCCCACCGGCACGGCGACCAGCGCCAGCGACAGCGAGGCGGCCAGCTCCAGCACCAGCGACGACAGGAACGCCACCCGCAGCGTGCGCATCGTCGCGGTGCGGTGGGCGTCGGCGACCTGCCGGATCACCCCGGTCTGGAAGTGGGCCCGGCCGAAGGCGCGCAGCGTGGGCAGGCCCCGGACCACGTCGAGGAAGTGGCCGCCGAGGCGGGCCAGGGCCCGCCACTGCCGTTCGGTGACGGCCTTGGTGTGCATGCCGACCAGCGCGCCGAAGATCGGGATGAGCGGCAGCGTGACCAGCACGATCACCGCGCTGGCCAGGTCGGCGACGGACAGCCGGACGAGCACGGCGATCGGCACGGCTCCCGCGACCGCGACCGACGGGAGGTATCCCGACAGGTAGGGGTCGAGGGCGTCCAGGCCCCGGCCGGTCAGCGTCACCAGCTCGCCGGAGCGGTGCGAGGCCAGCCGGGCCGGGCCCAGCTCCTGCAGCCGCGACAGCAGCCGGTGACGCAGCGCGGACTTCACGCCGGTGGTCGTACGGCCGGCGGCGACGCCCTGCAGCAGGCCCAGCGCCGCCCGGACGCCGACGACCAGCGCCAAGAGGACCAGGGCCGAGGCCGCGAACCGCCCGGACAGCACACCCGCCAGCAGTTCCGCCTGGACCAGGACGAGCAGGCCGGCGACGACCGCGGCGGCCAGGCAGAGGGCGAGGTGACGGCGGACGGCACGTTCGCTCCGGGCGAGCCGTAGGAGATCCTTGTGCATGCGAACCTTTGAAAAGCCTCAGAAGAACGACGGGATCCGATCGGCCGCACGCCGGGGACCGAACGTGTGCCATACCCATACTTGCGCGCCCACCATGAGGGGCGCGAACGGCACAATCATGAGACTCAACACACTTAGCGTCGAGGCGGGCGCGGTGTGCTCCAGCAGCCACGGGGTGAGCACGGCCAGCAGCGCGGTGACGGGCGCGGCCGCGACGCAGGCCGAGACCAGCAGCGCCCCGCCGCTCCGGCGCGCCCCGGTCACCTGCCCGGGCAGCCGCCAGGAGAGGAAGGTCCAGCCGTGGAAGGCGAACGCCGCGGCGACCAGCAGCCCCCCGCCGAGGCCGGCCAGGCTGAGCGGCGGCCCGGACAGGCCGCCGGCCACCGCGGCCAGCGCCATGCCCCAGCTCAGCGCCAGGCCGTAGGAGCCGGCGCAGATCACCCAGTCCCAGCCCGCCCGCCAGGCGGGGCCGTCGAGGCGGCGGCGGAACCACAGACCGGCGTCGCGCAGGATCCATGAGACGAGCAGGATGACGACCAGCGGGTAGAGGCCGTACAGGACCTCTCCCTCGACCGAGGGGAAGGCGCCGAACAGCACGCCCGCCACGGCCACCAGCCAGACCTCGTTGGCCAGGACGAACGGCGCCATCGCGGCGACGACGCGGTCACGGTCCCGCTGGGTCCTGCCGAGCACGGGCAGCAGCATGCCCAGACCGATGTCGAAGCCCTCCAGGGAGGAGTAACCGATCAGCAGGAGGGCGAACACGCCCGTCCAGAGGATGTCCATGGTCGTCTCCCTAGAGGTTGAGCGCGTGCGGGCGCTCGGCGAGGTCGGCGGGGCCGTCCGCGCCGAGGGTGGCGGCGGCGGGCCCGCGCTGGACGGTGCGGGCGATCAGGAGGTAGTCGACGGCCGCGAGCAGGCCGAGCACGCCGATGAAGCCGAGGAACGAGAGGGTGACCATCCCCTTGGTGAGTCCGGGGGACATGGCGTCGGCGACGGTGAGCCTGCCGTTGATCAGCCACGGCTGGCGGCCGACCTCGCGGGCCAGCCAGCCGAGGATCGCGGCCAGGAAGGGCAGCGGGGTGATGAGCATGAGGATCGGCTGTGCCCAGCGCCAGCGCGGCAGCCAGTACACGGTGGGCAGCAGCACGAACATGACGAAGAGCTGGAGCAGCTGCCCGATCATGATCATCATGCTGAGCCCGGTCCCGGCCAGCGGCTCATCGCTGAACTTGCCCGGCTGGACCTGGGAGATGGCGCCGAACTGGGCGTAGCCGAAGCCGACGGTGACCAGCGAGCCGACGAAGGCGGTGACCACTCCCAGGCGGAGCGACCCCGTGAAGAACTCCCGCTCGGCGGTGTGCTTGAACAGGTGGTAGGCGCTGGCGCCCGTCAGCACGGAGCCCCCGACCCACAGGCCCGCGCCGAGCACGTGGGGGAGCGCCATGACCAGGGTGGGGTTGGTCAGCAGGGCGCCGAAGTCGGTCAGCACCAGCCGGCCGCCCCGCTCCACGGCCCCGGCCGGGTTCTGCAGGAACGAGTTGGCCACCATGATCCAGAAGGCGGAGGCGTAGGCGGTCAGCGTCACCAGCCAGATGCACGCCAGGTGGAGCCACTTGGGCAGCCGGTGCCAGCCGAAGATCCACAGCCCCAGGAAGGTGGACTCCAGGAAGAAGGCCACGAGCGTCTCGATGGCGAGCGGCGCGCCGAAGATGTCTCCGGCGTAGTGGGACAGGCCGCTCCAGCCCATGCCGAACTGGAACTCCATCACCAGTCCGGTGACGATGCCGAGCGCGTAGTTGATCACGTAGATCTGGCCCCAGAAGCGGGTCGCCCGCTCGTGGACGGGCCTGCCGGTCACCGTGTGGCGGGTGTGCATGATCGCGACGAGGGGGGCCAGGCCCAGGGTCAGCACGACGAACAGGAAGTGGAGACTCCCCGTCACCGCGAACTGCGTCCGGGCCAGGTCGAGCACGTCCATGGTGTCACCTCCGTTGTTATGTCTGTCTACACATAGACACTCTACATGTAGGCCACCTACATGTAGAGTGTCTATAGGAGAGGTAGGGTGACACCGTGAGTGAGCGAAGCGAACGGGCCGGCGGGACGGCTCCCGCGCGCCCGGCACGGGAGGCCGTGTGAACACCGACGCGCTCCGGGGGCACATGGACGCCCTGCTGCTGTCGGTGCTGGAGCACGACCCCCTGCACGGATACGCGATCATCGAGGCGCTGCAGGAGCGCAGCGGCGGCGCGCTGAACGTGCCGACCGGCACGGTCTACCCGGCGCTGCGCCGGCTGGAGCAGGCGGGATACCTGGCCAGCGAGTGGGCCACGGTGGGCGGGCGCAAGCGACGCACCTACCGGCTGACCTCATCGGGCCGCGCGGCTCTGGCCGGGGAGCGCTCCGCCTGGCGGGAGTTCGCCGGTGTGATCGGCAGCGTCCTGGAGCCGCGCTCTACGCGGTGAGCAGCCGGCGGGCGGTGACGCTGAGGCAGCGGCTAGCGCCGTACAGCTGCATGAGCAGGAACGCGTCGCTCACCAGCGCGACGGCCACGCCCGGCGGGTAGCCGGAGAAGCCGACCGGGCCCTGCGCGCCGTACATCAGCGCCATACTCAGCGTGATCGTGACCGGCAGCATGGCCCAGACGAGCACGGCCAGCGACCGGGTGACGATCCGGGGCCGCCGGATCCGGCGCAGCCCCCGTCCGAGCGCGAGCAGCGCGAGGCCGCCCAGCACGCCGGTGAGCATCTGGAGGATGTCCAGGCCGCGGGCGACCGGTGTGAACCAGCCCGGCCTGACGATGTGGTCGGTCGCCTCCGCGGGGAAGATCTGCCAGATCACGGCCCACATGAGCGCGGTCAGCGGCACGCTGACGAAGAGCAGGGCGGCCAGCCTGCGGCCCGCCGAGACGGCCAGTTCCTCCTGGTAGCCCGGTGCGATCTCGCTGATCGAGCCGAACTCCTCGACCGCGACGCGCTCGGCCTCGGCCCGGTCCAGCCCGCCGCCCTCCAGCGCGTCGGCGGTGTCGAGCAGGCTGTCACGCGCCTCGGTGACCATGTCGAGCTTCGGCCCCCTGGGGCCTTTGAGAGTGCGGCTGAGCCCGGTCACGTAGTCGTCGATGACTCCGGTGCTCGCCATGTTCTCTCCAGTCGCGTGGTCCCCTCAGGGTAGTCGCCCCCCATCCTGGTCCCGGCGGGAGACCGGCGCATCGGGGACTCCCCTGAGAAGACCCGGAGTCTCGGCTACCCTCCGCCGCCGACCGCGGGCGGCGCCGTACGGCGGGCGCCGGCCCCCGGGCCCGTCCCGGACCCCGGCGCGGGGCCGCCGAGCAGGGCGGTGACCCTGCGGTCCAGGGCCCGGGCGTACTCCTCGCTCACCAGCGAGCGGCGCACGTTGTCGCGGGCGTCGGCGTAGGAGGGCGCGCCTGGCCGGGCCAGCTTCCCGTAGTGGGCCCGGAGCCGCTCCTCCGACAGCTCCAGCTCCCCGGCGAGCCGCTCGCTCAGCGCGTGGTCGAGCTCGGCGGCGCTCACCTGGGCGTAGGTGTACTCGTCGTACTCCGGCACGCCGGGCAGCGGCCGCCCGGCCTGCCGGGCCGCCTCCCGCCGCCCGTTCTCCAGCGCGAGCGCCCGCTGGAACGCCGCCTCGCTCACCTCGGCGACCAACCCCGCCTCCCGGGCCCAGATCCGGCGCGCCTTGTCCCGCACGGCCGCCGCCAGCGCCCGCTCCCGCAGCCGGTCGCGGGCCGTGGCCCCGGCCCGCGGCCGGTCCCAGAATCCCGGCCCGGCCGGGACGCCGGCGCCGGTGAACTCCGCGATCACCTCGGCCCGCAGCACGTCGGCGGCCCGCAGGACCTCGGCGCCGACCACCTGCTCACCCGCCACCTCCGTCACCACCTCCCGCGGCGTGAGGCCGAGGACCTGGGCGGGGACGGCGGACGCCGAGAGGCCGGCGGTCCCCGGCGCGCCGGGGACCTGCGGGGAGAAGAGGGAGAGGAGGACCGTCCCGGCCGCCAGCAGGCAGCCGATCACGGCACCCCACACCCGCGGCCGGGCGAGGGCTGAGCGGGTGGCCGGGACGGGCCCTCCCCGCGGCCGGGGGAGGGGCGGGCGGGCGGCCGGGACGGGTCCTCTCATCTCAGGAGGCGATCTTCATGTCGAACACGTGGAGGCCCGCGTCGGCGAGGGGGCTGCCGCCGGGCAGAGTCACGGACGCGACGGTCCGGGCCGGGTCCAGCGGGACGGCGTGGGCGAACACCGACACCCCGGACTCCCGGGTCTGGCCGCTGGCGGGGTTGCGGTGGTCGGTCTGGGTGATGTTGTGATAGGTCGACCGGGCGACCACGACGGCCCCCTCCGGGGCGGTGGCGTCCCAGAAGTCCCCGAAGCGGACGGTCTTGTCTTCCACCGTGCCGTCGGTGTAGGTCACCTTGAAGACACCCGAGCGGACCTTGAAGACGCCGGTGCCGAGCAGGACGAGTCTGCTCCCCCGGCCGGGGAGCTCGATGGTCTGGCCGGCCGCCTTGACGTTGTCCAGCGTGCCGTAGGCGCCGGGGTGCCAGGTGAGATCGGCGCCGAAGGCGGTCACGGTCTGCCCCGGACGGAGCCCGGCCGCCTCCAGCCCCTGGCCGGAGTAGCTGCGGCCGGAGGTGGACAGGCCGCCGACGTTGGGGTTGCGGTCGGAGCTGACGCCCACGTTGTTGTAGGCGGCCCGCACCGACCCGTGGACCACCGGGCCGACGGCGGGCCCGGAGTAGGCGCCGCGGGAGACGCTCGTGCCGACGGGGTTGCCGAAGTAGTCGCGCCCGCCCACGCCCTCCACGAGGGCCCCGGTGCCGAGCGCGGGGGAGCCGGCCAGCAGCCGGTATCCGGAGGCGTCGCCGTACCCGGTGGCGGTGCCGGGGGCGGCCAGGCCGGGATCGGCGGTGATCGCGGCGGCGTCACCGGCGGGCGCGGCGACGCCGCCGTAGTAGACGTTGGAGTCGTAGGTGATGTTCTGGCCGGTGGGCAGCGTTCCCTGGGCCGCGTGGAAGATGTTGTTGACGATCTTCGTGCCCGCCGACGGGCCGTTGGGCACCGCGACGTTCAGCTTCTCGCTCGCGCAGAAGAAGGTGTTGTTGTGGATCCACAGCGGGCTGCTGTTGTCCCCGGCCGCGTTGCCGGCGATGCGGCAGTCGTCCTGGGCGATGTTGAAGCGCAGGATCGCCGTCGCCCGGTAGTTCGGGAACTCGGTGCAGCTCTGGCAGCCGAGATAGAAGCCGCCGGCGTTGGCGTGGGAGAAGTTGTACTGGTAGACGCAGGTGCCCTTGATCCCGCCGTCGCAGTCCCAGGCCGTGGAGTCGAAGATGGTCGGCCGCTGCCGGGTGACCTCGTTGTACTGGAAGACCGGGTCGACGGAGTTGATCGGCCACATCCCGGCGAAGTTGCCGTTGACGTAGGGGTATTTGCCGCCGCCACCGTCGTCGAACAGGTTGTGCTCCACCAGCGGGCGGTCGGCGGCGTGCACGACGATGCCGTCGCCGCCGACGCTGCGGATGGTGTTGCGGGCGATGTAGACGTTCCTGTGGTAGTCGGTGCCCTTACGGCTGATCTTGATTCCGCCGCCGCCGGTGTCGTGGACGTGGTTGCCGGTGATGGTGATGCCGTCGATGTAGCCGACCTTGCCCTCGGGCAGGGCCTGGACGCTGATGCCGGCCGAGTAGGCGAACCAGCCGGAGTTGGCGCCGGTCTTGTCACCCCAGCCGGCGACGTCGGAGATCTCCAGGTCACGCAGGACCAGCCCGGCCTTGGGCTCGGGCGTCGTGGAGTTGTACTGGACGCCGGTCCGCTTGGCCGTGGTGGCGGCGGGGTTGGTGATGTGCAGCTTCTCGATGGTGATGTGGCTGTTGTCGACGAGGTGGACGGCCCATTCGCCGCCGTCGCCCTGGATGATCGGCTTGGGGCCCTCACCATAGGAGGTGAAGGTGATCGGCCGGCCGGGAGCACCGGATCCCACCGGCTCCAGGCGGCCGGCGCAGATGGTGCCGGCCCTGAACTTCACCTTGTCCTTGGCCTGCAGCCGGAGGGCGTTGACCTCCGCCAGGCTGGTCAGCGGCTCGGCGGCATCGCGCCCCGAGCCGCCGGGCGGCGCCGTGCAGTCCACGAAGAAGTTGCGGGCCGCGGCCGCGGCCGCAGCCTGTGCGGGTGGCGCGAGTGCGCCGGCGCAGGCCAGGGCCACCGCGGCGACCAGGGTCGGACGGAGTAACCGCATTCGACTGCTCCTTTTCGGTTGGGGGGAGACCAGAAGGCAGGCAGGACCCCGGCCCGGGGGACCGGGGGAGATCGGGGAGAGCAGAGGGGTCAGGCGGAGCGGGTGAGCGCCTCCGGGGCCACGCCGTAGCGGAACGGCAGGCCGTGGGCGTAGCGCTCCAGCTCGTCGAGCGCCACGTCGGCCATGCGGCGCAGCTCGCCGCCGAGCGAGCCCGCGATGTGCGGGGTGAGCAGCACGTTGGGCAGGTCGTAGAGCGGCGAGGAGGCGGGCGGCACCTCGGGTTCGGTCACGTCGATGACCGCGTGCAGCCGGCCGGACAGCAGCTCGCCGGTCAGGGCGGCCTGGTCGACCAGCGCGCCCCGGGCGGTGTTGATCAGCGTGGCGCCGTCGCGCATCAGCGCCAGGCGGCGGCCGTCGATCATGTGGCGGGTCGAGGGCAGGTCGGGGGCGTGCAGGCTCACCACGTCGCTCCCGGCGACCAGCTCGTCCAGCTCGACGGACCGCACGCCCAGCCGGGCCGCCCCGGCCGCGTCCAGATAGGGGTCGCTGACCAGGACGTCCAGGTCGAACGGCCGGAGCAGCTCGATCACCCGGCGGCCGATCGTGGAGGCGCCGACGATCCCGACCGTGCGGCGGTAGTTGCCGAAGCCCGGGAAGCGCCGGTCCCAGTCGTGCGCGGCGCGGTCGCGCCGGTAGAGGTGGGCGATCTCCAGCACGCGTTTGCCCGCGAACAGGATCGCGGCGAGGGTGAACTCCGCGACGGGCAGCGCGTTGGCGATCGCCGCCGAGGAGACGCGCAGGCCACGCTCCCAGCAGGCGTCGGTGATGTGGTGCTTGACCGAGCCGGCGGCGTGCACGACGGCCCGCAGCCGCGGCGCGCCGGCGAGCACCTCGGCGGTCAGGGGCGGGCAGCCCCAGCAGGTGTAGAGGACCTCGGCCCCGGCCAGCGCGCTGCGCGCCTCGGGCGCGGTGAAGTCGGTGACCACCAGCGAGGCGTCCACCTCGGCCAGCTCCGCCAGGCGCCGCCGTACCGGACCGTCCAGCAGCCGCGCGGCGACGTCCGCGGACATCGCGATGGCGGCCCGCGGCCGACGAGACATCGATCCCCCCGAGTTTGTGATCACTTGATGCTGCCCGCCGTCATGCCCGCCCGCCAGAAACGCTGCAGGAAGACGAACACGACCAGCAGTGGGACCACCGACAGCAGCGAGCCGGTGATCACCAGTGTGTGGAACTCGGGGAAGGCGGTCCCCTGGTTGTTCCACGAGAACAGGCCCAGGCTGAGCGGGAACAGGTTGTGGTCGGAGAGCATCACCAGAGGCAGGAAGAAGTTGTTCCACACCGACGTGAACTGGAACAGGAAGATCGTCACGAAGGCGGGCTTCAGCATGGGCAGCGCGATCGAGACGAAGGTGCGCAGGTCGCCCGCGCCGTCGGACCTGGCGGCCTCCAGCACCTCGCCGGGCACGTAGCCGGAGGAGAGCACCCGGGCGAGATAGACGCCGAAGGGGTTGACCAGGACCGGGACGAACACCGCCCAGAAGGTGTTGACCACACCCACCTTGGAGGCCAGGAGATACAGCGGCAGGGCGGTGGCGGTGCCGGGCACCAGGACGCCGAGCAGCACGGCGCCGAACAGCTTCTCCTTGCCGCGGAAGCCGTACTTGTCGAAGCAGTAACCCGCCATCACGCTGATGAGCGTGCCGAGCAGGGCCCCGCCGCCCGCGTACAGGACGCTGTTGAGATACCAGCGGAAGAAGATCCCGCCGCCCTCCTCCGCGACGGCGGAGAGGTTCGCGCCGAGGTTGAAGTCGGCGAAGGCGAACCCCGGGCTGGAGTAGAGGTCGTTCAGGGTCTTGGTCGAGGCGAACAGCAGCCAGGTGAGCGGCAGCAGCGTGTAGACCGTCGCGACGGTCAGCAGGACGTTGACGACGCCCCGGGACAGGGAGGCGGGCCTGGTCACGCGCCCCTCCTCGCGCCGAACCGGGTGACCGCGTAGGACAGGCCGGCGGCGAGCGCGGCCAGCAGCAGCGAGGCGGCGGCGGCCTGGCCGTAGTCGTTCTTGGAGAACGCCTCGGTGTAGGCGAACATGTTGGGGGTCCAGGTGCTGACCACGCCGGCGCTGGCGTCGGCCAGGATCATCGGCTCGGTGAACAGCTGGAGCGACCCGATGATCGTGAACAGCATCGTCATCACGACCGCGCCCCGGATCATCGGGAGCTTGACGCGCAGCGCCGTGCGGACCGGCCCGGCGCCGTCGACCGTGGAGGCCTCGATCACCTCGCGCGGGATGGCCTGCAGCGCGGCGAAATAAATGATCATGTTGTAGCCGATCCACTCCCACAGCGCGATGTTGACCACCGAGCCCAGGACCTTGTCGGAGGACAGGAAGTCCCACCGGATCCCGCCGGACTCCAGCGCGCCGACGACGGGGCTGACGCCCGGCAGGTAGAGATACATCCAGATGAGCGCGGCGATGATGCCCGGCACGACGTGCGGCAGGAAGAGCACGAGCTGGAAGAACCGGCGGACGCGGGCGAGGCCGGAGTCCAGCAGCAGGGCCAGCAGCAGCGCGCCGCCGATCATCAGCGGGATGTACAGCGCGCAGTAGCCGGCGATGACCGCGAAGCCGTCGCGGAAGGCCGGGTCGGCGAGGGTGTCGAGGTAGTTGTCCAGCCCGGCGAAGACGGTCTGCGAACCGCCGAACCCGAGCCCCGAGGACTTCTCGCTGAACAGGCTGAGCCAGACCGCGTACCCCAGCGGCGCGACCAGCACCGCCGCGAACAGCACGAAGAAGGGCGCCAGGAACAGCGTGATCGCCCCGCGCCGCCGCCGGGCCTCGCGTTTCAGGGACCCCTGGCCGGTACGGCCGCCGCCGGCCGGCCCGGCGGCCGGCCGGTCGAGGGTGGTGAGGGAGGACATCGTGCCCCTTCCCGCCTTTCTCAAGGTCTCCGGAGGTGAGCCCGGTGTGGAGTACGCCTTCTCAAGTGCCCGGGCCGCCTCAAGTGCCCGGGCCGCGCCTCGCGGGGGAGCCCCGCGAGGCGCCGGCGGGCGGGTCAGCCCGCCACGTTCAGGCCGCGGCCCTTCAGCTCGGCGAGCGTCGCGCCCTGCGCCGCGTCGAGGGCCTGCGGCAGCGTGGTGCCGCCGCTGGGCACCTTGCCCATCTGGTCCTTCATCGAGGTGAACACCTGGGTCATGCTCGGGCCCCAGGTCCAGCCGGGCTGGATGGTCTTGTAGGACTCCGCGAACAGCGCGTAGATGTCCTGGCCGCCGTAGTAGGCGGTGTCGAAGCTCTTGGCCGCCACCGGCACCAGGTCGGGCGCGGCGGGGAAGCCGCTGGAGGTGCCGGAGGCCAGGCGGGAGGTCCAGGCCGCCTCGGAGGTGGTCAGCCACTTGATGACCTCGGCCGCCGCCTTGAGCTTCTTGGTGCCCTTGCCGGCCACGAAGCTGGTGCCGCCGAGCATGCCGCTGGCGGGGGTGCCCCAGTGCGGGACGGGCGCGACGGCCCACTTGCCGGACTGCCCGGCGTGGTTGCCCTTCATGACGCCCGCGCCCCAGGAGGCGCCGACGTAGCCGACGGTCTCGCCGCTCTCCAGCGAGGCGTTCCACTCCTGGCTGAAGGCGCCGTGGGAGTGGACCAGCCCGTCCTTGACCAGGCCCTGCCAGTATTCGGCGACCTTCTTGCCGGCCGCGTCGTCGACCGCGACCTTCCAGGCGTCGCCTTCGGTGCCGAACCACCTGGCGCCCGCCTGCCAGGCGAGCGCGGCCAGGACCGGCCCGTCGTCGGGGAAGAACGTCGCGATGCGCGCCTTCTTGTCGGCCTTCTTGACCTTCTCCGCGGCGGCCCGGAACTCCTCCCAGGTCGCGGGGGCCTCGATGCCCCACTTCTCGAACAGGTCCTTGCGGTAGTAGAAGACCTGCGGGGCGGCGTCCATCGGCAGCGCCCAGGTCTTGCCGCCGAGCTCGACCATGCTGAGCACGTTCGCCGGATACTTGGCCTTGACGTCGGCGACCTCGGCGGAGATGTCCTCCACGGCGCCCTGGTTGACGAAGTCGGGGAGCTGCGCGTACTCGATCGACATGATGTCGGGGGCGTTGGCCGCCTTGACGGCGTTGGAGAACTTGGCGTAGCCGCCGGCCACCCCGGAGGGGATCTCCTCAAACTTGATCTTTATGGCGGTGTGGCTCTTGTTGAACTCGTCCACGACCTCCTTGGTGCCCTTGGCCCAGCCCCAGAAGGTCACCTCGGTGACGGCCTGCGCGGCGTCGCCGGAGGTCGCCTTGTCCGCCTCGCCCCCGCTCGCGCAGGCGGTCAGCAGCGCGACCGAGGCCAGCAGGCCGGCGAGTCCGGCTGTGGCCCGAGACGTCTTACGCTCCATCGGATCGCTCCTCATGTTCATTCGATCGATAGGACATCATTCGTTCATCGATGAACGGATTTCTAGAGGAAGCGTTCAATTGATCAGTAACGAAATGATTGCGTAACACTACGACACGGACGAAAGTGCATAAACCGGTCAGATCACCCTAGAATCCCACAGGACTCGCGCAGGCGGAGCTGGGGGAGCAGGTCCAGGTGGTGGCGCGGGCGCTCCTCGCCCTCGGTCACCCGGGCCACGAGGAGCTCCACCGCGGCCCGGCCGACGGCGTGCTTGGGCGGGGCCACCGCGGTCAGCGGGGGGTCGGCGAGCGCCGCGACCTCGTCGTCGTAGGCCACCACGGAGACGTCGCCGGGCAGGCGGAGCCCGCTCGACCTGAGCTTCTGCACCAGGACGAGCGCGTCCTGGTCGTTGTGGACGACGACGGCCGTGGCGCCGCCCTCCAGGATCGTGGCGACCGCCGGGTCGATGGAGGCGCCGAAGGCCTCGGGGTCGTGCTCGAAGGCGAGCGTCTCGATCATCGGCGGCCCGCCCAGCAGGCCGAGCGAGCGCAGCCCCGACTGGTATCCGGCCCGCACCCGCGGGGTGGTGGGACTGTCGCGCCTGGCCACGAAGAGGATGTCCCGGTGGCCGAGGGCGGCCAGGTGGCGGACGGCCAGGTAACCGCCGTGGGCGTGGTCGGTCGCGACGTGGTCGAGGTGCTCCAGGCCGCTGCCGAGGGCGGCCACCCGCTCCACCAGCACGGCCGGCACGTCCAGGTCGGCGAGCCAGGTGAGGTTCTGCTCGGGGGCGTCCAGCGCCCGGCACGGGGTGACGAGCAGCCCGTCCACCCCGCCGGCGAGCAGCTGCTCCACCTGGGCGCGCTCCTCGGCCGGCTCGTAGCGCGAGATGCCGAGCACCAGCCTGGCCCCCAGCCGCGCGGCGGCCACCCTGGCCCCCTTGATCACCTCGGGGTAGTAGTAGGTGGCGGAGGGGACCAGCATGCCCAGCGTGAGGGACTCGCCCGCCCCCGGCGCGGCGGAGCCCCCGGCCCGAGGGGCGGTTTGCGTGCCGTCCGGCGTCCCGGCCCCCGCGCCGTCGGCCGCCTGGGGCCTGGCGTGGCCGCGGGGCGGGGCGACGCCGCCGTGCACCCGCGTGACCAGGCCCTGATCCTCCAGGTCGGCCACGTCCCGCCGCACGGTGACCGGCGAGACGCCGAGCCGGTCGGCCAGCTCGGCCAGCCGGACGAGTCCCCGCGCCCGGACCTCGCGCAGGATGAGGTCGTGCCGCTCCGTGGCCAGCATGGGGCGTCTCCTTCGTAACCGGTGTGATCCCGGAATCCAGCCTAATGGCCCGCGTTCGTTTCTGCACGCTTTCGATCGTTCGATCATTTCGTGCTTGACTGGGACCGGATGAGCGTCCTAGCGTCACTGCCGGACAGCAGACCATTTTTCCGGAGGTTTCCGTAGATGACCATGCCGCTCCCTCCGGAAGACCGGGCGCTCAGCCCCCATACCGGGTGGACCCGCGCCCACTGGGAGGCGGTCGCCGACGGCCTCCTCGCCGGGGTCGGTCCCCACTTCTCCCCGGCGAGGGCCCAGATCAGGCTCCCCGGGCGGGCGAGCTGGTCGGACTGCGACGGCCTGGAGGGCTTCGCCCGCACGTTCCTGCTCGCGGCCTTCCGGGTGGCGGGCGGGGGAGACCCCGCGCTGCTGGCCCCCTACGGCGAGGGCATGGCAGCCGGTGCCGACCCCGGGCACGCGGAGGCCTGGCAGCCGATAGCCGACCGGACCCAGCCCATGGTCGAGGCGGCCTCGATCGCCATCGGGCTCCAGCTCACCCGGGAGCACCTGTGGGAGCGGCTCTCCCCGGGCGTGCGGGACTCGGTGGCCGGGTGGCTCGGCGGCGCGCTGCGGCACGCGCCGGTGGACAACAACTGGTGGCTGTTCCCCGTCGCCGTCGGGGACTTCCTGCGCTCGGCGGGCCGGGACGAGGAGGCGGCCGGCGCGGCCGTCGAGCGCGGCCTGGCCAGGATCGAGCGGTGGTATCTCGGCGACGGCTGGTACACCGACGGCCCCGCCCGCAACCTCGACCACTACAACGGCTGGGCCATGCACCTCTACCCCGCCCTGCACATCTGGCTGACCGGGGTCCCCGCCGAGCCGTACGGCTCGCGCCTGCGGGAGTTCCTGTCCGGGTACGGCAGCGCCTTCGACGTCAACGGCTCACCCGTCTACCAGGGCCGGTCCGTCACCTACCGGTTCGCCGCCGCCGCCCCGCTCTGGCTCGGCGCGATGCTCGGCGTCTCCCCGCTGGCCCCCGGTGCCACCCGCCGCCTGGCCAGCGGGGCGCTGCGCCACTTCCTCGACAACGGCGCGCTCACCGACGGCCTGCTCTCCCTGGGCTGGCACGGCCCGCACGGGCCCTCCCTGCAGGACTACTCCGGCTCCGCCTCGCCGTACTGGGCCGCCAAGGGGTTCGCCGGCCTGCTGCTGCCGGCCGACCATCCGGTCTGGACGGCGGTGGAGGAGCCCGGCCCGGGCGACGGCGCGGCCGGTCTGCCCGGTCCCGGCCTGCTGGTCCACCGGCACGGCGGCGTCGTCCGGCTGGTCAACCACGGCACCGACCACCAGCCCCTCGACGGTGACGTGCTCCCCGACGACCCCCTCTACGCCCGCTCCGCCTACTCCACCCGGACCGGCCCCAGCCTCGACGTGCCCGACAACCACGTCGGCCTCGTCCTCGACGGCCGGATCACCTCCCGCGGCCGTCTCACCCCGCTGGGCGCCGGACCGGACTGGGCCGCCTCCTCCCACCGCCCCGCCCCCGGCGCCCTGATCGAGTCGCTGAGCGTCGTCCACGGCCCGGTCGAGGCCCGCGTCCACCGCGTCACCGCCCCGGCCGGGACCCCCGTCCGCCAGACCGGCTGGGCCGTGGTCCCCGGCGACGGCCTGACCAGCGCCCTGCTCGGCGTCGCCGGCTTCGCCGAGGCCGAGCCCCTCGTCTCGGCCGCCGGCACCGTCTTCGGCGCCCCGGCCCGCATCCCCGTGCTGGAGGCCGTGACCTCCGGCGAGACCACCATCCTCGCGTGCGCGGCGGTCCTCGGCCCGGACCCGGCGGGGGAGGGGGACGCGCCCGCCCTGGACGTGCGCGCCGACCACGCCACCCTGACCTGGCCCGACGGCGCCGTCCACCGCATCGCCCTGTCGCCTTCCCTGGCGGTCGTCCCCTCCTGAGGCCGCCCCGGAGGCGGTGCGGCCGCCGGTGGCCGCACGCCGTGGGAACGGCTCAGGGCGACAGGTGGATCGACGGGGCGGGCTCCCGGGGAGCGGCCGGGCGGCGGGCGGCGTGAGAGGCGGAGCTCATCAGGAGGCTCGCCGCGGTGAGGGCCACGACCAGGGCCGACCATCCCAGGACGCGGCCCATCCGCAGGCCGTACCCGCACAGGATCCAGTGGAGCGACAGCAGCCAGCGGCCGGAGGAGCGGCTGGTGGCCCGGCGCATCTCCATCGCGCCGAAGGCGAAGTCGGCGGCCGTGGCCTTGTCGTCGACCCCGGTGCGGAGCCTGGAGTAGAGGACGGCCAGGCGGTGCGGGGCCGGCGGGTCGGCGTCGGGCCCCGGTCGGCCGTGCCAGGCGTGCTCGTCGACGCCGGGCCCCGACCAGCCGCGCCAGGTGTGCTCGTCGGCGAGGGTGCGCCGCCGGGTCCACCAGCGCAGCGGCGGCCAGCGCAGCGCGAACCGCACGCCGCGGGGGGTGGTGGCGAACGCGCAGCCGGTCAGCCGGAGCCGCTCGGGGTGGCGGATCCCGGTGAAGCCGCAGACGCTGAGGTCCACGCAGGTCAGCTCCAGCTCCTCGGAGTCCACCCCGCGCAGCGAGGTCACCCGCGCCGCGCCCCGCCCACTGACCGTGGCGGGGCCGCGCAGCGCCGCGTCCTCCAGGTCGGCGTCCGCGCCGTCGAGGCGCACGGTCAGCCTGCCGGTCACCCGCAGCCGCCGCAGGTCCACCGCGCAGTCGCGGGCCGCCACGTCGAGACCGCTGCCCGCCCACGCCCCGGTGAGGCTCAGCCGGCGGCCGACCGCGGCCGGGGTCAGGGAGCAGCCCGCCCAGAACCGTGCCACGTCGAATCCGGCGAGCCCGCCGAACTCGGCCCTGCGGAAGGAGGCCGCACGGCCGAACCGGCATCCCCGGAAGGTCGCGTCGCCGGTGAACCGGGCGCCGTCGAAGGTGGCGAAGCCGTGGAACTCCGCGCTCTCGAAGGAGACGGTCCGCCCGAACCGGGCCGCGCCGAACAGCGCGTCCCGGCCGGCGGAGACCCGGTCGAAGGCGGCGTGCCCGAGGACGCTCACGCCGTGCAGGGACAGCTCACGGGAGAAGCGGACCTCCCGGAAGGAGACGTTCCCCGCGAAGCGCGCGTCGAGGAACGAGGCGAGCCGGTGGAAGCGGGCGTGGTCGAAGGAGACGTCCCCGTCGAACACGACGCCGCCGAACCTGACCTCCTCGGGGAAGATCGCCCGGTCGAACCTGGCCCGGCCCAGGCGGCCGTGCGCGGCGGCCAGGATCCGCTCCAGCAACTGCCCGCCGACGGTGGTGCCCCGCAGATCGATCGCGGAGCCGGGGGACAGGCCCCCGATGACCTCGTCGAGCTCGCCGCCGTCGAGGTGGGCCAGGCACCGCCCGTACGGCTGTCGCGCCGAACCGGCACATTTCGGGAAGGCGGCGCAGGTCACCCAGCCCACGTCGAGAGTCGTCATGAACGAGTGATACCCACAGACGGCCGCGAAGCGAGATCTAGGTCAAGGCAAGCCATAACTGATGCCGTCCGATCGACATGAAGTGTCAAGATTTGCCGATTTCATCCTCTATCCACTTATAGGTAAGTGTCCGCCGTTCCATGGAGCTCTACGCTCCCGGTCATGCGTGCTTTATCCAGGGCGTCCGCCGCCCTCGTGGCCGTCGGCGTCGCCGCCGCCGGGGTTACGGCCCTCACCTCAGCCCCCGCCCTGGCCGGGCCGGGCACCGTCGTCATCAGCCAGGTCTACGGCGGTGGCGGCAGCAGCGGCGCGCCGCTCGTCAACGACTTCGTCGAGCTGTTCAACCGCGCCTCCGTCCCCGTCGCGCTGGACGGGTGGTCGCTCCAGTACGGCAGCGCCACCGGGACCGGCAACTTCGGCGCAAACCCGGTCGTGCCCCTGTCCGGCACGCTGGCACCCGGCCAGTACCACCTGGTGCAGCTGGTCGGCGGCGCCAACGGAGCCCCGCTGCCCGCGCCGGACAGCACCGGCGCCATCAACATGAGCGGCACCGCGGGCAAGGTCGTCCTGGCCCGCTCGGCCGAGGGCCTGGCCTGCAACGGCGGCTCCACCCCCTGTACGGCGGAGCAGACGGCGCTGATCGCCGACCTCGTCGGATACGGCACCGCGAACTACTCCGAGGGCACCGCCGCCCCGGCCCTCTCCGGCACCACGGCCGGGCTGCGCAAGGACCACGGCTGCGCCGACACCGACGTCAACGGCGCGGACGTGGAGGCCGCGGCCCCCGCGCCGCGCAACCGGGCCACCGCCCCGGCGCCCTGCGGCGACGTCGAGCCCACCCCCACACCGACCCCCACCCCCACCCCGACGCCCACGCCGACCCCCACACCGCCGGGGGACCCGTGCGAGACCCCGGCCACCCACCAGATCGCCCAGGTGCAGGGCGGCGGTGACGTCAGCCCGCTGGCCGGCCAGACCGTCCGCGTCGAGGGCGTCGTGACCGGTGACTTCCAGGGGACGGACCAGCTCAGCGGGTTCTTCTTCCAGGACCCGACCCCGGACGCCGACCCGGCCACCTCCGAGGGCCTGTTCGCCTTCGCCCGCAGCTCGTTCAAGGACGTCAAGGCCGGTGACCGGGTACTGGTCACCGGCAAGGTCGTCGAGTTCAACGGCTGGACGGAGCTGTCGCCGGTCACCGCTGTGGACGTCTGCGGCACCGGCACCGTCCCCCCGGCGCGGCAGAGCCTGCCCCGCGCCGAGGGCGCGACCTTCGAGCCGGTCGAGAGCATGCTCGTCACCTTCCCCGAGCCGCTCACCGTCAGCGACCACTACAACCTGGGCCGCTTCGGGGAGCTCACCCTCTCCTCCGAGGGGCGCATCTTCCAGCCCACCGACCGCTCCGGCGTGGACGCCGCCCGGAACGCGCGCCGCAGCCTGCTCGTGGACGACGGCTCCACCAGGGAGAACCCCGCTGTCATCCCCCACACCGACCCGCGCACCGTCCGGCTGGGCGACACCGCCTTCGGCGTCACCGGCGTGCTGGGATACGGCTTCGGCAAGTATCGGCTCCAGCCGACCGGTCCGGTCGACTTCCTGCGGACCAACCCCCGCCTGCCCGCCCCGTTCCCGGTCCTCGGCAACGTCAAGGTGGCCAGCTTCAACACCCTCAACTGGTTCACCACCCTGGGCTCGCGCGGCGCGAGCAACCCCGCCGAGCAGCAGCGCCAGCTCGCCAAGCTGGTCGCCGCGCTCAAGGGCATGAACGCCGACGTCGTCGGCCTGATGGAGGTCCAGAACAACGGCCAGACCGCGGTCCAGGCCCTGGTCGACGCGCTCAACGCCGAAGTGGGCGCGGGCACCTACGCGGCGCTCGCCCACCCCTATCCCGGCACGGACCTGATCCACGTGGCGATGATCTACAAGCCCGGCAGACTCCAGCTCGTCGGGGCCGCCCAGTCGTCCACCGACCCGGTCTTCCGACGGCCCCCGCTGATCCAGACCTTCCGCCGGGTCCAGGGCGGCCAGCCGTTCACGATGATCGTCAACCACTACAAGTCGAAGGGCTGCGACGCCGACGCCACCGGCCCCGACGCCGACCAGGGCGACGGCCAGAGCTGCTACAACGGTGAGCGGGTCCGCCAGGCGGAGGCGACGCTGAGCCTGATCGACAGCCTTGAGCTGCCCAACCCGCTGGTGCTGGGCGACCTCAACGCCTACGGCGAGGAGGACCCGATCGACACCCTGGAGGCCGGCGGCCTGACCAGCGTGACCAAGAAGTTCGTCCCCGCGCCGCTGCGCTACAGCTACCTCTTCGACGGTCAGAGCGGCGAGCTGGACCACGCCATGGCCGGCGCGGGCCTGATCAAGCGGGTGACCAGCGCGACGATCTGGCACATCAACTCCGACGAGAGCCGGATCCTCGACTACAACACCGAGTACAACCCGCCGGGTCTCTACCGGCCCGACGCGTTCCGCTCCTCCGACCACGACCCCGTGGTCATCGGGCTGACCCTGCCGGGGGGCAGGGGCTGACCTGGGGACTCATCCGGCGCGGGCCGGCGGCCTCAGGGCCGTCGGCCCGGCTTTCTTCCGGGTTCCGGGTTGGACGGTATGGTTTGGGCGTTCTGTAACTCCTGGTACTTGTGGGGCACGGGTGACTTCGGGGCCGGCCGGTGGGCAGTATCCGCCACAATCTCAGTGGCAGCAGCCACCGCAGCAATCTCAGTGGCAGCAGCCACCGCCATACCAGCCGCAGTGGCAGCAGCAACCGCCACCTCCGCCACCTCCGCCACCCCCGCCGCCACCTCCGCCCCGGCGCCGCAGGACCGGGCTCTGGGTCACCCTCGGAGTCCTCGCCGTGGTGCTGACCGTGGGGGCCGGGGCCGTGGTGGGGCTGGTGCTGAACTCGGACAAACGCCGTGATCCGTTCGAGGAGGAGGCGGTCGCCGCCGACCCGAACTCGGTGGTGGTGACCAAGAAAGACCTGCAGGCGCTCCTGCGGGGGCACACCGAAGCGCTGAACGCCGGGGACCTCAAGGCGTACACGGCGATCTTCGAGAGCAAGACCGCGGGGCTGATCCAGCAGCAGACCAGGGTCTTCAACAATCTGCGCAAGCTGCCGCTCACCCAGATGTCCTACCAGACCCTGCAGCAGCAGGGGCGTACGCAGGACAGCTTCGGCCGCGGGGTGACCTTCACCCTCGACGTCGCCTTCGTCCACCAGTTCGAGGGGGTCGACCTGCGCCCGGTCTCGGAGTGGTACCGCTGGACCATCACCAAGAGCGGGGTCGACGCCCCGCTCAGGGTCACCAAGGTCGGCGGGGCACCGGCGCCGCTGGGCGAGTCCAAGACCGTCTACTACCCGGGACCGTGGGACATCTGGCCGAGCGTCGCGGTCGTCAAGACCGAGCGCGCCATCGTGCTGGCCCACCCGTCCATGGCCGCCCAGGCGGAGAGGATCGCCCCGATCGCCGAGCGGGCGGCGGTGAACGACCTGAACTTCGTGGCGGAGAACGGCCAGCGGGGCGAGGCGGTGCCCAAGGGCTTCGTGGTCGCGCTGGCCAAGGGCAAGGGGCAGCTCGGCAACCTGTTCCGCCAGACGAAGGCCACCGAGGCCGGGGTCTCCATCCCGATGCCCACCTGGAGCGGGTCCCCGACCGGGGTGAAGATCGGCGCGAGCCGGGTCGTGATGGACGTCACCTCACCGTTCTTCGACACCTCCGAGGGCATCGCGGAGATCTTCCGGCACGAGTTCGCGCACTCGGCGATGGCCAGCCTCGACAGCGGCAAGTTCGACCTGCTGGGACTCGACAACTGGGTCGTCGAGGGGTTCGCCGAGTACGTCGCCAACCGCGGCAGCGCCATCAGCGCCAACATCCGCTACGACGAGGGCCGCGCCTACCTGGCCGGGCAGCTCCCCGAGCCGTTCAGGGGCAGGATCCCGGACAACATTTCCTGGGACGTACAGGGCATGACCGGCGTCAACTACCTGATGGGGCACCTGGCGATGCGGCTGATCGAGGAGAGGTACGGCGAGCGGAAGCTGGTCGATTTCGTCGCCGCGCACTACCGGGGCGACGAGAGCGCGGCTGCCCTGCAGAAGGTCCTGGGCGTCGGCGAGGCCCAGTTCCAGAGGCAGTGGGCGGGCTACGTCCGGGCCCAGCTCGGCTGATCGGGGAAGAGACGAGATGACAGACCCGCACAACCTCCCTCCCCAGGGATATCCCCAGCCCCACCAGGCGCCGCCGGGGCCGCAGCCCCATCCGCAGGCGGGGCAGCCGTACACGCAGGGGGCCCAGCCCCATCCGCAGGGGGCGCCGGGGCCGCAGCCGTACCCGCAGGGACCCCAGCCCTACCCGCCGGGGCCGCAGCCCTACCAGGGAGGGCAGCACCAACCGCCGGGGACAGCAGGGCCGCAGCCCTATCCGCAGGCGGCCCCGCCCCACCCGCCGGGAGGGCAGTACCCGCAGGGACCGCAGCCCCACCCGCAGACGGTGCCCGGGCAGCAGCCCTACCCGCAGGCGGGACAGCCGTACCCGCCGGGAGGGCAGTACCCGCAGGGACCCCAGACCTATCCGCAGGGGGCGCCCGGGCAGCAGCCCTACCCGCAGGCGGGACAGCCGTATCCGCAGGGGGTGCCCGGGACGCAGCCCCACCCGCCGGGGCAGCAGCAGCCCCATCCGCCAGGGGCGCAGCCCTACCCGCCGTCGCAGCCGCCCGGGCAGCACGGCGGGCGGCCCGAGCAACCGCCCGCGGAGCGGAGGACCGGCAGGACGGTGCTCTTCGTGGCGCTGGGCCTCGTCCTGCTGGCCGGCCTCGGCGGCGGTACCGCCTGGGTCGTCTCCGGGGGGTTCGGCGGGTCCGGCGGGGGCGACGGCGACTGGCAGGTGCCGTTCACCACCGCCGACACCGAGGTCATCGGCACCGACAACTCGATCGCCTTCGGCGCCTGGGTGAGCGAGACCGCCGCGATCCGGGTGCAGAAGGACGGCGTGCTCGCCTACGACCTCAAGACCGGCAAGCGGGTCTGGGGCACGCCGTCGCCGGGTGAGCAGCTGTGCGCGGCGACCCCCGAGATCACGGGCGGCAAGGGCGCCTTCGCCTACGGCACCACGAAGGTCTGCGACCGCCTTGCGGGCGTCGACGCCAAGACCGGCAAAGTGCTCTGGAAGGTCAGGATCCCGGGGCCGGCGTCGCAGGACGACCGGACCCGGAACCTCCGCGCTCCCGGCCTCACGCTCGCCGGTGACCTGGCGGTCGTGCGGACCGACAAGGAGGTGTCGGCCTACCGGCTCTCCGACGGGAAGAAGGAGTGGACGTCGAAGGCCTCGGAGGTCTGCACGGTCATCGACGTCGTCGCCTCGCCCAAGCAGGTGGTGGCCAACCTGAACTGCTACCAGGGTGGTGACAGCGTCGTCGTGCTCGACGGGAAGACCGGCGCCCTCAAGGGGGAGCACCGGATCACCGACGACGACGGGGGGCCGGAGCACCTGCTCTCGGCCGACCCGGTGGTGGCGGCGTGGGCAGGCGGTGACAAGTCCGACATCCTCGTGCTGGACGAGAAGGGCAAGAAGCTCCGCGAGTTCGACACCGGGACGAAGGCCGATCTGCTGCGGCTGAACGACACGATCTACATCGACGGCGGCTACAAGGAGTTCCGCGCCCTGGTGCGCGGCGGCGTGCTCTACATGGCCACCTTCCCGGAGAACACGGAGGGGGGTGGGATCAGCCGTGACGAGGTGCTGGCCTTCGACCTGGCGAGCGGCAGGCAGCTGTGGAAGTCCTCGGGCACCGGCGCCAACATGCTCACCTTCGTCGACGCCGACGACAAGGGGGCGCTGGTCATGGAGGCGGGCGGAAGGAACGAGCCCGTCCCCCGGCTCACCAGGCTCGACCCCGCGACAGGGAAGGCCACGCCGGTCGCCGACCTGTGGCAGAAAGCCGGTGGGGAGAGCAGCCAGGCCCGCGTCCGCTACCGGAACGGCACCCTGGTGATCATGCCCTTCGAGAAGATCGCGGCCCAGTACGCCATCACCGTGCTGCGCGTCGAGGCCGGCTGAGCCCCGGCCGGCCCGGGCGGCCGCCTCCGGTGGTTCACCGGGCGGCCCCCGCGGCCGGCGTCCGGGCGAGGTCGGAACGGAGCCGGAGGGCGTCGGTGAACAGCACGGACTCGATCCCGACGGCCTCGGCCGCGGCGACGTTCTCCCGCCTGCCGTCGACGAGCAGCAGGTCGCCCGGCCGCGCGCCGAGCCGTTCGCACATCTGCCGGAACGCCTGCGGGTCGGGTTTGACCCGCCGCAGGTCGGCGCTGAAGAACCGGTGCCGGAACAGGCGGGCCCAGGGCCGGCCGTCGATCAGGCGGGCCAGCTCCACCGGGGTGTTCGACAGCAGCGCGAGCGGGACGTTCCGGCGGGCCAGCTCCTTCACGAGCGCCAGGGTGTCCGGGTTGAGATGGGTCCATGCCTTGAGGTCGAGGGCGGACAGCACCTCGAGGAGATCCGGGTCGGCGGTCCTGCCCAGCCGCGCGCACACCCCGGCCCAGAAGTGGCGGGCGTCCACCGCGCCGAGGTCGTAGGCCCGCCGGTCCTCCCAGTAGGCGGGCCAGAACCGCTCCGGCGCGACGTCGACGGTCTGCGGCAGCAGAGCGCCGGCGTGCTCGGGCGGCGGGAAGTTGATGACCCCGGCGTAGCCGAAAACAACCCATTTCACGAGCACTCCCCAGTCGGTGCGGCAGCGAGACCGTCCCGCCCCGGCCCCGGTGGCGATCGATCAGATTCTTAACATCTATCACGTTTGAATGAACACACAAAAAGTGCGTTCCCTGTCCGCGTCGCCGGAGAGGTCTGGGGGGCCGTGGGGGTGGATGGAATGCCGGGCGGGGGTAAGTGGTTATGCGAGCCGTACGGACGCGACAGGAAAGCCGTAGACAAGCGGCGGACGAGACAAGAGGAGCCAACGGTGGCGACCATCGAGGTAACCGAGAAGAACTTCAACGAGATCGCCGACGAGGGGATCGTCCTGCTGGACTTCTGGGCGGCCTGGTGCGGGCCGTGCCGCACGTTCGGGCCGATTTTCGAGAAGTCGTCGGAGAAGCACGGCGACATCAAGTTCGGCAAGATCGACACTGAGGCGGAGCAGGCGCTGGCCCAGGGTTTCGAGATCACCTCGATTCCGACGATCATGGCCATCCGCGACGGCATCGTCGTCTTCGCCCAGCCCGGCGCGCTGCCCGAGGCCGCCCTCGAGGACCTGATCGGCCAGGTCCGCGCGCTCGACATGGACGCGATCCGGACCGAGCTCGCGAACGAGATGGGCGTGCAGAAGAACTGACACCCGAGCCAGAAAAGCCCCGCAACCGGTGACGGCGCGGGGCTTTCGCATGTGAGCCCTCGGAGAGGTCCGGCAGGAGGCTCAGACCGAGCGGTAGAGTTCGGCCACCCGGAAGGCCAGGTCCAGCGACTGGCTCCGGTTCAGGCGCGGATCGCACGCCGTCTCGTAGCGCAGCGCCAGGTCGTCTTCGACGATCTCCGCGCCGCCGCCCACGCACTCGGTGACGTCGTCGCCGGTGAACTCGATGTGGATGCCGCCGGGGTGGGTGCCGAGCTCGCGGTGGACGTCGAAGAAGCCCGCCACCTCGTTCAGGACGTCGTCCAGGCGGCGGGTCTTGTGCCCGCTGGGCGCCTCGAAGGTGTTGCCGTGCATGGGGTCGCAGATCCACGCCACCTGGGCGCCGCTGGCGGTGACCTTCTCCACCAGCTCGGGGAGGTGCTGGCGGATCTTCGACGCGCCCATCCGGGTGATGAACGTCAGCCGCCCGGCCTCGTTGTCCGGGTTCAGCTTCTCGATCAGCGCGAGGGCGTCCTCCGGCGTGGTCGTCGGGCCGAGCTTCACGCCGATCGGGTTGCGGATCCGGGAGAAGAACTCCACGTGCGCGCTGTCGAGCTGGCGGGTGCGCTCGCCGATCCAGACCATGTGCGCCGACACGTCGTACGGCTCGCCGGTCCGGGAGTCGATCCTGGTGAGCGCCCGGTCGTAGTCCAGGATCAGCGCCTCGTGGGAGGAGTAGAACTCCACGCTGTGGAACTCCTCCGGCTCGGCGCCGCAGGCGCGCATGAACGCCAGCGCCTGGTCGATCTCCCGGGCGAGCTGCTCGTAACGCTTGCCGGCCGGGGACTCGATCACGAAGTCCTGGTTCCAGGCGTGCACCTGGCGCAGGTCGGCGTAGCCGCCCTTGGTGAAGGCGCGGGCCAGGTTCAGCGTCACCGCGGAGGAGTGGTAGGCGCGCAGCAGCCGCCACGGGTCGGGGACGCGGGACTCGGGGGTGAAGTCGAAGCCGTTGACCATGTCGCCCCGGTAGGCGGGCAGCTCCACGCCGTCGCGGGTCTCGGTGCCCTTGGAGCGCGGCTTGGCGAACTGCCCGGCCATCCGGCCGATCTTCACGACCGGCACCTTCGCCGCGTAGGTGAGCACGATCGCCATCTGCAGCAGCGTCTTCAGCTTGTTGCGCACGTCGTCGGCGGTGGCCCCGGCGAACGTCTCGGCGCAGTCGCCGCCCTGCAGGACGAAGGCCTCGCCCCGCGCCACGGCCGCCAGGTCGGCCTTGAGGTTGTCACACTCCCCTGCGAAGACCAGGGGAGGAAGCCCCTGCAGTTCGGCGACGACCTTGTCCAGCTCGCCGCGGTCGGGCCACTCGGGCTGCTGCGCCGCAGGCAGCTGCCGCCAGGAATCGAGGTTGATGCTCACGACATACCAGGCTATTGCAACCGGCTGTGCGGACCGACCCGATTGTCCACGGACTGAGAAGGACTTTATGCATGCTGAGACACTTCTGGAGTCCTGACATGCTCGGGAAGCACGCCGAAACCGATGAAACGGCGGGCCATGGCCCCGATCACCGGGACGCGGGAGAGGTCGCGCGGCACCCGCGCCGGACCGGCGTCCCCGGACAGGGCGGGACGGATCAGCCGGGCCTGCACCACGCGCTGGGCGAACTGGGTGACCACGGTGGGCGGGGTGCGGCGGCGCTGGACCGCGGCGAGCAGGGACTCGGGGATCTCGGCCCCGGCCGAGAGCGGCCCGGCCAGCAGGTTGGCCGCGGCCACCGCGTCCTGCACGGCCAGGTTGATGCCGACGCCGAAGACCGGCGACATCGCGTGCGCCGCGTCACCGATGACCAGCAGGCCCGGACGGTGCCAGCGGCGCAGCCGGTTGAGCGCGACCGACAGCATGCTCACGTCGTCGAAGCCCGACAGCAGCCCGACCCGCTCCTTGAGGAAGGGCAGCAGCTCGGCGACCGGCGCGCGCAGCGCGTCGATGTCCCGGGCCCGCAGGGCGTCGAAGCCGCCCTTGGGGATCAGGTAGGCGAGCTGCCAGTAGGTCTCGCGGTTGATCGCCACCATCATGTGACCGGCGGAGACCCGCAGGAACGGCTGGGCGGGATCGGCCGGCTCGCGCGGCAGCCGGAACCACAGCACGTCCATCGGCGCGCCGTGCTCCACCGGGACGAGCCCGGCGGCCCGGCGCACGTCGGAGTGGCGGCCGTCGGCGGCCACGGTGAGCGCCGCGCGCAGCTCGTGCTCACCGCCGGCGTCGCGGTAGCGGACCCCGCGCACCGCGTTTCCCTCGCGGATCACGCCGACCACCTCGGCGTTCATGACGAGGCGGAAGGTGGGATACCGCTTGGCGGCGCCGGTCACCAGGTTGAGGAAGTCCCACTGCGGCACGAACGCGATGTAGTTGTATCTGCCCGGGAGCCTGGACAGGTCGGCGATCGGCACCGTGGCCTCGTCGGTCTGCAGGGACATGGTGTGCGCCTTGCGGTGGGGCAGCCGGCCGAACTCCCCGGCCAGGCCCAGCTCGTCGAGGACCTGCAGGGTCGAGGGGTGGATGGTGTCCCCCCTGAAGTCGCGCAGGAAGTCGCCGTGTTTCTCCAGCAGCGTCACCTGGACGCCGGACCGTGCCAGCAGCAGGGCGAGCACGGCTCCCGCCGGGCCGCCCCCGGCGATCACGCATGTGTTCTCATCCATAATTCATCACCCAATGAAATACTGGCACAGAGTTCTCGAAGAGAACAGGTTTTCCGGCAATCCGTTCCCTGCCCCGTGTCGAATAGGCGGGTGTGAGGACAGAACGTGAGCCCTCGGGAGCACCGGCCCCCGGCGGGGACCCGGCCTGGAGGACCTCCTCGCCCAGGTGGCGCTGGGGCACGAGCGGGCCTTCGACCGGGTCTACGACCTGCTGGTCTCCCGGATGTCCGGGAGGTCGCCTACGACCAGGTCTCCGAGGTGGTCACCACCCGCCTGGAGGGGGAGCGGGTGCGCCGGAGCGGAGGCGTCGCCCGTACGGCAGGGACGCCGTCCGTCCGGTGGGTGACGCGGTGCCGGCCCGTACGGCGAGGCACGCCGTCCGTATCGGACACTCATGCCGGCAGGCTGCAGGGCGCGGGCAGGGCCTGGAGGTTGCCGCCGTAGTCACCCGGTGCCGAGCCGTCCCTGATCGCCAGATCTCAGGTGGAGTCGCGCTCGACCAGGGCATGGGTCCACAGGGCGAGGCGGGGCTGCCTGGTCACCCCCTCCTTGACGACCTCGTCCAGGGTCTGGGCGAGCAGGGCCGGAGCGTCGGTGACGTTGAGGCGGACGGTGGTCAGCCGGGGCCGCAGCAGCTTCGCCAACGGCAGATCGTCGCAGCCCACGACCGCCACGTTGCCGGGAACAGCGAACCCGTTGTCGGCGAGCACCGCCATCAGCAGCATGGCGTAGTCGTCGTTGTAGGCGAACACGCCGTGCTTGGTCCGGCCTTCTCCGCTGATGCCCGCGGCCCGCCACGCATCCAGCCGCGCGGCGGTCGCGGTCTCGGAGAAGGCCAGATCCACCTGGGTGTACGGCACGCCGTGGGCGGCGGCCACCCGCTGCACGCCGACCGCCCGGAGCAGACCCATGTCGCGCAGGCCGTCCTCGGTCGGGATGATCGCGGTGAGGGTGCGACTGCCGCGTGCGAGGAGGTGTTCGGCGGCCGTGGCCCCGATTTCCTCGTGGTCCATGGTCACGGTGGAGACGATCTCGGAGGACCAGCCCACGGCGCCGATGCCGATCACCGCTCTGATCCCCGCCGAGTGCAGTACGTTCACGGCCTGCCGGGTCAGCCGTTCGGCCGGGGCGAGGACCGCGACCGGGCGTAGCTCGGCCCAGGCGCGGGCGGCGGCCACGCCTTTCAGGCGGCGTGCGCCGTACTGGATCATGGAGTATCCGAGCCGGCTGAGTTCGCGGTCCAACTCCTCCATCAGGCCGACGGCGAGCGGGCCGTACGGGATGTCGGCCAGCGGAACCAGCACCAGCCCACTGTGTCCGGTCCGCAGCGTCCGGGCTCCGGCGTGCGGCACGTACCCGAGCCTGTCGGCGGCCTCTTGGACGCGCGCACGCGTCTCGTCGCTGATACGTGCGCCCTCGCGGTTGTTGAGGACGTACGACACCGTCGCCTGAGAGACCCCTGCATCGCGGGCGACGTCGAGACTTGTGGGTGGCTTGGCGGACATCGAATCCATTCTGGATCATCGCGAGTTCGTTAAGACCGGAGCCGTGCCCTTGTCGCCTCGCGAAACCGATGCTATCAAGTGCTTATACGTATAAGCGGCTCGGCGGGTAGTCGGGGTGAGCTACGGGGGCCTGCCTCTCGTCGGCGCGGCCGCCGTCCTGTTGATCACATCTGGGAGGAATCCGATGCTGCACACTCGCGAATGGGGCCGCGGTGACCGGGTCGCTGTGCTGATTCACGGCATCATGGCCGACTCCCGCTGCTGGTGGCGGGTCGGCCCGGCGCTGGCCGAGCGTGGTTACCGGGTCATCGCGGTGGACCTGCCCGGCCATGGCGACAGCCCCCGCGCCGAGGAGTACACCCCCGAGCTGTACGCCTCAAGCGTGCTGGAGTCGGTCCCGGCCACGCCCGAACTGGCCATCGGTCACTCACTCGGCGGCCTCACCCTGTCGCTCGCGGTCGGACGGCTCAAGCCGGGCAGGGCGGTCTACTCCGACCCGGCGTTCCGCATCCCCAAGATCGACGGAGTGGATTTCGGCGCGATGATGGCCTCGGCCAAGGGACAGAACATGGAGATGGTACGGCAGGTCCATCCCGGCTGGTCCGCCGAGGAATGCGTCCTTGAGATCGAGATGCTGGCCAAGTGGGACCCGGCCACCGCGAGGGCACTGAACTCGTTCCTCGGCTCGGACTTCACGCCCGAACCGGTGGTGCCGTCACTGGTCCAGCTGGCCGACCCGAGCGAGCTGATCTCCCCTGAGGTGGCCGAGGCCCTCATCTCCAAGAACTTCGAGGTGCGTGTGGTGAAGGGCGCCGAGCACACGATCCATCGCCACCTGTTCGACGACTTCCTGGCCGGTCTCGAGGGCTGGATCTAGACCTTTGCGATACGGCCGACCGCGCCGCCCGTCGCGGCGTTCATCATCGGCCTGAGCGGCCGCGGAGAGCGATCCACCTCTCTGCTACGGCAGGCCGCAGCACCGCAGTTCGGATTTCTGGATCTTCCCTGACCCCGTTCTGGGCAGGTCGTCCACCACGTCGCGTCGGGCACCCCGACCACGGCGCTGGCCAGGCCCGGCTCCAGCTTCAGATCGGGGTGATCCGCATGACCTGCTCGCACACGTTGGCGAGCACGGTGTTGGGCGGGTGGTCGAAGGCGTACGCGCCACCGCGGGCGGCGAGTGCCAGTGCGAGCAGCGCCGCTGCGGCAGCGAAACGGGAGATGCGCATCAGACCACCTCTTTCTGGACGAGTCGCAATGATCCGGTATGCGGCTTGGGGTGGCTGTGAGTATTTGTGAAGGAACGTTCCTGCACAAGGGATTGGTGGAACGATCCTGGCGTACTTCTCCCAGCTCCTCACCGCCACGACCCAGGCCGCCCTGTCCCATGGCTACGGCGTCGTCCTGCTGCCCACCTCCGGCCCGGAGGACTGCTGGCTGGACATGCCGCTGGACGGCGTGACCCCGGCCGCCTGTTCTTGGCCGACTTCCAGATCCGCGGGTCTTCGGCCTTCCCCGGCCAGGGCCCGCGCGGCGGACCCGACGGCCGGCGATGCCCCCGCTCACTCCTGGGCGGCGCTCAGGCGGAACCGGTCCCGGAACTCGCGGGGTGAGACGCCGAACTCGGCCTTGAAGAGCTTGCTGAAATGGCTGGGGCCCCGGATGCCCCAGCGGGCCGCCACCGTGTACGCGGGCAGGTGGGCCAGCGCGGGGTCGGCGAGGTCCCGGCGGATGCGGTCCAGGCGTCGGCGCCGGATGTGGGCACCGACCGTCTCCCCCTGCCGTTGGAAGAGCGCGTGCAGGGACCGGACCGAGATGTGGTGGGCGGTGGCGATCTCCACGGGCGGAAGACCGTCGGCCAGATGCCGGTCGATGTGATCGATGATCCGGTCGAGGACGTGCGCCTGGTCGGCGGGCAGGCTCTGCCTGCCCGCCTCGCGGACGAGGGTCCGGATGACGCCGCTGACGTGTTCGCCCATCTCGCTCCTGGCCACCGGCCCGAGGTCGCGCGCCCGGTGCGCGAGTTCGGTGAGCATCGCGGCGAGGACACGGCCGCTGGGTGAACGGGGAAGCTCCTGGTTCGCCGTCGTGTTCCGCGCCAGCCTCATGAGCTTGGCGGTCCCGGAATCCAGGTGCATGACGAACCAGCGGTAGTTACCGCCGAGGTCGAGGCGGAACGGGCGTTCCGCTGAGTAGAGAACGAAGTCGCCGGGAGAGAGCGGGCATCGGCGGCCGTCCTGTTCGAACGTGCCGTCGCCGGACAGCAGCAGTCCGAGCAGATGGGCGCCGTCGCGGGCCGCGGCCGGCGCGTGCGGGCTGACCTGCACTCCGTGCTCACCGCTGATGTCGCACGTGTTGAGCGCGCCGAACCGCTCAGGGCGCATCTCGGCGGCATAGGGGGCCGCCGCCTTGACCAGGACGGTGTCGGACGCCCGGAAACGGTCGGGCGAGTCGGTGTCCAGGTATCCGAAGACGAGCGTGCCATCGTGCTGGGTTTCCAGATGCACGGCCCCTCCTTCCGCACTGCGACGCCAGAAGCCTGCGCTCCGATGCCAACGCGAGCGCCGAGATTGGCAGATGCTCGCACTCGTCTCCCGGTTCCTGGAAGTGAAAAGACGGTTACAGGTGGATGTACTTCTGGCAATCCTCAGCCTGTTCGGCCTCTATGGGCTCGTCACCCTCGGCATTGCCGTGATCTTCGCGGCGACACGGGTGGTGAACCTGGCCCAGGGCGACCTCATGATGGTCGGGGCCTACACGGCGGCGGTCGCCGCCGGACCCGCGTTCGGCTGGCGGGTGGTGCTGGCCCTGGTGGTGAGCGCCCCGCTGCTCCTGCTGATCGAGCGGCTCCTGTTACGGCGCCCCCTCGCGGACGGGCTGGCGACCATGCTCGTCACCTGGGGGGTCGGCATGGCGCTGCGCCAGGCGGCCGAACTGCTCTTCACCTCCACCTCCCGCACGGTCGAACCGCCGATGGCCGGGGCCGTGACGGTGCTGACCACGCCCTATCCGGCCTACCGCCTGGCCTGCGGGCTGATCGCGGTGGCGGTCATCGGGCTGGTGCTGCTCGTGGCCTACCGGACGGGCTGGGGCCTCACCCTGCGCGCGATCGCGGACAACGCGACCATGGCGGCGCTGCTCGGCACCGACCCGCGCAGGGTGCGCACCCTCGCCTTCGTCCTGGGCGGGCTGCTGGCCGTACTGGCGGGTGCGCTGTACAGCCCGGTGCTGGCGGTGAATCCGACCATGGGGTTCAGCCTGCTGGTCCCTGTCTTCTTCGGCCTGCTGTTCAGCCGTCCCGGCGCGCTCGCGACGGCGGCGGGCGCCGCTCTGCTGATCGCCGCCCTGTCGGTGCTGCTGCGCGCCTGGATGAGCGACGTCCTGGCCGAAGTCCTCTTCTATCTGATCGTCATCGGGGTTGCGGCGCTGCGCTCGCGCCCCTGGATTTGGAGGTTCTCCTCATGGCTCAGCCGCCTTCTCCTCCCCGCACGGGCATCCTGACCGTAGCCACCCTGCTGGCGCTGACCGGATGCGGCGGCTCAGCGATCTCGGGCGGGCAGGACGGCCAGAGCGGGTCGTTGAAGATCGGTGTGATCGTTCCGCTCACCGGACCCGTCTCCGCGACAGGAACGGCCCTCCGGCGCGGGTTCGAGCTCGGCGTGAAGAAGGTCAACGACAACGGCGGCGTCAACGGCAAGAAGGTGGAGTACGTCGTCGTCGACGACGCGGGCAACCCGGCGACCTCTACCCAGCTCGCCAGGAAGCTCATCCAGCAGGACCAGGTGTCGATGATCTTCGGCACGATCACCGGGGACACCGCCGAAGCCGTGGCCCGGGTCGCCGACGACGCGAAGGTCCCGTTCGGTACGGCCATCCTCGGTGACACCGAGAGGTGCTACACCTACCAGTGGGGCTTCGGCGAGACCACTCGCCAGATGCTCACGCCGGCCGTTCCCGAGCTACTCAGGAAGTACGGGACGAAGGTGGCGATCGTCGGCTCGGACTACAACTACCCGCACTTCTACGCCGGGGTCGCCAAGGAGCTCGTGAAGCAGGCGGGCGGCTCGATCCTCGCCGAGGAGTACAGCCCGCTCGGGCAGGCTGACTGGCAGCCGGTCATCACGCGGATGAAGGACGCCGAGCCGGACGTGGTGCTGTCGATGGTCGTCGGCGCCGACGCGGTGACGTTCAGCCAGCAGGCCAAGCAGTTCGGCCTGCTCACCCCCGAGCTGGGCTTCGAGGGTGCGCCACTGGACACCGACTACTACCCGGCGCTCAGCGCCCTGGTGAACGGCCGTACCCACACCGTGCGCTGGACCGACGGCCTGGACGACGCCGAGAGCCGGAAGTTCGTGGCCGACTACCGCGCGGCGCACGACTTCAAGGACCCGATCCCCGAGGTGGCGGGCAACGCCTACTTCGGCGTCCAGTTTCTCCTGGACGCCGCGCGTAAGGCAGCCGCCTTCGAAGGGCCGGCGATCAACACGGAGATCGGACGGCTCACCTTCGACTCGCCGCTCGGCAAGGGCACCCGTTTCGAGAGCACCAACCACAGGCTCCAGGCCGACATGCTGGAAGTGACGATCAAGCCCGGCGGCGCGTACGAGGTGAGCAAGAAGCTCGGCCCGATTCCCGACACCACCCCGAAGACGGGTTGCGCATGAGGATGACGGTACGGCTCGGCCTGCTCGCCGCCGTCCTGGTGGCGGCTCCCTTCGGGCTCGGCACCTTCGCGGTGGCCACCCTGACCCTGGGGCTCTGCTACGGGTTGTTCGCCTACGGGCTCGACCTGTCCTGGGGACGGGCGGGACTGCTCAGCGTGGGCCACGCGGCCTTCTTCGGCCTGGGTGCCTACGCCGTCGCGCTCAGTCAGGCGCACGACCTGACGATCGCCGTTCTGCTGGTGGCGGCGCCGGCGCTCTCGGTCGCCATCGCGCTGCCGATGGTCCGGATCGGACTGGCCTCCGGCATCCCCGACGCCCCGCTCATCCTGCTGACGATCGGCGTGAGCCTGCTGCTCCAGCACGCCGCCACCAGCCTCACCGGCCTGACCGGCGGCACCAACGGGCTGTCGATCCGCAGCCCCGGTGTGGTCACGACGTACTATCTGACCCTCGTGGTGGTGGCCGTCGTGGTGGCCGTGACCACCGTGACGGTTGTCAGGAGCAGGTTTGGCGCGCGGCTGACCGCGGCGTCCCGCAATCCGGAGCGCGCCGCCCAGACCGGCATCGACGGGCTCCATGTCCGCTCCACAGCCTTCGTGGTCAGCGCGGCGGTGTCGACGGTCGCGGGCGCGCTGTACGCGCTCGCGGCAGGGCTGGTGTCCCCGCAGATCTTCGGTCTCGGCCTGTCGACCAGCGTGCTCGTCTGGCTCGCCCTGGGAGGGCGGGGGTCGACCGTGGGCCCGTTCCTCGGCGCGGTGCCGGTCACGGTGGGGGAGCAGATGCTCGGCAGCACCTGGCAGGGCTGGTACGTCCTGGGGCTCGCCGCTCTGTTCGTCCTCGTCGTTCAGTTCGCTCCCACGGGCCTGGCGGGGATCGCCCGCCACTGGACACGTGGACCCGCGGTGAGGCTGCCCCCCGCCGCCTCGGTGCGCCGGCCCCGGAAGGGGAGCGGCGGCCAGGCCAGGGGAGCGGCGGCGCTCGTCCTCAAGGGGATTCACAAGTCCTTCGGCCCGGTGAACGTGCTCCGCGGCGTGGACCTGACCGTCGAGGACGGGCGTTGCGTGTGCCTGATCGGTCCCAACGGCGCAGGCAAGAGCACCCTGCTCGCGATCGTCGCGGGCCAGCTCGCCCCCGACGGGGGTGAGGTACGGATCTTCGGTGCGGCCGCCTCCGCGGTGCCGATCCATGACCGGGTACGCCTGGGAGTGGGCCGGATGTTCCAGATCCCGAGCGTCCTGACGGACCTGTCGCTTGCCGACAACATCAGGCTGGCCCGCATGGACGCACCCGAGCACGTCGAGTTGCCCGCCGAGTACGACGACCTGGTCCGCGACGGGACGAGCGAGGCCCGTGCCCTGCCGCTCGCCGACCGGAGACGGCTGGAACTCGCCATGGTGCTGGCCGGGGCACCCCGGCTGATGCTGCTCGACGAACCCGCGGCTGGGCTCGGACCGGACGACGCCCGCGCGCTGGTCAGGGAACTGAAGGAGGTCTCCCACCGGACGGGCTGCGCGATGCTCGTCGTCGAGCACGACATGACGATCGTCCGCGAACTGGCCGACGACGTCGTGGTCCTGCACGACGGAGGCGTGATCGCGCACGGCGCGATGGACGAGATCACTGCCGACCCGGCGGTGCGCGAGGCATACCTGGGGGTGCACTGATGCTCGAACTGCACGAACTCTGCGGAGGGTACGGCCAGGCCGCCGTGGTCCGCGACGTGGATTTCCGGATCGCGGCGGGTGAGACGGTCGCCCTGCTCGGCCGCAACGGCACCGGCAAGACCACTCTGCTGCGTACGATCTTCGGGCTCGCCGACCGGCAGGGCGGCACGCTGAGTCTGGCGGGCCGTACCGTGCCGCCCGGTCGTCCGGAGCTGCTCGCCCGCTGGGGCGCCGCGCTGATGCCGGAGGACCGAGGGGTGTTCCCCAGCCTCACCGTCGCGGAGAACCTCCGGCTGGCCACGCGCAAGGGCTTCGTCCCCGCGGTCGATCCGCGCGAGATCTTCCCGCTGCTCACCGAGCGGCATCAGCAGGCCGCGGGAACGCTGTCCGGCGGGCAGAAGCAGCAACTCGGCATCGCCAGGGCGATCGTCTCCGGGCAGTCGCTGATCGTGGTGGACGAGCTCACTCAGGGCCTGCAGCCGTCGGTCGTGCGCGACGTGCTGGAGGCGCTTACCGGCATCGCCGCGACCGGTGTCGCCGTGGTGGCGGTCGACCAGCACGCGGGGCTTCTCCTGGACCGAAGCCACCGCGCGGTCGTCATGGAGGCCGGCCGGGTCGTGTTCGACGGCCCGAGCACACCGCAGACCCGCGAGGAACTCGACCGCCTGCTCGCCGTCGGCTGACCCCTTTTTCTTCTCATTGTCTGGAGCCATCATGGACCCCTTCGACTCCGCGTCGGATCTCGCCGAGGCGGTACGCAAGCGCGAACTGAGTCCGGTTGAGATCGTCGACACCTGTCTGGAGCGCATCAACCGCTACGACCCCGAGGTCGGAGCCTTCGTCTGGCGGAACGACGAGCAGGTGCGATCGGCCGCCCGGCGGGCTGAGCAGGCCGTCATGGAGGGCGGCCGCGAACTGCCCGCCTTCCACGGTGTGCCGGTTCCCATCAAGGACCTGACCCAGGTGGTGGAGCAGCCCGCCACCTACGGGACGTTCGGGGTGCACGACACCCCGCGAACGGTCACGGAGCCGGTCGTGACAAGGCTGCTCAACGCGGGATTCCTGCTGATGGGCCGGACCAACAGCCCGGACATGGGACTGCTTTCCACCACCGACAACTCCCGCTACGGCAGTACCCGCAACCCCTGGAACCTGGCCTACTCCTCAGGCGGCTCCAGCGGTGGCGCGGCGGCCGCCGTCGCCGCCGGTCTCGCGCCCGTCGCCCACGCCAACGACGGTGGCGGCTCGATCCGCATGCCGTCGTCGTGTTGCGGGATGGTCGGTCTCAAACCGAGCCGGGGCAGGGTGCCGCAGTATGTGGCGTCCTGGGAGCACGCGACCGTCGAAGGCGCGATCACCCGCACGGTGCGTGACGCGGCCGCGTTGCTCGATGTCATGAGCGTGCCCGACAACCTGGTCATGTACCGCGCGCCCGCCCCGGAGCGGCCGTTCTCCGACGAGGTGGGCCGCGACTGCGGGTCGCTGCGGATCGGCCTGCTGCTGGACGCGCCGACCGGGTTGCCGGTCGATCCGGTGTGCGCGGCGGCTGCCATGCACACCGCGCGGTTGCTGGAGTCGCTCGGCCACGCCGTGTTCCCGGTGTCGCCGCGCTTCTTCAGCGGGGAGGCCATCGTCGGCTACACCCAGACCGTTCTCGACGCGGCGTTGTGGGCGTCGCCGTACGACCAGCCGGAGCTGGCCGAGCCGCACCTGCGGTACCGGATGGAGCGCGCCGCGAGCTGCCACTCGGGGACCTACACCCGGGCCGTCGCCCTCCTGCAGGAGGAGTCCGTCGTCGTCCGCGCCCAGTGGGGCAGGGACTTCGACGTCTTGCTCACCCCGACCATGGCCTGCCCGCCCCCGCTGGTCGACACGGTCCTGGCGGAGGCCAACGCCGATCCTGCGGGGGTCAGGGTCACCGAGACCCAGATGATCTCGTTCACCGCCGTCTGCAACATCACCGGCCTGCCCGCCATCACACTGCCGACCTACACCTCGCCCGACGGGCTTCCCATCGGCAGCCAGCTGATCGGCGGGCCCTGGGACGAGGCTGTGCTCATCCGGCTGGCTGCCGCCCTGGAGGAGCTGGACCGCTGGCCGCTCCGCCGCCCCGCACGCTTCCTCGGATGACCTCCGCACATGACAAGGAGATCCGCCATGGCAAGAACAGAACTGGCCCGTCTGGTGCAGAAGATCTTTCAGGAGCATCGGGCCGCCGCACGGCTGCGCGTGCCCGTCGACGAGGTCCGAGGCGTGGCAGGGGTGCGTGCGGTGTCCCGCCGGGCCCTCCTCGGTGGTGCGGCCGCTCTGGGCGTGGGGGCCGCGACCGGCGTCCTCGGCTTCCCCGTCCGCCCCGCCCGCGCCGCCGACCAGCCGCGTGTGGCGATCGTCGGTGCGGGCATCGCCGGCCTCGCCGCGGCGCTGCGGCTGGCCGACAAGGGGATCGGCGCGACCGTCTACGAGGCAGACACCCGGGTCGGCGGCCGCATCTACTCCAATCCCTCCGGCGCCTACTGGAGAGCTGGACAGGTCTCCGAGTGGGGCGCTGAGCTGATCGACACCGGTCACGAGATCATCCATGGACTGGCCGCGCGGTTCGGGCTGCCGCTGGACGACCTGCGTGCCGCCGAGCCGGCCGGCAGCACGGAGACCTACTGGATCGACGGCGGGTACTACCCGTACGCGACCGCCAGCGCCGACTTCGCTCCCGTCTACCAGGCGATCCTGGCGGACCTCGACGGGTTCGCCTGGCCGAGCTGGGACACCCCAACCTCTCCCCAGGTCGCCGCGCTGTCGAACATGACGACGTACGAGTGGATCGAGACCAGGGTGCCCGGCGGCCACTCCTCCCGGATCGGCAAGCTGCTCGACGTCGCCTTCACCACCGAACTCGGCATGGACACCGACAGCAGCACGGCGATGGGCATCCTCGTCGTGCTCGCCGCCCAGCCCGAGGGCAGGTTCTCCCTCTTCGGGCAGAGCGACACCCGCTTCCACATCAGAGGCGGCAACGACCTTCTCCCGCGGGCCATCAAGGACGCCCTGCCCGCAGGGACCGTACGGCACGGCTGGAAGTTGGAGGCCCTGGCGGTCGACGGCGCGGGACGGCAGACCCTGGTCTTTTCCGTCGACGGCCTGACCCGAACGGTGACCGCCGACCACACGATCTTGGCCCTGCCCCAAGGCGTACTGCAGCGCGTGAACTTCTCCGCCGCCAGGTTCGACGCGCGTAAGAGAGCGGCCATCGCGGCCCTGCCGATGGGGCGCAACACCAAGTTGGCGCTCCAGTTCGACCGACGCCTGTGGAACGACGCGGGCCCGTGGGGCCGCGGTAGCGGCAGCACCATGTCGGAGAGCGGCTACCAGACCTCCTGGGAGTCCACCCGTGCCCAGGCGGGCACCCAGGGCATCCTCCTCGCCTACGCCGGCGGCGATCACGCCGCCGACTTCAACCCGGCCTCCGCTTTCTCGACCGCGAGCTCCTACAGAACGGCGGGGTACGCCCGCGCCGTCCTCTCTCAGCTGAACACGGTCTTCCCCGGCCTGGACAGCCAGTGGAACGGCAAGGCCACGCTGGCCGCCTGGCACCTCAACCCCTACGCCCGCGGCGCCTACGCGGGGCTGCCCACCGCCTATTACCAGTATTACGGTGGCTACGAGGTGGTCCGGCAGGGCAACGTCCACTTCGCGGGCGAACACACCTCCGCGGTCGCCGCGGGATTCATGGAAGGGGGAGCGGATTCGGGCCTTCAGGCCGCGAACGAACTCCTGGCCGACCTCGGCATCGCCTCCGCGGCGTGAGTAGGTCCTGAGGGCCGGGCGCACCGGCCCTCAGGAGCCGCGGGAGAACCTCGCCGTGCTCTCCTACAGGGCCAGGGTGGTGGTGATGCGGATGTCGTCGAGTGAGTGGCCGGTCTGGAGCGCGTAGTCCCCGGAGACCAGGCGCCATCCGTCCTCGCTCCAAACCTCGGCCGCGCGGCGCGGGATCTCGACGGACACCTCGGCGGTCTCGCCGGGGCCGGCCTCGGCGACGGCGAACCCGACCAGCCAGCGGGCGGGCCGGGAGTCGGGCACCACGGGCGCCAGGTAGACCTGCACCACCTCGCGGCCGGGACGGTCGCCGGTGTTGCGCACCCGGACGGTGAGCGTCTCGTCGGCGTACTCGGCGGAATCGTAGTGCCAGGTCGTGTATCCGAGACCGGCTCCGAACCCGTAGGCGGGAGCCGTACCCGACCGCTCCCAGGCGCGGTAGCCGACGAAGACGCCCTCCTCGTATCGCAGCACACCGTCGACGGGGGTGACGTCGACGACCGGGCAGTCCTCGAGCGCGCCGGGCCAGGTGGTCGGCAGGCGGCCGCCCGGCTCCGTGCGGCCGAGCAGCACATCGGCCAGCGCGTGGCCGCCCTCCTGGCCGGGGAACCAGGTGAGCAGGATGGCCGCGACCTCTTCCCGCCATGGCATCTCCACGGGGGAGCCGGCGTTGACCACGACGACCGTCCGCGGGTTGGCGGCGGCCACCCGGGACACCAGCTCGTCCTGACGGCCGGGCAGCTTCAGCGACGTGCGGTCGAAGCCCTCGCTCTCCACCTCCTTGGTCGTGGCCACGACGACCACGGCGACGTCCGCCGCCGAGGCGACCTGTACGGCCTCCTCGATCAGCTTGTCCGGACCGAGCGTCGGCTTGCGGTGACCGAGTGTGGCGCCGACGAAGGGGAACGACAGCAGGTCGGACCGGGGCACCGTGTGCTCGAGGCGGACGTCGACCGGCTCCCCGGCGCGCAGCTCCACGTCGACGACGGTGTGCGGCGGCGCCATGAACAACGCGATCGGGTCATCGCCTTCCGGGGCCATCGTCCCGTCGAAGCGGGTCTGCCCGCCGACGACGAGCCGGAAGCGGCCGACCCCCTCGATCGAGAGCCGGTGCACGCCGCCGACCGTGGGAGTGAACGTGCCGGTGATCTCGACGCTGTGCAGCTTTTGGAAGGCCACGCCTTCCGGCATCTCGCCGAGCCACTGGATCACCCCCTCGGACAGCGGGAAATCGCCGAGCACCCGCCCGTCCTCCGCCCGGCAGACCACGCGCAGTGGGAACCGCGCCGGGTTGAACCTGCCGCTGGGGTCGGCCCCGCGGGCGTACGCCATGCGGACCCCCGCGGACGCGAGCCCCTCGTACGGTGACACGACATGGGAGGGAAAGACCTGCGCGCTGCCCCCGCCCATCACGCGGGCCTCCTTCGCCGCTCCTCCGATGAGGGCCACGCTCCTGTCCGGGCCGAACGGCAGGACGCCGTCGTTGCGCACCAGCGTGAACGACGACGCCGCGATCTCACGAGCCAGCGCCTCCCCGTCGATGGCCGGAAGGGGCTCGGCGCGGGGCGCGCCCTCCAGGGCGCCCACCCTGCGGGCCAGGGTCAGCACCCGGCGTGCGTGCTCGTCCACGACCTCCTCGTCCAGCTCTCCGGCGCGTACGGCCGCCGCGAGCGCCGGGCCGTACACGGTGCCGGGGCCGGGCATGGCGATGTCGAGCCCGCCGAGCGCGGCGCGGATCGTGTCCCGGGCGGCCGTCCAGTCGGAGACGATGACGCCGTCGAAACCCCACTCGTCGCGCAGGACCTTGTTCTGCAGCTCGTCATGTTCTGTCATGGTGTGCCCGTTGACGCTGTTGTAGGCCGCCATGACGCAGAACGGCCCCGCCTTCTTCACCACGAGCTCGAAGGGGGCCAGGTAGAGTTCGCGCAGGGCACGCTCGCCGACCAGGACGTTGGCGGTCATCCGCTCGGTCTCGAAGTCGTTGGCCACGAAGTGCTTGACCGTGGCGGCGACCCCGCCCTCCTGGACTCCGATGACGTACGCGGCGGCGATCTCGCCGCTCAGCACCGGGTCCTCGGAGTAGCACTCGAAGTGCCGACCGCCGAGGGGGGAGCGGTGCAGGTTGACGGTCGGCGCCAGCAGCACGTGAACACCCGTGCGGCGGGCCTCCTGGGCCAGCAGGTTGCCGACGCGGCGGGCCAGCGTCACGTCCCAGGTCGCTGCGAGGGCGGTCGGGCTCGGCAGGGCGATGGACGGGTCGTCGGTCGTCCATCTGGCGCCTCGGACACCGATCGGCCCATCCGACATGACGATCGAATCGAGGCTGACGCCGGGCGCCGCGGGCAGGCTCCACATGTCCTGACCGGCCAGAATGCGTGCCTTGGTGTCCAGGTCGAGTTTGCTCAGCGCCTGTTCCACGATGTCGTCGTGCTCGATTCCCGACACGGTCGGCGAACCCCCTTGATACGAGTGACCAGAACCGCGCCCACGATCATGCCGATCGGGGCGAAGAGGAAGAGTGCGGGCCACGCTTCCCCTCCGGAGTATGCCCGCGGTTACCGAGTGGTCGGTAGGTTATGACATGTAATCGTTACTCTTGCTGATCGCGTTAGGCTCGGCGCGACGAGAGGAGTTGACGCATGGTGCGGCGCCGAGGATCGCGTGAGAGCCGGCGGGAGGAGATCCTGCTGGCCGCGCTCGACGTGTTCGCCGAACGCGGCTACACGGGGGCGTCGATCGCGTCGATCGCCGAACGGGTGGGCCTCAGCCAGCAGGGGGTGCTGCATTACTTCCCGAGCAAGGATCGGCTGCTCGCCGAGGTTCTGCGGCTGCGCGACGAGCGCAACCTCGACGTGCTCGCGCTGCCCGGTGAGGGGGGAGCGATCACGCTGGACACCGTGGCCGCGCTGGTCGAGTACAACGCGCAGCGCCGCGGCATCGTGCAGTCCTTCACCGTGCTCTCCGCGGAGAGCGTGATCGAGAACCACCCGGCCAGGGACTTCTTCAAGACGCGCTACGGAACCTCCCGTGCCTGGATGGCCGAGGTGATCCGCGCCGAACTCGGCGACGAGTTGCCCGCCGGCCTCACACCCGAGCAGGCCGCGCCGCTGATGTTCGCGGTGATGGACGGACTCCAGCTCCAGTGGCTGCTCGCCCCCGACGAGATCGACATGTCGGGGCTGTTCCGCGCCTTCCTCTCCCTCCTGAAAGCCCGCGACTCGGCCCCCGGGCTCAGCGGACCGACCTGACGGGGAGCACGGTCAGCGCTCCCACGATCGCCACCACGGCGGACACGATGAAAAGCGTCGGGTAGCCGCCCACGCCGATGAAGAACGCCGCGGCGAGCGGCGCGAGCATCTGCGGTCCGGCATTGGCGATGTTGAGCACCCCCAGGTCCCTGGCGGCGTTCTCCGAGTTGGGCAGGACGAGGGTGACCAGGGCGGTGTCGACGGCGTAGTAGGCGCCGAAGCTCACCCCGTTGATAGCCATGAAGATCATCATGCCGGTCCAGGTGGGCGACAGCAGCAGGATCAGCGTGGCCAGCCCGGTGATCGCGCTGGAGACGAAGACGAACAGCCGGTACCGCTGCAGCTTGTCGGCCAGCGGCCCGGCGATCAGGGTGGCCAGGACGGAGGTGACCGTGTTGACGACGGTCAGGGTCGCCACGCCTTCGACGGCGGTCACGCCCGAGGGGAGCGCGATGTAGTCCTGGAGTATGTAGAGCTCGAACATCAGCACCATGAAATAGCTGAGGTTCATCAGCGCGCGGCCGGTGAACACCCACATGAAGTCGCGGTGCCTCAGGGCGGACAGGAAATCCGCCAGCACGGCGAGCGGCGACCTGCGCTCCTTGACCACCGCCTCGTACTCCCCGGGACGGGGGTCCCTGCTGAACAGCACCAGGAGTACCGCCGACGCGACCACGCCCGCGCCCAGCAGCAGGTAGCTTGCGATCGAGCCGATGTACGCGGCCGCGATCTGGGTGCCGACGATGGCCGCGACCGAGGTGGCGATGCCGACGACGGCCGAGGCGGTGCCGCGCAGTTCCCTGGGCACGCGGTCGGGGACGATGGCCGTGAGCGCGGCCTGGAAGAGGTTCATCATGGCCTGGGCGATGGACCAGGTGACCAGGATCACGATGATGCTGCCGGCCGTGCCGAGGAACCACAGCGCGGCGAAGGCGCCCAGAGCACCGCCGAGCAACCAGGGGTCGCGGCGGCCGAACCGGGAGTGCGTGCGGTCGGAGAGTGCTCCGCCGATCGGGTTGAACAGGGTGGCGAAGATCGCGCTGACCCCGGCGACCAGGCCGGCGTTGGACACCTTGTTGACGGGGTCGGCGACTTCGATGGCGCTCTGCAGGAGCGGGGCCACCCCGAAGTAGACGGCGAACATCGCGGTGTTGGCGAAGAACAGAAGCCCGAAGAGGCCGGCCTGACGGGTCCCTGGGCGAGGGGTCCTGGCTGTCATGATGCTCCAAGGGGGGTGATCTGAGGACGGGAGACGTGCTTCGCGCAGCGGCCCGCCTCGTGCGGGAGCCGTACCGGGGGACTGGCCGGTCGGAAGAAACGCCGGCGAACGACCGAGATCAGCGCAGACCGGCGAGGCGGGCGGCGGTCGCGGCATAGGTCGCCGGGTCGGCCGTCCAGTCGGCGTCGATCGGAGTGATGCTGACCTTGCCCTGGGTGAGGGCGGCGAGGTCGCTCCTCGCCTCGCCCTCGGTCTCCTCGAAGGAGACCTTCATCGTGTAGGTGTCGCCGCCGCTCGCCTTGTAGGCCACGCCGAACAGCTCCTCGCGGGTCTGCCGGGTGAACGCGATCCCGGTGGGCGAGGCCAGGTTGGGGCGCGTTGGATAGTTGACGTTGAGACCGGCGTGCTTGGGCAGCAGACGTCTGCCGCGCGCCGTGTGCTGAAGCCGCGCCACCAGCCTGACGATGAAGTCCGCGGTGGCCGGCATGTTGGCGACCGTGTTCTGCATGTTCTCGAAGTCGAACTCGGTGCTCACCGCGATAGCCGGCATGCCGAGGTCGATCGCCGTGACCGCCGCGCCGACGGTGCCGGAGTTGTTGACGATGCCGCCGATGTTCTGCCCGAGGTTGGTTCCGGAGACGACCAGGTCGACCTTGTCGCCCGCGAAGACGTGTCCGAGGCCGAACAGAACCGAGTCGGCCGGGGTCCCGCTGACGGCCCAGACCTTGTCGGCCACCTTCTTGGCGGTGATCCGATGGCCGTCCTCGACGGTCCGCTTGGCGCTCGCGCCGCTCTGGTCGGCGGCCGGGGCGACGATGGTGACGTCGTGTCCCGCGGCGGTGAGCTTGTCGAAGACGGCCTTGATGCCCGGGGCACGGTAACCGTCGTCGTTGCTGAGCAGGATGGTCAGCCGCCTGGCGAGCTCGGAACGCGGGGCGGAGGCGACGGCGGAGGTGGTCGGGAAGGCGGCTGTGGCCACGGCCACGGCGGCGAGGAAAGCGGCATGTCGTCGGCTTGGCTTCATGGGGGCTCCGAATCTCGCGAGGGGTACCGCTGACCAGGAGCATGGGCTATCAGACCGAGCACTCGGTAGGCCTTGTTGTCGAATTGTTATATATGCCGCGTTGGATCCCTCGAGGTCCGTGCGCCGATCGGGACGCGCCTGTACGTTCTGGCATTCTCGAGGGGTATCGGCGTGCGGCTCATATTCTGACTACTTTGGCTTCAGGGAAGAAGATGCCAAGTACTTTAAATACTGGGTAAATATCATATTCGCCGACGAGGATGGCGAACTTAATGCAGAATGCATTTCGGATAACGGCAGGTCGCAGGGCGCGGACAGGGCCTGGATGTCACGCCTATTTCAGGGGCATCGTGATCCATCCCCATTCATGTCCGCCGGCACCGTTCTGGCAGCATCAAGCACCAAATGCCCGAGCTGATCTTGCTGAGATCACCTTGTTGCGGTGCTTTTTACCCTGCTGACTCTGCACTGCATTTGACCAGGTGAAGCCTAATGTGGCCTGCGGGTCCGGAGGTGGCGCGCAACCGTGGTGATTTCCTCGAAGGTCCGTGAGGGCCACAAGGGGGATTACCGGCGTCGGCAGGACAAGGCGCGAAGGTCCAGGAGAGGTTTCCCGGCTTCCTGGGATACGAGGGGTTCGAACCCGTGGCCGGGATCCAGGAGCGCCGGGTCGTCATGTTCCGCTTCGACACCCGTGAGCACCTCGACGGATGACTGGAGTCCGGCACCCGCAGGAAACTGCTGGACGAGGGCCACGACTACTTCCTCGCCTACGACGTGCGAACAATCAGGTCGGCGTTCAGCGGCTGGTTCGGGTTCGGTGGCGAGACCGGGCAGGACCCCCCGCCCAACTGGAAGCAGGCCATGTCCGTGCTGCTGGCGCTCCACCCCACCGTGATGATCCTGAACCTGACGCTGAGCCCCGCGCTCAGGGTGGCGCACCTGCCCGGCGATCTCGCCCTGTTCGTCGGCAACGTGGTGAGCGTCGCCCTCCTCACGTGGCTGCTGATGCCGCTCGTCAACAGGATCTTCGCGTCATGGCTGCTGCCCGGCAGGGCCGTCTCCGTCTCCACGAGCGTGGCCGGTGCGCTGGCGATGGTGCTGTGCTCCGTGCTGTCCGCCGCCGCCTTCGGCGTGATCACCGGCTAGAGGCGCGGCCGCCGACGCGCGCTGACGACGTGGCCGGGTCCCGTCCGGCCGGGCCAGGTGGCCTCCTGGCTTCCGTCCGCCTGACGGGTGATGCGCGCCGCCACCCGGTTGGGCGAGGGTTGCTCCCATGAGCGTTTACGAGACCGAGCGGCTGACCGTCCGCCTGTGGACCCACGACCAGAGCGACCTCGACCGGATGACCGACCTCTACTCCCGCCGGGAGGTCACCCGGTGGCTGCCGCCCTTCAGTTTCGAGGCGGCGCCGGCGGTGGACGGCTGGCGCGCCTTCCACGAGCGGGACCGCCGCTTCGGCTCCTGGGCGGTCGAGGTCCGCGACACCGGGGTGGCCGCCGGGACCGTGCTGTTCCGGCCGATCCCCGGCGGAGAGGGAGAGGTCGAGGTGGGCTGGCACTTCCACCCCGACTCCTGGGGGAACGGCTATGCGACCGAGGCGGCCCGGGGCGCGGTCGAGCGCGGTTTCGCCTCCGGGCTGGAGGAGGTCTACGCCCTGACGATGCCGGACAACGCGGCGTCCATGGCCGTCTGCCGCCGGCTCGGCATGACCGCCCTCGGCCGGACCCGGCGCTTCTTCGACCTGGAGTCGGAGATGTTCCGGCTGTCCCGGGAGCTCTGACCTCCGGGGACGGAGCCGTGGCCGCGGCGGCGCCGCCCCCGCGGCCGCCGGCCGGACGGGGCCCGGTCCGCGCGGCGCCGCCGTCCGCACGGGCTAGCCGGAGAGCTGCTCCAGCGCCCTGACCAGGGAGGCGGTGCTCCGGTCGCGGAGCGGGGCGTAGTCCGCCTCCGGATACTGGCGGGGGCCGTTCTCCACCAGAATGATCAGCGCGAGGTAGAGGCGGTAGAGGGCCAGCCGGGCCCGGGCGGAGTCGGTGAACTCCACCACGCCGCCCGCCTCCCGGTATCCCGCCACGATCTCGTCGGCCTCGTCCAGCTCACCGAAGATCGTCGGAGTGACGAAGTCGGCCAGCGGGTCGCCCCAGAACGCCCGCTCGTGGTCGATGATGGCCTGGATGCGCGGGGCGTCGCCGGGAGTCAGGAAGACGTTGCCCGGCCACACGTCGAAGTGGACCAGGGACGGCGCCGTCACCTCCTCCAGCACACCCGCGTTCGCCTCGATCACCGCCGAGATCTCGGCGGCCGGCCTCGGCAGCGGCGTCGCGTAACGGCGCGCGTCGGCCAGGATCGCGCCGGTCATCGTCAGGAAGGCGGCCCGCCAGGTGCCGCCGGTCAGACCGGCGTGCGGGTAGCCGTAGACGTCGCCGGTGACCGCGTTCAGCCGGGCCAGATGGCCGCCGAGCTCCCGGCGGAGCGCGCGCTGGTCGGCCTCCGCCGGGCTGACCCGGTTCCACGGCACGCCGCCGAGGGCGGACAGGACGAGGTAGTCGCCGCCCAGCACCGGATCGTCGAACCCGGCGCACAGCAGCTCCGGACCCGGCACCCCGGCCGGTCCGGCCAGGGCGTAGACCATCGCCTCGGTGCGCAGGAGGTTACGTTCGTAGCGGAGCTGCTCCAGCTCCGGCGGGGGCGACAGCTTGAGCACCACCTCGCGGCCGTCCTCCAGCGTCAGCCGCCACACGGCGTTGGCGAAGCCGTCGGTCAGCTCCGCGGAGGCGGTGACCCCGCTGCCCAGGGCCCGCCGCGCCAGCGCGTCGAGCTCGGCGGCAGTGAGCGGGCGCTTGGTTCTGCTGTCCATCGCGGCACCTCAGATGGCGGAGATCGTCCAGGAAGTCTCGATCTTGTCTCCGGGCTGGAGCACGACCAGATCGGTGCCGGAGTTGAAGGCGTCCGGCGGGCAGGTCATCGGCTCGACGGCCAGCCCGCGGTGGCCGAGCCCGGTCCCGGTGCACACCTGGGCCCAGGGCAGCGCCGCGGCGTCCCAGCTGATCTCGACCCCGCCGTCCGGGCCGCTCACCCGCACCCGGACCAGCCCGTCGGCGTCCGGGACGAGGCCGGTGAAGGCGTGGTCCACGGCGGTGCCGCCGACCGCGCGCGCGGCCGTGAAGTCGTACGGCGTGCCCGAGACGTCCTCCAGGGAGCGCGGCAGCAGCCGGTCGTCCACCAGTAGCACCCTGGTCGCGGGCAGGTGCAGCTCGTAGTCCTCGACGGAGTCGCCCGCCAGCAGCCAGGGGTGCGGGCCGCAGCCGTAGGGGGCGGGGCCGTCGCCGATGTTCTCGGCGGTCAGCGTGGTGGTCAGCCCGCCGGGGGTGAGGGAGTAGAGGACCTGCAGGGCGAGGGTGAACGGGTAGCCGGGGGAGGGGGCGATGGTCTGCGCCAGCCGTACGAAGCCGTGCTCGTCCTCCACCGCGAGCCATTCCACCGCCTCCCAACCGGCCTGGGCGACCAGCCCGTGCAGGGCGTTGCCCCTGTCCTCCTCGTTCGCCACGAGCCGGTGGGTCTGGCCGCCGAAGGTGTAGGAGGCGCCGCCGACCCGGTTGGGCCAGGGGGCGAGCAGGGTGCCGCTGTAGTAGGGGATCGGCCCTTCTGCCGGCCAGCTGGTCACCAGGTCGCGCTCACCGTGACGGAGCACGCGCAGGGCCGCGGCCCGCTCGGTGATCTCGGCGTGCATGGCGCCGCTGCGGAGGGTGAACTGCCGGGACACGGGAGTCCTTTCGCCGGGGAGGTGGGGCAAGGTCAACAGCTCGAAGGTACACAGGCGGGTCGCCCCCGTCAGGCGGAGGCCCGCTCCACCAGGTGGGTGTCCAGTATCACCACGGGCTGCTCCAGATGCTCGCCGTTGATGCGGGCGATGAGGAGATGGGCCATCTGCCGGCCCATCGCCTCGGTCGGCTGGTGCACGGTGGTGAGCGCGGGGGAGGAGTGCGCCCCCGCGGGCGAGTCGTCGAAGCCGATCACCGCGACGTCCTCGGGGATCGTCCTGCCCTCCTCCCGCAGTACCCGCATCGCGCCCAGCGCCATCGGGTCGGAGGCGGTGAACACCGCGTCGAGGTCGGGGTGCTCGGCCAGGAGCTTGCGCGTGGCGGTGATGCCGCTCTCCTCGCTGAAGTCGCCGTAGGCCACGATCTCGGTCATCCCGGTCGCCAGCAGCGCGTCGCGGTAGCCAGCGAGCCGGTCCACGCCCACCCCCATGTCCTGCGGGCCCGCGATGGTGGCGATCCGCCGGCGGCCCTTGCCCAGCAGGTATTTGACCGCCTGCCGGGCGCCGGCCCGGTTGTCCACGTCGACGTAGCTGTAGGGGGTCAGGCCGACGGGGCGGCCGCCGATGACGGTCGGCACGCCCATCGCCTCCAGCCGCCCCGGCAGCGGGTCGGCGCCGTGCAGCGAGATGAGCAGCACGCCGTCGACGTGCTGCCCGGTCAGGTAGTGCTCCAGCCGTTCGTGGTCCTGCTCCGACTGGGCCATCGCCAGGATGAGCTGCAGGCCGGTCTCGGACAGGGCCGAGCCGATGCCACGGATGGTCCCGGCGAAATAGGGTTCGTCGAAGACGCGCAACTCCGACTCCGAGACCACCAGCGCGACCGTGTCGGTGCGCCGGGTGACCAGCGCGCGGGCCGCCCGGTTGGGGACGTAGCCCAGCTCCTGGATCGCCTGCTGCACCGCGTCGCGGGCCTTCTCGCTCACCTTCGGCGAGCCGTTGATGACCCGCGACACCGTGCCGCGGCCGACGCCGGCCAGAGCCGCGACCGCCTCGAGCGTCGGACGACGGTCGCCGTTCATGTTCTTCGCCCCCATAAAAGATCCGTCGGTGTCTTATTCTGCCGGACCGCTCAGGCCTCCACGCCTGATTGTCCCGGCATACCAGAGAGCGCTCTCTTTCGGAACTCTGCGCTGGGTCTCGTAGTCGACGCGCACCAGCCCGAAACGCTTGCCGTACCCCCAGGCCCACTCGAAGTTGTCCATCAGCGACCAGGCGAAGTAGCCCTCCAGTGGCACCCCGGCCTCGATCGCGGCGTGGCAGGTGCGCAGGTGGGCGTCGATGTAGTCCAGGCGGTCGCGGTCGTGCACCACTCCGTCGGCCGCCACGACGTCGTCGAAGGCCGCGCCGTTCTCGGAGATGACCATCGGGACCGGCGGGTACTCCCGGGCCACCCGCAGCAGGAGCTCGCGCAGGCCCGTGTCGTCGATCTCCCAGCCCATGGCGGTGACCGGCCGCCCGCCCTCGACGAACGACACGTGCTCGCTGCCGACCCAGGGGGAACCGCTCCCGGTGGGAGCCGCCGCCGCCGACGCCGCGCCGCCCGGGGCGCCGGAGACGGTGAAGCGGCTGTAGTAGTTGATCAGGAGCATGTCCAGCGGGGCGGAGATGAGCTCCATGTCCCCGTCCTGGACGAATCCGGTCACCTCGGCCAGGTCCTCCAGGACGTCGGCCGGGTACTCGCCCTTCAGCAGGGCGTCCAGGAAGAAGCGGTTCTGCAGGCCGTCGATGCGGCGGGCGGCGTCCCGGTCGGCCTCGGAGTCGGTCTGCGGGGAGACCGCGTAGAGGTTGACGCAGCCGCCGATCCTGTTGCCGGACCGCTGGGCGCGCATGGCCGAGGCGGCCAGGCCGTGCGCGAGGAGGAGGTGGTGGGCGGCGCGCACCGCCTGTGCCGGCTCGCGCCGGCCGGGGGCGTGCTCGCCGGAGGCGTACCCCAGGAACGCCGCGCACCACGGCTCGTTGACCGTGCTCCAGTTGCGGACCCGGTCGCCGAGCGCGCCGTGTACGGCCGCCGCGTAGTCGGCGAAGCGCTTCGACGTGTCCCGTGCCGGCCAGCCGCCCGCGTCCTCCAGGGCCTGGGGCAGGTCCCAGTGGTAGAGCGTCACCCACGGGTCGACGCCCTGGGCGAGCAGCTCGTCGACCAGCCGGCTGTAGAAGTCGAGGCCCTTGGCGTTGATCGCGCCGCTGCCGTCGGGCTGGACCCGGGGCCAGGAGACGGAGAAGCGGTAGGCGCCGAGGCCGAGACCGGCCATCATCCGCACGTCGTCACGGTAACGGTGGTAGTGGTCGATGGCGACGTCGGCGTTCTCGCCGTTGACCACCCGGCCGGGCTGCCGGACGAAGGTGTCCCAGATGGACCGGCCGCGGCCGTCCTCGGAGACGGCGCCTTCGATCTGGTAGGCGGAGGTGGCCGCGCCCCAGACGAAGTCCGTCGGAAATACCAGATCCGGAGTCTGAATCTGCGTCTCTTGCGTGGTCACGCCTTGACCGCACCTTCCATGAGGCCGCCGACGATCTGGCGACCGAACGCGACGAAAACAACGAAAAGGGGGAGGACCGAGGCCGCCGTGCCGGTGAACAGCATGACGTAGTCGGTGCCGTGGGCCTGGTTGAGCGCGGCGATCGAGGTCTGCACCACCGGGTTGTCCGGGTTCAGGACGATCAACGGCCACATGAACTCGTTCCAGGTCTGCATGAAGACGAGCAGCGCCAGCACGGCCATGCCGGGACGGAGCGCGGGCAGGATGACGTTGGCGTAGATCCGCATGGTGGAGGCGCCGTCGACGCGGGCCGCCTCGACCAGCTCGTCCGGCACCGCCTGGGTGGCGTACTGGGTCATCATGAAGACCCCGAACCCGTTGACCAGGAAGGGCAGGATCACCGCCTTGAGCTGGCCGGTCCAGCCGAGGTTGACCATGAGCTCGTACAGCGGCACCACGCCCATCTGCTGGAGCGGCACCATCATCGTCACCAGGATCAGGCCCAGCAGGATCTTGCTGCCCCTGAAGCGCAGCTTGGCGAAGGCGAAGCCGGCCAGCGTGGAGATGAGCACCACCGACAGGGTCACGGTGACCGCGACGACGGCCGAGTTGACCAGGCCGGTGAGGAAGTAGGCGTCCTCGGTGGCCAGCAGCCGCTCGATGTTCTCGCCGAGGTGCCCGCCGGGCAGCATCGGCGGCGGGACGTCGATCGCCTCCTCGTTGGTCCGCGTGGCCATGATGAACATGTAGTAGATCGGGAAGGCCGACAGCACGAGGGCGAAGGCCAGGACGGCCTTCGTCAGCGGGCCGGCGTCCCAGATGCGGTTACGGGCCTCCGGCCGGGCGGGGGGCCGGGTCTGGATCGCCGTCACTTGGAACCCCCGATACGGCGGGTGAAGGAGTAGTTGATGAGCGTGCCGATGAGGATCAGCGCGAACAGCAGCCACGCGGCGGCCGCGGCGTAGCCGAAGTCGAAGTCGCGGAACGCCTCCTTGACGATGAACATCGCCACGGTCTGGTACTGGCCGTCGGTGCCGCCGGCCATCGTCGGGTTGCCGTCGAACATGACCGGTTCGGTGAACAGCGTCAGGCCGCCGATGGTCGAGATGAACACCGTGAAGACGATCGTCGGGCGCAGCATCGGGATGGTGATCTGCCAGAACTGCCGCCGGGCCGTGGCGCCGTCGATGGCGGCGGCCTCGTAGAGGTCCTTGGGGATGGTCTGCATGGCGGCGAGCAGGATGATCGCGTTGTAGCCGGTCCAGCGCCAGTCGATCATCGTGGAGATGGCGATCCACGAGGACCACTTCTCGTTCTGCCAGTTGATCGCGTCGACCCCGAAGAGGCCGAGGAACCAGTTGATCATGCCGTAGTCGCGCCCGTAGAGCTGGGTGAAGACGACGGCGACGGCGACGACGGAGGTGATCAGCGGCAGCAGCACGCCGAGACGGAAGAAGAGCCGGCCCCGGATGCGCTTGTTGAGCGCGTTGGCGAGGACCAGGGCGAGGACGAGCTGCGGGACCGTCGAGATGACGAACATCCCGAGCGTGTTGACCACCGCGTTCCAGAAGGCCCCGTCGGTGATCAGGTCGATGTAGTTGTCGAGTCCGGCGAAGCTCTTGTCCCCGGCGAGCTCCCAGTCGTGCAGTGACACCCAGAGGGTGTAGCCCAGGGGGAAGACGCCGAAGACGGCGAAGAGGAGGAAGTAGGGGGAGACGAGGAAGTAGGGGGTCGCCCGGAGGTCGAACCTGGCGAGCCCGCCGCCCCGTCCCGGGCCCCGGTGGCCGGACGGCCGGCCGGCCCCGGGCCGGGCCGGGGCCGGGGCCGGGGTGTCGACGTGCAGGGTCATGGATCAGCCTTTCAGCTCAAGGGCAGGCGACGGGCCCGGCCGCGGGGTCGCCGCCGCCGGGCCCGTACGGATCGGGCCGGGGATCAGCCCGCTGCCTTGACGCCGGCCTCGGTGAACTTCGTCCAGGCCTCGCCGTAGGGGATCGAGCCCTGGTCCATGCCCTCCAGGACCTTCTCCACCGACGTCTTCACCTGGGCGTGCTTCTCACCCAGGAAGGTGGGGAGCAGATCCTTGACGGAGGCGCCGAAGATCTGGCCGGTGGGCGCGTCGTTGAAGAAGGGGTTCTTCAGCTCGCTGACCGCCGGGTCCTGCTGGGCGGTGATGGAGCTCGGGAAGGCCGCGGCCTCCTGGAAGGCCATCACGTGGCCCTCCTTGCCGGTGAGGTAGTTCAGGACCTCGGCGGCCTCCTTGGGGTGCTTGCTCTGCTTGGGCACCGCGAGATAGGAGCCGCCCCAGTTGCCGGCGCCGCCGGGCACCGCGGCGACGTCCCACTTGCCCTTGCCGGCGTCACCGGCCGCGCCGGAGACCACGCCGAGCATCCACGACGGGCAGCCCATCGTGGCGAACCCGCCCTTCTTGATGGCGGCGTTCCACGGCGGGGTGAAGGAGGCGAGCTTGGCGGTCAGGCCCGCCTCGCTGAAGCTCTTCACCGTGTCGAAGGAGGTCTTGATGGCCGGGTTGCTCTCGATGACGAGCTGATTGCTCTTGTCGAAGTAGGAGACGTTGCCGTTCTTTGGCGCCTCCTGCGACAGGATCACGTTGTAGAGGGTGTTGGGGCCGTCGAGGAACTTGGGGTCGCCCTTGCCGGGGTTGGCGGCCTGGAACTTCTTGCCGACCTCCATGAAGGCGTTCCAGTCCGGCCAGAGCTTGCCGACCTCCTCGCGGTCGGTGGGCAGCCCGGCCTTCTTGAACAGATCCGTGCGGTAGCACATGGTCATGCCGCCGATGTCGGTGCCGAGGGCGAACAGCTTGTTGTCGGCGTTGATGCCGTTGTCCCACTTCGCCGCGGGGAAGTCGGCCTTGCGGCTGTCCAGCCCGTACTGGGCCAGGTCGGTGAAGAACTGCGGGCGGGCCTTCATGAGGCCCATGGCGCCCTCGTCCAGGGCGATGATGTCGGCCGCGCCGCTGCCGGCCTGCAGGCGCTGGAGCAGCTGGGGCAGGTAGACGTCCTCGAAGCGGTCCGTCAGGTTCTGGTACTTGACCTGGATGTTCGGGTGCGCGGCGTTCCACGTCTCCACGGCCTTGTCGTAGCCGAAGTTCTCGCCGCCGCCGAAGGTGTGCACGGTGATGGTCACCGGCTCGGCGGCCGGCGCGGAGCTGCCGCCGCCGGCCGCGGGCTTGGCGGGCTCACTCGAACCGCAGGAAGTGATCGCCAGGGCGGTGGCCGCCATGACCGCGACCGCGGCGAGCTTGCCCTGCCGCTTGTTGTTCAACATTCCGGACCCCTCTCAGGTGGTCGCCCGAATCGGTGGGAGGTGACATCGCGGACCGGTCCCCGACAAACGCGGCCGGCGACGGGGTGTTTCCTCAATGTACTTTGGGAGCGCTCCCACGAAGAGTGGACGATAGGCGGCCGGGACGTCAATATGCCGAAACTCAACCGTTACATCTGGCCTGCTCAGGGCGGATGTACAGGGGCATAGCTCACAAACTCCCCAGATAGCTGTTTGGGAGCGCTCCCATCAAACGGTGACATACTGGGACATTCCGCACAGGAGGCCGCCTCGCCGGCGGGGTGGGGACGCCGGAAGGGGCCCGGCTCGAATGAGCCGGGCCCCTTCCCGTGGCTGTGAACCCGTGGCCGTGAAACGGCCTGCGCGTCTGTCGATCAGCCGCTGTAGACCGGGTAGCCGTAGCCGACGACCTGGGACTTGGGCCGGACGCGCTGCTCGACCTTGCCGTTGCCGGTGTTGCCCTCGATCGTGCTGATCGTGCCGTCGCCGTTGTCCTTCTTCACGAAGCCGACGTGGTCGATCCCGCTGATGCGCTTGCCGCCGTTCCAGTCGAAGTAGACGACGGCGCCGGGCTTGGCGACGGTGCCCCAGTGCTTGTTGTCCTTGAACCACTGGGCGTGGGCGACGGTGTAGGCGTCCCAGCCCATGGTGGGCCGGATGCCGGCCTGCTCGCCGACCCAGGAGACGAACATCGCGCACCAGGGGGCGTTGGCGTAGGCCCGCACGTTGCCGCCGTCACGGGCGACGGTCTCCTTGGCGCGGACGGAGGAGACGTACCAGGACTGGAACTTCGTCCCGCCGCCCTGGGCGTTCTCCGAGACGCCGACCTGCTTGGCGGCGATGTTCAGGACCTGCGCGGCGGTGACCTTCGGCAGGCGCTCGGCCTGGACCTGGAGGGGGGTCCTGGAAGTCTTGGCGGTCTTGGAGACCTCGACCGGAGGGGCGGCGACGGGGGCCTGCCCGGGGGTGTCCGCCAGAGCGGCGGGGACTGCTACGACGGTGCCACCCAGGGCGATGGAGGCGCCCAGAACGATGCGGGCCAGGTGACGGGTCTTGGGGGTGAGGCGGTTCTTGGCCATGCGGGGGTGTGACTCCTTGCTTCGCTTCTCATGCCGCCTACCGGGTTAGCTGACGGGTTCGGGCTGGGAAGTGCCCTACGGCGCGCAGGCGCCGATTCACCCCAAGAACGTGGTTCCCCGGTTCCGCGAGACTCGCGGATTCGGCGGCCGTGCTCACCGGCGGAGTGATCCGTTCCGATGGAGCACGGTCGGGCAATGTGATGGCAACGTGTAGGCCTTGGTTGACCTAGGCGTTCACCAGGAATGAGTAGAAGCTACGTGAACCGGACAAACGATTACAAGTGGGGCACATTGCCTTGACTTGGGAATACGTCCGATTCGAGGGGGAAGACTTGGTCCCCCTCAAGATCGCCCGGCCCGCGACCGCCGACCGGCGCGGAGCCGGAAACGCCTGTGTGGCAGGGGTTCGCGGGCGGCGGCGCCGCCGGAGGGCCGCCGTGCCGCCCCCGCTCCGTCCCAGGGCTTCACCATCATCGTAGATCTTTTAAAAGAAGGCCGCTTTACCTGCGAAAACACCCTTTTCGATCATTGTTTCGGGCCAGTCCAGGCATGGATCAGCGGCATCAGCACCCGGTCGACCGTCTCCTCGACGAAGTTCTCGTCCAGTGGCTTGCCGGTGATGAGCAGCCGGTGCCAGACCAGGGCCTCGGTGACCGTCCTTATCTCGCCGGGATCGACCGGTCCCGGCAGCTCGCCCCGCTCGCGGGCGCGGTCGAGCAGCGGGGTGGTGCCGGTGATGTCGGGCCGCGGCACGTGCTCGCGCAGGGCGGCCGCCAGGGCGGGGGTGGTGAGCAGGGCGGGCACCAGCCCGAAGACCAGGCTGTGCTGCTGCTCCAGGATCCGGCAGAACCCGGCCACCACCGCCACGAGGTCACCGCGCATCGATCCGGTGTCGGGCGGCGGCGCGACGTCGATCTTCAGATGGTTGCAGACCAGGTCCACCACCAGGGCCTCCTTGCCCGGCCAGCGGCGGTAGATCGTGGCCTTGCTCGCGCTGGCCCGTCTGGCGATCTGGTCGACGGACATGCGGTCGAACCCGACCTCGGAGAGCAGTTCCGCGGTCGCGTCGAGAATCGCCCGCTCTCGCCTGGGGTCGAGACGCAAGGTGCCTCCGGTGGGTCACGAGTGCTGTGTGATCGCCTTGAATCGTACGCCCGTGAGCTCCTCCGACGTCTCCCACAACCGCCCGGCCACGCTCTCGTCCAGCGCCTTGGGCGAGGGGGTCAGCGGCCGCGGGCCGGGGCCGACGAACAGGCCTCCGGTCACCTCGGGAGAGGTGGCGGCGTAAAGGGAGGGGACCGCCCCCTTGTCCGGAGACTGGATCGCCAGCCGCACGAGAGCGTTGACCGGCCTGGTGAGCACGCCCAGCTTCATGATGCCGGTGGCCGTCGCGCCGGGGTGGGCGGCCACGCTGAGCAGCCGTCCCCCCGCCCGGCGCTGCAGCTCCAGCGTGAACATCAGGTTGGCCAGCTTCGACCTGCCGTAGGCCGTGAAGCGCCCGTAGTGGCGTTCGAGCCCCAGGTCGTCGAAGTCGATCCGGCCCAGGCTGTGCGCGTCGCTGGATACCGTGACGACCCGGGCGCCGGGCCGGGCCAGCAGGTGCGGCAGCAGCAGCCCGGTCAGGGCGAAGTGTCCCAGGTGATTGGTGCCGAACTGCATCTCGAAGCCGTCGGCGGTGGTCTGCCGGGGGATCATGCCGACCCCCGCGTTGTTGACCAGTATGTCGAGGGACCCGTCGAAGGCGGCGGCGAACGCCCGCACCGAGCCCAGGTCGGCCAGGTCCAGCCGCCTCAGCTCGACCCGCGCGCCCGGCGCCTGTGACCGGACCGTCTCCGCCGCGGCCTCACCTCTGGCGAGGTCGCGGACGGTCATGACGACCCGGGCGCCGTGCCTGGCCAGTCGCGCCGCGGTCGGCAGCCCGATGCCGCCGCCGGCCCCGGTGACCACGGCGGTGGAGCCGGTCAGGTCGGGGATGTCGTCGGGAGTCCACATGTTCGCTCCTCCGGGGTGCGGTTGAGTGTACGAAACGGTTCCGTACACCACGGTAGATCTCTCTCCGCGGAGTGCGCAAGTGGGCATATTCAGGTGTTCACCCGCAGTTCCCGGCCATGTAAGACATCCGGGTTAGGTTGAGGCCGTCGTGAACGGGTCATCACCCGGCGTGGAGCACGGTCGAGACCACGCGCGGGAGCAGGGTTCGGCCATTGCCTGGGTGGAGTCCCCGCTGCAGATGCTCTGCGCCGTGGAGGCCCACCACGCCGGGCTGCTCGGCGCGCGTGCCCGGGTGGTGCCCCGCGCCGGGCTGCGACCGCTCGTCCTCACCCGCCGCGAGCTCTCCCGGCTCGGCCCTCCCGACGGGCTGGAGCTGGCCGCCCCCGGGCCCGGGATGCCCAGGCCCCGCCGGGGCGCCACGTGGGCGGTCGGCGACGCGTTCTCCGGCAGGGTGCAGGCCGGCTGGCTGACCGCCCTGCCGGGACGCATCGTGATCGTCGACGACGGCCTGGCCACCATCAGGCTCCTGGAGCTGCTCACCGGGCGGATCTGGACGCCGCTGCTGCGGGCCCGCGCCACCGCCGGCCCGCTCAGGGCCGGGCTCAGGAGCGCGCTGGGCACGGCGGCCGGCCTGCGGCTGCGCGCCGCGGCCCGGTCCGGCCGGCTGTCGATCTTCACGGCGCTGCCCGTCCCCGCCGAGCTGGCGCGGGCCGTACGGGACAGGGGGGCCGAGCTGGTCACCCACGACTTCGCCTGGCTCCGGTCGCAGCCCCTGCGCAGGCCGCGCCCCGAGGAGCGCACCGTCGTGCTCGGCACCTCGCTGGTCCGCAACGGCCTGATCCACCGTGACCGCTACTTCACCTGGCTGGCCGGGCTCGGCTCGTCCGGGCCGGTGGCCTACTTCCCGCACCGCAGGGAGGACCCCCACGATCTCGCCCGGGTCGGGGAGCAGCCCGGGATCACCGTCTACGACGGCGGGATCCCCGCCGAGATGACCCTGCGGGGGCTGGCCGCCGAACAGCGGGTGCTGAGCCTGCCGTCCACCGCGGTCACCTCCCTGCGGGTCCTGCTGTCGGCCCGGGGCGTGACCGTGGAGACGGTGGAGGTCCCCGACGAGTGGTGGACCGCCCAGGCGGCCCCCTCACTCCGTTCCCATCTGTCAATGTTCGCCCATCACGACACTGGAGTCACCGGGTGAAGATCCTGGCCGTGGCCGACTCGGATTCCTACCTGAAGTGGGCCGCCTACCTGCTCGCGGACCTGCCTTCGAGCTGTACGGCGGAGCTGACGGTGATCCGCACGCCCATCACGCCCTCCCCGGCCCAGATCCATGCGGCCGTCCCGGGCGCGGCCGCCGACCCGCCCGTGCTGTCGGCCCGGGCGCTGCGCCGGGCCGCCGAGCGGCTCGGACCCGACGTGGTGCTGGTCGCCTGCACCGGGCCGGTGGTGGACGTGCTGGTCAGCGAGGTGCTCGCCGGCCTGACCCCGAGACCGGTGTTCGTCTCCGGGCTGCCGGGGATCTCCGTCCCGGCCACCGAGAAGGCGTGGGTGTTCCGCAGCGGATGCGACCTGTTCGTCCTGCACAGCGAGCGGGAGGTCGAGGAGTTCTCGGCGATCGGCCGGGAGCTGGGCGGGGGCGGGGCGGTGGGCCTGGCCCGGCTGCCGTTCCTGCACGGCGCCCAGGAGGTCCCCGTCACCGGGCCGCGTGACCGGCTGGTGTTCGCCACCCAGGCCAAGGTGCCCCGGCGCAGGGAGGAGCGCGAGCGGATCCTGCTCGCGCTGGCCGGGCTGGCCGAGCGGCGGCCGGACCTCGACGTGGTGGTCAAGCTCCGCGCCCTGGACACCGAGCGGCAGACCCACAACGAGCGCCACCACTACCAGCGCCTGTGGCAGTCGCTGGCCGACGACGGCCGGGTCCGCCCCGGCGCCGTGCGCTTCGCCGTGGGGCCCATGCACGAGCACCTGGCCCACGCGGCCGGTTTCGTCACGGTCAGCTCGACCGCCGCGCTGGAGGCGATCGCCCAGTCGGTGCCCCTGCTGGTGCTGTCGGACTTCGGGGTCAGCGCCGAGATGATCAACCTGGTCTTCGAGGGCAGCGGGCTGCTGGGCACCCTGGAGGAGCTGTCCGAGGGGCGGCTGCGCACCCCGGAGGAGAGCTGGTGCCGGGCCAATTACTTCCATCCGCGCGGCGAGAGCGACTGGGTGTCCCAGCTGGTCACGCTGGTCGCCCAGGTCCGGGCGGGACGCCTGGCCCCCGCCCGGTCCCTGCTCGACGGCCCACAGCACGCCGCCGCCCGGCGCCGCGCCCGGCTGCGCGTGGAGGTCCCGCCCAACGTGCTGCGCGTCGGCTACCGGGCCAAGCGCCGGATGCGCCGCTACCTCAACGCGCTGGGCTAGCCGTACGCGCCGGTGGGCGGGGCGGCGGACCGGGTGGTCAGGCGGCGCCGCCGAGGAGGTCGCGGTATCCGGCGCTCAGCACCGGCGACACCCCGGCCAGGGCCTCGTCGAGCTGCTCGGCGCCGCTGACGCCGGCGATCGGCGTCACCACCGGGTCGCCGCCGGACAGCCAGGCGAGGACCACCTGGTTCCGGGTCGACGACCTCGTCGGTGACCCAGCCGGACCGGTGCCCCTGCTCGGGGACGGAGGCGCCGGGACGGGGCTGGACGTACGAATGACGCAGTTGGAGCGCGGTGTACCCGGCCCAGCCGTTGCCCCGGGCGACCTGCCGGGCCCGCTCCACCCGCCGGAGCGGATGGTCGGAGCAGCCCAGCCGGGTCAGGACAGCGCTCTGGACAGGCGGCGGCGGAGCCTGTCCAGAGCGCCGGGCTGCTCGGCGGAGGCCGTGGGGACCAGCTCCAGGGCGGCCAGGCGCTGACGCTTGAAGTAGCGGGCCGGCCCGTGGGCGTCCAGGTAGGAGACGGCCGACCCGCGCAGGCCGGGGTGGGCCTCGCTCTGCATGCAGTAGCCGACCGCGCGGACCAGGGCCGGAAGGTCCACCGGGGGCGGCTCCCGCAACGACCCGTCGGCGGACAGGCGGGGGAGCAGGGCGTCGGTGATGGTGGCCGGGACGCGGTTGCTGTTCTCGTACGGCGCGAGCCGTTCCAGGACCAGCTCCCCGCCCATCGTCGCCACCGGCAGGCCGAACTGCCGTCCGGCGGTGATCAGGGCGGTGGAGAAACACCCCGTCACGAGGGCGGGCCGCAGCGCGGCGAAGCACGCCTCGGCGGGGACGGTCTCGCCCGCCACCGCCAGGCGCACGCCCAGCTCCCCGGCCGTCTCGCGGAGCCGCTGGGCGTGCCGCCGTCCGGCCGCCGGGTGGGGTTTGAACAGCACGGTGTCGAAGCCCCGGGAGGCCAGGCCGCGCAGCATGTCGGCGTGGAGCGCGGCCTCCTCGTCGGGGGTGAGGATGTCCAGCGCGGACAGATACTGGCCGAGGATCATCGGCGGGCCGGCGGGCAGGTCCCGCACCCCCTGCCCGAGCGCGCCGTCCCGCTCGATCACGTCGAGGAAGGCCCTGTCGGGCAGCGCCTCGGCGGGCACGCCGTACTCCGACAGCAGCAGCGGGGACAGGCCCGGCACGAGGTCGAGGTGGAGCAGGCGGGTGATCCGGCCGGAGATCTCCGCCGGCAGCGGGTCGCGGGTGGGGCCGTAGCTCATCAGGCCGTCGGAGTAGACCGTGATGGGGCAGTCCCTGACCAGGGCGGCGAGGGTCCGCGACGGCGGGACCGCGATGGACTCCAGGATCAGCTCGTCGGGGCCGTCGTCCAGGGAGAGCCGGGACAGCAGCAGGCGGCCCAGCATCGGGACCTCGATGACGCGCGCCTTCCAGTCCGACGGGTGCAGCGGGGCCACGATGTCGTTCCAGGAGCGGACCTCGTCGAAGTACGGGCGCAGCGCGGCGAAGCCGGGGGCCTGGTCCAGGGACGGGGTGACCTCCGGGACGGCCGCGTTGTTGGAGACCAGCAGGATCCGGCGGCCCCCGCGCGGCCCGAAGCGGCCGTCATCGATCGCCGCCGCCAGCGTCACCGCGCCGAACAGGGTCGATGCGTAGAACAGCTGTGTCATCGGACCTCCAGGAGCCTGTGCAGGATCTGGTCGCGCTCCGGTCCCAGGCTGGTCTCGGCGAGCAGGCCCGGGGGCAGCCGCCGCAGGGCGTCGGCGCCGCGCTGCTCGAAGCGGGTGCGTAGCTCGGGGGAGAAGCGGTCGGCCAGCTCCAGGTGGTGGGCCAGCAGCGCGCAGAAGGTGCGGGCCGCCTTGGGGGCGAACTCCTCCTCCAGGTCCGCGAAGACCAGGTCGAAGGCGTCGAAGAAGTGCAGCTGCCTGGCGTCGCCGATCTGGGTCAGCGAGCCGGAGACCATCCGCCGGTAGAAGAGCCCGGCCAGCGAGACCACGCCGAACGAGCTCGCCTGCCGGTGCAGCCGCCAGATCCACGGCCGGTCCTCGGCGGTGTGCAGGTGCCCGGGGAAGGTCAGCAGGTCACCGAGGTCACGCCGGTAGATCCCGGCCCAGGCGTAGGGGTAGTCGACCATGGTCCTGACCTGGGCGGGCAGGATGTGGTCGCGGGGCTTCAGCACCACCTCGCGGGTGGCCAGCGGCGCCCGGTGGATCACCCGCCGGCGGCCCTCCACCTGGACGTGGTCCACCCGGACGAAGTCGCAGCCGAGCCGTTCGATCGCCCCGACCAGATCGGCGAGATAGCCGGGCGCCAGCCAGTCGTCGCCGTCCATGAAGGTCAGGTAGCGGCCCGAGGCCAGCGACACCCCGAGGTTGCGGGCGTCGGCCAGCCCGACCGGCGTCTCGTTGCGCAGGACGACCAGCCCGGGCAGATCGTCGCGGAAGTCCTCGATGATCTGCCCGGTCGCGTCCGCCGATCCGTCGTCGACCACGATGAACTCGAAGTCCCGGTGCGCGTTCCTGATGAGCGAGGTGAGCGCGTCGGAGATGTAGAGCTCGGCGTCCCGCACCGGGACGACGACGGACAACTTGATCAACTTTCCCTTTCCCGTCGGAACGGAGCGCCCGCGAGGGTGCGCCGTGGCTGGACTGAGGAGCGAGGGCCGGTGGCCACGCGGCTCTGTACGGTCACGGTCACGCGGCTCTATACGGTCACGCGGCGCAGGCGGGACTTGGGGGCCTCCTCGCCGGGGAAGACCCGCTTGACGCCGTCGCCGAGGGCGGTCTCGATGATGCGGATGTCGCGGACCAGGTGTTCCAGGCCGGCCGGCTCCAGGGAGGCGGCGTGGTCGGAGCCCCACATGGTGCGGTCCAGCGTGATGTGCCGCTCCACGGTCACCGCGCCCAGGGTCACCGCCGCGAGGGAGATCTGCAGGCCGCGCTCGTGGCCGGAGTAGCCGACCGGCACGCCGTACCGCTCCTGGAGGGTGACGATCGTGCGGAGGTTGGCCTCCTCGGGAGGGAGCGGGTAGGTGGAGGTGGCGTGCATCAGCACCAGCTTGGAGGTGCCGAGGATCTCCACCGCCCGGTCGATCTCCGCCAGCGTGGACATGCCGGTGGACAGGATGAGCGGCTTGCCGGTGGCGGCGAGCGCGCGCAGCAGCTCCAGGTCGGTCACGCTGGCCGAGGCGATCTTGTGGGTGACCACGTCCATGGACTCCAGGAAGTCCACCGACGGCACGTCCCACGGCGAGGCGAACCAGTGCAGGCCCCGCTCCTGGCAGTGCTTGGCGATCTCGGTGTACTCCTCCAGGCCGAACTCGGTCCTGAGCTTGTACTCCATGTAGGTCATCTCGCCCCACGGCGTCTGCCGGATCTGGTCGCGCTGCTCCAGCGGCACGCAGATCTCCGGTGTGCGCTTCTGGAACTTGACCGCCTGGCAGCCGGCCTCGGCCGCCACGTCGATGAGCCTGCGCGCGATGTCCAGGTCGCCGTTGTGGTTGATGCCGATCTCACCGATGACGTAGACCGGCTGCCCGGCGCCGACCAGCGCGTCGCCGATCTGGACCGGCTTGGCGACGGGGGTGAGCCGCAGCTCGGCGCGGGGCGCGGGGGCGGCGGCGGTCTCGGTCTCCGGGCGGGCCGCGAGGACCCGGTCGCACAGCTCCCGTACGGCTCCCGCCCCGCCGGGCCTGGTCAGGACGGTCCGGGCGGCGGCGCGGACCCTGGGGTGGGCGTCGGGGACCGTGACGGGCCAGCCGACCTCGCTCATCGGGCCCAGGTCGTTGACGTCGTTGCCGATGTAGGCGACGCGGGCCGGGTCCAGCCCCTCGATGGCCAGCCAGTCGCGCAGCACGGTCCGCTTGTCGGTCAGCCCCTGCAGGACCGGCACGCCCAGCTTGCGGGCGCGGGCGGCGACCACCGGGTTGTGCTCGGTGGACATGATCATCAGCTTGACGCCGGACCGGCGCAGCAGCGCGATGCCCATGCCGTCGGAGCGGCTGACCGCGACCATCTCGCGGCCGTCCTGGTCGACGTAGGCGCGGTCGTCGGTGTGCACCCCGTCGAAGTCGGTGATCACGGCGTCCACGTCGATCGGCTCGGGCTGGTCCACGAACGGCGCCAGCGCCCGGACGATCTCCAGGTCCTCGGCGGTGTCCACCTCGATGGCGTGCCGTGAGGGCACCGGCTGCACGGCGACGGCCCCGAAGAAGCGGTGGCCGTGCTCGCGCAGGCCCTCGGCGCGCATCACGTAGAACGCGCCGGTCTCGCGGAAGTGCGGCTCGCGGTCCTGGCGGCGCGGCCGGAAGGAGGGGTCGTGGTTGAGGCCCGCGCCGCCGGCGTTCCACAGGAACTCGTGCGTCTCCAGCCCGGAGAACACCACGTCGGCGGTGCCGTCGAGGACCTTGACGATGGCGGTGTCCAGGTCCGCGGGGTCGATGAACGCGCTGGTGCACTGGACCAGGACGACCACGTCGGGGGTCTCGGGCAGGTGGTCGAGCACGTGCAGCACGGCCGACTCGCTGGAGGCGTCCGCGCCGCTCAGCTCGCCGGGCCGGTCGATCACGGTCGCCCCCGCCTCGCGGGCCACCGCGGCGATCTCCGCGTGGTCGGTGCTGACCACGACCTCGTCGATCAGCTCGCTCCGCACGCAGGTCTTCACCGCGCGGGCGACCAGGGGTGTGCCGCCGACCGCGGCCAGGTTCTTCAGCGGGACGCCCACCGAACCTCCACGGGCGGGGACAACGGCCAGGACTCGCAAGGTGGCTCCTCATGACATACGGCAAACGCCCCTGAACTGGGGTGTTAGGAACGCTAGTCACGAGGGTGACCGGACAGGGGTGCCTGAGCTGAACGTCCAGAGTCGCCCGCCTTAACTTTCCGCGCGGGGTGGGAGCGCCCACGGCGAGGCGCCGCGGACGGCACTGATGCCGTCCGCGGCGCCCGTCATACGGAGCGGTCCCTATTCGGCGAAGCGGCCCCGTGTCTCCTCGGAAGCCCTCTTGGCCCTGTCCTTGGCCTTGTCCGCCGCCTCCTTCGCCTTACCCTTGGCCCGGTCCGCCCGGCCCTTGGCGGCCAGGCTGTCGTTGTCGACCGCCTCACCGGCGGTCTCCTTGACCTTGCCCTTGATCTGGTCGAAGTTCGTCATCGTGCTCCCCCGTGGTTAAGGACCGATTGGTTATTTCCTCTCATAGCCAGAAATGAGGCCATCAATCGCTACTTAACTAACTTTAAGTGACGAAATGACTCCTCTTGGTGACGGAGGGTGGTGGGCCGTCAGACTGTGGCGCCGATGGAGTCCATGAGCATGGGCAGTGCGCGCTCCAGGCCGCGCTGCCAGTACGGCCAGCTGTGCGTGCCCGGCCCGTAGAAGTCGACCGCCACCTCGGCCCCGTCCGCCCCGGCCCGCTCGGCGAAGGTGGCGGCCTGGCGGAGCAGGGACGCCTCTCCCGTGTCCACGGAGGTGCCGGGCGGGTCCAGCGGGCCGGGGGAGCCGTCCCCGCAGGAGACGAACAGCCGCATCCCGCGCAGCCTCCCGGTGAGGTCGGCCGGGTTGTGCGCGGCCCACTCCGGGTCCCGGGGGTCGCCCCAGAGCTTCCTGGAGTCCTCCCCGTTGCGGCCGAGCAGCCAGTCGACGCCGCCGTTGCCGTCCCGGGTGTGCAGCACGCCCGAGAAGGAGGCGGCGGCCTGGAACATGCCCGGGTGGCGGGCCGCGTAGGACATCGCGCCGAACCCGCCCATGGACAGTCCCGCCACCGCCCGGCGGTCCCCGGCGCCGTAGTCGCGCTCCAGGACCCGGCGGACCTCGGCCAGGTGGAAGGTCTCCCAGCCGGGCCCCTCGCGCCAGTCGGAGTAGAAGCCGACCTCGCCGCCCTCGGGCATGACCACGATCGCCGGGTAGCGCGAGGTGAGCCTGGCCGCCTCCCCCCGGGTGGCCCACGCGTCGTAGTCGGGCTGGCAGCAGCCGTTCAGCAGGTACAGCACCGGCCACGGCCCCGAGCCCGGCCGCCAGCCCTCGGGCAGCAGCACCCGGACCATGCCCTCGCGGCCGAGCGCGGCGGAGGCGATCGTGAGCACGTGGTCGCGTTCGCCGAGGCGGTCGACCTCGACGCCCGGCGACCGCTGTGCCCGGCCCCCGTCGTCGTCGCCGGACAGCCCGCGGGAGGACCCGGAGGAGAAGGGCGTCAGCAGCGCGAGGAGCACGGCCGCCACCGCCGCTCCGGCCAGCAGGAGCACTCCCAGACGTACGGCTGTGCGGTTCACACGGCCAATCCTGACGGGTCGCGGTGGTCCCGGGAAGCCCGCGGGCCGCCGCCGCCCGGATCATCCCGGACCGCCCGCCCCTCCGGGCCGCCTCTGTGTAGCGGCCTTCCCGGTCACTCCGGGCCGCCGTCCCCCAGGCCCGGCGCCCGTGCCAGATGGCGCAGGAACCACTCCCGGGCCAGCTCGGCCACCCGCTCCAGCGCCCCCGGCTCCTCGAAGAGGTGGGAGGCGTCCGGGACCGTCTCCAGGCGCGTCTCGCCGCGCAGCTCCCGCATCGCCTCCTGGTTGAGCCGGAGGACGGCCGGGTCGCGCTCCCCGACGATCAGCAGGGTGGGCCGACGGACCGATCCGAGCGCCTCGCCGGCGAGGTCGGGCCGCCCTCCGCGGGAGACGACCGCCTTCACGGAGTCGGGGCGGGCCGCGGCGGCGACGAGCGCGGCCGCCGCGCCCGTGCTGGCGCCGAAGAGCCCGACGTCGAGGCCGGCGGTGGGCTCGTGCTCCACCAGCCAGTCGCTCAGCGCCGCCAGCCGTACGGCGAGCCTGCCGATGTCGAAGCGGAGCTCGCCGGTCCGCAGGTCGATCCGCTCCTCCTGCGGCGTGAGCAGGTCGGCCAGGACCGTCGCCAGACCGGCCCGCTGGAGTTCGCCCGCCACGTAGCGGTTGCGCGGGCTGTGGCGGCTGCTGCCGCTGCCGTGCGCGAACAGCACCATCCCGTGCGCCGGCCGGGGCACCGTGATGTCGGCCTCCAGCACGACGTCCGCGGCCGGGATCTCCAGCCGCTCCAGGTTCATCCGGACGGCGTTCATGGCGTCCTCCCTCGGACGGGGGGACCGCTCCCCGCCCCAGGGCGGGCAGGCTGATCCGCCCCTGATCGATGTGGTCCACTATTCCCATCCGGATATGCCCGAATTGGTGCGGCCGATACGGCCGGCCAGGGTGATTTCCTGCCGGGAGGGACGCCCCGCCGAACCCGGCCCGCCCGGTCCTGTCCCTGCCCGCCCGGTCCCGTGGCGCCGCGCCCGGCGCCCGCCGCCGCACCCCCGCCGCCTACTGACCGGACACTCAGGATTGCCAGCGAGAAGCTGCAGAAAAGCCAAATAGATGATGTCAAATCGAGCTATTGTGGCAGGAGTGGGACTTGTAAGATCTCGCGCGTGACAGCAGCAGTCGTCCCCCGGCTGAGCCCGCGGCTCTGGACCGCCCTGATCGTCCTCGGCTCCGTCGGCCAGGTGGCCTGGACCGTCGAGAACATGTATCTCAACGTGTTCGTCTACGACACGATCAGCGACGACCCCGGAGCCATCGCGGCGATGGTCGCCGCCAGCGCGCTGGCGGCGACGCTGGCGACGATGCTGATCGGAGCCCTCTCCGACCGCGCCGGCCGCCGCAGGGCGTTCATCTCGGCGGGCTACGTGCTGTGGGGGCTGGTCACCGCCGCGTTCGGGTTCGTCACCGTGGACGCGGTCACGGGCCTGGTCCCCGCGGCCGAGGCCGTCCTCGTCGCGGTGGCCGCCGTCATCGTCCTGGACTGCCTGATGTCCTTCCTCGGGGCCGGGGCCAACGACGCGGCCTTCCAGGCGTGGGTCACCGACGTGACGCATCCGGGCAACCGCGGCAGGGTCGAGTCGGTCCTGGCGATCATGCCGCTGGTGTCGATGCTGGCCGTCTTCGGCGGCTTCGACTCCCTCACCCGGGCGGGGAACTGGCGGCTGTTCTTCCTGCTCACCGGGGCGGTGATCGTCGTGGTCGGGGTGGCCTCCTGGTTCCTCGTGCGGGACCGGCCCGCCCCGGCGCGGCGGGAGGGCGGCTACCTGGGCTCTGTCGTCCACGGCCTGCGCCCGGCCGCGATGCGCGCCGACCCGGGCCTCTACCTCGCGCTGGCGGCGTGGTCGATCTGGGGGATCTCCACGCAGGTCTTCCTGCCCTATCTGATCATCTACGTGCAGCGATACCTGCACATCGAGGCGTACGCCGTCGTCCTGGCCGTGGTCCTGACCGGCGCCTCGGCCGTCAGCGTCGGCTGCGGCCGGTACGTCGACCGGATCGGCAAGATCCGCTTCCTGCTGCCGGCGGTCGCGGTGTACGGGGCGGGGCTGCTGCTGATGGCCGTCGCGCGCGGCATGGGCCCGGTGATCGCGGCCGGGCTGGTGATGATGTCGGGCTTCATGCTCGTCCTGGCGCCCCTCGGCGCGATCGTCCGCGACTACTCGCCGCCGGGCCGGGCCGGGCAGGTCCAGGGGCTGCGGATGATCTTCGCGATCCTCATCCCCATGATCGTCGGACCGTCCCTCGGCGCCGTCGTGATCAAGGGGGCCGACGAGTACTACGAGGAGCTGGGCGTGCTCAGACAGGTCCCCACGCCGGCCATCTTCCTGGCCGCCGCGGCCGTGCTGCTGCTCATCGTGGTGCCCGTGCTGGCGCTGCGCCGGAGGGAGACCCGATGAGCCTGCTCACCCGCTGGGGCGCCGACCTCGACCCCGACGCGATCCTGCCCGAGTATCCCCGGCCCCAGCTCGCCCGCGACAGCCATCTCAACCTCAACGGCCGCTGGGAGTACGCCATCACCGGCACCGAGGAGGAGCCCGAGACCTACGACGGCGTCATCCTCGTGCCGTTCTCGCCGGAGTCGACGCTGTCGGGCGTCGGCCGGCAGCTGCTGCCGGACCAGACGCTGTGGTACCGGCGCGCGCTGACCCCGCCCGGCGGGTTCCTGCCCGCCGACGGCGCGCCGGTCCGGGTGCTGCTGCACTTCGGCGCGGTGGACCAGACGTGCCGGGTGCTGCTCAACGGCGTCGAGGTCGGCGGCCACACCGGCGGCTACCTGCCTTTCACCTGCGACATCACCGACGCCCTGCGCGACGGCGAGAACACGCTGGTGGTCGCGGTGCGCGACGCCTCCGACACCGGACACCACGCGCGCGGCAAGCAGAAGCTGAAGCGCGGCGGCATCTGGTACACCGCCCAGTCGGGCATCTGGCAGAGCGTGTGGGCCGAGTGCGTGCCCGCCGTCCACGTGGAGCGGCTGACCCTCACCCCGCACCTCGACGAGGGGTGCGTCGAGGTGACCGTGCACGCCACGGCGGCCGGGGACGCCCGGGTCGAGATCCTCGCCGCCGGGACCGCCGTCGCGCGGGCCGTCGTGCCGGCGGGACGGCCGGTGCGCGTCCCGATCCCGGACGTGCGGCCGTGGAGCCCGGAGGACCCCTTCCTGTACGACGTCACGGTGGAGCTCGGCGCCGACCGCGTGCGCAGCTACGTCGGGATGCGCTCGTTCTCCGTGGGGCCGGACGAGAACGGCGTGCCCCGGCTGCTGCTCAACGGTCGTCCCTACTTCCACGCCGGGATCCTGGACCAGGGGTACTGGTCCGACGGCATGTACACCGCGCCGTCGGACGAGGCGATGGTCCACGACATCGCCACGATGAAGCAGCTCGGCTTCACCATGCTGCGCAAGCACATCAAGATCGAGCCGCTGCGCTGGTACTACCACTGCGACCGGCTGGGCATGCTCGTCTGGCAGGACATGGTCAACGGCGGCGGCCGTTACCACCCGCTGGTCATCACCGCGCCCGTGCTCACCCCGCTGCGGCTCGGCGACCGCCGCCACCGGTGGTTCGGGCGGGCCGACGCGGAGGGCCGGGCCCGGTTCCGCGCCGAGCTCCGCGACACCGTGGAGCACCTGCGCAACGTGGTGAGCCTGGCCGTCTGGGTGCCGTTCAACGAGGGCTGGGGGCAGTTCGACGCGGCGCGGATCGCCGCCGAGGTCGCCGAGCTCGACCCCACCCGCACGGTCGACCACGCCAGCGGCTGGCACGACCAGGGCGGGGGCGACCTGAAGAGCCTGCACGTCTACTTCCGCCGCTTCCGCGTGCCGCGCCGGCGCCGCGGCGACCGGCGGGTCCTCGTGCTGTCGGAGTACGGCGGCTACAACCTGCGGGTGGACGGCCACGCCTTCAACGACAGGGACTTCGGCTACCGGCGCTACGGTTCGGCCGGGCAGCTCGGCGAGGCGTTCGGCCGCCTGCACGCCGAGCAGGTCGTCCCGGCCATCCGCCGTGGCCTGAGCGCGACCGTCTACACCCAGCTCTCCGACGTCGAGGACGAGCTGAACGGGCTGCTCACCTACGACCGCGAGGTGCTCAAGCTGCCCGCGGAGCTGGTGCGCTCGGTCAACGCCCGGCTGCGGCCGGAGTGAGGCCGGCTACCAGCGGTTACGCGCCTCCTCCGCCCAGCCGACCAGGCCGTCGAGGTCGACCCACGCGCCGTCGTCGGTCCGTGCCCGCCCGGCGAAGTGGCCGAAGCACTGGTGCGTCTCGCTGCCCACCACGCCGAGTTCGGTGCGCGCCACCTTCTCGTGGAAGGGGGTGAACTCCACCTCGACCCGGGGACCGGTGATCCGCCACGGACGCAGCCAGTCGGCCCGGTCGTAACTCCAGGCCAGCTCCTCGCCGATCTTGTGCAGCCGGCCGTCCACGAACAGCGCGTTCTCCGTCATGCCGGTGCCGTCGGTCCACTTGCCGCCGAGCTGGATCGCCCGGCCGGGGCCGCTGCCCGCGGCCCAGTTCCAGGTGACCGAGTAGGGCCACTTGCCGCGGCCGTGGTCGAGCACCGCGAAGGAGTCCGCCTCGCTCACCGCGTGCTCGCCGGACTCCAGGCGCAGCCGCCCCCGCACCGGACGCCCGACGTCCTTGAGGGTGTACTGGAACCGGCGGGGGCCCCACGGGACCACCACGCCGAGCGACTCGTGCCCGGCCGGCAGCGGTATGTCGAGGTCCAGCTCGACACCGGGCGCGACGGCGCGCAGCGACGTGCCGCCGGGGTGCTGGCCGATGTCGACCGTCACGCCGCCGCCCCTTACCGACGCCGTCCCCGCACCGCTGCGCGGGGGCATCGCGGCCCCGCGCGCCAGCGGCACCACGGCGTCCTTGGAGATCTCCGCGCCGGTGGCGCGGTCCAGGACGTAGAGGCCGTGCACGCCCGCGTAGTCCAGCGACGACGCCACGACGCCGATCACGTGGGAGGGGGTGACGATCCCCCAGTATTCCCAGCGTTTGGCCCGTCCCCAGCCGCGCAGGTTCGCGCGGTGCAGCGGGCGCCGCGTCCAGCCGACCGCCTCCGGGTTGAGGCGCCCGTCCGGCAGGCACAGGTCGACGGGGGCGGTGATCTCCCGCTCGTGGGTCGGCATAGCCAGAGGGTAGCGGCCCCGGACCGGCGTGGGGAGAGGGGCCGTGGCGGCGGCCCCTCCCGCGCCTCGCGTGTGCCTCCCGGCGGTTCCCCCGGGAGGCGGTTCGCGTCACTCTCCCGGGGTACGCCGGTGCCACCGGCCGCCTCACGTGGAGGTGGGGCGGGGCGGGTGAAGGGGGACGAGGATGCGCGGGCTCGTGTGGATGAAGGACGAGGGCGCCGAATACGCGGAGGTCGGCCTGGGGGCGGAGCTGACGGCGGTCGGCGTGGCTATCGGCACCGACCCCATGCCCTACCGGCTGGAATACACCCTGCGGACCCTCCCCGGATACGTCACCGAGCTGCTGTCGGTACGGGCCCACGGCACGGGCTGGTACCGGGCGCTCGACCTGCGCCGCTCGGCCCACGGCACCTGGTCGTGCGAGACGAAGGGGGAGGGCCGCCTCGACGGGCCGCCGCCCGGCGGGGACATGAACGTCCTGAACGACTCGCTCGACTGCGACCTGGGGCTCTCCCCGCTGACCAACACCATGCCGGTGCTCCGGCACGGCCTCAACGAGTGCGAGGGGCGGATCGACTTCGTCATGGCCTGGGTCCGGGTCCCGCACCTGCACGTGGTCCGCCACCCCCAGCGCTACACCCACCTCGGCCCGGGGTCCGTGCGCTACGAGAGCGAGGGCTTCAGCGCCGACCTCGCCTTCGACGGCGACGGGATCGTCACCGACTACCCCGGCCTGGCGAAGCTGGTCGCCTCCTGACCGCCGGCTCCGTCATGGCCTGGACGGGCCGGCGGGCAGTGGTGAGCGGCGGGCGGGGGCGGAGGGCCCTCACCCGCTCCGGCCGGCGCCCTCCAGCAGGACGGCGTCCGCCTCGACCTGGACCGCGTCCAGATCATCGGCGATCTCGGCGCCCGCCACCGCGTCGGGCAGCGCGTCCTCCATCCGGCGCAGCGGCCGGTACCACAGCCCCAGCGCGCCCCAGAGCATCAGCAGCGCACCGCAGACGGTCAGCAGCAGCCCGACGCCGCGCCCCGGCCCCACCCCGATGACGTCACCGACGAGTGTGTCCGCCAGGGCGCCGCCCGGGACGAGCAGCGGGCCGAAGACGTCGTCGGCCAGCGACGGCGCGGTGAGGAACGCCAGCGGCGTCATCGACACCGCCAGCATCTGGTTGGTGGCCAGCACCCGGCCCTGCAGCTCCAGGCCGACCTTGAGCTGGATGAGCGCCAGCCAGTGCGCGTTCAGCACGGTGAGGAACACCCACGACATCAGCCCGCCGAAGGCCGCCAGCGCCAGCGAGGGCCGCAGCCCGACCAGCAGCACCCCGGCCCCGAAACCGATCACGAAGCCGACCATGCCGATCGCGCGACGCTCGGTGCCACCCCAGAACACCATGACCAGCGAGCCGAGCACCGCGCCCACGCCCTGCATCGCGGTCACCGCGCCCACGCCCGCGACGTTGCCGAACGACAGCACCGCGGGCACGGTCACGGCCAGGGCGAGCATGTTCAGGTAGTTCATCACGACGAAGAACCCGATCATGATCATCAGGGGGCGGCGCCGTACGAGGAAGCGCCAGCCGCCGACGATGGCCTGCCCGAAGGTCTCCTCCAGGCGGTAGAACAGCCGGTCGGGGAAGCGGACCAGCAGCAGCGTGCCGAGCCCGGCGAGGAAGGTGACCACGTCCACGGCCACCACGCCGTGCAGGCCGACCAGCGCGATGAGCGCGGCGCCGCCCAGCGGGCCGATGAGCATGCCCAGACCGGTGCCGAGGTTCGCCACCGCGTTGGCCTGCATGAGGTACGGCTTGGGCACCAGCTGCGCCACCGCCGCCAGGTAGGCGGGCCGGTGGAAGGCCGTCACCAGCGACAGCAACCCGGCGATGATCCCGACCTGCCAGACCTCCAGCCGCCCCAGCCACAGCAGGATCACCAGGGCCGCGGTGGCCGCGGCGGAGACGCCGTCGCACACCAGCATGACCCGCCTGCGGTCCACCCGGTCGGCGACCGCGCCGCCCAGCGGCGCCGCCAGCAGCGACGGCAGCAGCGCGAGCATGCTGACCAGGGCGTAGTCCAGCACCCGGCCGCTCTCCTGGTAGGCCCACACGCCCAGCGCGAAGGAGGTCAGCGCGGCACCGAGCAGCGACACGGTCTGCCCGGCCGCGACGGTGTAGAAGCGGCGCAGGTCCCGGCGGGCGCTCCGGCCCGCGACCTCGACCTCCCCGACCGGCTCGGGCAGGTCGCCGCCGGCCCAGCGGTCCAGGTGCTCGGAGATGTGCCGGGCCAGGGGCTCGGCCTGGTGCTTGATGAAGTAGTGACCGGCCCGGGGGATCGTGGCCAGCCCCACCCGGTCGGCGAACGCCCCCCACTCCCGGTAGCGCTCCTGGTAGAGCTCGGTCGCGCGGTCCCGCTCGCCGATCACGCACAGCAGCGGCGCCGCGAGCCTGCGCTCCTCGCCGGCGGGGGTGTCGAGGTGGCGGCTGAACCACGCCTGCGCCTCCTCGACGTCGTGCCGCAGGCCGCGCAGCATGGTCTCGGTGTCGCCGAAGTCCTCGTCCAGGGCGCCCAGCGTGCGCAGGAAGTCGCGCTGGGTGCGGTCGGAGGCCCAGCGATGGGCGGGGAACCTCCGGTTCCACCAGGCCGACAGCCGTCCGGGCAGCCGGGCGTCGGGGAAGCTGCCGCCGACGAAGACGCCGGCGACCGGGGTCCCGGACGCCTCCAGCCGCAGCGCCAGCTCGGTCGCGGCGGCCGAGCCGACGCAGTGTCCGTACAGCGCGATCGGGCCGGGTCCCCCGGGCAGCTCGGCCAGCTCGGCCACGATCCGGCCGACGAGCTCCGGCATCGGCAGCATGGCCTCGTCCGGCCGGGCCGGGTCGTGTCCGGGCAGCTCGACGGCCAGCACCGCCGTGGTGGGGGAGATACGGGTCAGCGCGGCGGCGAGCGGCTGGTAGGCGGCGGCCGAGCCGCCGCCGTAGGGCAGGCAGACGACGGTACGGCTCGCCGTGCGCGGACCGGCCAGCCGGTGCAGCAGCCCGGCCGGGGCCTCGGCGCCGCCGTCGAGGTGGGCGGCCAGCTCGCGGACCGTGGGCCGGGTGAACAGGTCGATCACCCGCAGCGACGGGTCGATCTCCCGGACCGCCCGGACCGCGCGGAAGGAGTCGCCGCCCAGTGCGAAGAAGTCGTCGTCGACGCCGACCTCGACGTCCAGGATGTCCGCCCACACCGCGGCGATGCGCACCTCGGTCGGCGTGCTCGGCGCGACCCGCTCCGCGGCGGGCGCCGCCTCGGGGATCGGCAGGCGGGCCCGGTCGACCTTGCCCAGCGGGGTGAGCGGCAGCTCGTCGAGGACGACGATCGCGGGCGGGACCATGTAGTCGGGCAGCCGCTCACGCAGCCCCGCCCGGATCACCGCGAGGTCCACCGAGGCGGGCGCGACCCAGGCGGCCAGCCGCCGGGAGCGGCCCTCGCCGACCGGCAGCACCGCGGCCTCCCGGACCCCGGGCTGCTCCTGCAGCGCGGCCTTCACCTCGCCCAGCTCCACCCGGAAGCCCCTGATCTTGACCTGGTCGTCGACCCGGCCGAGGAACTCCACCAGCCCGGCGGAGTTGAGCCGGACCCGGTCGCCGGTGCGGTAGCAGCGGTCGGCCCCGGTCACCGGGTCGGGGACGAACCGCTCGGCGGTCAGGTCGGGGCGGTTCAGGTAGCCGCGGGCCAGGCTGGGGCCGGCCACCCACAGCTCGCCCGGCACCCCGGCGGGCAGCGGACGGCCCGCGGGGTCGACGACGTAGCAGTCGACGCCGGCCAGCGGGCGGCCCAGCGGGACCGACCCCGACCCCGACGGCGGATCGGGCACCCGGCCGCCGAGCACCGAGACCGTCGTCTCCGTCGGCCCGCAGTGGATCTGCACCTCCAGGTCGGGGTCGGCCGCCCGGACACGCTCGGCCAGCTCCCACGACGTCGCCTCACCGGCGAGGATCAGCAGCCGGCGCGGCAGCATCCGGGCCAGGTCGCCGTGGGCGGCCAGCAGCTCCAGATGGCTGGGCACCATCTTGATCACATCGATGGGATGCTTCGCGAGGTAGGCGGCGTACGCCTCCGGGTCGGTGGCGGCGTCCTGGTCCACGAGATGGACCGCGGCGCCCCGGACGAGGGCGCCGTACAGGCAGGTCAGCACCAGGTCGGAGGCGATCGTGGAGACCATGCCGTAGGAGGAGCAGTCCTCGGGCACCAGCTCGGCCAGGCCGTGCAGGTAGTGCAGCGCCGACCGGTGCTCGATCGCGGCGCCCTTGGGCCGCCCGGTGGAGCCCGAGGTGAAGATCACATGCGCGAGGTGGCCGGGGGTGACGTCGACCTCCACGGGCCCGTCGGGCCCGGCGGCCAGCAGGTCGGGCAGGACCAGCGTGCCGGGGACCCGGCCGGCGTGTTCACGGTCGGCCAGCACGACGCGCGCGCCGGCCGTCTCCAGCATGTAGGCGAGGCGGTCGTCGGGGTAGGCGGGCTCCATCGGCATGTAGGCCCCGCCCGCCCGCAGCACGCCGAGGAGCGCGGGGACCAGCACGGAGCGGCGGTCCACCAGCACCCCGACCGGCTCGTCCGGCCGCACCCCGGCCGCGGCCAGGTGACGTGCCAGGCGGTCGGCCAGCCGGTCCACCTCGCCGTAGGTGAGCGATCCGGAGGCGTCCACCACGGCGGTCGCCTCCGGCGTGCGCCGCGCCCAGTCGCCGACCACCGCGTGCAGCGGCCGGGTCAGGTCCATCCGCGTCCGCGCGCCCGCGACGGCGGGCCCGGTCACCGGCTCCAGCGGCACGGCCGCCGCGGGCGCGTCCAGGTCGGCGAGCATGCCCTCCAGCAGGTTCAGGTACCAGCCGGTCATGCGCCGCACGGTCGCCTCGTCGAACAGGTCGGTGCGGTAGGTGAGCTCGCCGTCGTACTCGTCCCCGTCGTTGACGAAGGCGAGGTTGAGGTCGTACTTGGTGGTGCGCGGCGCAGGCGGTGCCTGCTCCGCGGTCAGGCCGGGGAAGTCCAGCACCTGGGGGCGGTCGTCCAGGACGTTGAGCAGCGCCTGGAAGATCGGCGTGGTGGCGAGGCTGCGCTCGGGGTGCAGGTGCTCCACGATCCGCTCGAAGGGCACGTCGCGGTGGGTGAGGGCGTCCAGCACGGCGTCCTTGGTCCGGGCCAGCAGCTCGCGGCCGGTCGGCTCGCCGGACCTGTCGCCGCGCAGGACAAGCGTGTTGACGAAGCAGCCGAGCATGCGCGCGGTGTCGGGGTGGAGCCGCCCCACCTCGGGCACGCCGACCGGCACGTCGTCGGTGCCGGAGGTGCGGCCCAGCAGTTCCTGCCAGGCGGCCAGCAGCACCATGAACGGCGTGCAGCCGGTCTCGGCGGCGGCCTCGCGGACCCTGGCGGTCAGCGCGCGCGGCAGCCGCACCGGGACGGCGGCGCCGGACCAGTCGGCCACCGACGGCCGGGCCCGGTCCACGGGCAGGTCCAGGACGGGTTCGAGCCCGGCCAGCCGTCCGGTCCACCAGGCGAGGTCGCCCTCCGGCTGCCCGGCCAGCCAGGCCGCGTAGTCGGCGTAGCGCACCTGCGGCGCCGCGGGCGGCCCGGCCAGGCCGAGCCGTGCCGCGTACAGGGCGGCCAGCTCGGCCAGTGCCAGGTTCCGCGACTGGGCGTCGAAGGCGATGTGGTGCACCGTCAGCGCCAGGACGTGCTCGTCGGCGCCGGTGAGGCGGAGCAGCAGGGCGCGGGTGGGCGGCTCGGAGTCCAGCGCGAACGGGCGGGCGACCTCCTCCCGCAGCCGCTCCTCCAGCAGATCGTGGTCGTCGAGGTCCTCGACCGCGATCGGGACCCGGCCGGCGTCGACCGGGGTGGCGCCCTCGTCGGTGACCAGGCTGCGCAGCACCTCGTGCCGGTCCGCGAGGTCGCGCACGGCGCCCAGCAGCGCGGCGACGTCCAGCGGGCCGCGCAGCCGTACGACGGCGGGCACGTTGTAGGCGGCCAGGTCGTCGAGCTGGGCGAGGAACCACAGCCGGGCCTGGGCCGGGGACAGGGGAGCGGGGCCACCGGTCGTCTCCCTGGCGGGGATCGCCGGGACGGCCTGGGCGGCGGCGCGGCGCGCGGCCGACAGCCGCGCCGAGAGGGCGCTGCGGCGCTCGTCACTGACGGTCATGAGTCCTCCTCCGTCGGTCCCGTGACCGCGGTGCTGTGCTCTCCGGTGACTTCGGCGGACCCGGTCACGGAACCTTCTCCGCCGGCCTCGTGATCGAGGCGGTGTGCGCCGGCGGCTCCGGCGAGCCCGGTCACGACCCCTCCTCCAGGTCGTCCAGCAGCAGGGCCTCCAGCCGCGCGGCGTAGTCGGCCAGCGTCCGCCGTTCGAACAGCAGGCGCACCGGCACCCGCAGGTCCAGGGCGTCGCTCAGCCGGGCCGTCACGAGGGCGGCGGTCGCGGAGTGACCGCCGAGGGCGAAGAAGTCGTCGTGCGCGCCGAGGTCGGAGCGGTCCAGAACGGCGGTCCACACCTCGGCGACCAGCAGCTCGGCCTCGGTGCTCGGCGGCACCCGGGTGGCCGCGTCGCCGGGTTCGGGCAGGGCGGTGCGGTCCACCTTGCCGGAGGCCGTGACGGGCAGCGCGTCCAGGAGCACCCAGCGGCGGGGGACCATGTAGTCGGGGAGCCGGGAGCCCAGGCGCCGCTCCAGCTCGCCGGTGTCGGTCCCCGGCGGCGCGGCGAGGTAGCCGACCAGGTGGTCGCCGCCGTGCACGGTCACGGCCGCGTCGGCGACGCTCTCGCGGAGCACGGTCTCGATCTCGCCCAGCTCGATCCGGTGGCCGCGGACCTTCACCTGCCGGTCCCGGCGGCCGAGGAAGTCGAGTGTGCCGTCGGGCCGCCAGCGGGCCAGGTCGCCGGTGCGGTAGCGGCGCCCGCCCAGCGGGTCCTCGGTGAAGGCCGCGGCGGTCAGCTCCGGCCGCCCCCGGTACCCCCTGGCCACGCCGGCGCCGCCGATCCACAGCTCACCGGGCGTCCCGGCGGGCAGCACGCGGCCCGCCCGGTCGAGCACGTAGGCCCGCTCCCCGGCCAGCGGGACGCCGATCGACACCGGGTCGCCGGCCGGGGCGGTGACCCGGACCATGGTGGAGTAGATCGTGGTCTCGGTGGGCCCGTAGGCGTTCCACAGCTCGGCGACCCGCTCCAGCAGGTCACCGGCGAGGGCGGCGTCGAGCACCTCGCCGATGCTGACCACGCGCACGTCCCCGCCGCGCCAGCCGGAGGCGACCAGCATGCGCAGCGCCGTCGGGGTCGCGGTCATCAGCGTGACCCCCGTCTCCTCGATCCGCCGCGCGACGGCCCGCCCGTCGAGCGCGTCGTCCCGGCCCAGCAGCTCCAGCCGCAGGCCGTGGCAGAGGCTCACCCACAGGTCGAAGCCGAACACGTCGAACGAGAACGGCGTCAGGCCGAGCATCACGTCGCCGGGCCGGATCCCCGGGGCGAGCGTCATCGAGGAGACGAACGCGGCGAGGTTGGCGTGGGTGACCTCGACGCCCTTGGGGTTCCCGGTGGAGCCGGAGGTGTAGAGGACGTAGGCGAGGTCGCCGGGCTCCACCGGGGAGGGACCGCCGGCGTTCACCCCGTCCGGCGCCGCCCCCGCCGTGAACGGCCCGGCCAGGTCGACGACGGTGCCGCCCAGCCGCTCGGCCACCGCCAGCCCCTCGCCCGCCGCGATGATCATCTTGGTGCCGGAGTCGTCGACCTGGTGGCGGAGCCGCTGGAGCGGGTGGCCGGGGTCGAGCGGGACGTAGGCGGCACCGGCGAGCAGCACGCCCAGCAGCGCCGCGGGCAGGTGCCGGTCGCGGGGCAGGCACACGCCCACGCAGGCGCCCGCGGCCGCCGGGCCCAGCGCCGCGGCCACCTGGCGTGACCGGTCGGCCAGCTCGCCGTAGCTGAGGACGCCGTCGGCGTCGACGACCGCCGGGGCGTGCGGGTGCCGTGCGGCCCGCTCCAGCACCGCCTCCACCACGGTCCGCGGCGCGTCCGCGGGCAGCGGCACGCCGGTCCCCGCGGCCAGCAGCGCCGCCCGCTCCTCGGCGCCGACCACCTCGAACGCCGACAGCGGCCGGTCGGGGTGGGCCAGCGCGTCCGCCAGCAGGCGGACCAGCCGGTCGGTGAGGATCTCGGCGCCGGAGCGGTCCAGGTGCTCCACGTCGTACTCGACCTGGAGCTCGGGCCCGGCCGCCGTGTCGTTGAGGTAGACGATCAACGGCGCCTGGGCACTGCCCGCGTCCAGCTCGCCGACCAGGTCCACGCCCACGCCCCCGCGTTCCAGACGGACGGGGACCGCGGGCGGCTGGATCGAGAGCGTGACGGGCGTCAGCACCGCGCCGGGCGGGCGCTCGACCCCGCTGACCTCGGCCCGTTCCCACGCGGACAGCGCGCGGTGGTCCATCGCGCGGGCGGTCACGGCCCCCGCGTGCCGTACGGCCTCGCGCAGCGACAGCCCGTCCTCCAGGCGCAGCCGTACCGGCAGCACGTCGACCAGCATGCCGACCACGGCCTCCAGACCGGGGTCGGCGCGGTCGGCCACGGCGGCGCCGAGGACGACGTCCCGCCGGTCGGTCAGCCCGGCGACCAGCATGCCGAGCACGGTCAGGTAGACGGCGAACGGGGTGGCGCCGCAGCCGGCCGCCAGCTCGCCGGCCTGCGCGGTCGTCGCCGGGGTGAGCCGGCGCACCAGGCGCTCGCCGCGCAGCCGGCTGGGGCGGCCGTCGGGGCGGGGCAGCAGCTCGTACGGCGGGACCGCCCCGGCGAGCTCCTCGGCCCAGAAGGCCCGCAGCGCCTCGGTGCTCCCGCCGGCCGCCTGCTCGCGCAGCGCCACGTCGCCGATCTGGAACGGCGGCTCCGGGATGTCGCCGGGGCGGGTGAGCCCGTCGAGGAGCTCCCGCATGACGATCCCCAGCGACCAGCCGTCGAAGGCGGTGTGGTCGGTGAGGAGCACCAGCTCCGCGCTGTCCGGCCCCGACCACAGGAGGGTGGCCCGCAGCAGCGGCGACTCGCCGGAGATGTCGAAGTCGTGGGCGACCGCGGCCCGTCGCAGCGCGTCGGCCTCCCGTTCCGAGGCCGGGCGGTGCTCCTCCAGCGGCACCGGCACCGGCGGCCCGATCTCCAGGGTCGCGCCGTCCACGACGAGGGTGCGCAGCGCCTCGTGGCGGCGCACGATCGCGTCCAGCGCGGCGCGCAGCGGCTCCGCCGAGGTGAGGCCGCGCAGCCCGAGCCGGAAGGCGATGGCGGTGGCGCCGGGGTTGTGGCTGACCTCGCGCAGCAGGCACATGCCGCGATGGGCGGCGGTCAGCGGATAGCCGGTCCGCCCGGCGTGGCGGACCAGCGGCGTCACGGCGGACGGGGCGGCCTCGGCGACGTACGAGGCCAGCTCGGCGACCGTGGGCCGCGCCAGGAGCGTCGTCAGCGGGACGTGGACCCCGAGCGCGTGCTCGATCCTGGCGCAGATCTTGGCGGCGGCCAGGGAGTGCCCGCCCAGGTCGAGGAAGTGGTCGTGGACGCCGACCCGCTCGGCGCCGAGCACCTCGGAAGTGATGGCGGCGAGCCGCCGCTCGGTCTCGTCGCGGGGGGCGACGTGGCCGGTCCCGGCCGTGCCCGTGGCGGCGACGGAGCCGGAGGAGCCGGGGGCGGAGGAGAACGCCACCGCGGGCAGCCGGGAGCGGTCGGCCTTCCCCGTGGGGCCGACCGGGATGGCGTCGAGGAACACGATCCTGGAGGGGATCATGTAGTCGGGCAGCCAGTCGCGCAGCCAGGACCGCAACCGCCCGCCGTCGAGGCCGGGGCCGGCCGGTTCGACGTAGGCGACCAGCCGCCGGGTGCCCTCCCCGTCGACGGGGGCGAGCACGACGGCGTGGTTCACCAGCGGGTGGCGCACCAGCCTGCCCTGCACCTCGCCCAGCTCGACGCGGAAGCCCGCGACCTTCACCTGGTCGTCGATCCGCCCCTCGTAGAAGTAGGTCCCGCCCGATCTGCGGACCAGGTCGCCGGTGCGGTAGTGGCGCACGCCCGCGGCGTCGGTCACGAACCGCTCGGCGGTCAGCTCGGGCCGGTTCAGGTAGCCCCGGCCGACCAGCGGACCGGCCACCCACAGCTCGCCGAGCTCGCCGTCGCCGAGCGCCTCGCCGCCGGCGCCGCGCACCGACAGCTCCGACCAGGCGTACGGCGTGCCGATCGGCGGCTCGCCCGTCTCGTCCCTGGGGATCTCGTGCGCGCAGCAGTGCACGGTGCACTCGGTGGGCCCGTACAGGTTCACCATGCGTCGCACGCCGGGGTTGGCGAAGACGCGGTCGGCCAGCGCCCGGCTCACCGGCTCACCGCTGGAGAGCACCGTGCGCACCCCCGGGGGCAGCGGCTCCCGCAGCAGCGCGGTCAGCGCCGAGGCCGCCGCGCTGATCATCGTGACCTCGTCCCTGGCGGGCAGGGTGTGCAGCGCGAGGGGGTTCTCCGCCATGATCACCGTGCCGCCCAGCAGCAGGGGGAGGTAGAGCTGGGGGACGGACGGGTCGAAGCAGACCGAGGTCGAGGCGAGGAACCCGGCCAGCTCCTCGGCGGTGAAGTGGTCGGCGTCCCAGCGCAGCAGCGTCATCACGTTGCGGTGTTCGATCACGACGCCCTTGGGGCGCCCGGTCGAGCCGGAGGTGTACATGACGTAGGCCAGGTCGGCCGGGTCGCTCGGCAGGCCCGGATCGCCGTCCGGGCGGTCGCCGACCGCGTCCACCAGGATGAGTTCACTGCCGGGCAGCCGCTCCGCCAGCGCCGCGGAGGTCACCGTGTGTGACACCCCGGCGTCCTCGGCGATGAACTCCAGCCGGTCGGCCGGGTAGGCCGGGTCCAGCGGCACGTAGGCGGCGCCGGTCTTCCAGACGCCCAGTAGTGCCGCGATCAGCGTCTCGTCGCGGTTCAGGCACACGCCGACGGTCGAGCCCCGCCGTACCCCCCGAGCGACGAGCTCGTGGGCTATCCGGTTGGCCTGGACGTTCAGGTCAGCGTAGGTCGTGCGGGTCGTGCCGGCGATGACCGCCGTGCGATGGGGAGTGCGTCGCGCCTGCTGCTCGAAGGCATTGTGGACCGGTCCGAGCGATGCGAGGTTGCCAGCCACCACTGGTCTCCTTGGGGTACGGAAGGGGGGCATAGGCCGTACGACGGCAAGGGTGGCAAAGGGCACTCGGACGATGTAAGGCAAAGATCGTTTTGTTACCCGAACGGTATTGATCGCAATAAATTACTCTTAAACAACATTTGATCACCTCATGTGAGGTGACGCTCCGTAGTCGTGGACGGCCGCGGCGTCCTACCGGTGGCACGCCGGTCACCGGGGATCCGGCGGGGCCGTACGGCCCCGCCGGATCACGGGGTCAGCGCCAGGAGTCGTCGCGTGTCGCGGTGCCGCCGGAAGGGGTGGTGAAGGAGCGGTCGGGGTCGCTCTCCCACGTCACCGAGCCGTCGGGGTTCTTCTTGATGTACTTGTACGTGACCGCCGTGCCGGCGGGCAGGTCGACGGTGGCCTTCCAGACCGGGTAGCTCGCCGACGACAGCGCCACGGCCCTGGCGGGGTCCCAGCCGCCCAGCTCGGCCACGTCGCCGACGACGAAGACGTTCTGCCCGTAGGAGGTCGTCACGTTCGCGTTGAAGGAGGTGGCCACCTTGCCCGGGTTCACCGTCGGGGTCGGGCCGGGGCCGTCACCGCAGGGGCTGGCGGCGCCCGCGGTCACGACGCCGTTCTTGACCGTGCTCACGCCGCCGCCGATGGCGTAGTCGGTGCCGCCGTTGTTGTCCCAGGTGCCGGAGCCGTTGTTGAAGGCGGCCCGGAGCCCGGTGGCGTAGCCGAGGTCGATGGTCTTCTTCTTCCAGCCGGCGCAGGCGGTCTCGTCCATGGCGACGCCGGGGACGGGGGTCCAGGTGCCGCCGGTGGGGGCGTAGTGGATGTTGGCGCCGCTCCAGCCGGTGGCGTAGTAGACGGTCGCCTCGCCGGCCGGCGGGTCGGTGGGCCTGACGCCGCCCACGTGGATGGCGACCGCGCCCTTGCCGGGGACGGTCACCGAGGCGGTGCCGCCGGCGCCGACCGTCACCGAGCCGCCGCCCGCGTCGTTGGCGTAGGTCCCGGCCGGCAGGCCGGTGGTGAAGGTCCGGGTGACGGAGCCGCCCTCGTTGTTGATGGCGACCCAGCCCTTGTCGCCGCGGCTGAAGGCGATCACGTTGTCGCCGTTGTCGTACCAGTTGCCGACGGAGGTGCCCGCGATGGCCCGGTTGAAGCCGACCATGCCGCTCATCTGGCGGTGGAAGCAGCTCCACCGCCCGCTGCCGCAGTCGGCGTCGGTGACGAAGCCCCCGTTGGCCGAGGGCGGACCGGCCTCGCGGTCGCCCCAGGTGAAGCCGGAGTAGACTCGCGGCGTGCCGTACGGCCAGGCCAGCATGAAGACGTTGGCCAGCCTGTAGGCGTCGCCGTACTTGTAGTTGAGCGTGGAGCCGTTGCGCTCGGTGTCGTGGTTGTCGACGAAGACCACGGCCTTGTCGCTGGGCACCGACAGGCCCCAGCTCTGCCCGAAGGTCCGCAGCCACTTGATCTGGCCGGTGAACTGCTCCTTCATCTTGCGGCCGTACACGAACTCGTGCACGTCGCCGATCCCGGTGTACTGGCCCGGAGTGACGGCCTCGTTGTCACCCTGGATGACCTCCTGGTGGATGTACGGCGAGCCCTTCAGCCTGGACTTGATCGCCGCCAGGTCACCGGGGTTGATGTGCTTGGCGGCGTCGATGCGGAAGCCGTCCACGCCGAGGTCGGTCAGCCTGTTGAGGTAGCCGGCGATCTGGTCGCGGACGTGGTCGGAGCCGGTGTTGAGGTCGGACAGCCCCACCAGCTCGCAGTTCTGCACCCGCCAGCCGTTGCCTGTGTAGTCGGAGTCGTTGATCGAGCAGGCGGGGGAGTGGAAGTCCGCGGAGGAGTAGAGCCCCGGGTAGTCGTACTTGCCGAACCCGTAGCCGCCGTAGCTCCTGCTGCCCTGGCCGGTCATGTGGTTGACGACCGCGTCGGTGTGGACCTTGACGCCCGCGCCGTGGCAGGCCCGGACCATGTTCCTGAACGCGTTCTCGTCACCGAACTTGCTGGTGAGCGTGTAGCGGGCGGGCTGGTAGATGTCCCACCAGACCGAGCCGCCCTTGCTCATCGAGTCGCTCGGCGGGGAGACCTGGACCGCCCCGTACCCGGCGGGGCCGAGCACGTCGGTGCACTCGCGTGCCACCGAGTTCCAGTTCCAGTTCCACAGCTTGACGATGGGGCCGGGCGTGGGCGGTGCCGCCTGGGCGGGGGCGCTGAGCACGGTGGGCACCACCACGACGGCGCTCGCCAGCGCGCTCAACGCCGTCGCGACGATGATTTTGTAGGATTTCATGCGGGGGCCTCCAGGGTTGTGGATGGGATCCCTAGGTCGGGCCGGGTGCTGCAACACCCGGCCCGGCGTTTCTCTGCTGACCCGCTATGACCGCACGAAGACGGCGACCGTGCGGGCCGGGACCGTCAGCGTGCCGGTGGACGGGTCGAAGGTCGACTGCTTCACGACAGCGTCGTCGCCGGTCGCCTGGACGGGGTGGAGCGTCACCTGGGAGTCCTTCAGCGCGGCCACGGTCTGCGGCTGCGTCTCGGGAGTCGCGTTGAAGACGACGGTGATCGACTTCCAGCGCGGGTCGAGGCCGGAGGCGTCCAGGTGCATGGTCACGACGCCCGGGGTCTCCGAGGCGCCGCTGGTGGGGAAGGTCAGCCGCTTCTGCACCTCGGCCAGGGAGCCGAGCGCGAAGGCGGGGGAGGAGGCGCGGATCTTCAGCAGCTCGCCGTACCCGGCCCGCGCCGAGGCGATCGCCGCGCAGTCCGGCCGGAGCGCCGGGTCGGCCAGCAGCGGCCGGGCGTAGGGCCACTTGTCCCCGTTGTCGGCTCTGGGCGGCAGGCCCGCGCCGAAGCCGTTGCCCTGCGAGCAGTCCCACAGCAGCCGGTTGAACCAGTCACCGGAGTCGAAGGAGTTGCGGTCGAGCGACTTCGAGCGCAGCCGCTCGCTGCCCGCGTGGACGAACGAGGTGCCCTGGGAGAGCACCGCCGTGGCCAGCGAGAGCGACTGCATGCGCACCCGGTCGGCCATCGGGGTCGCCTGCGGCAGCTTGTAGGCCAGCGCGTCGAACAGCGTCTCGTTGTCGTGGGCGTCCACGTAGGTCACGACCTCGCCCGGCGAGGCGGTGTAGCCGGCCGGGGAGCCGTTGTAGTCGACCTCCGAGCCCTTGACCTGCCGGCCGCTGGAGGCGGTGAAGGTGTAGTCGCGCAGGTTGCCGGTGAGCCCCACCTTGATCAGGTCCTGGTAGCCCAGGAGGCGGGCCCGCTGCTGCTCGGCCGTGCCGTTGGCCGCCGATCCGTTGGGCGCGCCGGCCAGGCCCGAGCCGAAGCCCTGGATCCGGGGGTCGGCGTCGAAGGGGCTGCCGCCGCGCACCGCGTCACGCAGGCGGTCGCTGAAGGTGCCGATCCCGGTGCCGGCCATGTTGAGCTGGGTGGCCTGCTCGAAGCGGGCGCCGTCGGCCACCTCGCCGAAGTTCCAGCCCTCGCCGTACAGGATGATCGACTTGCCGTCCACGCCGTCCTCGGCGAGGGTCAGCCCGTCCAGTGCCTTGCGGACGGCGAGCATGTTCGCCTTCGGGTGGTGGCCCATCAGGTCGAACCGGAAGCCGTCCACCTTGTAGTCGCGCGCCCAGGTGACGACGGAGTCGACGACGAGTTTGCCCATCATCGCGTGCTCGGGCGCGGTGTTGGCGCAGCAGGTGGAGGTGGCCACGGCGCCGTCGTCGAGCAGCCGGTGGTAGTAGCCGGGCACGATGCGGTCGAGCACCGAGGTGGGATCCTGGCCGGCGGCGTGGGTGTGGTTGTAGACCACGTCCATCACCACCCGCAGCCCCGCCCCGTTCAGCCCCGCCACCATGCCCCGGAACTCCTTGATCCGGCCGGAGCCGTCCGGGTCGGAGGCGTAGGAGCCCTCGGGCACCGTGTAGTGCCGCGGGTCGTATCCCCAGTTGAAGGAGTCCTTGGCCGCGACCTTGGCGACGCAGTCCTGCTGCTGGTCGGAGTCGGCCGGCATCGAGGCCAGGTCGCAGTCCGGCTCGGCGCGGTCGGCCCGCCGCTCGGGGACGGTCGCGATGTCGAAGACCGGCAGCAGGTGCACGTGGGTCAGGCCGTCCCCGGCGAGCCTGCGCAGCTCCCTCATCCCGGTGGAGTCCCCGGCGAACGCCGCGTAGGTGCCGCGCCGCTCGGCGGGGACCGAGGCGTCGGAGGCGGAGAAGTCGCGCACGTGCAGCTCGTAGATCGAGGCCCGGTCCTGGGCCACGGCCTCGGGCTTGGTCAGGGAGGACCAGCCCTTGGGCGACAGGGAGCGGTCGGAGAGGTCCACCACCTGGCTGCGGACCGAGTCGGCGGCCAGCGACAGGCTGTAGGGGTCGGTCACCTCGTTGGTGACGACCTTGCCCGCCGCCGGGGAGTAGACCGTGACGAGGAAGGTGTAGTAGCGCCCCTTCCAGGAGGACAGGCCCCGCACCGACCAGACGCCGGTCCCGTCGTCGCGGCGCATCTCGTGGACGGTACGGCCGGCGCCCGCGGCGTCGCGGTAGAGCGCCAGCTCGACCTTGCGCGCGGTCGGCGCCCAGACCGACAGCCTGGGGGCCCCGCGCCAGACCGGGCCGAGCTCGGCGCCGGTGGCCCTGGCGTAGACGTCGTCGAGCACGCCGGGGATCTGCACGCCGGTGGCGGTCAGCAGGGCACCGGAGGCGTCCCGCTCGACGGCCACGACCTGGCCGCGCAGCGCCCTGGTGACCAGGTCGGCGTCGCGCGGGTCCACCTTCAGCGCGGCGTGGCCGGCCAGGTGCGGCCACTTGGCCCGCTGCGCGTCGGTGAGCGCGCCGGGGATCAGCCGGATGATCCGCAGGTCGCCGGTGAGGTCTCCCTTGGCGTAGGCGATGTCACCCTTTTCGGAGAAGGCCAGGGAGTGGTGGAGCGAAGGGGACGGCTCGACCTTCCAGGCGACGGTGTCCCGGTCGATCCAGTGCGCCGCCGACTTGGTCAGGTCGGCGTCGGCGCCGCGGGCCGGGGGCTGGGGGAGCACGTGGCCCTCGGTGGCCGCCGTCCGCCAGACCTCGTGGCCCGCGGTGGTGAGGTCCAGCGCCTGGTCGGCCGGCAGGTCCTTCTCGTCACCCTTGTGGATGATGTAGCTCACGTTCTTCGCCCCCTCGGTCAAGGGGACGCGGAAGTGGACTCCGAATCCGTCCTTGCCCGCCGGCTGGAGCGGGGTGGCCCACTCGGTGGGAGTGGCCACGTCACCCCACAGGTGCAGTCCCCAGCCCTCGTAATTCCCGTCCGGCCGGTGGTAATGCAGGATCGCGACGTTCTCGGCCGCCGCCCGGGTCGGGTGGACCTTGGCCACGCCCGAGCCGACGTAGGCCTCCGGCTGCAGCGCGGGGGTGAAGACCTGGTCGGGGCCGGGGTCCTTGGTGTCGCCCTTGTGGATGATGTAGTTCACCGGGGCGGCGGCGTTCTTCAGCGGGATCTTCCAGAACGCGCCGTAGGAGTCGGTGCCGTCCGGCGGGCGCGGCGTGGCCCACTCGGTGGGCACCCCGTCGGCCAGCCCGTCGCCCCACAGGTGCAGGCCCCAGCCGTCGTAGTCCTTGCCGGGGCGGCTGTAGTGGACGGTCGCGTAGCCCTGGGCCGCCGCGCGGGAGGGGTGGGTCTCGGGCCGGCCCTCGGCCAGCCAGACCTCGCCGGTTCTGGCGGGGTTGACGAGCCGGTCGCCGCCGTCCTTCTCGTCGCCCTTGTGGACGATGATCCCGACGTTGGCGGCGCCGGGCTTCAGCTTGATCCAGGCGAACCTGCCGTAGGCGTCCTCACCGGTCAGCGGGAGCGGGCTGCCCCACTCGGTGGGCTTTTCGACGTCACCCCAGACGTGCAGGCCCCAGCCGTCCGGGTCCTCGCGCTGGTAGTGCACGACCAGCCAGTCGCGCTTGACCGCGCCGGGCTCCTCGGGGGCGGGCTCCGGGCCGACGGCGGCCGTCGCGGTCGCCGCGGCGAACCTGCCCGCGGAGTCCTTCACGACGGCCTTGTAGGTGATCTCCGTGCCCGCCGGGAGGCCGCGCAGGTCGTGGAAGACGCGGAAGAGGCGGCCCGTGGCCGAGGGGTTGGGCGCGTCGTCGGTGCCGAGCGTCCGCCACGCGCCGCCGCCGACCTTGGCGGCGAAGGTCACCTGGTCGAAGCCGGTCCCCGGCACGGTCGCGGTGACGGGGATCCGGCCGTCCTCGGCGGTGCCCCTGATCCGGGCGCCGGGCAGGGCGATCGAGACCGCCGGGGCCGCCGCCGGGGCGGCGAGCCTCGCCGAGGCCCGGTAGACCACCGCCGACAGGGCCGGCACGGTCACCGCCAGCTTGGCGTCGGCGCCCGTCGTGAGCGCCGCGGCGGCCTGGCCGTACACCCTGGCGAAGGCGGCGCCGGCGGAGAAGGTCGGCACGTTCACCGCCGCGGCCTGCTCGGCGTTGTTGACCGCGACGACGTACTCGACCTGCTCCTTGGCGCCGATCCTGGAGAAGGCGTAGACGCCGCCCGCGGCCAGACGCTCGATCTGGGCGCCGTCGGCGAGGGCGGGGTGGGCGTCGCGGAGCCCGGCCAGGGCGGAGATGCCCCGGTAGAGCGGGTGGGCGGGGACGAAGTTGTCCTGGGCGTGGGTGGACGTGGTGCCGATCAGGTCGTCGCCCAGGTAGCTGTCGGTCCTGGAGGCGAACATCGGCTGGCGGGCGTCCTGGTCGCCGCCCTTGCCCGTGAAGCCCTGCTCGTCGCCGTAGTAGACGACCGGCTGGCCCCGGGTGAGATACATCAGCTCGTGGGCGAGCAGGTCCCGGCGGAGCAGTTCGGCGTCGGGCGCCCCGGGGTTGTCCTGGGCGAGGAAGCGGCCGATGCGGCCCATGTCGTGGTTGCCGAGGAAGGTCGGCAGCGACGCCGCGTTGGAGTCGGCGTCGGTGTGATGGTCGTCCCCGGCGAAGAGCTGGGCCAGCCGGGCCGCGCCCGCCGTGCCGCCGCTGAAGGAGCGGGCGGCCTCCTGGAAGGGGAAGTCCAGGGTGGCGTTCATCCCGCCGCGGGTGGAGTAGCGGCTGGTGTAGGCCGGCTCGCTGCTGTAGACCTCGCCGAACATGAAGAACCGCTTGTTGCCCAGCTCGGCCGCGTAGCCGCGCAGGGCGGGGGAGAACCTCTCCCAGAAGTCCATGCCGACGTGCTTGGCGGTGTCGATGCGGAAGCCGTCGATGCCGGTCTCGCGGACCCAGGTCTTGTAGATGTCGGTCATGCCCCTGACGACCTCGGGCCGCTCGGTCCACAGGTCGTCGAGGCCGAAGAAATCGCCGTACTCGGAGTTCTCGCCGCTGAAGGTGGAGTCGCCCCGGTTGTGGTACATCGTCGGGTCGTTCAGCCAGGACGGGGTCTTGACGTCCTTGGGCGCGACCGGCGTGTAGGGGAAGGACTCGGCGTTCACCTTGGGGAAGGCGTCCCCTCCGGTGTGGCGCCGGTCGTCGAACGGCGCGCCGTCGGCGTCGAGGTAGGGGTAGGCGCCCTTCGACCGGTAGGAGTAGGTCTTCTCCCGGTAGTCGATCACGTCGGCCGTGTGGTTGGTGATGATGTCGAAGAAGACCTTCATCCCGCGCCGGTGCGCCTCGCGCACGAGCTGTTTCATCTGCGCGTTCGTGCCCAGGTGCGGGTCGATCCGGGTGAAGTCGGTGATCCAGTAGCCGTGGTAGCCGGCCGAGACGTCGGCGCCCGTGCCCTGGACGGGCCGGTTGCGGAACGCCGGGGTGATCCAGATCGCGGTGCTGCCGAGGTTCTTGACGTAGTCGAGCCTGCCGAGCAGCCCCTTGAGGTCGCCGCCCTGGTAGAAGCCCTTGTGGGTGGGGTCGAAGCCGGTGGCGAGCCGGTCGCCGGACAGGCCGCCCCGGTCGTTGCCGGTGTCGCCGTTGGCGAACCGGTCGGTCATCGCGAAGTAGAAGCGCTCGCGGCTCAGGTCGGCGCGGAGCGCGTCCCGGGCGAGGTCCTTGTCGGAGGGCTCCGCCGTACGGCTCAGCGCGGAGACCACGGGGGCGGCGGCCGGCTGCTCCGCCGCGGCGGCGGGGGGCGGTTGTCCCGCGGCCGTGGCGGCGGCGGGGGACGGGGGAGCGGCGAGGGGGGAGACGGTCAGGGCCGCGGTGAGGGCGGCGCCCGTCAGGAGATTCGCTCTCGCGCGTCGTGGGAGGAGTGGCCAGACCACCGGGGGGCCTCCGCGGAGTTGTTTCGAGGGTGTTGCCCGGAAGTTACTCACTGGACATGATCTATGCAATCCTTTGCCGAAACTTTCTGAATCACGATGGTCCCCGGGTCCTCGCCGAGGCTCCGGCCCGCGGGCGGCGGTAGGTGCGGCACCGCGGAAAGGCCCTCTGAGGTGCCGATCTTCCCTGTCCGGCCGGCCGCGGGCGGGATGCGGTCCGCACCTTTGGTGGAATATGTAACAACTTTGCAGACTCTTGCAGAAAGTTCTTCCAATGCGGTTCACGTCGGCGTAACGTCCGGCGTACTCCAACCCGGCCCGGTGGCTTCCCCGGCCCGGCCCGGTCCCCTGAACTATGAGGAGAAATGATGCGGCGAGCCTTCTCGGCTGCGACGATCGTCGCGGCCCTCGCCCTGGCGGTCTCCGCCTGCGGCGGCGGCGACAGCGGTTCGACGGCGGCGCCCGCCCAGTCCGCCGCGGCCGACCCGTCGAAGATCAGCGGCGAGATCACCTGGTGGGACACCGTCCGGCCGGACAGCGAGGGCCCGACGTTCCAGGCGCTCATCACGGAATTTCAGGCGAAGTACCCCAATATCAAGGTCAAGTACGTCAACGTCCCCTCGGACCAGGCGCAGAACAAGTTCCAGACCGCCGCGCAGGCCGGCGCCGGGGCGCCGGACGTCATCCGTTCCGAGGTGGCCTGGACCTCCCAGTTCGCCTCCCTCGGCTACCTCCAGCCGCTGGACGGCACGCGCGCCTTGGAGAACGAGTCGGACTTCCTGCCCAGCCCGCTGAGCAGCACCAAGTACAACGGCAAGTCCTACGCGGTGCCGCAGGTCACCGACACCCTGGCGCTGCTCTACAACAAGAAGCTCCTCAAAGAGGCCGGGTACGAGAAGGCGCCGGCCACGGTCGAGGAGCTCAAGAAGGTCGCCCTCGACGTCAAGGCCAAGACCGGCGTCAACGGCCTCGCGCTCAACGTCGACGCCTACTTCCTGCTGCCCTTCATGTACGGCGAGGGCGGCGACCTCCTCGACGTCCAGGCCAAGAAGATCACCGTCAACTCCCCGGCCAACGTCAAGGCCATGGCGACGGTCGCCGACCTGGTCACCTCCGGCGCCGCGCCCAAGCCCGCCATCCAGGACAGCTACGCCAACGCCATGACCGCCCTCAAGGACGGCAAGGCCGCGATGATCTACAACGGCCCCTGGGCGCTGTCGGAGATCTACCAGGGCAAGGAGTTCCAGGACAAGGAGAACCTCGGCATCGCGCCCGTCCCCGCGGGCTCCGCCAAGGCCGGCGCCCCCACCGGCGGCTGGAACTACGCCATCTACGCCGGCTCCAAGAACCTGGACGCCTCCTACGAGTTCGTCCGCTTCATGAGCACCCCCGAGGCCCAGGCCAAGGTCGCCAAGGAGATCAGCCTCCTGCCGACCCGCGCCTCCGCCTACGACAACCCCGACGTCCAGGGCAACAAGGACGTCGCCACCTTCAAGCCGATCATCGACACCGCGGTCGCGCGGCCGTGGATCCCCGAGGGCGGCCAGCTCTTCCAGCCGCTCCTGGAGGGTTACCAGTCCCTGGTCGGCGGCAAGTCCTCGCCCGAGGACATGGTCAAGTCGGTTGACGAGAAGTACCACGGCATCTTCAAGGACTGGAGCTGACCGGTGGCGACTTCCACTGGACGTGTAACCGGCACGGCCAGGGACCGGGCCGCGGGCGCCGCTGACGGCGCCCGCGGCCGGGGCCGCCCCAAGAAGGTCGGCCCGGTCCGGCGGGCGACGTCGCGCTACTGGTACGCCTGGGCCATGGTCGCCCCGGTCATCGTGGTCACCGCCGTGCTGATCGGCTGGCCGCTGGTCCGAGGCGTCTACCTGTCGCTGACCGACGCCACCGAGGCCACGATGGGGCGGACGATCGGCGTCAACGTGATCCCCTCGAGCTACGAGTTCGTCGGGTTCGGCAACTACGTCGACATCCTGACCAGCGGCCTGTTCTGGGAGAAGCTGATCTGGACGGTCGGCTGGACCGTCGCGTGCGTCGGGCTCCACTACGGCCTCGGTCTCGGCCTGGCCCTGCTGCTCAACCGGAAGATGCGACTGCGCTCGGTCTACCGGCTGCTGCTGATCCTGCCGTGGGCGGTCCCGCCCTTCGTCGCCGCCTTCATCTGGCGCTACCTGTACAACAGCGACTACGGCGTCATCAACGCGATGCTCAAGGCCGCGGGCCTCGGGGCGGTCGGCTGGCTCGACGACCCGACCACGGCGAAGATCGCGGTCATCGCGGTCAACGTCTGGGTGGGCGTACCGTTCATGATGGTGGCCATGCTCGGCGGGCTCCAGTCGATCCCCGGCGAGCTCTACGAGGCGGCCGAGGTGGACGGCGCCACGCCGTGGCAGCGCTTCCGCCACATCACCGTCCCCGGCCTGCGCACGGTCTCCAGCACCGTCGTCCTGCTGGGCACGATCTGGACGTTCAACATGTTCCCGCTGATCTTCCTGATCACCGGCGGGGGACCGGGCAGCTCCACGGAGATCCTGGTCACCTACGCCTACCGTGAGGCCTTCACCGGCATCCGCAACTACTCGGGCTCGGCGGCCTGGGGAGTGATCATCCTCCTGCTCCTCGTCGTGCTGGCCCTGGTCTACCGCCGCGCGCTGCGCAAGCAAGGGGAGGTCTGGTGAGCACCGTCACCGCAGGTCCCACGAGGCGTGGCCGCGCCCGCGGCCGTGGGGAACGCAGCGTCGGCAGCTCGATCCTGCTGCACGGGACGCTCGTCGTCGCCTCCCTCGTCGCGCTGTTCCCCATCGTGTGGCTGATCCTGACCTCGCTCAAGCCGCGCGACGGCTGGCTCTCCACCGAGCTGACCTTCTTCGACAACTCGTCGCTGGGCAACTACGCCCGGGTGCTGACCGAGACGCAGTTCCCGAACTGGCTGCTCAACTCCGTGATCATCGCGGGGCTGACCACGGTCATCGGCGTGTTCCTGGCCTCGACGACCGGATACGCGGTCAGCCGCTTCCGGTTCCCGGGCTACCGCGGCGTCATGTGGATGCTGCTGATCACCCAGATGTTCCCGGTGGCGATCCTGATCGTGCCGCTCTACAACCTGATGGCGGGCCTCGGGCTGCTCAACCAGATCCCGGGCCTGGTCATCGCCTACATGACCGTGGCGGTGCCGTTCTGCGCGTGGATGATGAAGGGCTACTTCGACTCCATCCCGCGCGAGATCGACCAGGCGGGGATGATCGACGGGCTGACCCCGTTCGGCACCTTCTGGCGGGTCATCCTGCCGCTGGCCCGGCCCAGCATCGCGGTCACCGCGTTCTACTCCTTCATGACCGCCTGGGGCGAGGTCGCCTACGCCTCGGTCTTCATGACGGGAGAGGAGACGCGCACACTCGCGGCCGGCCTGCAGCAGTTCGTCGGCCAGCACTGGTCCGACTGGGGGCTGCTGACCGCCTCGGCCGTGCTGATCGCGCTGCCCGCGGCGGTCATCTTCCTGCTCGTCCAGCGTCATCTGGTCGCCGGACTCACCGCCGGCGCCACAAAGTCGTAACACCACCGTGCTATCACGTCCTGATATGTCACTTGATCGGGGGATTAATATGACCGAGCTCGTCCACGCGGACCATGCCAGCGAGACCGCCACCCGGTGGTGGCGGGACGCGGTGATCTACCAGGTCTACGTGCGCAGTTTCGCCGACGGCAACGGCGACGGGGTCGGGGACCTGCTGGGCGTGCGGAGCCGGCTGCGCTATCTGGCCGACCTGGGGGTCGACGCCGTCTGGCTGACGCCGTTCTACACCTCGCCGATGGCCGACTTCGGCTACGACGTGGCGGACTACCGGGACGTGGACCCCATCTTCGGGTCGCTGGCCGACGCCAAGGCCCTGATCGACGACGCGCACCGGCACGGCCTGCGGGTGATCGTCGATGTCGTGCCCAACCACACCTCCGACCGGCACGTGTGGTTCCAGCAGGCCGTGGCGGCCGGCCCCGGCAGCCCCGAGCGGGAGCGCTACATCTTCCGCCCGGGCAAGGGCGAGGACGGGCAGCTGCCCCCCAACGACTGGGAGTCGGTCTTCGGCGGCCCCGCCTGGACCCGGCTGCCCGACGGCGAGTGGTACCTGCACCTGTTCGCCCCCGAGCAGCCCGACCTCAACTGGGACACCCCCGAGGTCCACACGGAGTTCGAGTCGGTCCTGCGCTTCTGGCTCGACCTGGGCGTGGACGGCTTCCGCGTCGACGTGGCCCACGGCATGGTCAAGGCCGAGGGCCTGCCCGACGTCGGCCACTCCGACCAGGTCCGGATGATCGGCGCCGACGTGGTCCCGTTCTTCGACCAGGACGGCGTGCACGAGATCCACCGCGCCTGGCGCAGGCTGCTCGACTCCTACCCGGGCGAGCGGATCGGCGTCGCCGAGGCGTGGGCGCCGTCGCCGCAGCGGCTGGCCAACTACGTCCGCCCGGACGAGCTGCACCAGGCGTTCAACTTCCACTTCCTCAACACCCCGTGGGAGGCGGCCAGGTTCCGCACGGTGATCCAGGAGTCGCTGACCACCTCCGGAATGGTCGGCGCGCCCACCACCTGGGTGCTGTCCAACCACGACGTCAAGCGGCACCTGACCCGCTACGGCGGCGGCGACCTCGGCCTGCGCCGCTCCCGCGCCGCGGCCCTGCTGACGCTCTGCCTGCCCGGCTCCACCTACCTCTACCAGGGTGAGGAGCTCGGCCTGCCGGAGGTCCTCGACCTGCCGGAGGAGTTCCTGCGCGACCCGCAGCGGCTGCGCAACCCCGACGACGGTCGCGACGGCTGCCGGGTCCCCATCCCGTGGGCCGACGTCGAGCCGCACTTCGGCTTCAGCCTGCCGGGCATCGAGGAGACGTGGCTGCCCATGCCCGCCTCCTGGGGCCCGCTCAGCGTCCAGTCCCAGCTACGCGACCCGCACTCCACGCTGAGCCTCTACCGGACGGCGCTGGAGATCAGGCGGGCCCGCCGCTCCTTCGACGACGCGCCGCTGACCTGGCTGGACTCCCCCGAGGGCACGCTGGCCTTCACCCGGGGCGACGGGTTCGCCTGCACCATGAACCTGACCGGCGAGCCGGTCGAGCTGCCCGCCCCCGGGCGGGTCCTGCTGGCCAGCGAGGAGCCGGCCGTCGACGGCGGCGTGGCGCGGCTGGCACCCGACTCGGCCGTCTGGTGGGAACGCGATGCCGTCTAGCGGCGGCGGCCCGCCCGGCAACAGCGCGGCCAGGCTCACCGACATCGCCGCGCAGGCGAAGGTGAGCGAGGCGACCGTGAGCCGGGTGCTCAACGGCAAGCCGGGCGTATCCGCCGCCACCCGGCAGGCCGTCCTGGCCGCGCTCGACGTCATGGGCTACGAGCGGCCGCAGCGGTTGCGCCAGCGCAGCAACGGGTTGATCGGGCTGGTCACCCCGGAGCTGGACAACCCGATCTTCCCGGCGTTCGCCCAGGCCTTCGAGAAGGCGCTGACCCAGCACGGCTACACCCCGCTGCTGTGCACCCAGCTCCCCGGCGGCGCGGTGGAGGACGAGTTCACCGAGCTGCTCGTGGAGCGCGGGGTCAGCGGCATCATCTTCGTCTCCGGCCTGCACGCCGACGTCACCGCGCGTTCGGACCGCTACACCCAGATCATCGGGCAGGGCGTGCCGATCGTCCTGCTCAACGGGCACGCCGACGACGTCCCGGCGCCGTTCATCTCGCCGGACGACCGGGCCGCCGCGCGGCTGGCGGTGCAGCATCTGGTGGATCTGGGGCACGAGCGGATCGGTCTGGCCGTCGGGCCGGGCCGGTTCGTGCCGGTGATCCGCAAGATCGAGGGTTACCGGCAGGCGATGGCGCAGTTGCTGGGGGCGACCGAGGTGGATGAGCTGATCTCGCATTCGCTGTTCTCGGTGGAGGGGGGTCAGGCGGCGGCGGCGCAGTTGCTGGAGCGGGGGTGCACGGGCATCGTGTGCGCTTCGGACCTGATGGCGTTGGGGGCGATCCGGGCGTGCCGGGACCGGGGGTTGTCGGTGCCGGGGGAGGTGTCGGTGGTGGGGTTCGACGACTCGCCGTTGATCGCTTTCACCGATCCGCCGCTGACCACCGTCCGCCAGCCGGTCCAGTCGATGGTGACCGCCGCGGTGCACACCCTGCTGGAGGCCGTCTCCGGCGCGCCCGTGCAGCACTCCGAGCTCATCTTCCAGCCGGAGTTCATCGTGCGCGGCTCCACGGGCTCGGGCCCGAAGATCCTCCGCTGACCCTTCTCCCCTTCTCTCGCTGACCCTTCTCTCCCCTTCCCCTTTTTCCTGGGGACCGGCTGTCCCCGGCCGATCCCTCTCCTCGGCACGTGCATCACCCGGGCCGTTCTCGGCCCGGTCCCACTCTCGTTCGATCATCCGATCTCGCGCGCCCGCCCAGGAGGCCGGCATGAGTGTGCACACCCGGCTCCGCCCACGATCCCCCGGCTGCTCGCCGTACGGGCGGAGACCGATCCCGACAGGCCCGCCCTCGTCGCCGACGGACTCGGCGACCTGACCTTCGGCCAGTGGGAACGGCGCTCCAACGCCGTCGCCCGCGGCCTGCTCGACCGGGGTCTCCGCCCCGGGGACCGGATCGGCCTGCTGTTCGGCGGAGACGGATGGGCCGAGTACGCGGTCGCCTTCTGCGCGGTGCTCAAGGCCGGTGGCACGACGGTGCCGCTGCCCGCGCCGGCGGAGGGGGATGACGGGCCGCCGGGAGGACGGTGACGGGCCGGTGAGAGGACGGTGACGGGTCGGTGGGGGAGCCCGCCGGAAACGCTCGCGCCGGGCCGGGACCGGATCACCGGCATGGCGTCCGATCAGGACTGATGTTTTCGGATGCCAGGTCTTATCCTGGACATCTCCCCGGAACCTTCGTGAAACCTGTCTAGGACACCCTGGCTGTCCAAAGAGAGGTGATCGACAATGATGTTGCGGCTACGGGTGTCCTTCCCTGACCGTCCGGGCGCCCTGGGGCAGGTCGCCCGGGTGCTCGGCACGCTGGGGGCCGACATCCTCCAGGTGACGGTGCTGGAGCGCGAGACCGGCCGGGCCGTGGACGACTTCACCGTCGCCTGGCCCGGCGCCGCCGACGCCGAGACGGTCCGGGAACGCCTGTCCGTCGTGCCCGGCATACGTGTCGAGGCCGTCTGGCCCACCCGTGAGATCCCCGGCGCCGCCCCCGACTACGACCTGCTCAAACATGTCGCGACCGAGCCCGCCCGGGCCTTCGCCACCCTCGTGGACGCCGTGCCCGGCCTGCTGAGCGCCGAATGGGCGGTCGCGGTGTCCTCGGGGAGTGGTGAGCTCGTCCACCGGAGCTGGCAGGCCCCCGCCGCGCTCGACGGAGAAGGCGGCCTCCTCGGCGTCAAGGCGGGCGATCTCACCCCCCTGCGCCCCTCGACCCTCGCCTCGGGCAGCCATCGTCTGATGAGCCTCCCGGTGCCGGGCGCGGGCCTGCACCTGATCCTCGCCCGCCCCGAGGGGCCGTCCTTCCACCGGGCGGAGCTGGACCGCGCCGCCCGCGTCGTCGAGATCGTCTCCATCATCGGCCGCTGATCCCCGTGGCGGGCCCGGCGGGCGCGGGGCCGGACAGGGTACGGCGGGCCACGCGGGGGTGCGGCCGGGCCGGCCGGTCAGCGGTGCGGGGGGTCGATCCGGGAGCCGTCGGGGGTGAAGAGCATCAGGCGGGTGGTGTCGACGCCCACGCGGGCCGGTTCGCCGGTCCGCCAGACGGGGCGGGACCCGACGCGGACGATCAGGTCGGCCCGGCGGTGGGTGCCGCCGACCTGCTCCTGGGCCTGCTCGGGCTCGGGGTCGAATCCGGAGCCGGGCAGCAGGCGCCTGATGACCGCGCGGGCCCGGCCGCCCGGGGCGGCGGCCGCCAGGCTGCGGGCCTTGTGCCGGGGGTCCGGAGGCTCGGGGACGGCCACCGTGGGGATGCCGCTCTCGACGTAGGCGAGCCACTCGTGGCCGTGATACTCCAGGGCCCGGACGCGGCCGAGGAAGGTGGGGCCCTCGAACGTCTCGGGGACCGGGGCCAGGCAGTCCGGGCGCAGGCCGACGATGATCTGGCGGCCGACGTGCTGGGAGATGGCGTAGGCCCTGGGATCGGTCCAAGGGATCATGATCTGGTGGACCCCGAAGTCCAGCAGGATGAACTGGTTCTGCGGGGTGCGCACGGTGGCCGCGAGCAGGTTGAGCTGCTGGGAGCTGAGGAAGGCGGCGGTGAAGGCGGTGGCCGGGTCGTTGTAGACCTGGGCGGGGGTGCCGACGTCCTGGAGCACGCCGCGGTTCATGATGGCGATCCGGTCGGCCAGCGTCAGGGCCTCGACCTGGTCGTGTGTCACGTAGATCGTGGTCACGCCGAGGGAACGGACCAGCGAGGAGATCTCCATGCGGAGCTCGGTGCGCATGCCCGCGTCGAGGTTGGACAGCGGCTCGTCCATCAGGAAGAGCGAGGGCTGGCGGACGATCGCCCTGCCCATCGCGACACGCTGGCGCTGGCCGCCGGAGAGCGTTCCAGGGCGGCGCTCAAGGGTCTCGTCGATGTGCAGCGCCTTGGACAGCTCCGTCACGCGCTCCCTGACCATCGCCGGATCGGCCTTGGCGATCTCCAGGGGGAAGGCCATGTTGCCGCGTACCGTGCGGTGCGGATAGAGCGCGCCGTTCTGGAAGACCATGGCGACGTCCCGGTCGCGCGGGGCGAGGTCGTTGGCGAGCGTGCCGCCCAGCCAAAGGTCTCCGGAGGTGATCTCCTCCAGGCCGGCGATCATCCGGAGCAGCGTGGACTTTCCGCAGCCGGAGGGCCCCAGCAGAACGAGGAATTCCCCGTTTTCGGCGCGCAGGTTCATGCGGTCAACCGCCAGGTACCCGCCGGGGTAGACCTTGGTCACATTGTCGAGGACGACGGTACTCATGCGCGCTCGTTCCCCCCGGGCGCCACTGCCCGGATCCAGCCGTGTGATTGATGAGGTAGTACATCGCGCTACTTGCCCGCGTGTCCATAGATGTCGTTAGAAATCGCACACCTGCTGGTTACTTCCCTGTTCCTGGTGAGTAGCTAAGTAGCGAATTAGGAGATTTCCGGCCGCATGCGAGGTGATGGCCGTGACAGAGAGCAAGGGATGTTACAGTTTACGAAAACTTTCGGAAACGAGTTTCACATCCAGGGCGTTGAATACCGTCTGGGTTGCGCCCAATTCAGCAGCATGGTGGGGTACTTCTGATGGACGGTGAACTCACGCAGACCTCGCGGTCCCGCCCCGAGGGAGCGGGCATCCGGCTGGCCGACATCGCCGCCCAGTCAGGGGTGAGCGAGGCGACCGTGAGCCGGGTGCTCAACGGCAAGCCGGGCGTATCCGCCGCCACCCGGCAGGCCGTCCTGGCCGCGCTCGACGTCATGGGCTACGAGCGGCCGCAGCGGTTGCGCCAGCGCAGCAACGGGTTGATCGGGCTGGTCACCCCGGAGCTGGACAACCCGATCTTCCCGGCGTTCGCCCAAGCGATCGAGAAGGCGCTGACCCAGCACGGCTACACCCCGGTGCTGTGCACCCAGCTCCCCGGCGGGGCCCCCGAGGACGAGTTCACCGAGCTGCTGATTGACCGGGGGGTCAGCGGCATCGTCTTCGTCTCCGGCCTGCACGCCGACACGACGGCCAAGATGGACCGTTACACCCGCCTGACCGATCGCGGGCTGCCGATCGTCCTGCTGGACGGCTACAGCGGTCAGATCGAGGCGCCGTTCATCTCGCCGGACGACCGGGCCGCCGCGCGGCTGGCGGTGCAGCATCTGGTGGATCTGGGGCACGAGCGGATCGGTCTGGCCGTCGGGCCGCGCCGGTTCGTGCCGGTGATCCGCAAGATCGAGGGTTACCGGCAGGCGATGGCGCAGTTGCTGGGGGCGACCGAGGTGGATGAGCTGATCTCGCATTCGCTGTTCTCGGTGGAGGGGGGTCAGGCGGCGGCGGCGCAGTTGCTGGAGCGGGGGTGCACGGGCATCGTGTGCGCTTCGGACCTGATGGCGTTGGGGGCGATCCGGGCGTGCCGGGACCGGGGGTTGTCGGTGCCGGGGGAGGTGTCGGTGGTGGGGTTCGACGACTCGCCGTTGATCGCTTTCACCGATCCGCCGCTGACCACCGTCCGCAAGCCCATCGGCGCGATGGCCTCGGCCGCCGTGGCGACCCTGCTGGAGGAGATCAACGGCATCCGGAGCAGGCACATCGAGCTGATGTTCCAGCCGGAGCTGGTGGTGCGCCGCTCGACCGGCTCCGGGCCGCTGGTCAACCGCTGACGGCGCCCCACCCGCCGGGCCGCGCCCGCCCGGTGGGGACCGTCCGGCCGGGCGGGGCCGTTCCACACTGCGGCTGATGGAAGAGGCCCCGGATCAGGATGGCCACGACCGTCGAGATCGAAACTTTCGCGAGATCTTCGAAAAATCGAAGCTCCGAAGGATGGCCTGGTCAACGGATGGGGATGCGCCTGATCAGCCACAACCGGATCACACCGGGCCGTGTCCGGCCGTGACGTCCCGGCCGACGGCCGGATCCTGTTCCCGACGGGGCAGGGCGGCGACCCGCTGCCGGACTGCCGGCGTGACGTCCTGCGGCCCGGCGGCGCCCCCGGTCCGGCCGGCCGGGGCGCGGGGCGGGCCGCCTGCCGGCGGGGTGGGATCATGGGGCGATGAAGACTGGTCACGACGTCGTCGTCATCGGTGGGACCGGGGTGGACACCACGGCCTACGTGCCCGAGCTGCCCCTGCCGTACGCCGACACCTACGCCGTCCCCCCGGTGATCGACCGGATCGGCAACACCGGCAGCGGCGTGGCGCTCGGCTGTCACTCACTCGGCCTGAAGGTCAAGCTCGTCGACCTGATCGGCGACGACCCGCAGGGCCGTTTCATCCGGGCCCACATGGAGGCCAAGGGGGTGGAGTTCGAATGGGCTCTGGCCCCCCAGGGCACCCGGCGCAGCGTCCTGCTGGTCGGCCCCGACGGGCGGCGGCTGTCGCTGTTCGACCCGCGTGACGCGCCCGGCGAACGGCTGCCCAGGGAGCTCTACCTGCCGGCGGTGCGCGAGGCCCGGCACGTGCACGTGTCGCTCACCGGTTTCTCCCGGCACGTCTACCCCGACCTGGAGGGCGGGTCCGTCTCCACCGACCTGCACGACTGGGACGGGGACAACGACTTCCACCGGGACTACGCCTACTCCTCCGACCTGGTCTTCCTGTCGGACACGGCGCTCGGCTCCCGCCGCGAGGCCGTCATGCGCGACATCCTGACCGGCGGCCGCGCCAGGACCGTGATCTGCACGTCGGGCGCCGAGGGCTGCCACGTCCTCGACGCCGACGGGCTGCGGCACTTCCCCGCCGCCCCGCTGCCCGGACCGGTGGCCGACAGCAACGGGGCCGGGGACGCGTTCGTCTCCGGCGTCCTGTACGGCCTGCTGTCGGGCCGGTCCCTGGACGACTCCGTCCGGCTGGGCGCCGTCGCGGGCGCGCACGCCTGCACGTCGACGGGCACCCACGAGAACCCCATCGACGAGCCGTCCCTGCTCAGCCGCAGGGAGGAGCTCGCCCGCGTCCAGCCGTCCTGACGTCCAGCAGTCCTGATCTCCCGCCGGGCCTGACGTCCCGTCCGCCCTGGCGTCCTGCCCGCCCTGGCGTCTCACCGGGCCGGTGTCTCACCGGGTGGCGTCCTGCCCTGCCCATGGCGGTCCGCCGACCGTGACTTTAAGCCATTAATCACTACACTGAGTAGCTATGGGGGCATCGCAGGATCAGATCATCCGGACGCTCATCCCGGCGCGGATCGACCGGCTGCCCTGGTCGCGCTTCCACACCAAGATGGTGGTCGCGCTCGGCGTGGCCTGGGTGCTCGACGGCATGGAGATCACCATCGCCAGCGCCGTCGGCGACGTCCTCCGCGACAGGCAGACGCTCGCCCTGACCTCGGCCGAGGTGGGCTTCGCCGCCACGGTCTACCTGCTCGGCGAGGTCGCGGGCGCGCTGCTGTTCGGACGCCTGTCGGACCGGTTCGGGCGGCGTAAGCTCTTCATCATCACGCTCGGCCTCTATCTCGTCGCCAACGGCATCACCGCGCTCTCCTTCTCCTACTGGTGGCTGCTGATCTTCCGGTTCTTCGCCGGCATGGGCATCGGCGGGGAGTACGCGGCGATCCACTCGGCCATCGACGAGCTCATCCCCGCCCGCTACCGGGGCCGGATCGACCTGGCGGTCAGCGGCACCTACTGGCTGGGCGCCATGATCGGCACCGCGTCCACCTACGTCCTGCTCAACCCCGACCTGCTCCCGGTCGACCTGGGCTGGCGGCTCGGCCTGCTGATCGGCCCGCTCATCGGCCTGGCGATCTGGAGTCTGCGGCGGCACCTGCCGGAGAGCCCGCGCTGGCTGGTCATGCACGGCAGGGAGCGCGAGGGCGAGCTGGCGGTGCGGGAGATCGAGGAGCACGTCCGGGAGTCCGGCAAGGAGCTGCCGCCGGTGGACGAGCGCAAGGTCATCGGGATCCGGCCGCACGGCACGGTCAGCTACCGCGACGTCCTGCGCGTGATCTGCAGGGACTACCCGAAGCGCTCGGTCCTCGGCGCCACCCTGATGGTCAGCCAGTCGTTCCTCTACAACGCGATCTTTTTCACCTACGTGCTGGTGCTCTCGCAGTTCTACGGGGTGAGCGCCTCGGAGGCGTCGAAATACCTGTTCGCCTTCGCCGTGGGCAACCTGCTCGGCCCGTTCGTCCTGGGGCCGCTGTTCGACACCGTCGGCCGCAAGCCGATGATCTCCTCCACCTACATCACCTCCGGCCTCCTGCTGGCCGTGACCGGCTGGCTGTTCAAGGAGGGCCTGCTCACCGCGGCCACCCAGACCCTCCTGTGGTCGGTCATCTTCTTCATCGCCTCCGCCGCGGCCAGCTCCGGCTACCTCACCGTCAGCGAGCTGTTCCCGCTGGAGATCCGGGCGCTGGCCATCGCGGTGTTCTTCGCCGTCGCCCAGACCTTCGGCGCGCTCGGCCCGGCCATCTTCGGCGCGCTGATCGGCGACCAGGCCAACCCCGACCCGACCCGCCTGTTCTACGGCTATCTGGTCGCCGCGGGCATGATGGTGCTGGCCGGGATCGTCACCATCCTGCTCGGGGTCAAGGCGGAGCGGACCTCCCTGGAGGACATCGCCCCGCCCCTGTCCTCGGTCAGGGCGTGACCTACCGGCCGCCGAGCTCGCCGAGCAGCGCGGCCGCCCGCTCCCGGTAGGCCGCCACGTTGCGCATCTTGACGTGCTCGTAGCCGCGGATCACCTCCGGCAGCTCGGCCAGCTCGCGGACCCGGTCCTCCGTCTCCGGGCGCAGGTGCGAAAGGGCGCTGTGCACGTCGCGGGTGTACTCGGCGACGAGCTCGCGCTCGGTCCTGCGGACCCCCGCCCCGCCGAACGGGTCCAGCCGGGTGCCGCGCAGCACGCGCATGCCGTACAGCAGGCGGAAGGCCGGGTCGAACCAGGAGCCGAGACGGATCTTGCGGTCCATGCCCAGGGCGCGCAGGACCGGCGGGTGCAGGTTGTAGGAGATCTTCGCCCCGGGGCCGAACTCGGCGGTGACGCGGGCCCGCTCGGCCGGGTCGAGGTGGAGCCGGGCCACCTCGTACTCGTCCTTGTAGGCCATCAGACGGTGCAGGTGGCGGGCGTAGGCCTCGGTGATCGGGCAGTGCCCGGCCGAGATCTCCGCCTCCCTGGCGAGGACCGCGCGGACCGCCTCGACGTAGCGGACGGCGTAGCGCGGGTTCTGGTAGGCGGCGAGGTCGGGCACCCGGACCAGCAGGATCCGGTGCAGCTCGGTGCCGGGGGCGGCGACCGAGTCGACGAGCCTGACGATCTCGGGGTTCGGCGGCTGCTCGACCGGCGCGGGGGAACCGGTCGCCCGTGCCACGGCCTCCGGGTCGGCGACGACGGCCCGGCCCCAGTGGAAGGCGGCGATCGTCCTGTCCGCGCTCTTGCCGCCGCCCAGGCGGATGGCCCGCTCGATCGCCTCCAGGCTGAGCGGGATGAGCCCGCGCTGCCAGGCCGCGCCGACCACGATCGTGTTGGCCGGCATGTGGTCGCCGAACAGCTTCTGGGCGACGTCCTCGGCGTCGAGGTAGACGTTCAGCTCACGCCGGGTGCGCGACTCCAGCGCGCCGACCTGCCCGCCGAGGTCGGTGACGTGCGTGGCCGGGTCGAGGACCATGGAGCCGGTGGGCGCCAGGCTGGTGGAGACCACCGCGACGGTCCGGTCGCGGTCGGCGCCGCGCAGCTGCTTGGGGTCGGTGGCGCCGATCAGGTCGAGTGCGAGGTAGGCGTCCACGCCGCCCGTGCCGGCGCGGCCGGACCGGTCACCGTCGCCGCCGCCGTCGAAGATCAGGATGTCGGAGACGACCGTGCCGCCCTTCTGGGCCAGGCCGGTCTGGTCGAGCCCGCGCGACTGCCTGCCGTCGAACATCGCGGCGGTGCCGAGGATCTGCGCCACCGACACCACGCCGGTGCCGCCGATGCCCACCAGCCGGATCATCGTCTCCCCGGTCCGCGGCGGCGGAGCGGGCATCTCGGGGGGAGCCGGTACGGCGGCGCGCCCGCGCGAGGCCCTGCCCGGCGTGACGGTCAGGAAGGAGGGGCAGTCGCCCTCCACGCAGGAGTAGTCCTTGTTGCAGGACGACTGGTGGATCTCGGTCTTGCGGCCGAACTCGGTCTCCACCGGCAGCACCGACAGGCACTCGGACTTCTGCCCGCAGTCGCCGCAGCCCTCGCACACCCGCTGGTTGATCGCCACCCGCCGGACCGGGTCGGGCAGGTCGCCCTTCTTGCGCAGCCGCCGCTTCTCGGCCGCGCACTGCTGGTCGTGGACCAGCACGGTCACGCCGGGTGTCGCGGCCAGCTCGCGCTGGGCGTCCTGCAGCGCGGTGCGGTCGCGGACCTCGGCGATCCGCGCCAGCCTGACGCCCCGGTAGCGCTCGGGCTCGTCGGTGGTGACGATCACCCGGCGCACCCCCTCCACCTCCAGCCAGCGGGTCAGGTCGGCCACGGCGAGGGACGGGGTGATCGTCTGGCCGCCGGTCATGGCGATGGCGCTGTTGTAGAGCAGCTTGTAGGTGATGTTGACGCCCGCGCCCACGGCGGCGCGCACGGCGAGCGAGCCGGAGTGGTGGAAGGTGCCGTCGCCCAGGTTCTGGAAGATGTGCGGGGTGTCGGTGAACGGCGCCTGGCCGATCCACTGCGTGCCCTCCCCGCCCATCTGGGTCAGGCCCGTCAGCGTGCCCTTGCCCTCCCGGTTGAGCACCACCATCGTGTGGCAGCCGATGCCCGCGCCCACCGGGGCGCCGTCCGGGACGGCGGTGGAGCGGTTGTGCGGGCAGCCCGAGCAGAAGAACGGGGTGCGCTGGGCGCCGAGCAGCTTCAGCGGTGCCGGGCGGGAGATCACGGCCAGGCCCTCGGCGATCTCGGCCCGGCCGTCCAGGCCCTTGCGCCGCAGCCGGAAGGCGATCGCCTTGGCGGCCAGGTCGGCGTCGACGCTCCCGGCCCGCGGGATCAGGGGGGCGCCGTTCTCGTCGAGCTTGCCGAGGACGCGCGGGGCGTCGGCGGTGCCGTACAGGACGTCCTTGACCAGGGTCTCCAGCAGCGGGGCCTTCTCCTCGACGACCAGGATCTCCTCCAGGCCGCGGGCGAAGGTCCGCACGACGCCGGGCTCCAGCGGCCAGAGCATGCCGATCTTGAGGATGCGGATGCCCAGTTCGGCGGGGTCCACGCCCAGCTTGCGGAAGCCCTCGCGCACGTCGTAGTAGGCGGTGCCCGAGGCGACGATGCCGAGCCAGGCGTCGCGGGGGTCCACGGTGATCCGGTTGAGGCCGTTCTCCCTGGCGTAGGCCCGCGCCAGCTCCAGGCGCGGGCCGACCAGCGTCCGCTCCATCTCCAGCGACCAGGGGGTCAGGAGCGTGGCGTCCGGCGTGTGCCGGTACGGCCTGCCCTCGTACTCCACGACCGGCATGACGGGGACCACCCGGCCGGGACCGACGCCGACCGTGCCGGTGCCGTCCACCACGTCGGCGACGGCCTTCACCGCCACCCACAGGCCGCTGGCCCGGGAGGCCGCGATGGCGTGGCGGCCCAGGTCGAGCAGCTCCTGGACGCTGCCGGGGTGGACGATCGGCATGCCCAGCGCGGCGAGCGCGCTCTCGGTGGCCGAGGGCAGCGTCGAGGACTTGCAGGTCGGGTCGTCGCCGCAGAAGGCGATCAGGCCCCCGTCGGGGTGGGCGCCGACGAAGTTGCCGTGCCGGAACGCGTCGGCCGCGCGGTCGACGCCGGGGGCCTTGCCGTACCAGACGCCCAGGACGCCCGCCTTGCGCGGCAGGGGGAGCGACGGCACGAGCTGGCTGCCCCAGACGGCGGTGGCGCCCAGCTCCTCGTTCTGGCCCGGCCGGTGCACGACGCCGAGCGGCCCGGCGTGCCGGTGCGAGCGGGCGAGCTCCTGGTCGAAGCCGCCGAGCGGGGAGCCGGGGTAGCCCGACACCATCGCGCCGGTGTCGAGGCCGGCGGAGCGGTCGGCGCGCATCTGGTCGAGGATCACCCGGACCAGCGCCTGCGTGCCGGTCATGAAGACCTGGCCCTCGTCGAGGACGTACCGGTCGTCGGGGGTCACCTCGCGGGCGTCGGCGAAGATCGTCATGGTTGTGGTCCCGTCTGTCTGCGCCGCTTCGATTGCCCGCAAGGTTATGTCAGGAGGTGCGAAATCCGATGTCAATATTTATTGCGATTAGCGGATTGGTTAGCATCCGTTGCCATGGATGCAACCGATCGCGCAATTCTCGGTCTTCTGCAGGCGGAAGGGCGGCTCAGCAACCTCGAACTCGCCGAGCGGGTACGGCTGACCCCTTCGCCGTGCCTGCGCCGGGTCCGCAATCTTGAGGAGTCGGGGGTGATAACCGGCTACCGCGCCATGGTCGACCCCACCGCCGTCGGGCGCGGGTTCCAGGTTCTCGCCTACGTCGAGCTGGAGGGGCAGGACGCCGAGACCGTCACCGCCTTCGAGGCGGCGGTCATGGAGGTCGAGGACGTGGTCGAGTGCCTGCGCATGTTCGGCCGCCCCGACTACGTGCTGCGGGTCGCGGTGCCCGACATGGACTCCTACAGTCAGCTCTGCCTGGAGAAGCTCGGCCGCCTGCCCGGGCTCGACAAGCTCACCTCCCAGATCGCCATGAAGGCCCTCAAACCGGGGGGCGTCCTGCCGCTGTGAGCGGCCCGGACGGCAGGCGCACCGCGATCATGGCGATGTCGTCCTTCCCGCCGGCGGTCAGATCGGTCAGCAGTCCCTCGCAGAAGTCCTCCAGCGGCTCCCCGGCGAGCGTCGTCGCGTGCCGGCACAGCCGGTCCAGGCTCACGTCGAGGTGCTCGCCCGGGCGCTCGACGAGGCCGTCGGTGTACAGCAGCAGCGTGCTGCCCGGTGGCAACGGCTCGACGGCGTTGGTGCGCGGCCTGTCACGCAGCACGCCCAGGAGGGGGTTGGCGGCCCCCTCCAGGAGACGGCCGCGGCCGTCGGGGGTGACCAGCAGGGGCGGCGGGTGCCCGGCCACCGAGTAGCTCAGCTGCCAGCCGCCCTCCGTCGTCTCCAGGCGCGCCAGGACGCAGGTCGCGGTCTCATCGTCGTAGAGGGTCTCCATGGCCGTGTCCAGGCGCCTCAGGATGTCTCCGACCGGCTCCTCCCGGTCGACGGCCAGCCCTCTGAGCATGTTGCGCAGCTGGCTCATGGTGACGGCGGCCGGCAGGTCGTGGCCGGCCACGTCGCCGATCGTCAGCATGGTGGCGCCGTCGCGGAGCCGGAAGCAGTCGTACCAGTCCCCGCCGACCTCGGCGGCGGCGGGGCTCGGCCGGTAACGGGCGGTGATCTGCAGGCCCGGGACGGTGGGCGGCTCCGGGAGCAGGCTGTGCTGCATGGCCAGCGCCGTGCGCTGCGTGCGCCGGTATTCGATGGCGTTGCTGAAGGGGTCGTGCGCGTGGTCGAGCATCTGGCCTATCAGGGCGACGTCGGAGGTGCTGAGCGGGGGGCGTCCCCCGCAGGCGGAGGCGGCCACCACCGCCGCCACGGTGCCGTCGACGATGACCGGCACGAGGACCACGCTGTTGGCCGCGGCCGAGACGAGCCACGCCTCGGCCTCCGCCGGCGCGACGCCGGGCGCCGGGGCCCCCGGCGGGAACGTCCGGTGAATGGGGCGGCGGCGCCGTACCGTGCGGGCGAACACGTTGTCGGGGGCGAAGGTCTCCTCGCCGTGCTCGGGCAGCGCGGGCAGGCCGGGCCGGACCGCGGAGGCGACGAGGTGCGCCAGGAGCGGCGCGTGCTCGGGCCGGTCCGGCGAGTGGGGCAGCAGGTAGATGATGCAGCCGTCGGCGAGGTCCGGCACGATCACATGGGCCAGCGCGGTGAGCATCTCCTCCAGGCGCGTGATGTCGGCGGTGGCGGCGGCGGCCCGGTCGAGCAGCTCCCGGCGCTGGTCCTCCTGCCATTCCTGTTCGATGTCGGTGCAGCTGCCCACCCACTCCACCACGGTGTCGCCCTCCAGCACCGGCACGGCCCGGACGTTGAAGTGCCGGTAGGTACCGTCGGCGCGGCGTATCCGGTGGACGTGCTCCCACAGGGGCGGCACCTCCCGGGCCGCCCGGGACCACGACTGGACGGTCGGCTCGCGGTCGTCGGGGTGGACGGCCTCCAGCCACCCCTCCTCCCTGAACTCCTCCCACGACTGCCCGGTCACCTTCTCCCAGCCAGGGCTCGGCTCGATGACACTGCCGTCGGGCGCGGTCACCCAGACCATCTCCGCGCCGACGCTGCCCAGCTTCCGGTAGCGCTGGAGCAGACGGCCCCGCTCCTCGGCGAGAGCCTTGATCCGCCGCGCGGCGGTGACCTGCTCGGTGACCTCCACCGACACCAGCAGCACCCCGCGCTCGTCGCCGCCGAGAGAGATCTCCGAGAGGCTGAAGGTGAAGAAACGCTCCTGCGGGCCGGTGTCGGCGTAGTCGATGGCCACCGAGGCCTCGGTGACGGTCACCGGCTCCCCGGTGCTCAGGACCTGGTCCAGCAGGCCGAAGTAGTAGTCCCGTTCGACGTGATCGCTGAACGCCTCGCGCGCGAGGGTCCTGATCGACCTGTCACCGAAGACCGACCGGTAGACGGCATTGGCGTAGACCAGCCGGTGGTCTCGCACACTGCTCACCGACACCCCGACAGGGGCCGGATCGAACACCTCCAGCCCCAGCCCGCTGGCCCTCTCCTGCCGGGCAGCTCTCATCGTGCCTTCCCTGGCCAGACCCTCCGTGCGCACCGGCGTCGAGCTCTGCCCGGCGCACTTCCCCTGAATGAGTCGCATACCCAAACAGTTCGGGCTTGTATCCACGATGGATGCCGCCGGGGTGGAAGATCTACGCTACGCCCGCAGGAGCGACCTCACCACGCGGTGGACGGCTCTAGAGCGAGCCGCCCTTGATGCGGGTCAGGAAGGTGGCCCACACCTCCGGGGAGAACAGCAGCGCGGGACCGTCGGGGTTCTTGCTGTCGCGGACGGCGACGACGCCGGGGAGGTTGACGGCCACCTCGACGCACTCACCACCGTTGCCGTTGCTGCGGCTGCTCTTGCGCCACCGGGCACCGGTCAGATCCATGAACTCATCCTCTTCTCGATAAAGGCCGCCGAGGCGGCCTGTGGGAGTGCCCAGGAACGCAATGCGTCGAACTGGGCCGACAGGGGGTCGACCCGGGCCGGATCGGTCAGGAGCTGCGCGTTCTCCGCGTTCTCCATGTAGACCACGTCGGGCGCCCCCTTGAAGGAGAGGACCAACATGGGTCCGGCCAGCCCGGGGTAGGCCCCCACCTCGAACGGGATCACCTGAAGGGTGACCCGTGGCCGCGCGGTCGCCTCCAGGAGGTGCTCGAGCTGCTCTCGCATCACCCGGGCACCACCGATGGGGCGCGCCAGCACGGCCTCATCCAGCAGGACGAAGAGAATCGGCGGATCGGGCCGGTCCAGCAGCCGTTGCCGCTGCATCCGCACCGTCACCATCTCCTCCACCTGCTCGACGGTGTCGAACGGCCGACCCGAGCGGGTCAGCGTCCGTGCGTAGTCCTCGGTCTGCAGCAGCCCCGGCACCACCGCGAGCTGGTAGTTGCGCAGGGTGCGCGCCTCCCACTCCAGCTCGAACAGTGAGCGGACCCAGGCGGGCGAGGACTCCCGGCCGATCAGCGGCCAGAGCTTGACGAGCGTTCCGCCGGTCTCCAGCACCTCGTCGCATCTCTGCGCGAACTTCCTGGTCGGAGCGCGCATGGCGGTCTCGACCAGACCCACCAGCGAGGTGGAGTAAGTCGTCCGCTTGGCGAGCTCCTGCTGGCTCCAGCCCATGGCCTCTCGCAGCCGGCGCAGCTCGGAACCCCAGTAGGCCATGACACTGGCACTGGGATCCAGCTCGTTTGGGGCGGGCATGGGGGCTCCCGTCCTTTCGGGTCCTACATGTGTCGGGGTGGGTCCCACAGCGGACCCCAACCGAGATGCATGTGTCTCTTAGTAATCGGACACCTACCGAAAGTAATCATCCCACGGCACCCTGGGAATGGGAAACGGTCTGCCGTTTTCATCGAACGCCGAGAGGAGGTGGGCAGTGGCGAACCTCCGAGGTGTGCTCGCGGAGACGCCCGCCGTTCAGGCCGCGTGTCTGCTCCGTGACGAACTGGCGCGGCACGGCGTCGAGGGCGACGTCCACGACGGCTACGGCCTGGCCCTGGTGTCCGTCTGGGCCGACCTGGTGGTCTGGACGGACGGCGTGGTCTACCGCTGGTGGACCGGGCGCCTGTCGCCGAGGACCAGGCAGCGGCTCTACGCCGTCTACAGCCTGGACAGCCCGGCCGCCGTGGCCCGCGTGGTGGCGCTGCGCTACGCCGAGCTGAGGGAGCGCCATCCGCGCTCCGGGCTGATCGCCGAGGCGCTCCGCGCCCGGCCGTACGGGAGGGAGGGGGGACTGGCCGGCCTGCTCCGCCCGGCGGCCGATCCTGCCGGCCTGCTCCACCCGGTCGCCGGGCCGGCCGGGTGCGACGACCGGGCGTGCGTCCCCCCGGCGTCCCCGGCCGCCCCGCCGCTGGACGCCGTGCCCGGCCGGTGAGAGGGCACGGCGGCCGGTGAGGGGGAGCGGCGGCCGGGGCGCGGGGGCGGGAAGGCGCGGGGTGCGGGGGCGGCGGCCGGGGTGCGGGAAGGTGGAGGAGATCGCCGGGCGACGGTAAAATCGTCCGCCGGGCACGGGCATGTCGGCCCCTCCGACACCGCAAGCCTCCTCGCCGCATCCGCCGACGCCGTGATGAACTGCTTCGGTGAAGGGCGCCGGGACCCGCAGCCGCCGAAGGGATCTCTCATCATCATGTCGCCGCGGTTCCGAGGCGGGCTGACAGCGGTCGCGGGTGTGCTGGTCGCTCTCGTCCTGGCGGGACACCGGCAGGTGCCCAACTGGCGGGGCCTGGGCAACACGCTCGACAGCGGCCTGCCCTGGCTGGGCCTGGCGGTCCCGGCCCTGGCCCTGGCCGCCCTCGCCCGCTGGTCGTGGCTCGCGCTGACCGGAGTGGTGATCCCGGCCGTGATGTGGGCGGCGATCTTCGGGCCCGCGTTCGTCCGCACCGCCGGCGCCGGCCCGCGGGACCTGCGCGTGGTCCACCAGAACGTCAGCTACGCCAACGGCGACCTGGTGGCGACGGCCAGGGCGCTGCGGGCCGCCGACGCGGACATCCTCGTGGCCGCGGAGATCCCCGACGACCCCGCGCCGGCCGACGGAGCGGTCGACTCCGCCTTCGTCCGGGAGATCAACCCCGGCTACCCCCACCGCTTCCCCGGCAACCCGGGTGTGGCGGTGTGGAGCAGATACCCCTTCGAGGGCCTTCCACGGCCGGTGCCCGGGGTGCTGCGCGCACAGCAGGCGATCATCGACACGCCGCAGGGCCCGGTCAGCCTCTACGCGGTGCACCTGGCCTCCTTCCGCCCCTACCGGCCGTCCGTCATCGCCAACCGCAACGCCGAGGTGGAGGCCCTGGCCCGCGCGGTCCGGGCGGACCCCAGCCCCCGGATCATCGTCGTCGGCGACCTGAACACCGCGACCACCGACCGGGAGCTGAGCCGCCTCACCGCGCTGCTGTCGCCGGTGTCGGAGCAGGCCGGCACCGGCCTGCAGTTCACCTGGCCCGACGCCTGGCCCGCCGTCCGCCTGGACCACGTGCTCACCCGGGGTTTCACCGGCCTCGACAGCCGGGTGCTGCCGGGGTCGGGCAGCGACCACCGCGCGATCCTCGCCGACCTGAGGGGCTCCGCCCGTTAGGGCCTGTACGGAGTTGAGATCAAAGGGATCCGCCTCGCTCTGGCCTCCGATCCTGGCGGGCCGTCGCCATGGCGCGTGGAGACCGCACCGACGAGGAACGGTCCGTGATCGAGCCTCACCCGCCCCTGGACGAGCGAGGCCCGATCCCGGCCTGCGGCAGCGCTGATCGGCCACTCACGTGCCACCCTTCCGGGGAGAGGTCTCAGTCCACGTCGACGTCGTCGAGATGCCGTAGGAGGCGTGAGAGGACGCGGATGCAGGCGGCGATGTCGTCGTCGGTGAGGTCGCCGCCGACCTGGCGCAGTACCGCCCGCTCGCGGTCGAACACGGCGGTGATGGCGGCCTGGCCCTCCTCCGTCAGCCGGATGAGCGAGGACCTCTTGTGCGCTGGATTGGGGACGGACTCGGCCAGGCCTCGCGCGGCCGCGTCGTTGATCATGCGTTGCACGAACTGGCGGCTCAGCGCCTGGGCCCGGCCCATCTGGGGGACGGTCATGGGCCCATCCTTGCGGAGCATGTTGAGCACGGCCCGCACGCCCACCGACAGCCCCTCGATGGGCGCGTCCTGCTCCACTTTGCGATAGGCGCGCCGGTAGAGCGGACCCACGAGGTCGAACACCTCGGCGAGCCGGTCGGTCGATTCTTCGGACGCCGGGCCACGGTCTGTCTCGCTCATCCTCTTATATTGACAGCTCAGTTGTCATCTTGGCCAAATAATGACACCTTAGTTGTCATGAAGGATCTGTTCTGGCTCGACACCGGCGCCGGCCGCCCCCTCGTCCTGCTGCACGGCGGCTTCGTGGACCACGGCATGTGGGACGACCAGATTCCCGTCTTCGCCTCCCGATACCGCGTCATCGTCCCCGACGCCCGTGGCCACGGCCGTTCGGCCAACGCCACCGAGCCGTACCGGCTCACCGACGACCTCGCCGCGCTGCTCCGCCATCTGGGCGTGGGGCCTGCGATCATGGTGGGAGTGTCCATGGGCGCGAGCATCGCGGTCGAGACCGCGCTGGAGCACCCGGAACTGGTCAGCGCCGTGGTCGTCAGCGGCGCGGGAACCGGCGAGCCGTACCTCACCGACCCCTGGACCACCCGGTCCATGGCGACATGGCATGCGGCGATGGCCGCCGGTGATCTGGAGGCCTCGATCGAGGGCTTCATGCTCTTCGCCGCGGGCCCGTACCGCACCGTCGATGATCTCGATCCCGGCGTCGCCGCCCGCCTGCGTCGAATGGTCAGGGCCACCATGTCCAAGCACACCGCCGGCGAAGCGAACCTGCTCGTCCCGGTGCGCGACACCTGGGAGCGCGTCCCCAAGATCCACATACCCGTGCTGGCCATCAACGGCGCCCTGGACTCGCCCGACCACATCGGCATGGCCGAACGCCTCGCCGGCACCGTCGCCGACGGCCGCGCGACCGCGATCGACGGTGCCGCCCATTACCCCAACATGGAGCGCCCGGACCTCTACAACGACATCCTCGAAGACTTCCTGCACACCGTGTGACCACAGCACAGGCGGCACTCAACCGGGCCTGGGTCAGGCGGATGGGGTCTGCCCAGCTGACGGCTCCTAGCGGTGCTCTTCCCGCCGCGGGTCCGGCAGCCTGTCGAAACGGATGGCGCCCAGCAGGTCCGCCGCCGGGCGGTCCAGCACGGTGACGCCCGCGGCCGGCGGGAGGGAGCCGCCGCGGGCGCGGGCGACGAGCACCCGCCAGCGCCGGCAGTGCCGGGCGAAGCCGGTGGCGGTGACGACCCGGCCGCGGGACAGCTGCCCCGCGCGCGCGACCCCCGGCTCGACGTCCAGCAGGATCAGGTGGACCTCGCTGCCGACCCGGCGGGTCAGCCAGGCGAAGCCGTACAGGATGTGCGGCCAGGTGCCCCGGGTGTGCGCGACGACGCCGTGCCCGCGCAGCAGCGCCCGCGCGATCCGCGACACATGGGTGGCGTGCACGATCGGGGTGCGGATCCGCGGCGGGATCGGGCCGAGATAGCGGGCCCACCAGTTGCGGGACTGCCGCGAGTCGATCACCCGCACCGCGCCGGCCCGGACCGGTCCCCGCTCGTCGCCGCGCAGTCCGTACAGCCGGTCCAGCAGGGTGCTCTTGCCCGCGCCGGGCAGCCCGGCGAGCAGCACCAGCGACCCGGGGGGATAGCTCAGCTCACCGGCGGGGACCGTCCCCGGCCGGAGCGGACCGGCGGGGACCGTCTCCGGTCGGAGCGGACCGGCGGGGGCCGGAGCGGAGGTCGGAAGCGGTCTGTCAGCCGGCATGGGGGCTCCTCGAATGCGCTCGGCCATTCGAGGTCTCCTTCACCCGCACCTCGCGGGCGACCGCCCGGGGACGCCGTGGGGCGTCCGTATTGACCGGACCGGTTCTTGGGAAGTACTCCCCTCGTCCCTACAGGTTAGGCGACCGCGGCGTGCCGCTCCACCCATCCGGCCGGATCCACCGGATCCGGCGGCCCGCCCCGGCGGCCCGCCCGGGCCGCGGACGGCGCCGGGCCTACCCCCGCACGCCGGCCAGGGGCACGTGATCACAGTCGTAGCCGAAGTAGCGCGGCCCGGCGAGCGCCAGCCCGGCGGGGGTGGTCCACCGGGGGTCGCAGGGCGCCGCGATCACCGTGACACGCAGGCCGTACCGCATGGCCTCGGTGGTGACCGGCTCGCCGGTGTCGGTGTCCAGGACGCAGATCAGGTCCGGGGTGGTCGCGACGGTGGCGCCGTCCCGCACGGCCAGCAGGTGCTCGTTCTGGAAGCTCAGCTCCAGGACGCCGTCCGGGCCCTCCAACCGGGCGCGGCCCCGGGCGAAGCCGCCGGTGGTGCGGCGCTCCACGTCGACGACCTTGCCGCTGAGCAGGCGCACGCCCTCCAGCAGCCGCCTGGCCGCCTCCACCGGGTCGGAGTGCTCGGCCCGCGCCAGCCGTACGGCCCGGCCCAGGTCCTCCGCCAGCGTGAGCGTCGCCGGGACCAGCCCGTCGCGGAGCTGGTCGCCGCGGAGCACGGTGTCGGCGCAGGAGACCTGGCAGCCCATCTCCACGCAGGCCGCCCGGGCGATCTTCTCCGACCACCGGTTGGAGACCGCGTCGACGACCAGGGTGTTGCCCTTGTCGTCGGCCAGGGCCATCGGGGTGGTCGAGACGCCGATCAGCGTGGGCAGCACCATCTGGGCCTCGGGGAAGGCCCGGCCCATGGCGTCCCCGTCGACCAGCGGCAGCCCGGCCTGGGCGGCGGCGGCGATGGGGATCATGGAGTTCACGCCGCCGACCTCGATCGGGACGATGTGGGTGGCCCGCCGGCCGAGCACGGCCTCCAGCGCGCGCAGGGCGGTGAGCTCCTCGGTGCCCGCCGGGAGCTTCTCCAGCAGCACGGTCGGCGCGCCCATGCCGGAGACCGGCACGACGGTGGCGTCGTGCGGCACCTCGTCGATGTCCAGGACGGTCACCGGGCCGTGGGCGCGGATCGCCTCGCGGGCCAGGAGCTTGCCGATGTAGGGGTCGCCCCCGCCGCCGGTGCCCAGGATCCCGGCGCCGCGGGCGAGGTCGTCGAGCTGGTCGGCTCCGAGTTCACGCATTGATCTTCTCCAGGTCCAGGTCGCCGACCGCCTTGACGCGGACGCGGGTCGCGCCGCCGGGCAGGTAGGCCAGGGGGATCTCCTCCACCTCGACGATCCGCACGCTGCCGGCGCGGGCCCCGGCCCGTTCGGCGCGGGAGACCGCCTTGTCGCGGGCCTCGTCGAGCATGGCGTCGCGGGCTCCGGAGAAGACCTGGTCCACCTCGCCGCCGACCTGCGCGATGGCCGCGCCGACGGCGTTGGCGACGGCGAAGTGGCCGGGCCGGTGGACCTCGTCGAAGCCGGGCAGGCCGTCGGGGATGAGGATGCTGCCGCCGCCGACGGCGACGACGGGCAGCGGGGCGGCCGAGGTCCGCATCCGGTCCACGGTCTCGGCGACGCGCTCGGCGATCCGCGCCAGCGCGGCGCGGGGGTCGAGGTGCGCGACGAGCGAGGGGTCGCCGATCTCGGCGTAGCCGGCCGCCACCGCCAGGTCGGTGGCGGTGAGGGTGGAGCCGCCGAAGACCAGGGCCTCCTCGGTGAGCCGGTAGCCGACGCTGCGCGGCCCGGCCGAGCCGTCCGGGGCGATGAGCGAGCCGCCGCCGATGCCCAGCGACAGCACGTCGGGGATGCGGAAGTTGGTCCGCACCCCGGCCAGCTCCGCCTCGCCGGTGGCCTCCCGGGGGAAGCCGCCGACCAGGATGCCCACGTCGGTGGTGGTGCCGCCGATGTCGACCACGGCGCAGTCGGTGAGCCCGGACAGGTACGCCGCGCCCCGCATCGAGTTGGTCGGCCCCGAGGCGAACGTCGCCACCGGGTAGCGCTGCGCCTGCCGGAGGTCCATCAGCGTCCCGTCGTTCTGCGACAGGAACAGCGGGGCGACGATGCTCGCGGTCTTCAGCGCGTCTTCGAAGGCGCCGACGGTGCGCTCGGCGAGCGGTCGCAGGGCGGCGTTGACGATGGTGGCGTTCTCCCTGGCCAGCAGGCCGATCCTGCCGATCTCGTGGGAGAGCGACAGGTGGACCTCCGGGCCGAGCTCGGCGGCCAGGATCTCCGCGGCGCGCAGCTCGAACTCCCCGCTGACCGGAGAGAAGACCGAGGAGACCGCCACCGAGCGCAGCCCCCGGGCGGCGATGTCGGCCGCGACCCGCTTCAGCTCCTCGGGGTCGAGGTCGGAGATGGGGGTGCCGTCGTACTCGTGGCCGCCGTGGCACAGGTAGTCGTGCCCCCTGACGACCTCGCGCAGCCGGGCCGGCCAGTCGACCATCGGCGGCAGCGCGGCGGTGGCGGGCAGGCCCAGCCGTACGGCGGCGACGGGCTCCAGGCGGGAGGCCTCCACCAGCGCGTTGACGAAGTGGGTGGTGCCGATCATCACGGCGGAGGCGTCGGCGGCGCCGAGGGCGGTGATCGCCCCTGCGACGCCGGAGGTGACGTCCGCCGTGGTGGGGGACTTGACGGCGGCCAGCACCTCGCCGGCGTCGCCGAGCAGGGCGGCGTCGGTGTTGGTGCCGCCGACGTCGATTCCGATGCGCATCATGCTCTTCTTCCCGATGGCTTTCAGGCGTGTACGGCGGGCTGTTCGACGGGGAGTTCCCGTGTCCCCCGGACCAGGCCGAGCCTTCCGGCGGCGACGTAGCCGAGCCCGGCCAGGACGAGGGAGTTGAGGGCGGGGATGCCGATCCACCCGTAGATGTCGCTCAGCCAGCCGACCAGGGCCGCGGCCCCCCAGATCACGAGGGTGGCGGGCACCCAGGCGGGCTCGGTCTCGGGCAGCCGCCCGAGCTCCCGGGAGGTGTCCAGGACGGGCCGCCAGCGCTTGACCACGAAATACTCGGCGACCATGATCCCGGCGATCGGCGGGGTGACGACGCCGAGGACGAACAGGAAGCCGGCGAAGGCGTCCAGGATCCCGGCCGCGGCGGCGACGCTGCCCAGCAGGCCGATGCCGAGGGTGACGGCGACCCGGTTGAGCCGCACGCCGACCGTGGACTCCACGGCGTTCATCAGGCCGAGCGCCGCCGAGTAGAGGTTCCAGTTGTTGATCTTCACGGTGGCCGAGACCAGGATGACGACGCCGACGATGCCCGAGGAGGCGGTGATGATCGCGACGATGTCGGAGGTCTTGACGGCGTAGGCGAGCAGCACCCCGGCCAGGCCGAGCACGTACTCGCCGAGGGAGATGCCGACCAGCGTCTGCTTGACCACGTCACCGGTGCTGCGGTTGAAGCGGGTCATGTCCGGGGTGGTGACCGCGCCGACGATGTAGGAACCGGCGACGATCGTCGCGCCGGTGGCGATCGTGATCGGCTCGCCGAACGGCGCGGAGGAGACCAGCTCGCCCAGGCTGTGCCGGGAGACCTCCACCCACATGGCCCAGCCGGCCAGCCCGAGGAAGGCGGGCACGGTGACGAAGGCCGTCCAGCCCATCGCCCTGAACCCCTTGAGGACCAGGGCGGTCACCCCGAGCCCGGCGATGAGCGACCAGGCCCACAGGGGGACGCCGCTCATGATGGCGTGCAGGCCCGCCGCGAAGACCGCGGTCTGTACGCCGAACCAGCCGAACAGGCTCAGCGTGATGATCACACCGATCAGCGTGGAGCCGTACCGGCCGAACCCGGTCCAGCGGGCCAGCACGGAGGTGGACAGGCCCTCGCGCATCCCGGCGACGCCGACGAAGATGCAGACGACCTCCAGGATCACCGACCCCAGCGTGAAGGCCCAGAACGCCCCCCAGAACGACAGCCCCGCGCCCAGCGTCGCGCCGAGCAGGAACTGCGTCAGGTCCGACAGCTGGCCGAAGCGCTGTACGGCCACGTTGAACCAGGAGTAACGGGCTTGTTGCGGGACCCGCTCCAGCGGGTAGTCCTCATCGATCATTGCGAAGGCCTTTCAGGGGGGTTCAGAGCTGTGAGGGGGGACCGGCCGCCCGGGCACGGAGCCTGAGGAACGGGCCGGGCAGGTAGGGCAGCGGGGAGGCGTCGGTCTCGACGATCTCGACGTGCCGGGGATCGGCCCCGGCGCGCACCGCGTGCGCCCGCGCCTCCTCCACGACGGCGTCGAGCGCCTCGGGGAGCGGGGCCCGTCCCTCCAGGCGGACGATCCGCTCGTACTGCCCGCCGACCGGGCTGGTCGCCGCGCCGATCGCCCCGGCGGTCCGGCCGTGCTCGGGCCGCCGGACGTCCGGGACTCCCAGCGCCCCGTCCGGTACGGCCGGCGCCCCGCCGCCCACCATGACCACCGGCAGCCGGTCCAGGCCCGGCTGCAGCCGGTCCACCGCCTCGGCCAGCTCCGTGAGGGTCCCGTCCTCCCCGAAGGGGTCGGGGGCGCGGCCACGGTGGGGGGCCGCCGGGACGCGGTCGGAGGGCCCGGGGGCGCGGTCACCGGCCGGGGCGCGGGGCACCCGGATCAGTTCGGGGATGCGGAAGCCCACGGGCACCCCGCCTATGTCGGCGCCCCGCGTGGTCTCCTCGGGGAAACCCCCGGCCAGCGCCCCGACCCGGATGCGGCCCGCGCCCACGTCGGCGACCACCGCGTCCCGCAGCCCGGTCAGCACGCCCGCGCCGCGCAGCGTGCTCGCCGGCCCGCTGCCCAGGCTGAGGCCGGGATGGCGGGCCAGATACTCCAGGCTCATCAGCGTGCCGTCCCCCCGGGTCACGAAGACGGCCGCACCGGGGAGGGCGAGGGCCAGCCGCTCGGCGGTGTCCTGGGCGAACCGGGAGAGCGCCGCGTCCAGGATCGTCGCGTTCTCCCGCTCGATCAGCCCCAGGGAGCCCAGGTCGGCCGAGAGGGAGACCGGCACCGGCCCGAGCTCGGCGCGGAGGATCTCCGCGGCCTCGCGTTCCTGGTCCCCGTCGATGGGGGAGAACACGCCGGTCACGGCCACGGCCTCGGCCCGCCCCGCCACCCGGCCCGCGAACCGGGCGACCGCCTCGCGGTCCAGCGGGGTCCGGTGCTCGGGGCCCAGGCCGCCGCCGCCGTCGACGATCCCCGCGCCCGCCTCGACCGCCTCCAGCAGGTCGGCGGGCCAGCCGAAGAACGGCCGCACGGCCTGCGCGGAGGGGCCGCCGATGCGCAGCGCGGCGACCCGGCAGAGCCCGGCGCGCTCGGCGACCGCGGTGGCGGCCCCGCGCAGCCCGACGGCGACCCGGACGGCCCCGGCGCCGCCGGGCGCGAGGGGGACGCGGCCGGAGTGTCCGGAGCGGATGTGCGTGAGCGTGCGGGGGACGCGCCGGGCGGCCGGGGGGACACGCGTGACCGGCGCGGCCGGGAGGCGCCCGGTGGAGCCGAGCGCCGCGAGCGCCGCGACCACGCCGGCCACCGGGTCGCCGTGGACCGAGCCCACCTTGACCGTGGCCAGCACGGCCCCGGCGTCGTCCAGCGCGGCGGCGTCGGTGTTGGTGGGCCCCACGTCCACGCCGATGTTCATCTCCCCACCTCCGGCGCGGAACGCCGCGCCGTCCCGGACGGTCCGGAGGGGACGGCCGGGGCCGGCGGCAGGGGGGAGGCGGCGGGCTCGGACGTCCCGCGAGGCCGGGGGAGCTCCGGGAGCCCGCGGAGCCCGAAGGCCTCGGGGCCGCCGAGCCGGAGTCCGGCGGGAGTCCGCCAGACGGGGTCGCACTCCAGATGCACGACGCCCACCCGCAGGCCGTACCGGAGCTGCTCGACCTGGACGGCGTCGCCGCTCCTGGTGTCCAGCAGCGCGATGACGTCCGGGACGGCGGCCAGCGGGTCGCCGTCCTCGAAGACCGCCAGGTATTCGCTCTGCGCCTCGATCCGGACGAGCCGTCCGGCGTCCGGGCCCAGCCCCTCGACGAGGATCGAGCCGCCCTCCACCTCGGCGACCTTCCCGGTGAGCAGGGGAACCGGCAGGCGCCGGCCGATCTCGGCCGCGCGGGTGACCGAGCCGGTGACGGTGGCGGCCCGGACCTGGCCGGCGCGCAGCACGTACTCGCTGGAGGCCACCTGTCCGCCGAACGCCTCCAGCGAGACCCGCACCAGGCGCTCCAGCCAGCGGCCGTCGACGTTGTCGATCACAACGGTCCGGCCGCGCTCGTCGCAGAGCACGGCGGGCGTGGGGCTGATGCCGTGCAGCTCCATCGCGGTCTGGTCCATCCGGGGGAAGGCCCGCCCCATGCCGTCGGCGTCGACCAGCGGCAGCCCGAGGTAGGCCGCCCAGGCCACGGCGACGCATCCGTTGGCGCCGCCGATCTCGCTCGGCATCAGCGCCGCGACGCGGGAGCCGTGCAGCTTCTCGACCTTGTCGCGCAGGTAGGCGGGTTCGCCTCTGCCGCCGATCCGCTCGACCTGCACCGCGGAGGTGCCCGCGCTGCCGCAGGGCATGACGAGGGCGTCGCCGTCCAGCTCCTCCGGCTGGACGACGCGGACCGGGCCGTGCTCCTCCAGGGCCTGCTGGGCCACCGCGCGCATCATCGACACCGATCCGCCGCCGCCCGAACCCAGGACGGCGCAGCCGCGCGCGTACGCGGGGAGCAGTTCGATGTCGATGTCCACACCGAAAGGCTATGGACGGCCTCCCGCATGCTCCCTGTGCTGGGAGAACACGGTTGGCCGGGTAAATGTGACCCTGGCACACTGGGAAGGTGATGGACCGCCTGCTGGGCGCACCCGGCCTCGACGGCCTGCGGCATCTGGCCGGCCCGCTCGCCGCCCGGCGGGTCGTCCACGTCCGGCTGGCGGAGGACCTGCGCGACCTGGTCCGCCAGCCGCCCGGATCCATGATCGTGCTGACCGGCGCCGCCACCCGGCAGGCGGCCGGCTACCGCCTGGACGTCGCCATCCGCGACGCCGCCGCGGCGTCGGCCGCGGCCCTGGTGCTCACCTCCTTCGACGCCCCGCTCCCCGCCACCGCGACGGCCCTGGCCGAGCGGGGCGCACTCGCGCTGCTCGCCTTCACCGGAGATCTCGCCGAGCTGGCGGTGGCGGCCGAACGGGCCCTGTCCGGCCCGGCGGCGGACGCGCTGGCCCGGGCCGAGGCGGCGACCTCGGCCGTCCTGCGCGCGGGCGGCGACCCCGACCGGATCGCCGAGGCGGCCTCCCAGGCCCTCGGCGTCCCGGTCCGCACCGACGGCGCGGTCTTCTCGGCGGACCTCCCGGCGGACCCGCCGGACGCCCCGCCCACCGGCTCCGCCTCGCCGCAGGGCCATCTCGCCCGCGCCGTCCGGCTGGTCCTCGGCGTCGCCGCTCTCGCCGCCTCCGGCGGCCAGTCCGACGACCACCCCGTGCGCTCGCGCTCGCAACTGCTCACCGAGCTGCTGATCGCCCCCGAGGAGCAGGCGTTCCGGCTCGCCACCCGCGCCCGCGCCCTCGGGCTCGCCGTCGACTCCTGGCACATCGCGCTCCGCGTGGAGCCCACCGCGCTGGCCGGTACGGACCGTTACGCCGTGCTCGACGCGGTGGGACCCGTCGCGGCGCGCCTGCTGCGCTCGGCGGGCGGACCCGACTGGCACCTGGCCCGCGCCGACGACGCGCTGATCGTCATCCGCACCCAGCAGCTCGACCCGGGCAGGGACGGCCTGCGGGCCGCCGTCGCCGACGCCGGATGGCTGCTGTCCCGGCTCGGTGACCGCTTCCCCGGCGCGGGTCTGCGCTGCGGGGTCAGCGGCGCGCACCGCGGCCCGCTCGGCCTGCGCGCCTCGGCCCTCGAAGCCCGTACGGCGCTGCTCCGCAACCCGGCCGCCGCCTCGCCGGTCACCGCGCACGACGTGGCGGGGCTCGACCGCATGCTCGTGGAGTGGTATTCCTCCGACGCCGCCCGCCAGGCCGTGCAGGAGCTCCTCGCCCCGCTGCTGGCCCTCGGGCCCAAGCGGGCCGAGCCGCTGGTGCGGACCCTGCAGTCCTACCTCGACCACCAGGGCTCGCCCGCCCGGGTCGCCGAGGAGCTCCACCTGCACCGCAACGCCGTGAGCCAGCGGATCCGGCGCATCGAGGACCTCCTCCACACCGATCTCGGCGATCCCCAGCAGCGTCTGGCCCTGCAGCTCGCCTGCCGGGCGGCCCGGATCTGAGTGTGGCCGGCGGCGGACCCTCAGCCGGCGACGGTGAGGACGATCTTTCCGGCCGTCCGGCCGCTCTCGCCGATCTCGTGGGCCTTGGCCGCCTGTTCGAGCGGCAGGACCGTGTCGATCTCGGCGCGCAGCTGCCCCGCCTCGACGAGCGCCGCGATCGCCTTCATCCCCGCGTGGTCGGGCTCGACGATCGTGAACCCGGCCCGCAGGCCGAGCTTGTCCGCCTCGGACGCCAGATACGCCTCAGCCGGTGAGGCGAGCGACACGACGATGCCGCCGCCGCGCAGGGTCCGCAGCGAGCGCGGCCCGTAGTCGCCTCCGATGGTGTCGATCACGATGTCGATGTCGCCGACCGCCGAGGCGAAATCGACCTGCGTGTAGTCGATGACCTCGTCGGCCCCGAGGGCGCGGACGAAGGCGTGCTTGGCCGAGCGGGCGGTGCCGACGACGTACGCGCCGCGTGCCTTGGCGATCTGGACGGCCAGGTGGCCGACGCCGCCCGCCGCGGCGTGGACCAGCACGCGCTGGCCGGGCCGTACGTCGGCGGTGTCCACCAGCGACTGCCAGGCGGTGAGCGCGGCCAGCGGCAGCGCGGCGGCCTCCACGTGGGAGAGGCCGGCCGGCTTGCGGGCCAGGTGCCGCGCCGGGGAGGTCACGTACTCCGCGTAGGTGCCCGCCGCCTGCGGCAGGCGCGGCATGCCGAACACCTCGTCGCCGGGCTTGAACACGCTCACGCCGAGTCCGACGGCCTCGACCACGCCGGACACGTCCCATCCCAGCCTGACCGGCGAGCCGCCCAGCAGCCCCCCGGTGGCCCGGTGCCACCGGTCGGTCGGGTTCACCCCGGCCGCGTGGACCCGGATGAGCACCTCCGAGATCCCGGGCTCCGGGCGGTCCACCTCCACCACCTTCAACACCTCGGGTCCGCCGAGCGAGTCCTGGCCGATGGCGCGCATAGTCGTTGTTCCTTTGCTCTCGGGTGATCGCCTGGTGCGGCGTACGGCCAACGTTGCCGCAGCCGGCCGGCCCCTACGAGTGGCCAGATAGCCAATATGTGAAAGAATCTGGCCATGCATCGCGTTGTCGTACTGGCCCTTGAGGGTGTCTATCCGTTCGAGCTGAGCATCCCGGTCCGGATCTTCGGCACCGCGGTCGGGAAGGACGGCGAGCCGCTCTACGAGGTGATCACCTGCAGTCTCGACGGAGGCCCGGTGAGAACCGACGCCGACTTCACCGTCGCCGTGGAGCACGGGGTCGAGGCTTTCGATACGGCGGACACCCTGGTGATCCCCCCGTTCGTCTGCGGTCCGGTGGAACCCAGGGACCGGCTCCCCGAGCCGCTGGCCGAGGCGTTCACCCGCCTTCGGCGGGGCACCCGCATCGTGTCGATCTGCACCGCCTCATACGTCCTCGCCGCCGCGGGCCTGCTCGACGGCCGCCCGGCGACCACGCACTGGAACGACGCCGGCCACTTCCAGCGGACGTTCCCGCGGGTCAAACTCGATCCGGACGTGCTGTTCGTCGACGACGGCGATGTGCTCACCGCGGCGGGGGTCGCCGCCGGCATCGACCTGTGCATGCACATCGTGCGCCGTGACCACGGCAGCGAGGTCGCCAACTGGGTGGCCCGCCGCTGCGTCGTGCCGCCCTGGCGTGAGGGCGGTCAGGCGCAGTTCATCGAGCGGCCGGTGCCCGAGCCGTCGGCGGCCACCACCTCCGCGACCCGCGTGTGGGCGCTCGAGCGGCTCGACCGGCCGCTCTCGCTGTCCGAGCTGGCCGGCCACGCGCGGATGAGCGTCCGCACCTTCTCCCGGCGCTTCCGCGACGAGGTGGGGATGACCCCCGGCCAGTGGCTGGCCCGGCAGCGCGTCGAGCACGCGCGCCGCCTGCTGGAGACCACGGACCTGCCGGTGGACCGCATCGCCGCCGAGGCGGGCTTCGGGACCGCCGCCTCGCTGCGCCAGCACCTGACCGCCACGATCGGCGTGTCGCCCATGGCCTACCGCCACACGTTCCGCGCCGGCGACCACGCGCCGGCCACGCACCGGTGAGCGCGGCGCCGACCGGACGGAAGGCCGAGGACGGGGAAGGCCCATGGCGCCGGGTAAGGCGGCCATGGGCCGGGTCCCATGAGCGTCACACCGGGTCACGGTGACTCATGGCGCACGCGGACCTAGGGAGGAGGCGGTCCGCCTGCGAGTTCGAGAGGCCGGGCGCACCCGGCGGGCGCGGCCCAGGCCGGGCGTGCCCGTGCCGAGGGGCCCCGATGGAGCGCGCCCCGGCCGGGCCGCGCCGGTGGAGCGCGGTCCAGCGGTCCAGCGGTCTAGCGGAGCGCGGCCGCCTCGGCGGCCAGCTTCTCGATCCGCGCGTAGTCACCGGTGGCCAGCGCGTCGGCGGGGGTGAGCCAGCTTCCGCCCACGCAGCCGACGTTGGGCAGCGCCAGGTAGCCGGGGGCCGTCGAGAGCTTGATCCCGCCCGTCGGGCAGAACCGCACGTCGGGCAGCGGACCGCCGAGCGACTTCAGGTACGGCAGGCCACCGGCGGCCTCGGCCGGGAAGAACTTCATCTCCGTCAGCCCGCGCTCGGCCAGGGCCATGACCTCCGACGCGGTCGCCACACCGGGCAGGAACGGCACGCCGCTCGCCTCCATGGCGTCCACCAGCTTCGGCGTGCTGCCCGGGCTGACCAGGAACCCGGCGCCGGCCGCCACGGAGGCCGCCACGTCGGCCGGGGTACGGATGGTCCCGGCGCCGATCACCGCGTCGGGCACCTCGGCGGCGATCCGCTCGATGGCTTGCAGGGCGTCGGCCGTGCGGAGGGTCACCTCGATCACCGGCAGACCGCCCGCCACCAGGGCGCGCGCCATGGGCACCGCGGCCTCCAGGTCGTCGATCACGACGACCGGGACGACCGGGGCGATGTCCAGCAGACTCATACATACTCCATGTTCGACAGGCGCTGGTTCAACCAGGCCGCCGCGCCGACCAGCGCGGGCTGGGGGGCCACGATCAGGGTCGTGGCGATGGCGGACAGATAGTCGGTCAGGGTCGGGGTGGCCTCGAACCGGCGGCGGAAGTCGCTGGCGCGGACCCGCTCCACGATACGGGGCAGCACACCGCCGCCCAGATAGACGCCGCCACGGGCGCCCAGGGTCAGCGCGACGTTCCCGGCGAAGGTGCCGAGCATCCCGCAGAAGACCTCGATGGTCTCGGCGCACAGCGAGTCGTCCAGCCGGGCCACGATGTCCGAGGCGGACAGCCGCGGCGCGTCCACGCCGTTCACCAGCGCGAGACCGTGGTGCAGCCGGGTCAGTCCCGGCCCCGACAGCAGGTGCTCGGCCACCACGTGGGTCAGCCCCTCGGCGCGCAGCGCCTGGACGATCGCGTGGTCACGCTCGTCCAGGACCGGCACGGTGACGTGCCCGCCCTCGCCGGGGACCGGCACCCAGCCCTCGGCCGCGGGCACCAGGCCGCCCACGCCGAGGCCCGTCCCCGGGCCCAGCACGGCCTTGACCCCGCGCGAGGGCTCGGGGCCGCCAAGGGAGACCAGGTCGTCACCCTCCAGGTGCGGCAGCGACGCCGCCAGGGCCTCGAAGTCGTTGAGCAGCTCGACGTGGGGGATCCCCAGATCGAGCACCGAACCGGACCAGCCGGCGTTGGTGAGCCGGTAGCGGTCGCCCTCCACCGGACCCGCGATCGCGATGCAGGCCGCTCCCGGCTGAACTCCGCCCGCATGTTCTGCGAGATAGGCGGCTACGGCTTCGGGGAGCCCGTCGTGATCCGCTCCGGCCAGTACGGCCACCGCCTCCGGCTGCCCGCCGGGCTCGGTGACCAGCGCGAACCGGGCGTTGGTGCCGCCGATGTCGGCGACGAGCCAGGGAAGGCTCACCGGGCCTCCTTCTCCGCCGCGTCCGTGTGCGAGAGGGCGCGCCCGCCGTGCCGCCCGCTCACGCCGGGACCCCGTCCGCGGCGGCGCGGGCGACGGCCTCCGCCTCGCCGTTCAGGGCGAAGATCCCGGCACCGCGCTCGGCGGGGCCCGCCGTACGGCGGAAGGCGGCGAACAGCTCGCGGCCGGTGCCCACCCACTGGGCGTCGGTGAGCGGCGCCCCCTGTGGGGTGCGGGCGGCCAGCTCCTCGGCCGGGACCAGCAGCTCCAGGGTGCCCGCGGTGGAGTCGAGGCGGATCGGGTCACCGTCGCAGACCAGCGCGATCGGGCCGCCGTGGGCGGCCTCGGGCGACAGGTGGATGGCGGCGGGGACCTTGCCCGACGCGCCGGACATGCGGCCGTCGGTGACGATCGCCACCCGCTGACCCCGGTCCAGCAGCACCGACAGCGGCGGGGTGAGCTTGTGCAGCTCCGGCATGCCGTTCGCGCTCGGACCCTGGTAGCGGATGACCGCCACGAAGTCCTGCCCGTCCAGCTCACCCGCCTCGAAGGCGCGCAGCAGCTCCAGCTGGTCGTCGAAGACCTTCGCCGGGGCCTCGATGACCAGGTGCTCGTCCTTGACCGCGGAGACCTTGCTGACCGCGCAGCCCAGGTTGCCGTTGAGCATGTGGATGCCGCCGTCGGGGGAGAAGGCGTCCGAGACGGGACGGAGCACGTCCAGGTCGGTGCTGCCGCCGGTGCGCTCCTCCCAGACCAGCTCGCCGTCCTTGAGCTCGACGGACGAGCGGTAGTGGTCCAGCCCGTGCCCGGCGACCGTCAGCACGTCGCGGTGGAGCAGCCCGGCGTCCAGCAGGTCGCCGATGAGCACCTGCATGCCGCCCGCGGCCTGGAAGTGGTTCACGTCCGCCTGCCCGTTGGGGTACATGCGGGTGAGCAGCGGCACCACCTTCGACAGCGCGGCCAGGTCGTCCCAGAGCAGGTTGATGCCGGCCGCCGCGGCGATGGCGACGATGTGCATGGTGTGGTTGGTCGAGCCGCCGGTGGCCAGCAGCGCCACGCAGGCGTTGACGACCGCCTTCTCGTCGACGACCCGGCCCACGGGGGTGTACTCGTCGCCGTGCGCGGTCAGCTCCACCGCCCGCCTGCCCGCCGCCTCCGTCAGGGCCTCGCGCAGCTCGGTGCGCGGGTTGACGAAGGTCGAGCCGGGCAGGTGCAGGCCCATGACCTCGATCATGACCTGGTTGGAGTTGGCGGTGCCGTAGAAGGTGCAGGTGCCGGGGGAGTGGTAGGACTTCGACTCGGCGTCGAGCAGCTCTCCCTTGCCGACCTTGCCCTCGGCGAACAGCTGCCGGGTGCGGGCCTTGACCTTGTTGGGCAGGCCGGAGGTCATCGGCCCGGCCGGCACGAACACCGCCGGCAGGTGGCCGAAGTGCAGCGCGCCGATCAGCAGGCCCGGCACGATCTTGTCGCAGACGCCGAGCATGAGCGAGGCGTCGAACATGTCGTGCGAGAGCGCGATCGCGGTGGCCATCGCGATGACCTCGCGGCTGTAGAGCGACAGCTCCATGCCCGCGCGGCCCTGCGTGATGCCGTCGCACATGGCGGGCACGCCGCCGGCGAACTGCGCGACGCCGCCGGCCTTGCGGACGGCCGCCTTGAGCGTCGCCGGGTAGGTCTCGTACGGCTGGTGCGCCGACAGCATGTCGTTGTAGCTCGACACGATCGCCACGCCGGGCTTGACGTTGGAGCGCAGGTCGAGCTTGTCGGCCTGGCCCGCGGCCGCGAAGCCGTGGGCCAGGTTGGCGCAGCCCAGGCCGGCCCGGGCCGGTCCGCGCCGGCGGGCCTCCTCGGCCTCGGCGTCGAGCCGTGCCAGGTAGGCGGTACGGCTGGCGCGGCTACGTTCGATCAGGCGGTCGGTGATCTCCTGGATGACGGGGTTCATCCGGCCTCCTCCGTCGTTGTCGGGTCGGTCTGCGTGTCCTGCTGGGGCCGTCCGGGCCTCGTGGGCGCTCATGCGGGGTCCTCCTCGTGCCAGAAGCGGCCGCTGCGCAGGACGAGCTCGTGGGCTCCGGCGGGGCCCGGGGAGCCCGCCGGGTACGGCTCGGGCGGGGTGCCCCACGACTCCCACTCCCGCAGGATCGGGTCGATGAAGCGCCAGGCGGCCTCCACCTCGTCGCGCCGCATGAACAGGGTCGGGTTGCCGGTGAGGACGTCCATGAGCAGCCGCTCGTAGGCCTCGGGCACCCGGTTGGTGAAGGTCTCGGCGAAGCTCAGGCTGAGCGGGACCGGCTTGAGCGCCACCTCGCCCGCGCCCGGCTCCTTGGCCATCAGGTGCAGCCTGATGCCCTCGCTCGGCTGCAGCCGGAGCACCAGCCGGTTGGGCGCGCTGCCCGGGAAGATCGAGTGGGGCACGTCCTTGAACTGCACCACGATCTCCGAGCACCGGTACGGCATGCGCTTGCCGGTGCGCAGGTAGAACGGCACGCCCGCCCAGCGCCAGTTCTTGACCTCGGCGCGGATCGCGGCGAAGGTCTCCACCTGGCGGGAGGCGTCGGTGGGCGCGGTGTTGTCGGGCTCGTCGAGGTAGCCGGGGACCGGCACGCCGCCGGACTCTCCCGCGGTGTACTGGCCGCGGACGGTGAAACGGTCCACCTCGCCACCGGTGATCGGCCGCAGCGACTCCAGGACCTTGACCTTCTCGTCGCGGATGGACTCGCGGTCGTTGCGCGCCGGCGGCTCCATCGCGACCAGGCAGAGCAGCTGGAGCAGGTGGTTCTGGACCATGTCGCGCAGCGCGCCCGCGTGGTCGTAGTAGCCGCGGCGGCCCGGCGTGCCCACGGTCTCGGCGGCGGTGATCTGGACGTGGTCGATCCACAGGGAGTTCCAGATCGGCTCCAGGAACGCGTTGGCGAACCGGAGGACGAGCAGGTTCTGGACCGTCTCCTTGCCCAGGTAGTGGTCGATGCGGTAGATCTGCCGCTCGTCGAAGATGGCGCCGACCTCGTCGTTGATGCGCTGCGCGCTGGCCAGGTCGCGGCCGAGCGGCTTCTCCAGCACCACCCGCGAGGCGGGGGTGACCAGCCCGGCCCGGTGCAGCTCCCGGCAGAACGGGCCGAACGTCATGGGCGGGCTGGCCAGGTAGAACACCCGGTCCCGCTGCTCGTGCCCGGCGAGCAGGCCGGTGAGCTTCGCCCAGCCGGTCGTGTCCTCGCCGCCGATGTCGATGGAGACGTGGTGCAGGCGGCCGAGGAAGCGCTGCCAGGTCTCCAGGTCGTCCACCGGCACCGAGCCCCGTACCTCGGCGTCCACCTTGCCGCGGAAGTCGGCGTCGTCGAGCCCGCCGCGGGACATCGCGATGATGCGGGTCTCGGGGGAGAGGCGTCCGTCGCGGTCGCAGTGGTAGAGGGCGGGGAGCAGCTTCCGCATGGAGAGGTCACCTGTGCCGCCGAAGACGATCAGGTCGGCGGATTGCGGGTTCTCTGACATGGGGGGTGCTCCGTAGTGATCTACCGAAATTGGGGATAGATCGGACACTAGCCACATCTTGCGCTCCACACAAGCGGAGTTTTGTAATTCGAGATGAGAAAGGTCGAAGTTTTCATTTCCTAAGTGGGTGTGATTCACTTGGCCGATGCCTCGACGTCCGGCTGCCGCGCTCGCCACCAGCGGTGAGGTGCTCCGCCTCATCCGCACTGGTGAGGCTGTTACGCGCGCGGACATAGGGCGCGTGACCGGTCTGTCCCGGCCCGCCGTCTCCCTGCGCGTCACCGAGCTGCTGGAGCGGGGCCTCGTCGTGGAGGACAGCGAGGGCCCTTCCACCGGGGGCCGGCCCCCCACCCGCCTGGCCTTCAACGCCTCCGGCGGCGTCGTGCTGGTCGCCTCCCTGGGCGCGAGCCGCGCGCAGATCGCCGTCTGCGACCTCGCCGGCCGCGAGCTGGAGCGCGAGGGCCTGGCCGTCGACGTGGAGGAGGGCCCGGACGTCGTCCTCCCCCTGGTCATGGACACCTGGGCCAAGCTGCTCGGCGACCGGCCGATCTCCCAGCTGCGCGGCGTCGGCCTGGGCGTCCCCGCCACGGTCGAGTTCGCGGCGGGCCGCACCGAGAGCGCCCGCATCATGGCGAGCTGGACCGGCGTCGCCATCCCGCCCATCATCGCCGAGCGCTTCCCCGCCCCCGTCTTCCTCGACAACGACGTCAACGTCATCGCGATCGGCGAGCACCGCGCGGTCTACGCGGGCGAGGCCGACGACCTGCTGTTCATCAAGGTCTCCACCCGGATCGGCTCCGGCGTCATCGCGGGCGGCGAGATCCTGCGCGGCGCGCTGGGCGCGGCCGGGGAGATCGGGCACATCCCGGTCCGCGACGGCGGGGGAGTGCTGTGCCGCTGCGGCAACATCGACTGCGTCGACTCGGTGGCCAGCGGCACCGCGATCCTGCGCGACCTGCGCGCCCGCGGGCACCAGGTGGAGACCCTGGCCGACGTGGTGGGCCTGGTGCGGGCGGGCGACGCCGAGACCATGACCGTGGTCCGCAACGCCGCCCGGATGCTGGGCGAGGTCGTGGCCAGCGCGGTCAACCTGCTCAACCCCGCCGTGGTCGTCCTCGGCGGCGACGTGGCCGAGACCTTCCAGCCCATGGTGTCCGGCGTGCGCGAGGTCGTCCACCGCCGCTCGACCGCCCTGTCCACCCGCAACCTGCGGATCGAACGCAGCCGTCTCGGCCCCGGCGCGGGCATCGTCGGCTGCGCCCACATGGTCCTCGACCACATCCTCTCGCCCGAGGCCGTCGACTCCGTCTCCTGACCCGCGCCGGTGGCTCAGCCCGCTTCCGTGGTGGTGCCCGGTCTCCGTGACTGGCGGTGGACCGCAAGGGCGATGTCGACGATCGCGATCACCGCCAGCACGGCCATGGCGACCGTCAGCCACTTGAGGCCGGCCACAAGACCGAGCACGCCGATGGCGATGATCGCTATCAGGGCGAACGATCCCATGCGGATGTGGACCACATCCCGCGGCGTCGCGCGGACCATGGGCTTACCGGTCGCGGATGTCTCCTCCGGCTGTCCTTCGAACGTCATTGTCCTCTCCTTCGATCAGACGCACCCTGTACCCGGATGCCTCCTTGTCATGTCTCTTGTGGTCCGTCATGTGCCTGGTGCACTCTCAGTGCCTCCATGAGTCCTTCGGGATCGGAGACGGTGAGAGTTGCACCGGGATGGGGCAGCAGGCCGCCGGGCAGGAGCGCGGGGACCGGGGTGTGGAAGCGGACGCAGACGCCGCGCCTGGGGTTGGTCCCGAAGGTCACCCCCCGGTCGGCCAGCGAAAGGTGCGGTCCGATGACCTTCCACATCGAGTAGGGGCCGGTCAGAGTGGCGTCGGCGATATTGGACACCGGCGTGCGCAGCAGCCAGTGCCCGAAACGGACCGTGAGCGTGCCGTTCTCGACAAGGACGGAGGCCCGCTCCGGGGTCACGCCGAGCAGCCGGAGGGGCGCCCGCCACGCCGGCTCGATCGCGAAGTCGAAACGCGGCACCGCTCAGCGCTCCCACGGAGCGGTCTCGCCCATCTTGGCGTAGTACTTGGCCAGGTGGGACTTGATCCGGCCGATGTCCTCCTCCGGCACGTCGACCCCGCCCCGCGCGCCCTGCACGACCGCAGCGGCGGCCATGACGGCACGCGGCACCGCCTTGAGCTCGCCGTCGACCACATCGGCGATCGGCAGCTTGTAGCTCTCGAAGTTGTCAGCGTTGTCGCCGTCGTACCAGACGTGCGCGTCACGGTATTTCGCACCGGGCTCCTCCTCGGCCCCCGCCCACTTGCGGACGTGTTTGTCGGCCGCGTCGCCGTCCCAGTGCCGATCCCGGTCGGCGAGAGGCAGATCCTGAAATCGCGTCACCGTCATGGTGCTGCTCCTTTCTCCAGAGGTCCCGTACCCGGCTGCACGGCTCCATGCCAGGTGGGCGGCATATTTAGGCTTTTGTCGGGGAGAGGGGGTGGCATGACCGATGACCACGAAGTGGAAGTGAGTGAGAAGGCGGCCGGAGGCGTCCCCCCGCAGGAGAGCGCCGTGTCCGCGGACACGCGTGTGGACGACGAGAACTCCGTGACCGCGGAGGCGGGGCGGATGGGCGGCGAGGGTCCCGCGCCCGCGGAAGGCGACGGGGGCGGGGATCCGGCGCCTGCGGCTCCGCGGGGCATCGACGGTGAGAGCCGGGTCGTGGCGGAGAGGTCGGGGGCCGACACCTCCTTCCCCGAGCGCCCGCTCCTGGCCGATCCCGACGACGCCCGCCGTCCCCCGGGCGGCGGCGAGGAGCCCGGCCCGGCCGTCGGCGCCGGCGAGAAGTCCGGCGGACGCGCCCCCGAGCCCGAAGTTGGCCCGGCCTCCTGACCGGCCCCTGGGCGCGGTCCCCGCGCCCAGGGGCCGCCTCGGAGCCTCCGGCGGAGCACGGGAGCCTCCGGAGAGCGCGGGAGCTCCGGAAAGCGCGCGGCGGAGGCCCCGGAAGCCGGGGTCTCCGCCGAAGGAGCGCTGGGATTCAGCTCTTGAAAGCGTCCTTGACCTTCTTCATGCCCTCCTTCGCCTTCTCCCCCGCCTGCTTGAGGTGGCTCTCGGACTGGTCGGCCCTGCCTTCGGCCTCCAGGCGCTCGTCACCGGTGGCGCGGCCGGCGCCCTCCTTGATCTTGCCGCCGATCTCTTCGGCCTTGTTGGAGATCTTGTCGTCGGCACCCATGGTGCGATTCCTCCCCTTAAGTGAAGTTTCCCTCCACGCAGTGATACCTACTTTCCGAGGCGGCGCCGGATAAACATGTCCGGTGCAAGCAGCGGCCGCCCCGCCGTACGGGCCCGTGGGGGCGGGCGGTCGCCGGGCGGCGTGTCCGCGGCCCCGCCACTCCTGATATAAATAATGAACAGTCATTATCTAATTGGGGTGGGACGTGGCGGGGAGACCTCGCACGATCAGGGAAGAGGACATCATGGCCGCGGTCGCGGCGGCCGTGGGGAGCGCCGGGCCGGCCCGGCTGACGCTGGCGGACGTGGCCAGGGCCGCCGGGGTGTCGACGGGGGCGCTCGTCCAGCGCTACGGCAGCAAGCGCGGCCTGCTGCTCGGGTTCGTCCGGTGGGAGCTGTCCCGGGATTCTTCCGTGCGGCCGATGCGCGCGGCGTTCGAGTCCGCCCCGGACCCCGTCGAGGGGCTGATCCGGGCGGTGGTGCGCAGCGTCGGCCATGAGGCGGAGCCGGCGGAGTTCGCCAACAACCTGGCCTTCCTCCACCTGGAGCTGGCCGACGAGGAGTTCCGCGCGCTCCTGGGCGAGCACATCCGCGGTGTCCGGGCCGAGCTGCACGGCTACCTGGAGGCCGCCGTGGCGAGCGGCCACCTGGCGGGCACCGCCGATCTCGGCGCGCTCGCCGCGGCCGCCGACTCCATCCGCAACGGCACCCAGCTCGCCTGGGCGATGGACCGGTCGGGGCCGCTCGCCGAGGCGCTCCGCCGGGACCTGCGGACCTTGCTCGACCCCTACCGCGTCATCAAGGAGGAACAGTGAGTGGTGGACAGGTGGCCCTGGTGGCCGGAGCGACCCGGGGCGGCGGACGGGGGATCGCGGTCCAGCTCGGCGCCGCCGGCGCGACCGTCTACGTCACCGGCCGCACGACCGCGACCTCCCGGTCGCCGATGAACCGGCCCGAGACCATCGAGGAGACCGCGGAGCTGGTGACCGCGGCCGGCGGGCGCGGCATCGCCGTACAGGTCGACCACCTCGCGGAGGAGCAGGTGCGCGACCTGGTCGCCAGGATCGGCGCCGAGCAGGACGGCCGCCTGGACGTCCTGGTCAACAACGTCTGGGGCGGCGACCCGCTGACCGTGTGGGACAGGCCCCTGTGGGAGCAGCCGCTCCAGGACGGCCTGCGGCTGCAGCGCCAGGCCGTGCACACCCACATCATCACCAGCTGGCACGCGCTGCCGCTGATGGTCGCCCGGGGCCGGGGTCTGGTCGTGGAGGTCACCGACGGGCTGGCCGACCACGGCTACCGGGGAACCTTCTTCTACGACCTGGTCAAGTCCAGCGTGATCCGGATCGCCCAGGCGCAGGCCGCCGACCTGAAGCCGCACGGCGTGACGGCACTCGCCCTCACCCCGGGCTTCCTCCGCTCGGAGGCGATGCTCGACCACTTCGGGGTGACCGAGGCCACCTGGCGCGACGGGGTCGCCAAGGACCCCTACTTCGCCATGTCGGAGACCCCCGCCTACCTGGGCCGCGCGGTCGCCGCCCTGGCCGCCGACCCCGACGTGCACCGCTGGAACGGCAGGTCGCTGGCCACCTGGGAGCTGGTCAAGGAGTACGGCTTCACCGACGCCGACGGCTCCCGCCCCGACTGGGGCCGCTACTTCGCCGACTCCCGGCGCGGCACGGCGGGCGACCCGCAGGACTACCGGTAGTCACGCGTGCCGCCGGCGCGGAGCGCCGAGCAGGTCTGGGACCTCGTCCGGCGGGGACTCCCCACCCTCCCGGCCTGACCGCGCACGGGCCGGTGAGGCCGTCACGCAGGCCGCCCGGTACGGCGGAATGTCATGGCCCTGCGGAGAGCGGGCATCGCCATAGGCGATCACTACCGATGCCCTGTCGGCTACCGTGGACCAATGATCAGAAAGGTCTCGTTGCCGGACGGCTGGGAGCCGAAGGTCCGCGACGCGCTCAGCGGTGTGCTGCCCGAGGTGGGGAACGCCTCGCTCCGGCCTCTCGGGGCCGGGCTGGACAACGTGACGCTGCTCCTGGACGGGCAGATCGTCCTGCGGCTGCCGAAGAACGCCGACGGGGCCGAGAGCGTCGAGCGGGAGGCCCGGCTGCTCCCCGAGCTCGCGCTCGACCTGGCCATTCCCCGGTTCCTGTTCACCGCGCCCAACCCGCTCGGGCCCGGCTCCTTCTGCGGATACCGCCTGGTCCCCGGCGAGGTGCTCGCCCCGGAGCAGTGGCACGCGCGCGGGCTGGTCGACCGTCCGGGTCCGGTGGGGCAGGTCGCCGCGGCGCTCGACGCCGTCCACGCCTTCCCGGTGGAGACGGCCGAGGACCTCGGCGTGCCGGTGTGGGACCTGCGGGAGGACTTCGCCGACGACCTGGACCCGATCCGCCAGGAGGTGCTGCCCCGGCTGGAGACGATGGAGGGCCGGGCGCTGCTCGTGGCCTGGGAGGGCTACCTGGAGGACGACGCCAACTTCGCCTACCGGCCCACGCTGACCCACGGCGACATGAGCCTGGACCACCTGCTGGTCACCGGGGAGGAGATCACCGGGCTCATCGACTTCGGCGACACCGCGATCGCCGACCCCGACTACGACCTGTCCTACCTGTGGGCCGAGGCTGGACCGGAGTTCGTCTGCCGGGTGCAGGCCCACCGGGACCTGCCGTACAGCCGGCGGCTGGTGGGCAAGCTCGACTTCTGGGCGCTGGCCGAGCCAGCGCTGGACGTCGTGCACGGCCTGGAGATCGACGAGCCCGAGCTGGTCGACGAGGCGCTGGGCACGCTCCGCGCCCGGCTCGACGGCGGAACCCGATGGGGCCCCGGCGGCGAGTAGGTGAGAGGCGGTACGGCGGGCGGCGAGCCGTCGGCGTTCCGGCGAGCGCCGGGAGCGGCGCCCGGCCGGATCCGATCCATGCGCAGGGTGCTTGATCCGTCACTCCAGGTGTTTGTACTCTAAGTAACTGGAGAGATACTTTACGTAAGTATTGCGGATCGAGGGTCGGAGCCCGGCCGTCCGGTGGCTCCGGACCCGGTGGGTGCGACGTGGATCGAAGGGGATGCCATGCTCGGAAAGCGGATCGCGGCCCTGTCAGACCTCGGGTGAGCGGCGTGCGGGGACCGGAGACCGGCCGTCGGGGATGGGTCCGAATACGCGGATCGCGCAGCGGCGGGGCGGCGCGGATCCCGGCGCGGTGGAGGCGGCGGAGGGCGGGTGCGGGGGCGGCCGCGAAGGTCCTGCTGGTGTCGGTTCTGGCGCTGGGCGGGGCGCAGGCGGCGCACGGCCACGCCCGGCCGGGCGCGTCGGTGTGCTCGGTGCCCGGTCTGGTCTCCCACCGCGGCTACTGGGACGGGACCGTGGAGAACACGCTCGGGGCCTTCGAGCAGGCGCTCGACGAGGGCTCGCCGAGCATCGAGCTCGACGTGCGGTTCACCAGGGACCATCATCCGGTGCTGATGCACGACGACCTGGTCGACCGGACCACCACGGGCACGGGCCGGGTCGCCGACATGACGCTGGCGCAGTTCCGCGAGCTCCGCACCGCCGACGGCCAGCGCCCGCCGACGCTGTCGGAGACCCTGGAGCTGCTCCGGGGAGGCGTCGAGGAGCTGCTGGTCGAGCTCAAGGAGGTCCCCGACGCCCGGGACCTGCGCTCGCTGCAGGGCGCCTACCGTCGCTCCGACGCCTACGGATGGGCGAGCCTGATGTCGTTCTCCACGGCGGCCATGGAGGCGGTCAAGTCCGTGCCCGCCCGCAAGGGCCTGCTGTCGAACACCGCGCCGCGGCTCTCGCTCGCCCGGAAGTTCTCCTATGTCGGGGTCAGGCACGACAGCCTCACCTCCGCGCTGGCCCGCGAATACCTGAAGTACGGCGTGGCCGTCTACGCCTGGACGCCCAACGACGAGGATGCGTGGCGGCGCCTGGCGGACTACGGAGTCGACCGCGTCATCACCGACGAGACGCCCGCCTACCTGGAGTGGGCCCACGAGACCTGCCTGCCGTGACGTGCCCCATGGGGGCACGCGCGAGGGCCCGGCGATCGACGCCCGATCCGGCCGGCTCTTCACCGAGAACGTGCGCGAGCACCTGGAGCAGGGGGTCCTGGTCTCCCGCGGCGAACAGGGATCGGGCGCCGAACAGGCCGTCAAGGAACTCGCCGGAAGCCTGGAGAAGGCCCGGATCGCCCAGCTCGACGGGTAGGCACGCTCCACCGCGTGCCGGAGATCTCCGCCCCGGACGGTCCGGTGTGGAGCGGCTCCCGTCGCGGCGTCCCGGCCGCGCTCCGGGCTTCGGAGACATGGGGGCCCGGAGCGCGGCCCGCGGCGGATGCGGATCAGTACGGCGGGCCGGCGCGGTGACGGGTCAGGACAGGAGGCTCTCTCCTATCCAGCCGTCGGCGGAGCAGCCCGGTGGGATGGCGAAGACGGCCGAGCCGATGGGGGTCGTCCACTCGTTGAGCAGGTCGGCCTCGGCCAGGCGCTTCTGGACGGGGAGGAACTGCCGGTTGATGTCGGCCTGGTAGGAGGCGAACAGCAGTCCGGAGTCGGCGTGTCCCTCGGGGGTGAGGCCCGCGTCGTAGTTGTAGACCCGGCGCAGGATCCGCATGCCGGGGTCGGTGACGTGGGCGCGGCGGATGTGGGCGTACTCGGAGATGACGGGGAAGCCGAGGGCGTTGAGCCGGGCGAAGTCCGGCTCGTCGCGCTCGGCGCGCCCGGTGAGCGGGGCGCCGGTGTCCAGGCGGCGGCCGATGGTGAACTCCTTGGCCACCCGGTCGGCGGCGTCCCAGGTCTCCAGCTCCATGCGGATGCGCCGCAGCACCAGTGTGGTGCCGCCGCGCAGCCACTCGGGGCCCTGGCTGACCCACACGGCCCGGTCGAAGTCGGGCGTGCCCGGCTGGGGGTTGACGGTCCCGTCGAGCTGGCCCATGAGGTTGCGCTGGGTCGTGCCGGGGGCCAGGGTCTGCGGGCCGCGCCGGAAGCCCCGCTGGGTCCAGCGCACCCGGGCGAAGGAACGGGCGTCCTTGACCGTCATGCGCAGGGCGTGGGCGAGGGTGACCGGGTCGTCGGCGCAGATCTGCAGCAGCAGGTCCGCGCCGGTCCACCGCTTGTCCAGCTTGTCGATCACGAACTCCGGCAGGGGCGCCACCGACTCCGGCCGCCGCTCCTCCACTCCGGCCGCGGTGAACAGGCCGGGGCCGAAGCCGAAGGTGACGGTCAGCCGGGAGGGGGCGGAGGCCAGCTCCGGCTCGGTGTCGGCCAGGGCGGGCCGGCCCTGGGTCAGGCGGCGGGCGTCGTCGGTGAGCAGGTGCATCATCCGCACGACGGCCTCGCGGCCGGTGCCGGGCAGCAGGTCCAGGCCGACGAACGCGGCGTGGGCCTGGGGGGCGGTGGCGATCCCGGCCTGGTGGGCGCCGTGGAAGGACTCCACCGCCGAGCCGATGACGGCCGGGGCCGCCTGCGGGAGGGCCGCCGCGGCGGCCCGGCCGGGGGAGACGGCCTGCTCGGGGGCGCACGCCGCGAGGGCGCCGGCCGCTGCGGCGGCGCCCCCGGCGAGCAGGCCCCTGCGAGTCAACTGGGGGTCTCGCATGATCCTGTGTCCGTTTGCTCTGCGTCCGTCAGCCGTGGTCCTTGCCCATGTCCATGTCGGGCTGGTAGTCCTCCTTGCCGCCGGCGAAGTCCTTGCCGACCGCGGTGAACTTCAGGGTCTCGCCGCCCTTGAGGGTGAGGGTGAAGGGGATCTGCGCGCCGGGCTTCACCTCTTCGGTGACGCCCATCAGCATGATGTGGTCACCGCCCGGCTGGAGCTGGTGCGTGCCCCGCGCGGGGATCACGAACCCGCCCTCCTTGGGCCGCATGACCATCTTTCCCTTGGAGTCGACCACCTCGTGCAGCTCGACCTTCGGCGACAGCGGCGAGGTCACGGAGACGACGGTCACCTCGGCGTCGGTGTTGTTGACGAGGGTGCCGAAGGCGGCGCTCATCCCCTTCTTGGCGGTCTTCACCCACGGGTCGGTGATCGCCAGGGGCGGGGCGGCCTCGGCGGCGGCGCCGGTGGCGGCCGGGCTCGCGGCGGGCGCGGCCGCCCGCTCGGCGGGCTGCCCGGTGGACTGGGCGCCGCAGGCGCTCACCGACGCGGCGGCGAGAGCGGCGAGGAGGCCGGCGGAGAGAACACGACGAACGATCATGAGAAAGCCTTTCGACGTACGGCGCCGCGGCCGGAGCGGTGCTCGACATGCCGCCTGGAGGCGCCGGAAAGGTGGACAGGTCAGGTGGAGCGCCCGGCGCCGCGTGGTCCGGCCCGGGTCGTCAGGTCGCAGGGCCCGTCAGGCCGTCGAGGACGAGGTCGTCAGAGGTCACCGAGGACGGGGCCGCCGGTGGACGGGATCGCCGAGAACGAGGCCGCCGGATGACGGGATCGCCGAGGACCAGGCCGCCGGGATGCGAGGACCCGCCGGTGGACGGGGCCGCCGGTGGACCGGACCGCCGGTCGGCAGGCCGCCGTCGGACGGGCTCCCCGGTGGGCGAGCCGCCGGTGGCCGGGACCGTCGCCGGACAGGGCGCCGTCGGACAGGCCGTCGCCGGACAGGGCGTCGGTGGACGTCGTCGGGGACGGAGGCGAGATCGCCGGAAGGACGAGCTCGTCAGAGCATGACGGGGTGCGGTGCGGGAGGGCCGCGCCGGCTCACCACGTGACGGAGCAGGGCCGGGCGGAGAACGGCGGGTCCGTCCGGGGTGACGGTCACCACGGGTGGCGCGAAGGAGAAGGGGCCGCCGCCGAGGACCGGGCCGAGCCGGGCGCCGAGCCGGCGCAGCAGGCCCCAGAGCAGGGCCTCGCCGCGGGCCAGCCACAGCGCGGTCAGCCCCACCGCCCAGCCGTGCGTGACCAGCATGGCGAGCCCGGGCAGCAGCCCCGAGTGCGGGTGGGTGATGAGCGTGGTGAGCTCGGGCAGCAGTCCGGGCCGCGGGTGCGCGGAGGCCGCGTGGCAGGCCGCCGGGTCCGTCGCGGCGAACAGCAGGTGGAGCGCCGCCTGCGTGCTGCCCAGGAGGGGCAGGATCACCCCCACGCCGCGCTCGCGCCCGGTCAGCGGGAGTGCGGCCGCCGCCGCCAGCACCAGCCCGCCCGCCGCGCTCCACGCCGGCACCGTGCCGCCGGCGAGCACGTGCGCGACCGCGCCCAGCCCGAGGGACACCACGGCGAAGGCCGTGGTGCGGGTCAGGCGGAAGATCGTGGTCGCGGGCATGATTCGGCAATCATCACACACCACCGGGTCGCCCCCGCCTCAGCCCTGCCGTGTCCCGGAGACGCGAACGGATTCACGCGCTGCGCTGTCAGCGGAAAGCGCTGACAGCGAACGGGCCGAAATCAGGGTGTCGCCCCGCGTTATGGTCGCAGGGATTCACCATTCGTAAATTATGGATTCGGGGCAGGTGAAAGAGATGACCAGTCCGCAGCCCGTGTTCGAGGACCCGCTGTACCAGCGGCTGCTGCGCAAGAGGATCGTGGTGCTCGGCAGCGAGGTGAACGACGAGGTGGCCAACCGGATCTGCGGGGAGCTGCTGCTGCTCTCCGCCGACGACGACGAGCGTGACATCTGGCTTTACATCAACTCGCCCGGTGGCTCGATCTCGGCCGGGATGGCGATCTACGACGTGATGCAGTACATCCCGAACGACGTCGCCACCGTCGGTATGGGCATGGCGGCCTCGATGGGGCAGTTCCTGCTCTGCGCGGGCACGCCCGGCAAGCGGTACGCGCTGCCGCACGCCAGGGTCATGATGCACCAGCCGTCCGGCGGCATCGGCGGCACGGCCAGTGACATCGTCATCCAGGCCGAGCAGATGCTCTACACCAAGAAGGTGATGAGCGAGCGGATCTCCTTCCACACCGGCCAGCCGTTGGAGCAGATCGAGGAAGACTGGGACCGCGACCGCTGGTTCACCGCCATCGAGGCCAAGGACTACGGACTGGTCGACGAGGTCATCCGCAGCACCAGTGTGGTCGGGGCGGAGAATTCATAATTCACCTTATAGGTGATTTTTCTCTCAATTCAGGCGTGCATCGAGAATTGCGCCGAGTTTCTCCGGGGAGTCCTAGCGGGCTCCCCGCGTAACCGGCGGCAGGCCCTGCCGAGAGTGTGACGGGCCGTCTCCTCCGGGAGCGGCACGTCACGCCGGGCGGCGTCGGCCTCCCGCCCCGCGGCGGAGGACGCCCGCGCGGCTCGCGTCCGGAAATACGCCCTCTGACGGCGCCGTGATCTCGCGGGCCGCCTCGGCGAGCTCGCGGCCCTGCCGGTGCGGCAGGCGCCCCCTCGGGGAGCCGCCCGCTCAGCGGTGGTGGCAGAGCAGGCAGCGCAGGGCCTGCTCCAGGGAGTCGACGTCGGTGGCGGGGGTGGGCCAGGGCAGTCGGACCAGGGTGGGGCTGTCGATGCCGGAGCGGACGGTCGCGCCGAAGCGGTCGAGTTCCCACAGCCACACCTCGCTGACGGGGGAGTCGAGCAGCGTGCGCAGCGCTGTCTCCAGCTGTCTGCGGTGGGTGACGTTGACGTGGCGGAGCATCCGCTCGGCCCCGTCCATCAGGGGGTCGGGGGCCGCGCCGAGATACTCCTCGCCGTCCAGGACGCCCGATTCGGGGGCGGCGAGATAGATCACCTGCCCGACGTCGACCCGGAGCAGCCGGGGGCCGTCGGAACGTTCCAGGGCCTCGAACAGCGCCTCGTCCGGGCAGCTCTCGGCGATCGCCGCCGCGCTCTGCCACGCCTCGGAGGCCGGCACGGCCTGCGTCCAGCCCTGCACCTTGAGCAGGCCGCGCGAGACCTCCCGCCCGCCCAGGGAGCGGCCGGCGGTCAGGTCGACGGTCACCACCGGCTCGTCGCGCAGGTCGTAGAGCGGATCCCCCGGCAGGACCAGCAGCACCGGGCGTCCCGCGCCGTCCACGCCGCCCCTGGCGGGCATCGCCGGCCGGTCGGTGCCGGCGAGGGACACGTGGGTGGGGACGGCGGCGGCGGCCAGCGTGCGGACGCGCTCGGGGATCGGCGGAGCGGTGACGGGCTGCTGCTGCATGGACCGGCTCTCCTTGAGATCGGACGGCTCATTCACTAAGGTTAGGCTTACCTCAATAAGGTAAACCTAACCACAAAGGAGTGACCGTGCGCTACACCGGACCCAAGGTGCGCCTGTCCCGCAGGGCCGGCGTCCCGCTGACCCGCAAGGCCGTCCGCTACTTCGAGGAGCGGCCCTACCCGCCGGGTGAGCACGGCCGCAAGACCAACCGCCGGCAGACCGGTGACTACGGCCTGCGGTTGATGGAGAAGCAGAAGCTGCGCTGGTACTACGACGTATCCGAGCGGCAGATGCGCCGTTACTGGGACATGGCGCTGCGCGGCACCGGCCGTTCCGGGGCCGAGCTGGTGGTGCTGCTGGAGAGCCGTCTCGCCTCTCTCGTCCTGCGCGCGGGCCTCGCCCCGTCCATCTACGCCGCCCGTCAGTACGTCACCCACGGCCACATCACCGTGGACGGCCGCAAGGTGGACATCCCCAGCTATCTGGTCAAGCCCGGTCAGGTCGTCGCGGTGCGGCAGCGCTCCCGCGGGATGCAGCCGTTCGTCGCCGCGGCCGAGGGCGTCTACGCCGACGACCGGATCGCCTCCTACCTGGCCGTCGACCACGCCGAGCTCCGCTTCACCGTGGTCGGCCGGCCGCTGCGCGAGCAGATCACGGTCCCCGTGGACGAGCAGCTCGTGGTGGAGTTCTACTCCCGCTGACCCACGGCCCGCCGACCCTCGTGGCCCGGCGGCCGGGCCGCCGGCTCGGGCCGTCCGGCGCCGGCCGGCCGGATCACGCGGTCACCGGGCCGTCGGGCCACCTCGCGCGCCCGCGGCCGGGTGTCCCGCCGCCCCGCGCGTCCGCGCCGCCGGGCCCGGCCGTCCCGGACGTCGGTGCCGCGGGACGGCCGGACCGTCCGCCGTCCGGCGTGGCCGGGTCATCTGCCGCCGGAGCGCCCGCGCGCCGATCCGCGCCTGCGGGGCGCCGGTGGGGCGGTGTTCCCGCCGCCCGCCCCCGGTGTCACGGGGACCCGCTCCCGCAGCTCCCGCACCTCGGCCCGGAGCGCGTGCAGCTCGGCGAGTACGGCCACGCCGAGATCCTGGGTCGCCTGGACCGACTCCTCGGCGTGCTCGTCCTCCATCGCGCTGACCACCACCGCGATGAACAGGTTCAGCACCACGAAGGTGCACACCAGCATGAACAGCACGAAGAACACCCACGCCGACGGATGCTCGTCCATCACCTCCCGGGTGATGTCGGACCACGCGTCCCCGGTCATCATCTGGAACAGGGTGAACAGCGAGGTGGGCAGGTCGCCGAAGTATTCCGGCGCGGTGGCGTGGTAGAGCTTGGTGCCCATCACGGCCGTGACGTAGAGCACCAGGCCGAGCAGCAGCACGATCGACGTCATCCCCGGCACCGCGGTGAGCAGGGCCGTCACGACCTTGCGCAGGCTCGGCACCACCGAGATCAGCCGCAGCGCCCGCAGGATCCGCAGCGCCCGCAGCACCGACAGGCCCCCGGCAGTGGGCAGCAGGGAGACCGCGACGATCATGGCGTCGAACAGGTTCCACGGGTCCTGGAAGAACCGCCGGCGGTAGGCGTAGATCTTCGCGGCCAACTCCATCACGAAGATGTAGAGCGCCAGGTGGTCGACGACGGTGAGTGCCGTGCCGTACCGCTCGACGGCCGTGGTGGAGGTCTCCAGCCCCAGGGTGGCCGCGTTGATCACGATGACCGCGATGATGACCTGCTGGAAACGCGGGGCCTCCAGGGTCGCGCGGACACGCTCGCGCACCGGCACGGATGACTCCCCGGGGGTTAAGGCCGAACGGACTGCCGGTAGATCATATCGCCTGAAAGATCTTCATTCCGTACGGCGGGCGCAGTAGTCGCCGATCCCGGACTCCAGGAGGCGGAAGGCGCGATCGGCGTGCTCGCGCAGGTCCGGGGTGATGGCGGCCACGCTCTCGCCGGCGAGCACGCGCTGGACGGCGTGCGTCGTCAGCGTGTGGAGCGTCGCGCAGATCTGGCCGGCGACGAGCGCGGGGGTGAGGTCGTCGGGGTCGGCGTCGGCCTCGTCGGCGAGAGCCCGGGTCAGGGCCTCCATCCGGAGCTCGTTCATCTCCCGCAGCCGGGCGACGAGGGCCGGGCTGGCGCTGATCATGCGGGGGAAGGCGTCGCTCCCCTCGTGGAAGCCGTATCGCCAGTCACCGGTGTCGAGGGCGTCCAGGAAGTCGCGGCGCAGCGCCTGCACCGCGCTCTCTCCGGGCCTGCGCTCCCGCATGACCTTGCCGAGCAGCTCCACCACCTCGTCCTGCCGGTCGAAGAGCAGGTCCTCCTTGGTCGGGAAGTAGTTGAAGACCGTGTTGACCGAGACGTCGGCGGCCCTGGCGACCTCGGCCACCGTCACGTTGTCGAAGCCGCGCGCCATGAACAACCCCGTCGCCATGTCGGAGATGCGCAGCCGGGTCTCTCTCTTCTTGCGCTCGCGCAGGCCCTCGCTCATGTGCGCCATCCTATGGTGCCGGTCAAATTTTGTGGCCACCTCAAAATTGGTGTTACTTTAAAAACGGAGGCGATCAATGATCAAGACATCGAACCTGAGCAAGACCTTCCCGGGCGGGGTCGAAGCCGTCCGGGGCGTCGACCTGGCCGTCGAGGCCGGGGAGATCGTGGGCTTCCTGGGCCCCAACGGCGCGGGGAAGACGACCACCATGCGCATGCTGACCACGCTGCTGCGCCCCACCGGCGGCACCGCCACGGTCGCCGGGCACGACCTGCTCACCGATCCCCGGGCCGTGCGGCGGCACATCGGCTACGTGTCCCAGCACGGCGGGATCGGCCCGGCCGACCCGGTCGGGGAGGCGCTCGAACTCCACGCCCTGCTGTACGGCATGCGTCCGGCCGAAGCGCGTGAGCGGATCGGCGAGGTGCTCGACGGCTTCGGCCTCACCGGGCTGGAGGCCCGCCCGGGCGGCGCGCTCTCCGGAGGCCAGCGCCGCCGCTTCGACCTGGCCTTCGGGCTGGTCCACGGTCCGTCGCTGCTCTTCCTCGACGAGCCCACCACCGGCCTCGACCCGCAGAGCCGGGCCAACCTCTGGGACCACGTCAGGCGCCTGCGCCAGGAGCGCGGCCTCACGGTCTTCCTCACCACCCACTATCTCGACGAGGCGGACGCGCTCGCCGACCGGTTGTTCGTCATCGACCACGGCGTGATCGTCGCCGAGGGCACCCCGGCCGAGCTCAAGGGCGGCTCCGGCACCCTCGACGACGTCTTCCTGGCCATCACCGGCCGCTCCCTGAGAGAGAACGGGCCCGCGGAGCGGGTCTCGGACGCGGAGGCCGTCCAGCCGGCCGGAGAGGGACGGTGAACGGCTCGATGGACATCCTCCGTGACACCTGGCTGGTCTTCCGGTACAACGTCCGGATCTCCCTGAGGCAGAAGGCCGGGATCGTCTTCGGCGTCCTGCAGCCCCTGCTCTATCTGGTGCTGTTCGGTCCGCTGTTCGCCACGATCGGGACCTGGGAGACGCTGGTCCCCGGCCTGCTGGTCCAGGTGGGGCTGCTCAGCGCGGGCATGGCCGGGTTCGGGATCGTCTTCGACGCCCGGTCGGGCGTGCTGGAGCGGTTGCGGGTCACCCCGGCGCACCGGATGGCCCTGCTGCTCGGCCGGGTCCTGGGCAGCTCGGTCACCCTGCTGATCCAGTCGGTCATGCTGATCGTGGTGGGCTACGCCTTCGGCATGCGCGCGGCGCTCCCCGGCGTGCTGGCCGGGCTCGTCCTCATGGCGCTGCTGGGGGTGAGCCTGGCCGCCCTGTCCAACGCGGTCGCGCTCACCATGAACCCCGACCTGTTCGCGCCGGTCATGAGCACCGCGGTCGTCCCGCTGGTGCTGCTGTCGGGCGCGTTCCTGCCGATGTCGATGGCGCCCGGCTGGCTGGACGCGCTGTCGCGGCTCACCCCGTTCCGCTACGTGCTCGAAGCCCTGCGCGAGCTGTTCGACGGGCACTACGCGAGCTGGACCGTGGCCGCGGGCGTCGCCGTGACCCTAGCCCTGTCGCTGGTCTGCGTGACGGTGGGCACCCGCGTCTTCAACCGCGAGAACGCCTGACCACCGGGCGGGACGGAGCGGCGGCGCCGCGGGCCCGGACGCGCCGCCGCCTCAGCCCGGCGGGCCGTAGGGCTCGATCCTCGGGTCGGCGTAGGGGCCGCCGCCCGCCTCGGGGTCGATCCGGCGGGCGGCCTCCTCGCTCACCCGCAGGCCGTACAGGCCCTGACCGGGATCGATGAGCACCAGGCCGTAGCCGGTGTCGACCTCCTCCTCCGACAGCCCCAGGCGGCGCATCGCCTGCGTGAGTGTCGCCTGGGGCGGGAGCCGTACGGTGACAAGGACCATGACCTCACGCTACGCGCATCGCCCTGCGGCGCAACGCGGCGAGTATCCCCGATGTGTCGGTGACGCCGTAGCCGTAGTCGTAGTCGAACCCGATGTCGCTGCGGTCGTCGGCGGTGCGGCGCAGCAGGGTGCGCAGCTGGGCGGGGGTGAGGGCGGTGGAGGACCACCGGGTGCGGACGGCCGCGACCAGGCCGGCGGCCACCGGGCAGGCGGCCGAGGTGCCCGAGTCGGGCTCGCCGTCGCCGAAGGCCTTGGAGCCGGAGAAGTGGGTGTAGGAGCAGACGTCGGGCTTGCGGAGGGTGAGGCGGCCGGGCCCCTGGGAGGAGTATCCGACCCGCTGGCCGTTGGTGTCGACGCCCCCGATGGACAGCACACCCGGATGGGAGTTGGCGCCCGTGATCGGCCGGTCCGGGTAGGCGCACCGCCTGTCCTTGCAGTCGCGCCCGCAGTTTCCGGCGGCGAACAGCACGTCGGCGCCGGCCTGCTCCAGGCTGGAGATGATGAGGTTGAACGGGTGCGCGGGGTTGTCGGAGTAGTTGCCCGGGTGGCCGACGGGGAAGTCCCAGCGGGGGGAGAAGGAGCCCCAGCTGTTGGTGATCACCAGGGAGCGCGACTCCGCGGGCTGGGCCTCCAGGACGGTGCGCAGGTGGGCGAAGGCCGCCACCGCGTCCGACAGCAGGCCGTCCAGGGCCGAGCCGCCGGGGCGCTGGGAGAGCAGCACGGGGATGTCGATCAGCGACGCCCGCGGGGCGGCGATGAGCGCGTCGAAGGCGCACATCGTGCCGTGGTTGACCGGGAACTCGCCCGGCTCGCCGCTCACCCCGTCGGGGCTCCAGCTCCGCTCCCTGTCCAGCAGCAGGTCCCGGCCGAGATGGTGCTTGACGTGCGCGGCGTTGATGCCGGTGTCCAGCACCGCCAGCGCGACGCCCGACCCGTCGAGCCCCTCGGCGTGCAGCTCGGCGGCGTGCACCAGCCGCTCCACGTCGTGCCAGTCGCCCACGGGGGCGTCGCCGCCGCAGGTGAGGTTGGTCTCGATCACCGGGTCGGCGTAGATCCCCACGACGTCGTTGCGGAGGGTGGGCAGCAGGGTGAGGCGGGTGGACAGCTCGTCGTCGGAGATCTCCCCGCGGACCATGACCGAGGCGTCGTCGGCGGCGAGGGAGAAGGTCAGCGCCTGGTTCAGGGAGAGGGGGTCGCCCCCGGCCGCGGGCACGGGACGCGGCACGGCGACCGGCGTGTAGGAGGGGTCCAGGACGACGCCGGGCAGCCGGTCGGCGACGTCGGCCGTCGTCGTGGTCACGTCGGGATCGGCCACCGCCGCGACGACGTCCGGGGAGGGGCGGAGCTGGATCAGGACCCGCATGGTGCACCACCAGAATTCGGGGGATCGGACTCCACCACGTTCCTTCATCCGCCTCGATCGCGTCCAGCCATTCAAACCAGCGTGTATCGGTATCAGCCCACCTGAAGCCCGCAAACCGCCGACACTTATTTCCTTCCCTGGGGGCATGGCGGTCACTAGCGTTGGACGGCATGACCGCAGCGGCGGAGACGACGCCACCCCCCCATTCCGATGTCCTGTCCACGCACTGGCTGGGCACCCGGCCGAGACTGGTCGTGGCCAGCGCGTTCATGCTCTTCCTGGAGCTGGCGCTGATCCGGTGGACCGGATCGAACATCGTGCATCTGAGTTACTTCACGAACTTTGTCCTGCTCGGCTCGTTCCTCGGCATCGGGCTCGGGTTCCTCCGGGTGGGGCGCACGAGGCGGCAGCCGTACTACTCGCCGATCGTGCTGGCCGTCCTCGTGCTGGTCATCCTGTTCTTCCCGGTCACGGTGGACCGGCAGACCGAGGGCGTCCTGTACTGGACGAGCCTGAGCACCCAGGGGCCGCCGCCCTGGCTGATCCTGCCGGTGATCTTCGCGGCCGCGGCGGTGGTGCTGATGGGCCCGGCCGAGCTGGTCGGGCGCTGCTTCCCCGAGCTGGACCGGCTGGAGGCCTACCGCTACGACCTGATCGGCAGCCTCACCGGCATCGCGCTGTTCACCGCCCTGTCCTTCCTCAGCGCGCCCCCGGTCGTGTGGGGGGTGATCGCCGCGGCCGCCTACATCGTGCTGCTGTGGCCGCGCAACGTCTGGGGGAGGGTCGCGCTGGCCGTCCCGTCCCTGATCGTCGTCGGAGCGCTCGCGGTGGAGACGCTGACGGCGGGGGCGCTGTGGTCGCCTTACTACAAGGTGACCTACGACCGGCTCGACTACGCCGGCGTCCCGGTGATGGACATCCAGGTCAACGGCATCCCGCACCAGCAGGCCGTCCCGGCGGCCAGCCGGCTCCAATGGGAGCGCCAGTACGCGCTGCCGTACGAGCGGGCCGCGGCGCGGAAGCTGGACGACGTCCTGATCGTCGGCGCGGGCAGCGGCACCGACGTGGCCATCGCGCTGTCCAAGGGCGCCAAGCACGTGGACGCGGTGGAGATCGACCCCAAGCTCCGCGAGCTCGGCGGGACCTACCACCCCGACCGGCCCTACGCCGACCCCCGCGTCACCACCGTCGTCACCGACGGCCGCGCCTTCCTGGAGCGCACCTCCGGCAAGTACGACCTGATCCTCTTCGCGCTGCCCGACTCGCTCACCCTGGTCTCCGGGGCGAGCTCGCTGCGGCTGGAGAGCTACCTGTTCACCCAGCAGGCCATGGAGGCGGCCAGGGACCACCTCAAGCCCGGCGGCACCTTCTCGATGTACAACTACTACCGGGAGAGCTGGCTGGTGGACCGGCTCGCCGCCACCATGCAGGCCGCCTTCGGCCACAAGCCGTGCGTGGACATCGTCAGCGAGACCGGCCAGCAGGCCGTGATCACCGCGGGTCTCGGTCCCCAGGCCCAGAGCTGCGGCGCGGAGTGGGCCGGCGCGACCGCCGCCACCCCGCCGCCGACGGGCGACGACCGGCCGTTCCTCTACCTGAAGGACCGCACGGTCCCGCAGATCTACATCATCACCCTCGGCCTGATCCTGATCGTGAGCATGCTCGCCGTCCGGGCCGTCGCCGGGCCGTACACCCGGATGCGCCCCTACGCCGACCTGTTCCTGCTGGGCGTGGCCTTCCTGCTGCTGGAGACCAAGAGCGTGACCGGCTTCGCGCTGCTGTTCGGCACGACCTGGGTGGTCAACGCCATCGTGTTCGCCGGGGTGCTGGTCGCCGTGCTCGCCGCGGTGGAGGTGACGCGCCGCTTCAGGATCCCGCCGCTGCCCGTCATGTACGGCGTGCTCCTCGGCGGGCTGGTGCTGGCCTGGCTGGTGCCCAACTCCTGGCTGCTGGGCCTGCCGCTGCCGCTGCGGGCGCTGGTCGCCGTGGTGGTGGCGTTCCTGCCGATCTTCGCGGCCAACGTGGTGTTCGCCAAGCGCTTCGCCGACTCCGGCGACGGCACGACGGCCTTCGGCGCGAACCTGCTGGGCGCGATGGTCGGCGGCTGCCTGGAGTATCTGGCGCTGGTCATCGGCTACCAGGCCCTGCTGATCGTGGCGGGCCTGCTCTACCTCGGCGCCTTCGCCCTGCTGCCCCGCGGGGCCAAGGCCGCCTGAGCGCCGGCGGGAAAGACGGTGGCCCGGCTCCTCCAGGGGGAGCCGGGCCACGCGTGCGCGGGGAGGGGTCAGAACCCGCAGAGCTCGCCGAGGGACTTGGCTCCCTTGCCGTTCTGGGTGGGGGTCTGGCTCGGCCGGACCGTCGCGGTCCTGCTGGGCGTCGGGGCGGGAGAGGCGCCGCTCTCGCCGGGTGAGGCCGTCTCGCCGGGTGAGGTCGTCGCGCCGGGGGAGGCGGTCACGCCGGCCGCCAGGGCGCGGCGGCTGGGCTGGAGCGACTGGCGCAGCGCCTTGGCCGCCGCGGTGCGGATCTTCGGCCAGTCGGGGGAGCCGGTGTAGAACTCCGGCGGCACGAACTGCAGGCTGGTGATCCTGGCGTTCTTGACCCTGAGGCCGAGGTCGGTCACGTGCTCCAGCAGCTCGCGGGGGATGTTGGTCTTGGCCATCCGCTTGGCCACATTCGCGATCTTGACGAAGTTGGTGAGCACCACCTGGGGGGTGGCCTGCTGGGCGAAGGCGCCGATGACGCACCGCTGGCGGGCCATGCGGGAGAAGTCGTCGCTGCCGACGCGGGAGCGCCCGTACCAGAGCGCCTCCTCGCCGGACAGCGTCTGGTAGCCGGCCTTGATCGTGCCCGCGGTGCCGTAGAGACCGCCCCACTTGACGTCGGTGTCCACCCGGATCTTCAGCCCGCCGATGGCGTCCACCAGGTGGGCGAAGCCGAACATGTTCACCAGGGCGTAGTAGTCGATCTTCAGGTTGAGCGTGTGGCCGATGGCGTCCATGAGCGCCCGGGGGCCGCGCTGTTCGTTCTTGCCCGGCACGATCTCGGGGTGGTCCTCGCCGTACTGCCAGACCTCGTTGAGCAGGCCGCCGTTGGGCAGCTCGCGCATGAAGCCGTTGGGGAAGTGCTTGGCGAGCGGGGTGCCGGGGGTGAAGCGGACGTGCTGCAGGTTGCGGGGCAGGCTGAACATGACCGTGTTGCCGGTGGCGACGTGCACGCTCGCCACGGTCATGCTGTCGGTCCGCACGCCCTCCCGGTTGCCGGCCCCGTCGCCGCCGATGAGCAGGAAGTTCACCCGGTCGCGCCCGCCCCACGGGTCCTCGTGCTTGATCGGGGCCGCCGTCGGGTCGTCCTTGACGGTCGGGAAGAGGCTGTTGGCCGTCTCCTTGACGGTCAGCACCGTGCTCGCGGCCAGCGCGAACGGCGCCATCACCGACACGCACAGCAGGCCGACCGCGATGCCCGAGACGACCTGCCCGCTGCGGTTCAGCCGGTTGGGTTTCAGGGAGATGTAGGACGACAGCACCAGCAGGAACCAGACGAGCGCGCCGAGCCCGGCGATGAGCGCCCCGGCCAGGAGCGTGCCGTCCCGGGTGATGAAGCCGGTGTTGCCCGATCCGTACATGATGAGACCGCCGGCCAGCGCGGCCACCAGCAGCACGCCGAAGACGCCCAGCAGGATGTAGCCGGTGCGGCGGCGCCCGGCGCGCAGGTGCGCCGCGCCGGGCAGGACCGCCGACAGCAGGGTCCAGCCGATGAGCGAGGCGGTCGTCAGCGGCCTGGCGAACTGCGGCCGGCCCTTGCCCTCGGGGGCCTGGCCGGGCGCCGGAGGGCCGGCCGCGGGCACCGGCCCGGGCTGCCCGGCCGGCTCCCGCGCCGGTGCGGGTCCCCCCGCCTGCGCGGAGGTCTCCGCCGTCCGCTCGGGCTGCCCGGCCTGGCCGGTCTCCGGCCCCCCTACGGCCGGCGCCCCGGGGAGGTCCTGCGCGCCGCCGGTGCCGGGCTGCGCTTCACCGCCCGGGCCGCGCCGCCGAGTGCGCCGTTTCCCACCGTCGCCGGCGGGATCCCCCGAGTCTTGCCCAAGGCGCATCGTCACACCGCTTCCTACGTCTTATCCCGGTCAACCTGGCAAAACGGCCAAGATTCCCCGATTTCACAGAATTGCCAGGATTCTAGTCCCCATACCTGGACATGACAGACAGATGACCAATTCTCGGTTAACGGTCATCTAAGCTACGACGTCGTCGAAGCGGGGGCCAGCCAGGTGTTGCACTGGAAGGTCTTGTTCTTCTCGTAGCCCTGGCGGAACCAGCGATTGTTGTTGGCGGGCGAGCCGTGGTCGCGGGGGTGGCCCGGCCAGTCGCCGACCCGCGAGTAGAAGTAGTAGAGCGTGTTACGCCGCGCCGGGGTCACCGGGTAGCTGGCCGAGACCGAACGCATGAACATCGCGCCGAAGCAGGTGGCCTGGAGCTCGAAGCGGCGGCTCAGTGCGAGCCTGCCGCTCTGGCTGCTGGAGCGCGAGGTCTGCTCCCACCAGGAGTCGGACAGGCCCGACATCTGCTGCACGTGATGCCCGTACTCGTGGGCCATCATGCTGACGATCGTGCCGTGCCAGTCGGTGATGTCGCCGTACTCCTTCACCAGGGCCGTGGTCGAGGCGTAGATGGTGAGGTTGCGCGGGCAGTAGTACGGCACGTTGCTGCCGGCCGAGGGGTAGTCCCCGCAGGCGCCGCGCCCCCGGACGGAGGCGATGGCGTAGCCCGGGCGCTGCCAGCTCAGTCCCTGCGCGCGCATGATCTGCGACCAGCCCCTGTCCAGGCAGGTGGACGTCCTCATGATCAGTGCCTTGAGCTGGCTGCCGCTGCGGACGCTGGGCGAGCCCACCGGGCAGTTCACCCTGGGCAGGCCGCCGGTCCGGTAGAGGGTGTTGTTCTTCAGGCTGGTGTTGAGGGTCTGCCGCCCGGTCGGGACCGTGTCCGAGGTGGGCTCGGCGGAGGAGGTGGGTTCGGTGGAGCGCGATTCGGCGGGCTCCGGTGAGGCGGAGCTGTCCGTAGGCCTGTCGAACGGGCTGAAGGTGGGGATCGCGACCGGTGAGACCGGGTCCGCGTGGCGGCTGCTCTTGATCAGCGCGCCGACCACCACGAGCCCGACGAACACCAGCGCGACCACGCCGAAGACGCCGCCGATGATCGCCCCCGCGCCGCCGCCGGAGCGGGGGCGCTGCGGCTGCCACTGGGGCGGCGGATACGGCGGCCGCCGGTGCCGGGGGTCCGGCGGCGGGGGCGGCTGGCCGTACGGCATCCGCCCCTGCGGCGGGGGCGGGTATCCCTGTGCCGGGGGCGGCGGGTATCCCTGTCCGGGGGGTGCCGGGTGTCCCTGTCCGGGCGGGGGCGGGTATCCCGGCCCCGGACGGCCCTGGGGTGGCCCTTGGGGCGGCCCCTGCGGCATGGGCTGCTGCGGCGGATAGGCCTGGGGCGGTCCCTGCGGGGGGCGGCCCCGGTCCGGCGGGGGCGGCCCGGGGGCCGGCTGCGGCGGATGGCCGTGGCCCGGTGGGAGGCCCTGTCCCGGCGGGGGCGGGAGATACCCCTGCCCCGGAGGCGGCGGGTAGCCCTGTCCTGGGGGCGGCGGATAACCCTGTCCCGGCGGGGGCGGATAACCCTGAGGCGGTCCTTGCGGAGGTCCCTGGTGCGGTCCCTGCGGCGGGGCGGGGGCCCATGCGGGCGGCTGCTGGGCGGGGTACGGGTGTCCTTGGGGCGGGGGTGGTGGAGGGTAGTGCCCGTTGCCTGTCACGCTGTCTCCCCGTTAACCCGAGCGTCCGATATGGCATGAAAGCCCGGACCTTTGCCGAATTTGGGGCGTAAGCATACTGATTTCTCACCCGTCACGGATGTCGCTGCGTTCGATTACATTCCGAAATCATCCGAGGTGATCTCCGCGATGTGCGGGACCGGGCCGGGCACTGTGATTTAGCTTCAAAACCATGAATCTGCAGCAGCTCCGCTATGTGGTCGCGACGGCGGAGCACCGCACCATGACCGATGCGGCCAGGTCGCTGTACATCGCACAACCTGCGCTTTCCCGTGCGATCAGAGACCTCGAACGAGAACTCGGGATGACGTTGTTCGCCCGTTCCGGGCGTGGCGTGGTCGTCACGGCGCAGGGGCGCCGGGTGGTCAAGCTCGCCAGGGAGGCGCTCGACGCGGTCCGCGAGATCGAGGAACTGTCCAGCCACGGAGACTCGGAGGCCGAACTCCGGATCGCCTCCACCCCCAGCCTCGAACCGGGGCTGGCCGGACGCCTCCTCCCCGCCTACAGTGCCGAGCACCCCGGAGTGCGCGTGCACATCGTCCGCTGCGACGGGCGGGACGGCGTGGTCAACGCCATCAGGGACCAGCGGGCCGACCTCGGCCTGACGGACCTGCCCGTCCCCGCCGACCTGATCAGTCACCCGCTGGAGCGTCAGGAGATCGTGCTGATCTCCCCGCCCGGCCTGGACCTGCCCGACCCGGTGCCGATGAGCAGGCTCAACGGCATGCGGCTGGTCCTGCCGGTCCCCGGCAGCGCCCGGCGCAGGGAGTTCGACGCGCTGTTCGCCAAGTACGGCGTCGCCCCGGTGCCGACCGTGCAGCTGGACGAGCGGGGCAACTGGCTCAACACCGTCCGCTCGGGCGCGGCCTCCCTGCTCTGGTACCGGGGGATGGCCGAGCAGGCCGCCCGGGCCGGGCTGGTGGTCCGTCCCCTCGATCCCTCGGTCCGCCGGGTGATCGCCCTCGTCCACGCGCGGCGGCGGCTGCCCGCCATCGCCCAGGAGTTCTTGTCGGTGGCCGAAGGTGGGTCGGCCGCCTAGGAACGTCACGTCCTTTCGAAACCCCCCAGAGGCGGCGCAGGTGGGAGCGCCTGCCTCTCCGACACCGGGCGATAGGCTCGGTCTCGATGACTATCTTGCGCCTGCGTGGCCGTGAGTTCCGGCCCGGCGAATTCGCGATCATGGCGGTGGTCAACCGCACCCCGGACTCCTTCTTCGACAAGGGGAGGACCTACGGCTTCGAGGCCGCCCTGGAGGCGGTGGCCGGGGCCGTCGACGGTGGCGCGGACATCGTGGACATCGGCGGCGTCAAGGCGGGCCCCGGCGACGAGGTGGACCCCGCCGAGGAGATCCGCCGGGTGGCCGATCTGGTCGCGGCGGTTCGGGAGCGCCACCCCCGGCTGATCATCAGTGTCGACACCTGGCGGGCCGAGGTCGGCGAGGTCGTCGCCGAGGCGGGCGCCGACCTGCTCAACGACACCTGGGGCGGGGTCGACCCCGCGCTGGCGGAGGTCGCCGCCAAGCACGGCATCGGGCTGGTCTGCGCGCACGCCGGCCGCGTCGCCCCCCGCACCCGCCCGCACCGCATCGCCTACGCCGACGTGGTCGCCGACGTCATCGGCTACACCGTCGAGCTCGCCGAGCGGGCGGTCGCCGCCGGGGTCCGCAGGGAGTCGATCCTGATCGACCCGGCGCACGACTTCGGCAAGAACACCTGGCACTCCCTGGAGGTCAGCCGCCGCCTGGACGAGATGGTGGCCACCGGCTGGCCGGTGCTCGTCGCGGTCTCCAACAAGGACTTCGTCGGCGAGACCCTCGGCGGTCTCCCGGTCGACGAGCGCCACGCCGGCACCATGGCGACCCTGGCGGTCTCGGCCTGGCAGGGCGCCCGGGTCTTCCGGGTCCACGACGCGGCCTCCGCCCGCACCGCGCTGGCCACCGTCGCCGAGCTGCGGCGCTAGCCTCGGGCTGAGCGGGAGGCGGGGGCCCGCCGGCGATCCCGTCCCCGGGCGGCGCGGGCCGATGCCGTCCCCGGGCGACGCGGGCCGGCGCTGGGCCCGGCCGGGAAGAGGTCGGGCCACCCGCGGGGGGGACGGGTGGCCCGATGGCGAGACGGGACGTGTCTCGCTTTTCGCGTGGTCCTGCCGTTGCCGATCCCGGCGCCGCCGGGGCCCGTGGAGGGCGACCGGCACGCCTCCGCGAGGTGCGCGGGCGGCGATCGGACATCCCCATGGTCAACCAATGAGGATATTTACCGCAATATCCTGACTTGGGTAAATCAATTTGTTATGTACGTCGGCCGGCCCGCTCAGGCGTAGATCACCGACAGGAAGCGGATCAGGACCGCCTCGCGCCTGTCGGCCGGCAGCGCGTCCAGGACCGCGTTGACCACGGCCATCTCCGGCTGACCCGGCCCGCCGAGCTCCACCCCGACGGCCGCGGCGAGCTCGCCGAAGGCGGCGTCGTCCAGCGCGTCCAGGTCCAGCTCCGCGACGAGCTCCACCAGCCCCTCGGGCAGGGTCGCCGGGCCGCGCTCCCGCGCCGCCGCGGCGGACTCCGCGATCACCTCCAGCATCGCCTCCACCCCCCGCAGGGTCACCCCGGTGACCGTGACGTGGATGTTGGCCGGGATCCCCGCGTAGGAGAGCTGCGGCTGCAGGAACCAGCCGCGCCTGCGGGCCTCGTCGGACAGCACGAACACGTCCACCTCCTCCGAGCCGAAGGCGACCAGGGCCGAGTCGGGGTCGCCGAGCACCCGCAGGCCGGGGATCTCCGCGATGCCCTCGCGGAGCCGCCGGGCCGCCGCCAGGGTGGCGCGGCCGAGTTCGAGGTAACCCTCCCGGCCGAGGGCCTGGAGGGTGGCCCAGGCGCCGCCCAGCGGACCGGCGGACCTGGAGCTCTGCACGGTGGCGTTGATGACCGTGTAGCCGGGCCACGACGCCGACGCGAAGTAGGCCCTGCGCCGCAGCGCCGGGTCGGCGAACAGCACGACCGAGGCTCCCTTGGGGGAGTAACCGAACTTGTGCAGGTCGCAGGAGAGCGAGGTGACGCCGGGCACCGACAGGTCGAACGGCGGGACCGGCGCCCCGGCCTCGCGCAGCCACGGCAGCAGCCACCCACCCACGCAGGCGTCCACGTGGCAGAGCACGCCACGCGCCGAGGCGGCCGCGGCGATCTCGGCGACCGGGTCCACCACGCCCTGCGGGTAGGAGGGCGCCGAGGCGACCACCAGCACCGTGTCCTCGGTGATCACCGCCTCGACGGCCGCCGCGGAGGCCCGGAACGTTTCGGGGTCGACCGGCACGGTGTCCACCGCCACCCCCAGGTAGTGCGCCGCCTTGTGGAAGGCCGGGTGCGCGGTGACCGGGACGGCCATCCGGGGACGCCCCGGCACCCGCCGCGAGTCCCGCGCGGCCTTCACCGCCAGCATGATCGACTCGGTGCCGCCGCTGGTGAAGATGCCGCAGCCGCCGCCCAGCAGCTCGGCGACCGCGCCGACGACCTGCTTCTCCATCTCCACCACACTGGGGAACGCGGTCGGGTCGAGGGTGTTGACCTCCAGCATCTCGAAGTAGGCCCGGGCCGCGGCCTCGTGCACCTCCGGCCGCCCGGTGTCGTACACGTACGCGGTCACCTTGCCTCCGCGTACCGGCAGGTCGTCCTCCTTCAGCCGGGCGATCTCGGCGAGCAGTTCCTCGACGTCCCGGCCCTTCTCAGGCAGGTTCATGGATCTCCTTGGGTGATACGGCTCGGGCAAGCCGGTGGTAGGCGATGACGAGAGGGAGGCTGAGCAGCATGAGCGCCGCCGGCAGGGCGGTGAAGCCGAGCAGCAGGCCGGTCAGGGCCGGCCCGGCCTGGGCGGCCACCAGGCCGAGCGGCCGGGCGCCCGGCCGGGAGACCACCCACCGGGTGGACAGGGCGGCGGGCAGCAGAGCCGCCGTCATCACCGCGCCGACCGCCGCGGACCGCGAGGGGGGATGTCCAGGTGGCAAGGAGGGGCTCCCGGGAGGAGGAGAGAGGGGGGCGGGGCGTCGGGAGAGGCGGGGTCAGGTGGGAGGGTCTCCCTGGAGATAGGCGGTGAGGTGCATCATCCGATGGAGATGGGCACGGAACCTGCGCATGGCCCGGGGGTCGTCCATCCGCCTGCGGTTGCCCCGCTGGTCGAGCACCCCGCTCTGGGAGAAGCTGTTGGCGCACCAGATCATCGACCAGATGAGGTATTCGATGTCGACGTCGCGGCGGATGTATCCGGCGGCCACCGCCGGTTCGAGCGCGTCCCAGATGAGACCGCTCAGCGGCTGGGTGTAGCGCCACTCCAGCTCGGTGATGTCGCTGGCGTCGGACAGCCAGCGGTGCATCCACAGCGCCGGCATCTCGGGGTAGGCCAGGCACAGGTCCAGGTAGTGGTCGATGAGCTGGTGCATGAGGGCCGACGCCTCTTCGGGGCTCGCCACGGAGGTGTTCTTGAGCACCCCTTCCAGGGAGGCCAGCTCGACCTGGTACATCCGTTCCATGACCTCGAGATACAGCTCGCGCTTGCCGCCGATGTGTCCGGTGACGGCGGCGACGTTGAGCCCGGCGGCCTCGGCGATCTGGCTGACGGAGGTCGCGTCGTAGCCCATGGCGGCGAACAGCCTGGTCGCGACCCGCAGGATCAGCTCCCGCTGACCGCCATCAGCGGAAGTCATGAAAGTGACGCTAGATCCGGATACATGCCCTGGCCAATCACTTGATGGACAAGCCTCGGTCAAGATAGCGGAAGCCGTACGGCGGCCCGCGGACGGGGGTTGCGCCCCTGCGCGGCCGGACTGTCAGAAGGGGCCTCCAAGGGGCGACTGTCAGAAGGGGCCTCCGAGGGGCGGGGGAGGGCCGGGCGCCGGGGGAGGGCCGCCGGGGGCCGGGGGCGCGTCCCCGGGCAGGGTGAGGACGCAGTGCAGCATCTGGTGCAGGTAGGCGCGGAAGCGCCGCAGGGTCTCCGGATCCTCGGGGCCGACGCGGTTGCCGTCCTCGTCGAGCACCCCGCCGCGGGCGAAGGCGTGGGTGCACCAGATCACCGACCAGATCACGTACTTCAGGTCGGTGGAGCCGGAGGTCAGGGGCGCGAGGGCCTCGGTGACGTACTGGACCAGCGGCTGGACGTAGTGCCGGTCCAGCTCGGTGACGTCGCTGGCGTCGAACAGCCAGCGGTGCATCCACAGCGCGGGGAACTCGGAGTTCTGGGTGCAGAAGTCGATGTAGTCGTCGATGAGGCGGTGCACGGCGGCCGTGGTCTCCTCCGGCGCCGCGGCGGCGATCTCCCGGACCGACCTCTCCAGACCGGTCAGCTCGGCCTGGTGCGCGCGTTCCATGACCGCCAGATACAGATCCCGCTTCGAGCCGACAGACCCGGTGATGGCGGCGATGTCGAGCCCGGCGGCCTCGGCGATCTGGCTGACGGAGGTCGCGTCGTAGCCCAGGGCGGCGAACAGCCTGGTCGCGACCTGCAGGATCAGCTCCCGCTGACCGCCATCAGCGGAAGTCATGAAAATGACGCTAGATCCGGAAACGCGGCCGGGCCAATCACCCGACGGGCAAGCCTCGGTCAAGATAGCGGAAGCCGTACGACGGCCCGCAGGCCGGGGCGGGCGTCCTCCAGGTGGACCGCGCCGCCGTGGGCGTGGACGGTCTCGCGGACGATGGCCAGGCCGAGCCCGGCCCCGCCCTCGTCGCGGCTGCGCGCGCTGTCCAGCCGGGTGAAGCGGTCGAAGACCCGCTCCCGGTCGGGCTCGGGGATGCCGGGGCCGTCGTCGGTGACGGTCAGCACCGCGTCGGCGCCCTCGACGCGCAGCTCCACCGCCACCGGGGCATGGGTGTGTCGCAGCGCGTTGTCCACCAGGTTGACCAGAACCCGCCCCAGGTCCAGCGCGTCTCCGGCCACCACGATCGCCCCGTCCGTCCCCTCCGCCGGCGCCGGCGGGCCGGGCGGCAGGCCGCCGATCCGCACCGTGACGGCCTCGCCGTACCGCTCGACGGCCTGGGGGACGAGCTGGTCCAGCTCCACCGGCTCCCGGCGGCCCGGCGCGCCGCCGCGCTCGTCCAGGCGGGCCAGCGCGAGCAGGTCCTCGGCCAGCCGGGCCAGGCGCATGGTGTCTTCCAGCACCCCTTCGGCCGTCTCCTGCCAGTCCTGGCCGTGCGGGTGGCCGAGCGCCACCTCCAGCTGGAGCCGGATGCTGGCCAGCGGGCTGCGCAGCTCGTGCGCCGCGTCGGAGACCAGGGCCCGCTGGCGGGCGTCGGCCTTCTCCAGCCTGGCCAGCATGTCGTTGAGGGTGACGGCCAGGCTGTGCACCTCGTCCCGGGCCTCGGGCACCGGCAGGCGCCGGGACCGGGCGGTGTCGGTGATCTCCTCCGCGCCCCGGCGCAGCGCGTTGATGGGCCGCAGGGTCCTGCCGATGATCATCCAACTGGCCCCGCCGAGCAGCACCAGCAGCAGCGGCGTGCCGCCGAGCAGCACGTGCCCGGCCGTGGTGATGCTGGCCTGCACCTCGCTGAAGGGGCGTGCGGCGATCACCGTCAGGCCCCGGTCGGCGCTGAGCACCCGCACCCGCAGCACGTGCGGGATCCCGTACGGCTCGCCGTTCAGGAACCGCGCCCGGCCCTCCCGGACCGCCGCCGCCCGCTCCCCGGAGTTCAGCAGCGGGACCAGCCGGTCGGTGCCGGCGGTGGCGTGGGTGATCCGCCCGGCGCCGTCGATCACCTGCAGGAGGGTGCCGTCCGGCGAGGTCAGCTCGCCCGGCAGCCGCTCGGCGTCGGCCAGCGAGACGGTGCCACGGGCCCGCTGGTAGATCGAGTCGTCGATGGTGGACAGCAGCGACCTGCCGAGCACGCCGATCATCACCCACGCCGAGACCGCCAGCGCCGCCGCCAGCACGGCCGAGGCCACCGCGGTCAGCCGGAAGCGCAGGCTCTTGCGCCGCCACCAGCCGACCGTGCGCCGCCCGTCCCGGGCGGCCGCCCGGGACGGCCGCTCAGCCGCCATCGCCGGCCAGCCGGTATCCGGCCCCCCGGACCGTCTGCAGCGCGCTCCGGGAGAACGGCGCGTCGATCTTGCGGCGCAGGTAGCCGACATAGACCTCGACCACGTTGGGATCGGTGTCGAAGGTGTCCCAGACGTGCTCCAGGATCTCCGCCTTGGAGACCACCTCGTCGTGGCGGCGCATCAGGTATTCCAGGAGCGCGAACTCCCTGGGCGTCAGCTCCACCGGCGTCTCGCCCCGGTGGACCCGCCGCCGCGCGGGATCCAGCGACAGGTCCCCGGCCTGCAGCACCGACGGGCGCCGCCCGGCGCCGCGCCGCAGCAGCGCCCTCAGCCTGGCCACCAGCACGACGTAGGAGAACGGCTTGGTCAGGTAGTCGTCGGCGCCCAGGTCGAGCCCGTCGGCCATGTCGTACTCGCCGTCCTTGGCCGACAGCATCAGGATCGGCACCCAGTTCTCCTCCGCCCGCAGATGCTTGCAGACGTTGTATCCGGAGATCCTGGGCAGCATGATGTCCAGCACCACCACGTCGTAGTCGCCGTGCCTGGCCAGGTGCAGGCCGTCCTCGCCGTCGTGCGCGAGATCGACCGCGAACCCCTCGGCCTGCAGCCCGCGCTGGAGCGCCGCGGCCATCCGCCGCTCGTCCTCCACGACGAGAACCCGCATCTCCCACCTCCTCCGCTGTCGGACCCATCTTCGACCAGCCGTCCTGAGAGGCGGCTGAGAACCCTGTGAGCCCTCTCAGTCTGTCTCAGCTCCGGCACAGGACCGCTCACGCAAGCTGCGAATGACAGAGATTGACGGCATACCGTGAGGGAGTGACATGTCAGAGCGAGCGAGACGAGGCCGCATGGTGAGGTGGAGCGTGCCGATCGCCGCGGCCGCGGTGGTCGCCGGCGCGATCGGCGCAGGTCCGGTGATCGCCGCGGTCCAGGGGGAGCCGGTGCTGCCCGAGCGCACCGCCGCACAGCTGCTGGCCGACGCCACCCAGGCCGCCAGGTCCGGCCTGAAGCCCATGTCGGGCACCGTGATGCAGACCGCCTCCCTCGGCCTGCCCGGGCTGCCGGAGGTGACGGGCATGGGCGGCACGTCGCCCGCGGCCCTGCTGGCCGGCTCGCACGAGCTCAAGGTCTGGTACGGCGGCGCCGACCGGCTCCGCTTCGCCCTTCCCGGGCGGATGAGCGAGACCGACCTGATCGTCAACGGCGACCAGGCGTGGCTGTGGGAGAGCGAGGCCAACAAGGCCACCCGGCTCAAGGGCGTCGACCAGGTGGAGCGCGACCACGACAAGGCCCTGCCCACGGCCACCACCCCGCAGCAGCTCGCCCAGGAGGTGCTGGAGCGGGCCGACGCCGGCACCGCGGTCAGCGTGAGCAACACCGAGAAGGTCGCCGACCGGCCGGCCTACCAGCTCGTCCTGGCGCCCAAGGACACCTCCTCGCTGGTCAAGGAGGTCAAGCTGGCACTCGACGGGGAGACCCTCGTCCCGCTGCGGGTCCAGGTCTACGCCAAGAGCGCGGCCGAGCCGGCCTTCGAGGTCGGCTTCACCTCGGTGACGTTCACCCCTCCCGCCCCGGACAACTTCACCTTCACCCCGCCGGCGGGCGCGAAGGTGGAGGAGAAGTCGCTCGCCGACCTGGTCCGGGGCCCGGCGGCCGGGCAGGAGAGGGCCGAGCTGCTGAAGGGCGCGGTCACGACCGTGGGTGAGGGCTGGACCACGGTCGCGGTGCTCCCGCTCCCCGAGCAGGCGCTCACGGGCCAGGCCCAGCAGCAGGACGGGAACCCCGCCGGCCAGGACACGGCCGCCGTCGCCGACGCCCTGATGAAGTCGGCCAAGCCGGTCAGCGGGGCGTGGGGCAGCGGCAGGGTCATCCAGACCAAGCTGGTCTCCGCGCTGCTGACCGACGACGGCCGCCTGCTGGTCGGCGCGGTCACCCCGGAGAAGCTGACCGAGGCGGCCGGGCGGAAGTGAGCGAGATGCCGGGAGACACGCGACTCCTGGCGGGCGGCCGCGGAGACCGCGACGGCGGGTTCCACGGTGCGGGGCTCGACGAGAACCCGGGGGCGTCCACGGGGCGCCCCCGCCCGCCCGCCGTACCACGCCGACCGATGGGAGAGCAGTGCTGACCGTCCAGGAGGCGACGCCGCCCGCCGCGGCCCCCGCCGAAGACTGCTCGCTCGTCACCCGTGGGCTGACCAAGCGGTTCCGGGGCGGTCAGGTGGCCGTGGACGGCCTCGACCTGGCCGTGCCCCGGGGGTCGGTCTTCGGCTTCCTCGGCCCCAACGGCTCGGGCAAGACCACGACCATCCGCATGCTGCTCGGCCTGGCCGCGCCGACCGCCGGCACCTGGGAGCTGCTCGGCACGCCGATGCCGGCCGGGATGCCCGCGGTGCTGTCACGGGTGGGGGCGCTGGTCGAGGGGCCGGCGTTCTATCCCTACCTGTCGGGCGAGGCGAACCTGCGCCGCTACGACGCCGCCGACCCGGCCGCCGACCCGCGCACGGCCTCCGCCCGGATCGGGCTGGCCCTCGACCGGGTGGGGCTGGCCGCCGCGGCCCGCAAACGCTACCGGGCCTACTCGTTGGGCATGCGCCAGCGGCTGGCCATCGCCGCAGCGCTGCTGGGGCCCAGGGAGCTGCTGATCCTCGACGAGCCGACCAACGGCCTCGACCCGCAGGGCACCCGCGAGGTGCGGGGACTGGTCAGGGAGATCGCCACCGAGGGGACGACCGTGTTCGTCTCCTCCCACCTGCTGGCCGAGGTGGAGCAGATGTGCTCCCACGTCGCCGTCATGCGGGGCGGGCGGCTGGTCGCCCAGGGGCCCATCGCCGACCTGCGGGCCGGGGAGGTGGCGCGGATCCGGGTGGAGACACCCGACACCGCCGAGGCGGCGGCCGTGCTCGCCGGTCTCGGGCTGGCAGGGGTCCGCACCGGTGACGGCGAGGCCGGTGCCGAGCTGGGCTCCGCCGCCCCGGAGCGGATCTGCGCGGCGCTGGTGACCGCCGGCGTCGCCGTGCGCGGCCTGGCGGTGCAGCGGCCGAGCCTTGAGGACGTGTTCGTGGGCCTGACCGGGGAGGGGTTCGATGTCAACGGTTAGCGGAGGAGAGGTCATGGCCGCCGGCACGGGCGACGCGCCGCCCGCGGGGGCGGGATCCGCGCCGCCCGCGTCCGCCGTACCCGGTCCCGGCACCGCAACCGGTCCCGGCGCGGGCACGAGTGCCGGTACGGGTCCCGGCATGGGCTCCGGCACGGGCTCCGGCACGGGCACGGGTATGGGTCCCGGCATGGGCTCCGGCACGGGCACCGGTCTCGGTACCGGCACGGGTGCCGTCCGGGTGCGGGCGGTGGGCGCCCCCCGGGCGTGGCTGAGGCTGCTCGGCTCGGAAGTGGGGCTGACCTTCCGGCGGCCGAGGAACATCGCCATGCTGTCCGTTCTCGCCCTGGTCCCGGTGCTGATCGGCGTCGCGCTGCGGACGTTCGGCGGGCAGGGCGAGGGCGACGACGGCCCGTCCATCTTCGGGCAGGTCACCGGGAACGGGCTGTTCCTCACCTTCGCCGCGTTCTCGGTCCTGGTGCAGTTGCTGCTGCCGGTCGCGGTCGCGGTGGTCGCCGGAGACTCCATCGCCGGAGAGGCGGGCATCGGCACGCTGCGCTACCTGCTGGCCGCCCCGGCCGGCCGGAGCCGGCTGCTGGCCGTCAAATACGCCAACGCCGTCGTCTTCTGCCTGGCGGCCGTCACCTCGATCGCGCTGTCCGCGCTGATCACCGGGCTGCTGCTCTTCCCGGCCGGCCCGATCACCCTGCTGTCCGGCGGGACGGTCCCCCTGCTCGACGGCATTCTCAGGATCGGCCTCGTCGTGCTGTACGTCACCGCGGGCATGGCGGCCCTGGCCGCCGTCGCGCTGGCGCTGTCGACGCTGACCGAGGTGGCCGTCGGCGCCATCGCCTCGACCGTGGTGTTCGTCATCGTCGCCCAGGTGCTCGGCGTCGTCCCGCAGCTCGCCGGGCTCCAGCCGTATCTGCTGAGCCGCTGGTGGAGCGGCTTCGACGGGGTGCTGCGCGACCCGGTGGCCACCGGCGACATGGGTCAGGGCCTGCTGGTCTTCGCCGCCTACGCCGTGGTCTTCGGCTCGCTCGCCTGGGCCCGCTTCACCGGCAAGGACGTCACCTGCTGAACCTCCGTGCGCCCGGGCCCGGCCTCTGCGTATTTGTACATGGTCGGGCGCGGCCGCAAGAGGGATCATCGGCGTGTCCGGTCATGCGTGGTCCCGCACCGCCGTAAGCGGGCGATGGACCCCCGACGGTGGGAGCGTCGATGGGTGAGGCGCGGCAGCGGGTCCCGCTCGGCAACAGGCCGCTTTTCGGCACCCGGGACCTCGACGAGGCCCGTGAGCAGGTGGCGCGGGTGTTCTGCCCGCACCGGCTGGAGCTGACCGGTGAGGTGTCGCGGCTGGCCGCGCGGTTCAACTCCGCCCAGCTCGGCGCCGTTCGGGTGAACTATCTGGACTACGGGACCGACGTCCGCATCGAGCCGGGGGAGCTGGAGTCCTTCTTCCTGGTGCAGATCCCGCTGGCCGGGCGCAGCCTGATCCGGTGCGGCCGGCAGGAGATCGTCTCGACCCCCGGGCTGGCCTCCCTGCCCTCGCCGTCGGAGCACCTCGACATGCGCTGGGAGGCCGGCTGCCCCCAGCTGATCGTCAAGTTCGACCGGCCGGCCGTCGAGGACGCGCTGGAGCGGATGCTGGGGGAGCGGCTCGACCGGCCGATCGTCTTCGACCTGGGCATGGACATGACCGCCGGCTGGGCGCGGGCCTGGAGGGCGATGGCCGACCTGATCGTCGGGGAGGCCGAGCACGACGACGGGCTCGCCGTGCAGCCGCTGGCGATCGCCCATCTGGAGAACGCGATGCTCACCTCCCTGCTCACCATGCAGCCGTCCAACTACCACGAGCGGCTGAACGCCCCCCGCGCCCCCGCCGTGCCCAAGGTGGTGCGCCGGGCGATGGAGTTCATCGACGGGCACGCCCATCAGCCGCTGACGACCGACGACGTCGCCCGCGCCGTGGCCGTCAGCGGACGCTCGCTGCAGGAGGGCTTCCGCCGCCATCTCGGCCTGACCCCGATGACCTATCTCAGGGACGTGCGCCTGGGCCGGGTCCACGAGGAGCTGGTGATCGGCGACCCCGCCCGGTGCACCGTGACGGGCGTGGCGGCGCGGTGGGGTTTCCTGCACCAGGGGCGGTTCGCCGCGGCCTACCGCACGCGGTACGGACAGGCGCCGTCGCAGACGCTGCGCGGCCACTGACCGTCCGGCACCGGCTGTCCGGCGCTGACCATCCGGCATTCACCGTCCGGTATCGGCCATCCGGCATTCACCGTTCGGCACTGGCTGTCCGGCGTTGACTGTCCGATATCGGCTGTCCGGCATTCACCGTCCGGCGCTGACCGCTCGGCGCCGGCCGTCCGCTGCCGGCCGTCCGTCGCGCCCTGCCGGCCCCGTCCGCCGTTCCCCGCCGGCCGTCCGCCGGTGGTCGAGGAGGCGCTCCGGAGGATTCCGCGCCAGATGGATGGGACCCGCGCTGAGCGGATGGCCCGTCCCGTACCGGCCGCCGTACCTTTTCATCAGGCGCCGCCAGACCCCCTCCCTCCCACCTGGAAAGGACAGATCGTCATGCGCAGAATCCTCATCGTCGGGGCCGGCCAGGCCGGTCTCCACCTCGCCGCCGGCCTGCTGCGCAACGGCTACGACGTCACCGTCGTCTCCAACCGCACGCCGGAGGACATCCGCGACGGCCGCGTCATGTCGGGCCAGGCCATGTTCGGCACGGCCCTCGGCCATGAGCGCGAGCTCGGCCTGGATCTGTGGGCCGACCGGTGCCCGCCGATCGACGGGATCCAGTTCACCGTGCCCGGTCCCGGCGGCGGCCGGGCGATCGACTGGGCGGCCCGGCTCGACACGCCCGCCCGCTCGATCGACCAGCGGCTGAAGATGCCCGTCTGGATGGGCGAGGTGGAACGGCTCGGCGGCAAGATCCTCATCCACGACGCGACGGTGGAGGACCTGGAGGCGTACGCCGCCCAGTACGACCTCGTCCTGGTCGCCGCCGGCAAGGGGCCGATCGCCTCGCTGTTCGAGCGGGACGGGTCGCGCTCGCCGTACGACGCCCCGCAGCGGGCCCTGGCCGTCACCTACGTCACCGGCCTCACGCCCCGGCCCGGACACTCGGCGGTGTGCTTCAACCTGATCCCGGGGGTCGGGGAGTACTTCGTCTTCCCCGCGCTCACCCTCAACGGCCCCTGCGAGATCATGGTGTTCGAGGGGGTCCCCGGCGGGCCGATGGACTGCTGGTCGGACGTGCGCACCCCCGCCGAGCACCTGGCCAGGAGCCGGTGGATCCTGGAGACCTTCCTGCCGTGGGAGGCCGAGCGCTGCGGCGGCGTCGAGCTCACCGACGAGGGCGGCGTCCTGTCGGGCCGGTTCGCCCCGACCGTCCGCAGGCCCGTCGCGGCACTGCCCTCCGGAGCCGCGGTCCTCGGGGTCGCCGACGTCGTCGTGCTCAACGACCCGATCACCGGTCAGGGCGCCAACAACGCCGCCAAATGCGCCGTCTCCTACCTGTCGAGCATCCTGGAGCACGGCGAGCGGCCCTTCGACGCCGCCTGGATGGAGCGGACCTTCGAGCGCTACTGGGACGGCGCCCGGCACGTCACCGCCTGGACGAACGCGCTCCTGGCGCCCCCGCCGCCGCACGTGCTGGAGCTCCTCACCGCGGCCGGCCGGCTGCCCGAGGTGGCCTCCCGCTTCGTCAACGGCTTCGACGACCCGTCGGACTACGCCGGCTGGTTCATGGACCCCGCCGGAGCGGGCGAGTACCTGGCGCGGATCGGCGCCTGAGGAGACATCATGAGATCGCTGCGCGAGGCGCTCGGCCAGTTCGCGACCGGGGTGGCGGTGGTCACCACCGCGACCCCGGCCGGGGAGCGGGCCGGAGTGACCGTCAACTCCTTCACCTCCGTCTCCCTCGACCCGCCGCTGGTCCTGTGGTGCCTGTCCAGGCGGGCGCCGAGCGCGCCGGTCTTCCTCGGGGCCGGGCGGTTCACGGTCAACGTCCTGGCCGCGGGTCAGGACCACCTGTCGCGGCGGTTCGCCACCCCGCTGCCCGACAAGTTCGCCGGGGTGGAGACCCGTCCGTGTCCTGACGGCGTGCCGGTGCTCGCCGGGACGCTGGCCTACTTCGCCTGCCGTACGGTGACCACCTACGACGGCGGCGACCACCTGATCTTCATCGGGGAGGTCGAGCGCTTCCAGCGCTCGGCAGGTGAGCCGCTGGTCTTCCACTCGGGCGGCTACCGCGAGTTCGCCGCGGCGGGCCGGGCGGTCGCGAGTGTCGCGTGACCGTCCGGCCCGCCGGCCTCCGGCGGCCTTAGTGGAGGGCGGTGGCGCGGTCGAGGGCCGGTGGCGTCACCCCCGGCCCCCGGCCACGCCGCGTACTCGCGGGCTCCGGTCCGGCCGGGGCGGGCAGTCTCACATCGCGGCGGCCTTCAGGCAGGCTTCCAGCCGCTCCCGCGCCTCCGCGTCGTCGACCACCGTCAGCACCGTCCCGTAATCCGCGGCCGCCTCGGCGTAGCGGGCCGCCTCCTGGTAGACCACGGCCCGGTTGAACCGGATCGCGGGCGTCCCGGCCAGCTCGACCGCCCGGTCCAGGTCGCCGGTGGCGCCGGCCAGGTCGCCGGCCTCGAAGGCCAGCTCGCCCCGGGCGGCCCACGCCTCGGCCAGGCCGGGGTCCCGCTGGAGCGCCGCCGACAGGGCCGTGCGGGCGGCGCCGGCCTCGCCCCGCTCGGCCAGCAGCTTCCCCTTGAGGCAGAGCAGATGGGCGTTGTCCGGGGCGAGGGCCAGCCCGGCGGCCGTGACCCGCCAGGCGGCCTCGCCGTCGTCCAGCCCGTGCAGCAGGCCGGCCAGGTTCACGTGGGCGTCCACGTGCTCGGGGTCCAGCTCGATGGTGTAGAGGAAGTCGGCCAGCGCCCCCTGCACGTCACCGAGTTCGAGCCGGGCGTCGGCGAGGTTGTAGTACGCCTCGGGGAACGGCGGGGACAGCCGCAGCGCGCGTTCGTAGGAGGCGACCGCCTCCTCGTCGCGGCCCAGGCGGCGCAGGATGTTGCCGATGTTGAAGTGGTGCTCGGGGAAGTCCGGGTCGAGCTCGACGACCGCGGCGTAGTCGGCCAGCGCCTCCTCCAGACGGCCTGTCATGCCGAACACCTGGGCGCGGTTGTAGCGCAGTACGGCCCGGTGCAGGGCGTGCTCGCCCGGCTCCAGCTCCCGGTCCAGCCTGGCCATCCCGTCCTCCAGCAGCCGCAGGGCCACCTCGGCGCTCTGCTGCCGCACCTCGACCAGGGCGAGCCCGTTGTTGGCGAAGACCGAGTGGAAGGCGCGCTCCTTCCGGTCGCCCAGCAGCGACGCGATCGCGACCGACAGGTTCATCCAGGCCCTGGCCTGCTGGTAGTCCCGGCGCTCCTCGGGGTAGTGGCGGGCATAGAGCATCGCGGTGCCGTAGGCGAGGTCCATGTGCACGACCGGGTCCTGGGTCGCCCCCCGGGCCTCGTCATAGATCGCCTCCGCCTCGTCGGCCCGGCCGAGCGAGGCCATGCAGGTGCTGGTGGAGTTGGTGAAGTACCACCAGAGCTCCTCCTGCGTCGGCCGGTCGACGATCGCGCGGGCGCGCTGTCCCAGCTCGACGGCCGCCTGGTAGAGGCCGATGTCCTTGCAGTGCTGGAGCGCCTGGCGCATGGCGGCCAGCCCCGCCCCGCGCGGGTCGCCGCCGTGTTCGGCGTGGTAGGGGACGGCGCCGAGCAGCAGGGAGAACTCCCCCCGGCCGGCCAGCAGCGCCGCGCGCTCGTCGTGCAGGCGGGCGCGCTCCTCCGGCGCCAGCCGCCGGTAGGCGGCCAGGAGCTCCGGTTCGTCGCTGGTGCCGTCGCTGTCGACGTAGTCGCGCGCGTCCCCGGCCGGGGAGCCGGTGGTGGCGGGGCAGTCGACGGGTTCGGCATGGGCGGCCAGGACCCGCGCCAGGGAGACGGCGATCTCGCCCGGCGGGTCGGCGACCGGGTCCGGGCCGGTGCCGACCACGACGGTCAGCGCCCCGAGGTCGCTCCGGCGCAGCAGCACCGCGGCGAACTCCTGGTCGGTCGGATCGGCCTGATGCATGTTCTCCAGGACCAGGGTGCGCGGCCCGCCGCCGGCCGCGGCGAGATAGTCGCGGAGGAACTCGGCCAGACCGTTGGAGATGTTCAGCGTGTGCAGCCGGGAGTAGAAACGCGTGCGCTCCTTCTCCCCGACGCTCCACTCCAGAGTCGCCCAGGCCGGGGGCACGACGCCGGCGAGCTCCGGCGTGCTGGTCAGCAGCTCGATGTTGTGGGCCGGGCCCAGCTCGGGGCGGAGGGCCAAGGCTTCGGCGGCGATCGACCGGATCAGCGCGCCGGCCGCGGTGTAGGGGCCGCGCAGCCGCCGGTGCGCGTCGAGCACCGCCAGCGTCGGCGGCAGGTCGAGCCCCTGCCTGGCACGGTCACGGTCGCGGCGGCGGGCGCCGGTGAGCCAGTAGTGGTTGCCCATGGTGAATCCCTTCAGGCGATGACGTGGGCGAGCCGCCGCCGCGCGCGCCTGCGCCGGCGGTCACGGATCATCAGCCAGGTGATGATCACGGCCTGGAGCACGACCAGCCCGGAGAAGACGGCCGAGTCCAGCAGTTCCTCCCAGCCGGCCGCGCCGCCGCCGGTGAAGCGCCCGAGCACCCCCGCGAACATCCGATAGGCGATCGGGACGGCGGCCAGGGCGAAGGAGCCGATACTCACCGCGTAGCCGACGACGATCAGCCAGGAGTACCATCGCGCGGTCCGCCGGTCGGTCTCGTGCCAGTCCGACTCGTCGACCAGCCGCCCGGTACGGCCCAGCAGCCGGTTGACCCGGTTGCGCAGGTGCTGTTTGGCGGTGTCGTGCAGATCGACGCAGCCGAGGACGGTGGAGATGAGCACGTAGAGGTCGGTGCGGAGATAGAAGGAGAACTGCCAGACGATCCGGATCAGGACCGCGAAGGCGATCGCCAGGCAGATCTTCCCGCCGAGGGAGAAGGCGCCGCCCGGCTCCCGGGTGAGGTCGGCGGCGAGGGTGAGCACGGCCATGACGAGCACGTCGGCCAGCATCCCGGCGAGGATCGGCAGATATCTCCTGCGGCGCGGCACGGCGACCAGGCCGGGCAGCGACGTCTCCAGCACGATGAAGTAGAGCCTGCGCCCGACCGTCAGCGTGGAGCGCAGCCCGAGCCGCCGCCCCGCCAGGGCGTGGAAGGCCTCGTGCAGCAGGAGCTGGGGGATGGCGAAGACGAACAGGGCGGCCTGGACGACCGTGTAGTAGTCGGTGAAGAAGACGTGCTCGTAGCTCGGCGCCAGGTCGGGCCGCCGGGCCATGGCGAGCAGGGCCCACCCGACGAGCGCGCCGTAGACGACCCAGGCCGGGGGAGAGAAGAGCGCCGTGCCCAGCCGCCGCCAGCGCACCGGGGCCGGGGCCGTCTCGGCCGGGGTCGTCTCCGCCGTCTCCGCCGTCTCCGGCGTGCCCGTCTGCCTGACGAACTCGAGCTCGCCCAGTGCCGCGATCACGTCGTCCATGTCGACGCTCTCGCCGTACTCCCCCAGATACCACGCCGCCGTGTCGCGCGGCGTGGCGCCGGCCTCCAGCCTGCGCAGGATCTCGGCGCCGTCGGGGGGGAAGATGCCGTAGGAGTCGATGTCGGGCCTGCCGACCGTCACCTCATCGCCGTCGTCCAGGTAGACGAGCGGGTGCAGCGGGAGTGGCCGGTCGGGGTCGTAGCCGGCGCTCGCGGTCACCGCGGGGCCTTTGCGTGCATGAGGGCTCCGTGCATGAGGGCGTGAGGGCGTGAGAGATCGTGCGGGTGCCAGAGGCACCCGCACGGGGGCTGCCTAGTTGGGCACCTTGTAGATCGAGCACGCCGCGGCGGTCAGGCGGATCGGGCCGACCTTGCGAATCTTGATCTTCTTCATCTGTGCACCCCCTCCCTGCGTCGAAGGTTCCGCATCACCATGACCGGTGGCGCTGGAGCGACGCCGACGCCGCACTGGACGGGAGATCCCCTATGGGGAGGGGGGAATACAGCCGGATGCCAGAACGGCTCCAGCGGCCGCACTCCGACAGGCCGATATCAGGCCGGTGCCAGGTCAATACTTCGCACTCGGCCGGCCGTACTTTGACAGGTCAATACCTCGCACTCGACTAGGTCAAATCGTATGATTCTCTGGTTTTAGCTACCCGCCGCTGGTCTGTCCTGGATGGGAATATGACGGGCATACGGTTCCGCCTGCTTGGTCCGCTCCGGGTGTGGAGGGGTGAGACCGAGGTCAGGATCGGCTCGGACAAGCAGCGGGCCGTGCTCGCCCTGCTCCTGCTCCGGGCGGGCTCACCGGTCAGGCGCCAGGAGATCATCGACACGCTCTGGGGCGACGACACGCCCGAGTCGGTGGTCAACCTGGTGCAGACCTACGTGGGACGGCTGCGCCGCCAGGTCGACCCGGGCAGGGGCGCGTCCTCGGCCACGACCTGGCTCAAGGGGATGGGTGCCGCCTACGTGGTCCAGCTCGGCCGGTGCGACGTGGACCTGGTCCGCTTCCGGGCGGGGGTGGCGGGGGCCCGCTCGGCCGCGGCCCCGGAGGAGTCCCTGGCGCTGCTGATCGCCGCGCTGCAAATGTGGAACGGGCCATGTCTGGCCGATCTCGACCATGTGCTGCGCGGCCATCCCTGGGTCCGCGCCATCGAGCACGAGCGGATCGACGCGTTGCTGGAGGCGGCGAGGATCGCCCAGCGGCTCGGCCGGTCGGCCGACGTCGTCCCGCAGCTGCGCGCGGTCGCCGCCGCCGAACCGCTGAACGAGGCCGTGCACACCTCGCTCGTGCTGGCCCTCGCCGCCTCCGGGATGCAGGCCGAAGCGCTGGCCGAATACGGGCTCATCCGCCTCAGGCTGGCCGAGGAGCTGGGCGTCGACCCCGGCTCCCAGCTGCGCGAGGCGTATTTCCAGGTGCTGCGCCAGGAACCGCGCTACGAGGGCGCCGACCCGGCCGGAGCGCCCCGCCCGTCCCTGCTGCCCGCCGACATCGCCGACTTCACCGGCAGGGAGAAGCTGGTCGAGCAGTTGAGTGCCCTCATCGCCGACCGCAGGCCGGGGCCGATCCCGGTGTCGACGATCACCGGCAGGGCGGGCGTCGGCAAGACGACGCTGGCCGTCCATCTGGCGCACCGCATGAGCGGCGACTTCCCCGGTGGCCAGCTCTACGCCGACCTGCGGGGCTCCGACGAGCAGCCGGCCGACCCATCCAGGGTGCTCAGCCGGTTCCTGCGCTCGCTGGGCGTCTGCGATCCGGTGATCCCCGAGGATCCGGACGAGCGCGCCGAGCTGTACCGCACCCGGCTGGCCGGCCGCCGCGTCCTCGTCGTGCTGGACGACGCCGCCGACCAGGCCCAGGTGCGGCCGCTGCTGCCCGGGTCGCCGTCCTGCTCCGTCATCGTGACCAGCCGGTCCCGGACGGCCGGCTGGCCCGGCGCGCACGCCGTCGACCTCGACCTGCTGGAGCCCCACCACGCGGGCGACCTGCTCGCGCTGATCGTCGGTGAGGAGCGCGTCGCGCCCGAGCCGGAGGCCGCCACCGAACTCGTCAGGCTCTGCGGCCGGCTGCCGCTGGCCATCCGGATCGCCGCCACCCGGCTCGCCGCCCGCCCCCACTGGACGCTCGCCAGGATGGCCAGCCGCATGGCCGACGAGCGGCGTGGTCTCGACGAGCTGTCGGACGTGCGGGCCACCCTCGCGCTCGGCTACCGCAGGCTCGACGGGCCGGCCCAGCGGGCCCTGCGCCTGCTCGGGCTGCTGGACCTGCCGACCTTCGCGCCATGGCTGGCCGCGGGGGTGCTGGAGACGTCCACCGAGGCGGCCGAGGATCTCATCGACGCGCTGGCCGACGCCTACCTGCTGGATCTCGCCGGGGCCGACGCCGGTGGCCGGCCCCGTTACCGCTTCCACGAGCTGGTGCGCCGCTACGCCCGCGAGCTGGCGCTGCGGGAGGAGAGCGAGGTCACCGTCAGGACGGTCGTCACCCGCGCCCTGGCCACGCTGCTGGCGCTGGCCCAGGACGCCGACGGCCGCCTGCCGCACACCGTCCGGGCGCCGGTCCAGGGGCGGTCGCCGCGCTGGCCGCCGCCGGCGGCCATCCGGGAGACGCTGCTCGCCGACCCGCTGGCCTGGTTCGACAGCGAACGGCCCTGCCTGGCCGCCGCCGTGCGGCAGGCTTCGGAGCTGGGCCACGACGAGCTGGCCTGGGAGCTGGCCGCCGCCACGCTGAACGCCGCGATCACCCGGACGCCGTGGGCCGAGAGCGGCGCCACCCACCGCTCCGCGCTCCTGGCCTGCCGCGCCACCGGCAACCGGCGCGGCGAGGCCGTCACCCTGCGCGGCCTGGGCGAGCTGGACCACCGCCAGGGCCGGCAGCGGGAGTGCCTGGACACCCTGGGCCTCGCGCGGGCCCTGTTCGCCGAGATCGGCGACGTCCCGGGCGAGGCCGACACCGCCGCCCGGCTCGACGCGCTGCGCCGTCCCGGCCGGGACGGCCCCGCGGAGCGGGCCCCGCGGGGCCGCTCCGGCCGGGCTACGGCGGCTCAGGAGGCGCGGCCACCGCGGCGCAGGCCGAGCACGCCGGCCACCAGCCCGGCCAGCCCGGCCAGCAGGCCGACGCCGCCGAGCAGGCGGGCCGTGCCGTCGGAGGAGTCCGCGCTCCCGGCGGCCGCGGCCGGCGCCACCGACGGCGCGGCGCCGGTGGCCGAGGCGGCCGCCGACGGGCTCGCGGAGACCGCGCCGTGGCCGTCGCCCTCGGCGGAGGCGGGCGTGAGCTTCAGCACCGGGGCCGGGCGCTCGGGCTCGGAGCCGTCGGCCTTGGGCTCGTCGGCCCACTTCACGACCTCGCCGCCGGTGTAGGTCTGGGTCGCGGGGAAGACGAGGTGGTCGGTGTCCTTGGGCAGCGCGCCCATGGACACCTCGAACTCCTGGAACTGGCCGGGCTCGATCTTCCCGCCCGACCAGGTGACCTTCGTGACGGCCTCGGTGATCTCGCCGTACTCGGTGGTGACCGGCTTGGGCAGCTTGCCCTCGGTCACCTTGACCTCCCAGCCGGGCAGCGGCTTGACCGAGACGAACGCCAGCGGGTGGTCGGTGGGGAAGGCGACCTCGACCTTGCTGGTCGAGGCGTCGTCACGCTCGTTCGGGACCCTGAAGGCGACCTTGGTGAAGCCGCCCTGTACGGCGCTGCCGGGATTGACGGTCACGTGGGCGAGGGCGGGAAGGGCCAGGCCGAGGGTGAGGGCGGTGACGCCGGCGGCGACGGCCACGGTGCGGCGGCAGGCAGAGGAAAGCGACATGGGGGTTCTCCACTTCGGATTTCGATTCCGGGATCTTCCGGACACGCCGGACGTGCGGGGACTCCGACCGGCCAGGACGTGCGGTGGGCGCCGCGCGTGAGGACATGCCGTGAGGACATGCCGTGAGGGCGTGCGGTGGGCGTTGCGCGTGTCAGGGCGTGCGGTGGATCCCGGGCACGCCGGGATGTGCGGGGAACCTCCCCGCGTCAGGACGCGCGGGAAGGGCGGGCGGGAAGGTCAGACGGCGGGCAGTGGAGGACCGCGCCGGCTGACGGTGTGACGGAGGGGGCTCCGCGCGGGGGCGGGCACGTCGGCGGCCCCGGCCGCGCGGGCGGGCGGGGCGGGCGCCGTGGGGGAGGGCAGCAGCAGGAGCAGCGCGCCCAGGCGCCGTCCGGCCGCGCGCAGCAGCGCCCACAGGGCGGCCTCGCCGCGCGCCAGCCACCAGCCGGTGACCAGCGTGGCGGTGAGGTGTGCGATCAGCATGCCCAGGCCCTCGCCCAGCCCCTGACCGTGCGGGTGCGCGGTCAGGGCGATCCCCGAGGGGTCGCCGTAGGCGAACAGCTCGTGCAGGAACAGCTGCATGGCCGACAGCCCCACGCTGATCGTCGCGGTGGAGCGTTCGCGCCCGGCGAGCAGCACGGCCAGGACCGTGACCGCCGAGGTCCCGGTGGCCATCGCCCACGGGGCGGGTCCCGAACCGCCGGCGGCCAGGTGGCCGAGGGCGGCGAGCATCACGCAGACGGCCGAGAAGGCGGCCGCGCGCATGACGCGTAACGGGAGTCGGGCACGCATGATGCCCCACATGTTATAGATTCCCACGCCTCCGCAGCGCCTGCCGTTTCAAGTTGTTTGTCGCTAAGGTTGCCGCGACCGTGACAAGCGCTCCGAGCCGAGGTGGTGGTGATGCGGCACTTCTCCGGGCTGCTGATCGGGTTGATCATGACGGCCGCCCTGCTGCCCGGCGGGGGCTGGGCGGTGCAGGAGGCCGGGGCGAACGTGATCGCGCTCTCCGGCGAGAGCGGTCCGGCGACCTGGGTGGCGCTCGGCGCCATGGCCGTGATCGGCCTGCTGTTCGGCCTGGTGGTCGCCGGCCGGGTCTCCCCGCTGGCGGCCTTCGTCCCGTCGATGGTCCTGCTGTCCTGGAACGTGGTCTACGCCCTCGACGCCAGACGTGCCGCCGGCCTGCTGTCCGACGTCGTCTCCCTCCACGAGGCCCTCGCCCCGGCCGGCCGGGGCATGGGACTGCTGCTCGCCAACGGCGTCTACGCCCTCCTCGGGGTCGCGCTGTTCGTGCCCGTCCTGATGCCCTCGCGCTGGTCCGGCCGGACCCACGACGATGACGACTACGAGCGCTCCGAGGAGCAGAGCTACTACTAGCGGTGCCGTCAAACCCGTGAATGATCCTGATGCGGTGTCGAATGGGCATGAAGGGAGCATCTAGGGTCTCGTGAGGAGTTAAGTCGGTTTTCGGGAGGGAAGTCCGATGTTGAAGGAAATGATCGCCTTTGCGGTCGCTTCCCTGCTGGTGTCCATGATTCCCGGGCCCACCACCGTGGTGATCCTGCGGCAGTCCATCCGCGCGGGCCGGTCGGCGGGGGTGGCGACCGTGCTGGGCAACGAGACCGGCTGGCTGGTGTGGTGCCTGACGGCCGCCTTCGGCCTGTCCGCGCTGCTGCTCGTCTCCGAGCTCGCCTTCGACATCATGCGGATCGTCGGCGCGATCGTGCTGGTCTGGTTCGGTGTGAGGATGCTGTGGCAGGCGCGGGGCGGCCCGGCCGAAGACCTGGCCGCGTCATCGGCCGTCAGGCCCTCGCTGTGGAGCTGCTACCGGTCCGGGCTGTTGACCAACCTGGCCAATCCGAAAGCCGGCGTGTTCGCGCTGTCCTTCCTGCCGCAGTTCGTGCCCGAAGGGGCGCCGGCGCTGCCGATGCTGCTGCTCCTGGCGGTGGCCTCGGCCCTCATCGACCTGGCCTGGTATCTGGGGATCGTCCGGCTGGTCGGTGCGGCCGAGCGATTCTTCAGGCGGCCCGCCGTACGCCGTTACCTGGAGTACGTGTCAGGAACCCTGCTGATCGGTCTGGCCGTCCGCCTCGCTCTGACGGCCAAGCCCTAGCGTGTGGTCAGCGTGATCCAGACGCTGGATCATGACGTGGCGTGAGCCGCCGGCCGGGTCCCGTGCGGGCCGCCACGGTGCGGGCGGGACCCGGCCGTGTACCGCGACGGTCCGACGCCGTCGCGGAACACGGCCGGGTTCAGGCGGAGCGGTCGGCGAGGGCGGGCGCCGTGCGCGCATGGTGGGCGAGCAGCGAGTCGCGGATCTCGCCGGCGCGGATGGCGGTGGTGGACAGCAGGGTAGAGGTGATGCCGTGGGTGTGCTCGGTGCTTCCCTGGAGATAGATGCCGGCGGTGACCTGAGGTGCGACCTCGACACGGTGGTCGCGGCCGACGCGGACGGCGTCCTCCTCGTCGCGCAGGCAGAGCTTGGCCGTCTCGCCGAGGAGGGCGCCGACGTCCTGGGGGCGGTAGCCGGTGGCGTGGACGAGGATGTCCACGGCGAGGACCTGCCGCTCGCCGGTGGGCAGGAACTCCACGGTGACGTCCAGGCGGTCGTCCAGGGCGCGCACGTCCCGGATGCGGGAGACGTTGAGGATGCGCAGCCGTTCCCGGCCCTGGATCTTCTCGCGGTAGGTGGTCGCGTACAGGGACTGGATGAGATCCATGTCGACCACCGAGTAGTTGGTGCTGCGGTGGTAGTCGAAGAGCGACTGCTTGACCCCGGGCGGGGAGTTGAAGAAGGTGTCGACCGCCTCGGGGTCGAAGATCCGGTTGGCGAAGGGGCTGTCGTCGGCGGGCGTGTAACCGTACTTGGCGAAGACCGCGCAGACCTCGGCCCCGGTGAGGGTGCGGTGCAGGTAGTCGACGGCCTCGGCGGCGCTCTGCCCGGCGCCGAGCACGAGGGCCCGGCGCACCGGGGTGCCGGCGCCGGTCAGCCCGGCGACGCGCGGGATCAGCTCGCTGTTGTGCCAGACCCGGTCGGACAGGACCGTGCCCGGCGGTAGGTGGGGTTCCAGGCCGGTGGCCACGGAGATGTTGCGGGCCCGGCGCACGACCGTGCGGCCCGGGTCCTGCGGGTCACGGCTGATCACGTCGAACCAGCGGACCTCGCCGTCCTCCGTCGTCACCGGCTCGACGGCCAGGACCTCCGCCGAGTAGTCGACCAGGTGCCGCACCCGGGCGGCGGCCCACTCGAAGTAGTCGTGGAACTCGATGCGCAGCGGGAAGAGGGTCTTCTGGTTGAGGAAGTCGGTCAGCCTGCCGCGCTCCTGCAGGTAGCACAGGAAGCTGAACCCGCTCGCCGGATTACGCATGGTGACCAGGTCCTTCAGGAAGGACACCTGCATCGTCGCGTCGTCGATGAGCATGCCTCGATGCCAGCCGAAATGCGGCTGCCGTTCCAGGAAGCCGGCATGGAGCCGTTCCGTGGCGGGCGCCCCCTCGTTGTGCTCTTCGACGGCTATGGCCAGCGCCAGGTTCGATGGTCCGAAACCAACCCCCAGGATGTCGTAGATGCTGTCCGGCTCACTGTGCAGTGTGTCCACCGCGGCATCGCCTCCCTCTGTGCGCCATATGTTAAATAAGGTTAGCCTTGCCTTGCAATGATCCCTTTCGAGGAGAGGATCCACCATGCGGGTCGTCATGTTCGGCTACCAGACGTGGGGCCATCGCACGCTGCAGGCCCTGCTGGACTCCGACCACGAGGTGGTGCTCGTCGTCACTCACCCCAAGAGCGACCACGCCTACGAGAAGATCTGGGACGACTCGGTCGCAGAGCTCGCCGACAAGCACGGCGTCCCGGTGCTGCTGCGCTACCGGCCCGACGACGAGGAGCTGCTGCGCGCGCTGCGCGAGGCGGAGCCGGACATCATCGTCGCCAACAACTGGCGGACCTGGCTGCCGCCGGAGATCTTCGACGCCCCGCCGCACGGCACGCTCAACGTCCATGACTCGCTGCTGCCGGCGTACGCGGGCTTCTCCCCGCTGATCTGGGCTCTGATCAACGGGGAGGAGGAGGTCGGCGTCACCGCGCACCGGATGAACGCCGAGCTGGACGCGGGCGACGTCGTGCTGCAGCGGGCCGTGCCGGTGGGGCCGGGCGACACCGCGACCGACCTGTTCCACAGGACGGTCGACCTGATCGGGCCGATCGTGCGCGACGCGCTCGACCTGATCGCCTCCGGCCGGGCGCAGTGGGTCCCGCAGGACCGCAGCAGGGCGAGCTTCTTCCACAAGCGGTCCGTCGAGGACAGCCGGATCGACTGGGACTGGCCGGCGGAGGACCTGGAGCGACTGGTGCGCGCCCAGTCGGACCCGTATCCCAACGCCTTCACCCATCACCGCGGAGAGCGGATCCGGATCGTGTCGGCGGCGGTGTCGCAGGCCTGCTACGGGGGCACCCCGGGGCGCGTCTTCATCCGCGAGGGGGACGGGGTGGTCATCGTCGCCGGCGCGGACGCCCGGAGCGGACGGAGGCGCGGGCTGGTCGTCAAGCGGCTGCGGACCGAGGACGGCACGGAGTACGCGGCCGGCGACTACTTCCGGACCATGGGCGGCTATCTCACCGCGCAGCCGTGAACCGCGCCGTGCGGTGGTGGGCCGTACCGTGCGGTGGTGGGCCGCGCCGCACGGGGTGAGCCGTACCGTGCGGGGTGAGCCGTACCGCACGGTGGTGGGTCGCGCCGCACGGCGGTGGGCCGTACCGTGCGGCGGTGGGCCGCGCCGCACGGGGGCGCGGTCAGCCGGCCGTCCCGGCGGCCGTCCCGACGCCCCGGGCGTCGTGGTGGCGGCCCATCGGGATGATCAACGGTGTGCCGCTGACCGGGTCGGTCGTGACCTGGCAGCGCAGATCGAAGATCTCCTCCACGGTCCGCGCGGTGATGACGTCGGCCGGGGCCCCCTCGGCGACGATGTGGCCGGCCTTCATGGCGATGACGTGGTCGGCGTACCGGCAGGCCTGGTTGAGGTCGTGGAGGACCATCACGATCGTACGGCCCTCGCGCCGGTTGAGGTCGGTGATCAGGTCCAGGACGTCGATCTGGTGGGCCAGGTCCAGATAGGTCGTCGGCTCGTCCAGCAGCAGCACCGCGGTGCCCTGGGCGACGGCCATGGCGATCCAGGCGCGCTGGCGCTGGCCGCCGGAGAGCTCGTCGACCGCGCGGTCGGCGAGGTCGGTCATCCCGGTGGCGGCCAGCGCGCCGTGGACGGCCTGCTCGTCGGCCTTCGACCACTGCCGCCACCAGGTCTGGTGCGGTGAGCGGCCGCGGTTGACCAGGTCGATGACGGTCAGCCCCTCGGGGGCCACCGGCGTCTGCGGCAGGATGCCCAGGCGCTGGGCCAGCTCCCTGGTGGGGATGGACTGCAGGGCGCGGCCGTCGAGCCGCACGCTCCCCTGACGCGGCGCGAGCAGCCGGGCCAGGGCCCGCAGCAACGTGGACTTGCCGCAGGCGTTGGCGCCGACGATGGCGGTGATGCGGCCCGGCGGGACGACCAGGTCGAGATCCTCCACGACCAGCCGGTTGTCGTACGCCAGGTGCAGGCCGCTCGCCCGCAGGTCCGGGTCGGGGGTCGACATGCGTTCAGCCTCCTGAGCCCGCGCGGTTGGCGCGGATGAGTAGCCAGAGCAGGACCGGCGCGCCGAGGACGCCGGTGACGATTCCGACCGGCAGTTCCATGCCGGAGATCAGCGTGCGCGCGATGAGGTCGCCGGAGAGCACGACCAGGGCTCCGGTCAGTCCCGAGGCGACCGGGGGCGGCCAGGCGGTGCCGGCCAGCCGCTGGGCGATCTGCGGCGCGGCGAGTGCCACGAAGGCGATCGGCCCGGCGGCCGCGGTGCCGAAGGCGATCAGCCCGACGCCCGTCAGCAGCACGGCGAGGCGGACCGGCTGCACGGGGGTGCCGAGGCCGGCGGCGACGTCGTCGCCGAGCTGGAGCGTGCGCATCAGGCGGCCCAGCGCCAGCGCCGCCGGCACCAGCACCGCCATGACGACGGCGAGCGGGACCGCCTGCTCCCAGGCGCGGCCGTTGAGGTTGCCCACCAGCCATCCGACGGCGGCCTGCGCCTCGAACCGTCCGCCGCCGGCCACCAGGTAGTCGGTGGCGCTGGTGCAGATCCACGAGATCCCGATGCCCACCAGGACGATCCGGTAGCCGGTGGTGCCGCGCCTCCAGGCGAGCAGGTAGACGACCAGCGCGGTGGCCAGCGCGCCGAGCAGCCCGAGCGTCTGGGTGCCGAGGCCGCCGTCCCAGCCGAGCACGATGCCGGCGACCACGGCGGTGCCGGCGCCCTCGATGAGGCCGATCATGTCCGGGCTGGCCAGCGGGTTGCGGGTCATCGTCTGGAACAGCGCGCCGGAGACGGCGAAGGCGATGCCGACCAGCAGCCCCACCACGGCGCGCGGCAGCCGCAGCTCCCGGACGACGATCAGGGTCCCGGGGTCGCCGGAGCCGGCCAGTGCCCTCATCACGGCGGGCAGGCCGATCGGGTAGTCGCCGACCGAGATCCCCCAGCAGAAGACCAGGAAGACGGCGGCGGCGAGCGCCGCGCACACCGTGACCAGCCGGGGCCGCAGGATCCCGGAGACGGGTGGTACGGCCAGCCGGAAGGTCCGGTGGGAGCGGGCCGGGACCGTGTCGCCGGGGTGAGGGGAGATCCGCCAGGGGCGCGGGGACGACGGGCGGGCCACGTTCACACCTCCGCGAGACGACGGCGGCGGACCATGGCGATGAAGAACGGGCCGCCGATGAAGGCGACCAGGACCCCGGCCTGGATCTCGGCGGGCCGGGCGAGGAGCCGTCCGGCGATGTCCGCGACGAGGAGCAGGCAGGGGGCGAGCACCGCCGACAGCGGCAGCAGCCAGCGGTGGTCGGGCCCCAGGCCGGCGTACTGGGCGAGGACCCGGGCGATGTGCGGGACCACCAGCCCGAGGAAGACGACCGGGCCGATGACCGCCACCGCCCCGCCGGTCAGCAGGGTGACCGCGGCCACGCCCTGGAGCCGTACGAGACCGAGCCGCCGCCCCAGCGAGGCGGCCACGTCGTCGCCGAGGGCCAGGCTGTTGAGTGTGGGCGCGCAGGCCAGCGCGAGCACCGCGCCGGCGGCGACGAACGGCAGGATCCGGAGCACCGCGTCGCCGTCCTGACCGGCGAGCGAGCCGGCCGACCAGAAGCGGTAGCGGTTGAGCGCGTCCGGGTCGGTCAGCACGACGGCGCTGGTGAGCGAGGTCAGCAGTGCGGTCACGGCGACCCCGGCGAGGGCGAGCTTGACCGGCGTCAGGCCGGAGCGTCCCAGCTTGCCCAGCAGGAAGACCAGGACGCTGGCGACGAGCGCGCCCGCGAACGCGGACCAGATGTAGCCGAGCAGCGAGCCGATCCCGAGCACCGCGACCGACAGCACGATCGCGAAGGCCGCGCCGGCGCTGACGCCCAGCAGGCCGGGGTCGGCGAGCGGGTTGCGGGTCAGCGCCTGCATGAGCGCGCCGGACAGCCCGAGGGCGGCGCCGGCCGTGAGCCCCAGCGCGGTGCGCGGCACGCGCACCGACCAGATGACGTTCTCGATGAGCCGGCTGTGCGGGTGGCCGGACAGCGTCCGTATGACCTGGTCAAGGGGGATGCTCAGAGCGCCGAGCGCGATCGACAGCAGGCAGAGTGCGACGAGGAGGGCGCCGAGCAGCGCCACGAGGAGGGCCGGGCGGAGCCCCTCGCCACGGATCATCGAGCTGTCTCCACTTTGCGACTTCCTTAGGTTAGGCAGACCTTAACTTTAACGTCCAGTGTGGTTGATCCCCTCTTTGTGAGGGTCTACTAATTTAGGTAATGCTTACCTTAGTATGTGGCGGTCGCGGCTCGGTTGAGCCGGTTCCGTACAGCTTGGGAGGCGCGGTCGACTGTGTCTGCTATCGAAGAAGCGACGGCTGATGAGGCGGTGGCGTACTGGCGCCGGCAGCTCGCTCCGCTCCCGCAGGAAACAGCCCTTCCGGTCGACTTCCCCTATCCGCTGCTGCCCGCCGAGGAGCGCCGGACGCGCAGCCGCGCGCTCGCCGTCGCCGCGCCCGAGGCGTCCCTGCTCGCCGCGTATGTCGCGCTGCTGCACCGCTACGCGGGCGCGGCGGACGTCAGCGTCGGCTACGACGGGCTGCCGGTCCGCGTCGGGCTGAGCGGTGAGATGAGCTTCGGCGAGCTGGTCCGGCGCGTGGCCGACGCCTGCGAGCAGGCGCGGGCGCACCGGCTCCCGCTGTCCGCTCTCGTGGCCGAGCTGCGGCCGGAACCCACCCGCGGCGGCGGGCTGCTGTTCAACGTGGGCTTCGGCACCGGCGCCACGGCGGGGGAGAGCGCCGGCCCGCTGGATGTGTCCGTGGACGTCTCGGCGGGACAGGCGCGGGCGACCTACCGCCCGGACCTGTTCGAGGCCGCGACCGTCGATCGGCTGCTGGGCCACTACGAGACGCTGCTGGCCGACGGCCTGGCCCGGCCGGAGACCCCCGTCGGCGAGCTGGAGCTGCTGGGCGCCGGGGAACGGCACCGGATCCTCGTCGAATGGAACGACACCGGCCACTCCGTCCCGCCGCTCACCTGGCCGGAGATGTTCGCCGAGCAGGTCCGCAGGCGGCCGGAGTCCGTCGCCCTCGTGTTCGAGGACGTCTCGCTCACCTACGCCGAGCTGGACGAGCGCGCCAACCGGCTGGCCCACGCGCTGATCGCCCGCGGCGCCGGGCCCGAACGGGTGGTGGCCCTCGCCCTGCCCCGGTCGGCCGAGCTGATCGTCGCCGAGGTGGCCGTCCTGAAGTCCGGCGCCGCCTACCTGCCGCTGGACACCGACTACCCGGCCGACCGCGTCGCCTACATGCTGGCCGACGCCGCGCCCGTCTGCCTGGTCACCACCGCCGACACGGTGGCCGACATCCCCGGGCACGCCGGCACGGAGCCGCTGGTCCTCGACGCGCCGGAGACGGAGCGGGAGCTGTCCGCCCGCCCGGACCACGACCCGACGGCGGCCGACCGGGGACCGCTGTCGGTCCTCAACGCGGCATACGTGATCTACACCTCCGGCTCCACCGGCCGCCCCAAGGGCGTCGTGCTGTCCCACGCGGGCGTCGCCAAGCTGGTGGCCACCCAGAGCGAGCGATTCGGCGTCGGGCCCGACAGCCGTGTCCTGCAGTTCGCCTCGCCCGGCTTCGACGTGGCCTTCTGGGACCTGTGCCTGGGCCTGCTCTCCGGCGGCCGCCTCGTCGTCGCGCCGGCCGAGCGCCGGGTGCCCGGCGCGCCGCTGGCCGACTACGCCAACGCCAACGGCGTCACCTTCATGATCCTGCCCCCGGCCCTGCTGGCCGCCATGCCGGACGACGTCCTGCTGCCGCCCGCCGCCACCCTGCTGGCCGGCACCGAACGCGTCTCGCCCGAGCTGGTCGGCCGCTACGCGCGCGGCCGGATGATGTTCAACGCCTACGGCCCGACCGAGGCGACCACCAACTCCACCCTCGGCCTGTGCGACCCCGACATCCCCTCCGGCTCCATCGTGCCCATCGGCGGCCCCGACCCGGGCACCCGGGCCTACGTGCTCGACAGCCGTCTCAAACCCGTCCCCGCCGGGGCCACGGGCGAGCTGTACCTCGGTGGCGCGGGGCTGGCGCGCGGCTACCTCGGGCGGCCGGGCCTGACCGCCGAGCGGTTCGTCGCCGACCCCTTCGGGGCGCCGGGGGAACGGCTGTACCGCACGGGTGACCTGGTGCGCTGGAAGCCCGACGGGCGGCTGGAGTTCCTCGGCCGCGCCGACTCGCAGGTGAAGATCCGCGGCTTCCGGATCGAGCCCGGCGAGATCGAGTCCGTGCTGCGGGGGCACCCGGCCGTGGACCAGGTCACGGTCGTGGTCCGCGAGGACCGGCCCGGAGACCGGCGGCTGGCCGCCTACGTCGTCCCGTCGCTGGAGGCCGGGGCGGGCCACGACGAGACCGGGCAGGTGGAGGAGTGGAAGGGCCTGCACGAGCTGCTCTACTCCGCCGCCGGCGCCGAGGGCTTCCAGGAGAACTTCGCGGGCTGGAACAGCATGTACGACGGCCTGCCCATCCCGGTGGAGGAGATGCGGCAGTGGCGGGAGGCCACGGTCGGCCTCATCGAGGAACTGGGGCCGCGCCGGGTGCTGGAGATCGGCGTCGGCAGCGGGCTCATCCTCTCCCGCGTCGCGCCCGGCTGCGAGACCTACTGGGGCACCGACCTCTCCGAAGAGGCGGTACGGGCGTTGCGCGGCCAGGTCGACGCGGTGGCGGACCTGGCCACCCGGGTGGAGCTGCGCGCCCAGCCCGCCCACGACGTCACCGGGCTGCCCGAGGGCTTCTTCGACACCGTCGTCGTCAACTCCGTCGCCCAGTACTTCCCGAGCGCCGCCTACCTGGCCGACGTGCTGCACAAGGCCGGGACGCTGCTGGCCCCCGGCGGCCGGGTGCTCGTCGGCGACGTGCGGAACCTGCGCCTGCTGCGCTGCCTGCGGGCGGCCGTCGAGACCCGGCGCGGCGCCGACCCGCAGGACAAGCAGGCCCTGCGGGCGGCTGTCGAGCGGTCCGTGGCGTGGGAGGGCGAGCTGCTGCTCGACCCCGACTTCTTCGCGGCGCTGGAGGACTTCGAGGCCGACATCCGCGTCAAGCGCGGCACCTGCCACAACGAGCTGACCCGCTACCGCTACGACGTGGTGCTGCGCAAGCGGGACACCGCCACCGCCGCCACCGTGCCGGGCGGCGCCGGGGCGCCGGCCCCGGTGGACGCGGAGGAGACCCGCCGGGCCGCCCCGGATCCGGAGGAGGCCGGCGGGACCGAGCTCGGCGGGGAGGATACCGGCCGGGCCGGCCCGGGGCCGGAGGAGGCCGGCCGGGCCGAGCCCGGCGGGGAGGAGATCCGCTGGGCCGACCTCGACGACCTCGATGGCCTCGACGGCCTGGACGCGCTCGACGCGCGCCTGACCGGCCGCCCCACCCTGCTCCGGGTCACCGGCGTGCCCAACGTCCGGCTCGCCGAGGACCTCGCCGCACTGGGCGCCCTCGAGGACAGCAGCCGTCCCGCCGCCCGGACCGGCGGCGCCGACCCCGAGACGCTGCACGCCCTCGGCGCCCGGCACGGCTACCGCGTGACCGTCACCTGGAACGGCCACGCCGACGACGGCGCCCTCGATGTGGTCTTCGCCGTCGGGGACACGCCGTCCGGCGGCCTGTACCGCCCGGCCGGCGGCTTCCCGCACGCCAACCGGCCCGCGCCGTTCCGGGACGTCACCAGCCTGATGAAGGCCCTGCGCTCGTACGCGGCCGGGTGGCTGCCCGAGTACATGATCCCCTCCGCCTTCGTCCCCCTTGTCCGGCTCCCGGTCACCCCGAGCGGCAAGCTCGACGGCGCCGCGCTCCCGGCCCCCGACTACGCCGCCCTCAGCTCCGGACGCGCCCCGCGCGACGCCCGCGAGGAACTGCTGTGCGCGCTGTACGCCGAGGTGCTGGGTCTGGGGTCGGTCTCCGTCGACGACGACTTCTTCGCCCTCGGCGGCGACAGCATCATCGCCATCCAACTGCTCATCCGCGCCCGCAGGGCCGGGGTGCAGCTCACCTCCCGGGACGTCTTCCGGCACCGCACGGTCGCCGCGCTGGCCCGGGTCGCGGTGGATCGCGCCGACCCCCGGGACGCCGGGGACGCCCTCCGGGACGCCGCGGACGGCCTCCCGCTCGTCCGGCTCACGGCGGACGAGCTCGCCGAGGTCCAGGGCGGGCACCCGGTCGCCGTCGAGGACCTGCTGCCGCTCAGCCCGCTCCAGGAGGGCTTCTTCTTCCACTCCCTCGTGGACGGCTCGGACGGCGACGCCTACGTCGTCCAGCAGGTCGTCGAGCTGGCCGGCCCGGTCGACGGCGAGGCCCTGCGCCGCGCCGCCCAGCGGCTGCTGGACCGGCACGCCCCGCTGCGCGCCTGCTTCCGCCGGCGCCCGGACGGCCGGCCGGTTCAGATCGTCGCCGGGCGGCTGGAACTGCCCTGGCGAGAGGTGGACCTGTCCGGGCGGGACGGTGAGGCGCAGCGCCCGCTCGTCGACGCCGTCACGGCCGACGAGCGCGCCCGCCGCTTCGACCTGGCCCGGCCGCCGCTCGTGCGCTGCGCGCTGGTACGGCTCGGGCACGACCGCGGCCTCCTGGTGCTGACGTTCCACCACATCGTGGCGGACGGCTGGTCGCTGCCGGTGCTGCACCGCGAGCTGATGGCCTCCTACGGGACCGTCCCCGCCGCGCTGCCCGAGCCGGCCCCCTACCGCGAGTACCTGCGCCGCCTGTCGGCGGCCGACCGCGACGCCGCCCGCGCGGCCTGGCGGACCGCGCTCACCGGGCTCGACGGGCCGACCCGCCTGGTCGACGTCCCAGCGGGCGGCGCGCCGCTGCGGACCGGGCAGATCCGCGTCGAGCTGCCCGAGCGGGTCACCGCCCGGCTCGCGGCCCGCGCGAGGGAGCACGGGGTGACCCTCGGCACGATCGTCCAGAGCGCCTGGGGCCTGCTCCTCGGGCGGCTGACCGGCCGCCAGGACGTGGTCTTCGGCACCACGGTCTCAGGCCGTGACGCCGAGGTCGACGGCATCGAGTCCATGGTCGGCCTGTTCATCAACACCCTGCCGACCCGTTTCCGGTGGCAGCCCGCCGACACCCTCGCCGAGCTGGTGGACCGGCTCCAGCACGAGCAGGCCGGTCTCCTGGACCACCAGCACCTCGGCCTCGCCGAACTCCAGCGCATCGCCGGGCTCGTCGGGGGCGGCGAGCTGTTCGACACCCTCGTCGTCTTCGAGAACTACCCGGCCGGCACCGGCCTGGCCGACCCCTCGGGCACGGTCCGGATCACCGGCCACGAGTTCCACGACACCGTCCACTACCCGCTCGCCCTGATCGTCAAGCCGGGCCGCCGGCTCGACCTGCGCCTGAAGCACCACACCCAGCGGCTGGACGGCGAGCGCGTCCAGCGGATCGCCGACCGGCTGGTCCGGATCCTCCGGGCCCTGGCCGCCGACCCCGGGCAGCGCGCCGCCCGCGTCGACCTGCTGTCCGGCGAGGAGCTGGGGCGGGCGCAGCAGGAGGGGGAGGAGCGGGACGTCCCCGCGACCACCCTGGCCGCCGCCTTCGAGGCCCAGGCGGCGCGCACCCCGCGGGCCACGGCGGTCGTCCACGAGGGGGAGAGCCTCACCTACGAGGAGCTGGACACCCGCGCCGAGGCGCTGGCCCGCCGCCTGCGGGCCCGCGGCGCGGGCCCGGAACGGATCGTCGCGGTCGCCGTGCCGCGCTCGGCGGAGCTGATGGTCGCCCTGCTCGGCGTGCTGAAGTCCGGCGCCGCCTACCTGCCGCTCGACCTGGACTACCCGGCCGACCGCGTGGCGTACATGCTCGCCGACTCCGGCGCGAGGACGGTCGTGACGACCGCCGCCGCGGCCTCGCGGCTGCCCCGGACCGGCGGGCCGGCCCCGCTCGTCCTCGACACCCCGGACACCCCGGACACCCCGGACATCCCAGACGTGCCGGACACCCCGAAAACGCTCGACACCCTGCTCGTCCTTGACACCCCGGACGTGCCGGACGCCCCGGATACTTCGGACACCCCGGACGGCGGCGGCCGGCGCACGGACCCCGCCCCGGCGGCCGCGGGGCCGGACGATCCGGCCTACCTGATCTACACCTCCGGGTCCACCGGACGGCCCAAGGGGGTCGTCGTCACTCACCGCGCCATCGTCAACCGGCTGGCGTGGATGCAGGGCGAGTACGGGCTGCGCGCCGACGACCGGGTGCTGCAGAAGACGCCCGCCGGCTTCGACGTGAGCGTCTGGGAGTTCTTCTGGGCGCTGTGCGAGGGCGCCGCCGTGGTGCTCGCCAGGCCCGACGGCCACCGCGACCCGTCGTACCTGGCCGGGCTCATCGGCCGGGAGCGCGTCACGACGATGCATTTCGTGCCGTCGATGCTCGAGGCATTCCTGCGGGCCGACGAGGTTACCGCCGACCCGTCCTGGGCCGCCCCGCTGCGCCGCGTCTTCAGCAGCGGCGAGGCGCTGCCCGGCGCCGCCGCCGCACGCTGGCGGGCGCTCACCGCGGTGCCGCTGCACAACCTGTACGGGCCCACCGAGGCCGCCGTCGACGTCACCCACCACGTCTGCGACGGCTCCGCCGACACCACCGTGCCCATCGGCCGCCCGGTGTGGAACACCGGGCTGCGGGTGCTGGACTCCTGCCTGCGCCCGGTGCCGGCCGGCGTGCCCGGCGAGCTGTACCTGACCGGCGTACAGCTCGCCCGGGGCTACCACATCAGGCCCGGCCTGACCGCCGAGCGGTTCGTGGCCGACCCGTACGGCCCGGCGGGCGGCCGCATGTACCGCACCGGCGACCTGGTGCGCCGCCGCGAGGACGGCACCGTCGAATACCTGGGCCGCACCGACCGGCAGGTCAAGCTGCGCGGCAACCGCATCGAACCCGGCGAGATCGAGGCCGCCCTGACCGGCCTGCCCGCCGTCGCCCAGGCGGCGGTGGCCGTCCACGGGACGGCGCTCGTCGCCTACGTCGTCCCCGCCGGCGACGGGCGGCGCCCCCTCGACCCGACCGCGCTGCGGGCCACTCTCGCCGCGGAGCTGCCCGCGCCCATGGTCCCCGACGCGTACGTGGAGCTCGACGCCCTGCCGCTGACCCCCAGCGGCAAGCTCGACCGCGACGCGCTCCCCGCCCCCCGGACGGCGCGGGCCGAGGCCCGCGCCCCGCGCGACGGGCGCGAGCGCGCCCTCACCGAGATCTTCGCCGCGGTGCTCAGGCTCGACGCGATCGGGGTCGACGACGACTTCTTCATGCTCGGCGGCGACAGCATCACCTCGATCGGCGTCTCCAGCCGCGCCCGCCGGGCGGGCCTGGACCTGAGCCCCCGCGACGTCTTCGAGCACCGCACCCCCGCCGGGCTGGCCGCCGCCGCCGCCGCGGCGGCGGCCGCCACGCCGGTCGCCGCCGCGGCCCGTGACCTGAGCTCCGCCTTCGAGCTGACCGAGGAGGAGACCGAGCGCGTCCGCCGCCTCGGCGGCGGCGCCGTGGAGGACATCTGGCCGCTGGCCCCCCTCCAGGAGGGCCTGTTCTTCCACTCCACCTACGACGACGGCGCCCTGGACGTCTACACCGTCCACGAGTCCTTCGACTTCGCCGCCCGTGTCGACGCCGATCGCCTGCGCGCCGCGGCCAGGGCGCTGCTGGCCCGCAACCCCAGCCTGCGCGCCGGTTTCACCAGCGACGGCCTGCGCCGGCCGGTGCAGTTCATCGTCGCCGACCCCGAGATACCGCTCGAAGAGGTCGACCTGTCCGGGCTGCCCGCCGCCGGGCAGGACGCGCGGCTGCGCGAGCTGATGGAGGCCGAGCGGACCCGCAGGTTCGACCTGGCCCGGCCGCTGCTCTTCCGGATGCTGCTGATCCGCCTCGGCGCGGACCGCGGCGACCGGCTCGTCGTCGGCCGGCACCTGCTGCTGTGGGACGGCTGGTCCGCCTGGCTCTTCCTCGACCAGCTCTTCGCGCTGTACGAGAGCGGCGGCGACGCGCGCGGGCTGCCGCGCCCTGGCTCCTACCGCGACTACCTGACCTGGCTGGAGGCACAGGACACCGGGATCGCGACCCGCGCCTGGCGCGCCGCCCTCGACGGGCTGGAGGAGCCCACCCTGCTCGCCGCCGCGGACCAGGGCCGGCAACCGGTCATCCCGGAGAGCCTGGAGACCGTCCTCCCCGCCGAGCTGGGGCAGCGGCTGCGCGAGAGCGCCCGCCGGCACGCCCTGACCCTCAACACGGTGCTCAACACCGCCTGGGGCCTGGTGCTGGCCGGCGCCACCGGCCGCACCGACGTCGTCTTCGGCACGACGGTCGCGGGCCGGCCGAGCGAGGTGCCGGACGTCGAGAACGTCATCGGCATGTTCCTCAACACCGTCCCCGCCCGCATCGCCTTCGACCCGGCCGAGCCGGTGCTGGACCTGCTGCGGCGGGTCCAGGGCGAGCGCCTGGCCCTGATGCCGTACGAGTATCTCGGCCTGGGCGTCCTGCAGGCCGAGACCGGCCACCGGCAGCTGTTCGACACCCTCTTCGTGCTGCGCAACAGCGACACCGAGGAGCGGCTGGCGGAGCTGTCGGAGCGGCACGGCGCCACCGCCGTGGCCAACGTCGACGCCACCCACTACCCGGTCAACCTCATCGTCACGCCGGGGGAGCGGATCCGGATCACCCTCGCCCACCGGCCCGACGTCATCGACCGCCCGCGGGCCCAGGCCCTGCTGGAGCGCTTCGCCCTGCTGCTGGAACGGCTGACGCGCGACCTGGCGGCGCCCGTCGGCGGCATCGACCCGCTGCTGCCCGCCGAGCGCGCCGCCCTGGAACGGGAGTGGGCCGCCGGCCGCGTGCCCGCCCCGCGGGAGACCATCGCCGACCTGCTCGCCGCCCAGGCCGCCCGCACCCCCGGCGCGACCGCGCTCGTCTTCGGCGACCGCAGCCTCACCTACGCCGAGCTGGACGCCCGCATCAACCGCATGGCGCGGCTGCTGCTCGCGCAAGGCGCGGCGCCGGAGCAGGTCGTCGCGCTCGGCCTGCCGCGCTCCATCGACATGGTCGTCGCGCTCTTCGCCGTGCTGCGCACCGGCGCCGCCTACCTGCCGCTGGAACTGGACCACCCCGACGACCGGCTCGCGATGATGCTCGCCGACGCCCGGCCGGTGGCGCTGCTGTCCACCGCCGCCGTCGCCGCCCGGCTGGCGGGCGGCGTCCCGGACGTCCCGCGCGTCGTGCTCGACGACCCGGCGGTGGCCGGGGAGCTGGCCGGGCTCCCCGGCGGTCCGGTCACCGAGGCCGACCGCCCCCGCTTCAGCCTGGAGCACCCGGCGTACGTCATCTACACCTCCGGATCCACCGGACGGCCCAAGGGGGTCGTCACGCCGTACCGCGGCCTGACCAACATGCAGCTCAACCACCAGAAGGAGATCTTCGCGCCGGCCGTCGCCTCGGCCGGCGGGCGCCGGCTGCGCATCGCGCACACGGTCTCCTTCGCCTTCGACATGTCGTGGGAGGAGCTGCTCTGGCTGGTCGAGGGGCATGAGGTGCACATCTGCGACGAGGAGCTGCGGCGCGACGCGGTGGCCCTGGTCGCCTACTGCGAGGGCCACCGCATCGACGTCGTCAACGTCACCCCCACCTACGCCCACCTGCTGATCGAGGAAGGGCTGCTGGAGGGCCACCGCCCGCCGCTGGTGCTGCTCGGCGGCGAAGCGGTGTCGGAGGCGGTCTGGAACCGGCTCCGCGACACCGAGGGCACCTACGGCTACAACCTCTACGGCCCCACCGAGTACACCATCAACACCCTCGGCGGCGGCACGGACGACAGCCCCACCCCCACCGTCGGCCGCCCCATCCGCGGCACCCGGGCCCACATCCTGGACGCCTGGCTGCGCCCCGTCCCCGACGGCGTCCCCGGCGAGCTGTACATCGCCGGCGTCGGCCTGGCCCGCGGCTACCTCGGCCGGCCGGGTCTGACCGCCGAACGGTTCGTCGCCGACCCGTACGGCGGGCCGGGCGAGTGCATGTACCGCACCGGCGACCTGGTGCGCCGCCGCGCCGACGGCAACATGGACTTCCTGGGCCGCACCGACGACCAGGTCAAGATCCGCGGCTACCGGGTGGAGCTGGGCGAGATCGAGACCGCCCTGGCCCAGCACCCCCGGGTCGCCCAGGCCGCCGTCATCGCCCGCGACGACCCCGCCGCCCCCGGCACCCAGCGCCTCATCGGCTACCTCGTCCCCGCCGGGCCCACCGGGCAGGAACGGGAGTCGGCCGAGCGGGAGCGGATCGGCGAGTGGCGGGAGATCTACACCGACGAGTACGAGCAGATCGGCACCGCCGTCTTCACCGAGGACTTCGCCGGATGGGACAGCAGCTACGACGGGCGGCCCATCCCGGTCGAGCACATGCGCGAGTGGCGCGAGCAGACCGTCGCCCGTATCCGGGAGCTGCGCCCGCGCCGGATCCTGGAGATCGGCGTCGGCTCCGGCCTGCTGCTGTCACGCCTGGCCCCCGAGGCGGAGGCGTACTGGGCGACGGACTTCGCCGCCCCCGTGATCCGCAAGCTCGGCGAGGACCTGCGGCGCGACCCCGGGCTGGCCGCCAGGGTCGAGCTGCGCTGCCAGCCCGCCCACGTGACCGAAGGACTGCCCACCGGCTACTTCGACACGATCGTCGTCAACTCCGTCGTCCAGTACTTCCCGAGCGTCGACCATCTGACGGAGGTCATCCGGGGCGCCATGCGGCTGCTGACGCCGGACGGCGCCCTGTTCGTCGGCGACGTGCGGAACCTGAGAACGGCCCGCGCCTTCCACACCGCCGTCCAGCTCACCCGCGCCGGGCGGGACGCCGACCCCGAGCAGGTCCGCCGGGCCGTCGAGCGCGGCCTCGCGCTGGAGAAGGAACTCCTCGTCGACCCCGACTACTTCACCACCCTGGGGCTCGGCGTCGACCTGCGCACCAAGCGCGGCACCCACCACAACGAGCTGTCCCGCCACCGCTACGACGTCGTCCTCCACCAGGGCGAGGCCGACCTCCGGCTCGGCGACGAGCCGGTGCTGGAGTGGACCGGCGACCTCGCCCGCCACCTGCGCGAGCGGCGGCCGGAGCGGCTGCGGGTGACCGGGATCCCCGACGCCCGCGCCGCCAGTGAGCCCGGCGCCGCGGTGACCGGGGGAGTGGAGCCCGAGTCGCTGCACGCGCTCGGGGCCGAGGAGGGCTACCGGCTCCTCACCACCTGGTCGCGCGAGCCGGGCCGCTACGAGGCCGTCCTCGTGCGGGAGGAGTTCCGGATCACCGCGGGCCTGTACCGGCCGGGCGGCGGCACGCCCCCGTACGCCGGCACCCCGACGGCGGCACGCGAGGCCGACGGCCTGGTGCGCCTGCTACGCGAGGACCTCCGGCGGAGGCTGCCCGACTACATGGTGCCGGCCGCCTTCGTCACCCTCGACCGGCTGCCCATGAACGACAACGGCAAACTCGACGTACGGGCGCTGCCCGACGCCGGAGCGGCGGTGGCGCCGACCGGCGGACGCGGTCCGCGGACCCCCCGGGAGGAGGTGCTCTGCAGGCTCTTCGCCGAGGTCCTCGGCCTGCCCCAGACCGGCGCTGAGGACGACTTCTTCGACCTCGGCGGCCACTCGCTGCTCGCCACCCGGCTCATCAGCCGGGCCCGCACGGAGCTGGGCGCCGAACTGGCCATCCGCGACCTGTTCGAAGCGCCGACGCCCGCGCTGCTGGCCGGGCGCGCGGACGCCGGCCGCCCGGCCCGCCCGGCCGTCGGGCCGGCGGGCCGGCGCCCCGAGCGCGTCCCGCTCTCCCCGGCGCAGCGGCGGCTGTGGCTGGCCGAGCGGCTCAGCGGCGGCGACGCCTACCACTTCCCGCTGGTCTTCCGGCTGCGCGGCGCGCTGGAGACCGGCCCGCTCCACCAGGCGCTGCGCGACGTGGCAGGCCGTCACGAGGCGCTGCGCACCGTCCTGGCCGAGCACGAGGGCGAGCCGTACCAGATGGTCCTGCCCGCCGCCGAGGCCGAGCCGCGCCTCACCGTCGAGGACTGCCCGCGGGAGGAGCTGGACGCGCGGATCGGCGCCGCGGTCGCCCGGCCGTTCGACCTGGGCACCGAGCTCCCGCTCCGGGCCGAGGTGTTCCGGGTGGCCCCGGACGACCACGTGGTGGCGATCGTGCTGCACCACGTCACCACCGACGAGTGGTCCGACCGGCCGTTCCTCGCCGACCTCGGCACCGCCTACCGGGCCCGCCGCGAGGGCCGGGCGCCGCAGTGGGCGCCGCTGCCGGTGCAGTACGCCGACTACACCCTCTGGCAGCGGCGGCTCCTCGGCGAGCCCGCCGACCCCGGCAGTGAGGGCGCGCGGCAGCTCGCCTTCTGGGCCGGGACGCTGTCCGGCCTGCCGGAGGAGATCCCGCTGCCGCTCGACCGGCCCCGTCCCGCCGAGCCGACCGGCCGCGGCGGAACGGTGCGCGCGGAGCTGCCCGCCGGCACCGTCCGCGCGCTGCGCGCCATGTGCGCCGAGACGGGCACCAGCATGTTCATGCTGCTGCAGGCCGGGGTCGCCGCCCTGCTGCACCGGATGGGGGCGGGCACCGACATCCCGCTGGGCGCGCCGATCGCCGGGCGCACCGACAGCGCCCTGGACGACCTGGTCGGTTTCTTCGTCAACACCCTGGTGCTCCGCGCTGACCTGTCCGGCGACCCGACGTTCACCGAGCTGCTGACCCGGGTCAAGAACGCCGACCTGGCCGCCTTCGAGCACCAGGACCTGCCCTTCGAGCGGGTGGTGGAGGCGCTCAACCCGCCGCGCGTGCCGGGCCGCAACCCGCTGTTCCAGGTCATGCTGGGCTACCACTACCGCCCCGACGGCGATCCGCAGGTGCTCGGCCTGCCCACCGAGTGGTGGCCGACCCGGATCCGGACCGCGAAGTTCGACCTGGACTTCACCTTCGTCGACCACGCCGGCGAGGACCGCGTCCTGCTGCTGCTGGAGTACGCCGCCGACCTCGCCGACCCGGGGACGGCCCGGGCGCTGGCCGAGCGGACCGTGGCCCTGCTGGACCGGCTGGCCGCCGAGCCGGACCGGCCGATCAGCCGGATGCCCGTCCTGACCGAGGAGGAGCGCCGGGCGTCCCGCGGCGCCTGGAACGACACCGCGCGACCGGTGGAGCGGCGCACGGTCCCCGAGCTGTTCGCCGAGGCCGTCCGGGTCCGGGGTGACCAGGTGGCGCTGGTCACCGGCGACGGCCGGCTGACCTTCACCGAGCTGTCGGCCAGGGTCGACCGCGTCGCCCGGCTGCTGCTGCGCCGCGGGGTGAGCGCCGAGAGCGTGGTCGGCCTGGCCCTGCCCCGGGCCGAGATGGTGCCGGCGATCCTCGGGGTGCTCGCCGCCGGCGCCGCCTACCTCCCGCTCGACCCCGGCTACCCGGCCGGACGGCTGGAGTACATGCTCGGCGACGCGGCACCGGTCTGCGTGCTCACCACCACGGCCATCGCCCCGGCGCTCCCCGCCGGGGGAGTGGAGACGCTGCTGCTCGACGCCCCGCCGGCCACCGGGGAGCCGGAGCGCCCCTCCGGCGACCGCCCGCCCCTCCCCGGAGCCCGCCCGCTGCCGTCGGCCGCCGCCTACGTCATCTACACCTCCGGATCCACCGGCAGGCCCAAGGGCGTGCTCGGCACCCACCGCGGGCTGAGCAACCTGTTCGGCTCCCACCACGAGGACCTCATCGGCCCAGCCGGCCGGGCCGCCGGCCGCGAGGTGCTGCGCGCGGTGCACGCCGCGTCCTTCAGCTTCGACGGCTCCTGGGAACCGCTGCTCTGGCTGCTGGCCGGACACCAGCTGCACGTCGTCGGCGAGGCCACCATGACCGACCCGGCGGCGCTGCTGGCCTACCTGGCGGACGAACGCATCGACTTCGTCGACCTCACCCCCACCTACCTGCAGGAACTGGTCCACCACGGCTTCCTCGACCCCGGCCGGTACCGCCCGGGGGTCATCGCGGTGGGCGGCGAGGCCACCCCCGCCCCGCTCTGGGAGCGGCTGTGCGCGCTGCCCGGCACGGTGGTCCACGACCTGTACGGGCCGACCGAGTGCGCCGTCGACGCCTACGGCTGGCACAGCGGCGGCCCGGAGCGGCCGCGGCCCTGGGCGGCCCCGCTGGCCAACACCCGCGCCCACGTGCTGGACGGCACGCTGTGCCCGGTCCCCGTCGGGGTGCCCGGCGAGCTCTACCTGGCCGGGGAGGGACTGGCCCGCGGATACCTGGGCCGCCCCGGGCTGACCGCCGGACGGTTCGTCGCCGACCCGTACGGCGCGCCCGGCGGTCGTATGTACCGGACCGGCGACCTGGTGCGCCGCCGCGCCGACGGCGCCCTCGAATTCCTCGGCCGGGCCGACGACCAGGTGAAGCTGCGCGGCTTCCGCATCGAGCTCGGCGAGATCGAAGCGGTGCTGCGCGCCCACCCCGGCGTGACGCAGGCCGCCGTGGCGGTCCGCGAGGACAGCCCCGGCGCGCGGCGGCTGGTGGCCTACACGGTCCCGCCGTCCGGCCGGAGCGCCGCCCCCGCCGAGCTGCGCGCGCACGTCGCCGCCGCGCTGCCCGAGCACATGGTGCCGGCGGCCTTCGTGGAACTCCCCGCCCTGCCGAGGTCGATCAGCGGCAAGCTGGACCGCCGCGCGCTGCCCGCCCCGGACCCGGCGGCCCCCACCTCCGGGCGGCGCCCCCGCGACGCCCGCGAGGAGATCCTGTGCGAGCTGTTCGCCGCCGTGCTGGGGGCCGCGCAGGTGGGCGTCGACGACGACTTCTTCGCCCTCGGCGGCCACTCCCTGCTGGCGATGCGGCTGGTCAGCCGGATCCGCTCGGCGCTGGGCGCCGAGGTCGGCCTCCGCGCGGTCTTCGAGGCCCCCACCGTCGCCCGGCTCGCCGGGCGGCTGCGGGAGGGGCGGGGCGGCGTGCCCGCTCCCACCCCCGCCGTCCGGCCGGAGCCGCTGCCGCTGTCGTCCGCCCAGCAGCGGCTGTGGGTCCTGTACCGGCTGGAGGGTCCGAGCGCCACCTACAACATCCCGACGGCCTGGCGGCTGTCGGGCCCGCTGGACCCGGACGCCCTGGCGGCGGCCGTACAGGACGTGGCGGTCCGGCACGAGAGCCTGCGCACGGTCTTCCCCGAGCGGGACGGGCGCGCCCATCAGGTCGTCCTGGACCCGCACCGGGTCCGCATCGACATCCGCGCCGAGCAGGTCGCGGAGGCGGACCTCCCCGGACGGCTGGCCGAGGCGGCCGGGCAGGGCTTCGAACTCGACCGCGAACCGCCGCTGCGGGCCCGGATCTTCCAGGTGGCGCCGCAGGAGCACGTGCTGCTGCTGGTGGTCCACCACATAGCCGGTGACGAATGGTCGGACGGGCCGCTGCTGCGCGACCTGTCCACCGCCTACCGGGCCCGTCACGAGGGTCACGCGCCGCGGTGGGCGCCGCTGCCGCTCCAGTACGCCGACTACACCCTCTGGCACCGCGACCTGCTCGGCGACGGCGACGACCCGCACAGCCCGCAGGCCCGCCAGCTCGCCTTCTGGCGGCAGACCCTGGCCGGCCTGCCCGAGGAGCTGGCGCTCCCGGCGGACCGGCCGCGTCCCCAGCAGAGCAGCCACCGCGGTGGGGCGGTCGGCCTGTCGCTCGGCCCCGAGCTGGAGCGCGGTATGCGCCGGCTCGCCCGCGCCCACGGTGTCAGCATGTTCATGGTGGCCCAGGCGGCCGTGGCCACGCTGCTGCACCGGCTGGGCGCGGGGGAGGACATCCCGCTCGGCGCGCCGATCTCCGGACGCGCCGACGAGAGCCTGGAGGACCTGGTCGGCTTCTTCGTCAACTCCCTGGTGCTGCGCACCGACCTGTCCGGCGGGCCGACCTTCGCCGAACTGCTGGCGCGGGTGCGCGAGACGGACCTGGCCGCCTACGAGCACCAGGACCTGCCGTTCGAGCGGCTGGTGGAGGCGGTCAACCCGGCCCGTTCGCTGGCCAGGCACCCGCTGTTCCAGGTGATGGCCGTCTACCTGACCGGCCCGGGCGGCACCCCCGACCTGCCGGGGCTGACCGTGCGGCCCGAGCCGCTCGGCCAGGAGAGCGCGAAGTTCGACCTGAGCTTCGACTTCGTCGAGCGGGGGGAGGGCGACGGCATCCAGGGCTGGATCGAGTACAGCGCCGACCTGTTCGACCACGGCACGGTCGAACAGCTCGCCGGGCGGCTGCTGCGGCTGCTGGAGCAGGTGGTCGCCGACCCCGACCTGCCGGTCCGCCGGTTGGAGGTGCTGGAGGAGCGCGAGCGCCGGCTGGTCGTCGGAGAGTGGAACGACACCGCGCGGGCGGTGGCGCCGATCACCCTGCCGGAGCTGTTCGCCGCCCAGGCGGCGCGGACGCCGGAGGCGCTCGCCCTGGTCGCCGGCGGCCGGCGGCTGACCTACGCGGAGCTGGACGCCGAGGTCGAGCGGGTGGCGCGGACGCTGGCCGGGATGGGGGCCGGCCCCGAGCGCACGGTGGCGGTGGCGCTGCCGCGCTCGGTGGAACTGGTGGTCGCGCTGCTGGCGGTGCACCGGACGGGCGCGGCCTACCTGCCGCTGGACGCCGGCTACCCGCGCGAGCGCGTCGCGTTCATGCTGGAGGACGCGCACCCGGTCTGCGTGCTGCGGGACGGGCTGCCCGACGGCCCGCCGGGAGAGCTGCCCGGCTCCTACGATCCCCGGCACCCGGCGTACGTGATCTACACCTCCGGCTCCACCGGCCGCCCGAAGGGCGTGGTGGTGCCGCACGAGGGCATCGTCAACCGGCTGCTGTGGATGCAGGACGCCTACGGCCTGACCGCCGAGGACCGCGTGCTGCAGAAGACGCCCTCCAGCTTCGACGTGTCGGTGTGGGAGTTCTTCTGGCCGCTGATCACCGGGGCGACGCTGGTGGTGGCCCGGCCGGAGGGGCACAAGGACCCGGCGTACCTGGCCGGGCTGATCCGGGACGAGCGGGTCACCACCGTGCACTTCGTGCCGTCGATGCTGCGGGCGTTCCTGGCGGAGCCGGGCGCCGCGCGCTGCCCGGGGCTGCGCCGGGTGATGTGCAGCGGCGAGGCGCTCCCCGCCGACCTCGCCTCCCGCTTCCACTCCGTGCTCCCCGCCGAGTTGCACAACCTGTACGGGCCGACCGAGGCGTCCGTCGACGTGACCGCCGCCCGGGTCCTGCCCGGGACCGGCCCGGTCCCGATCGGCCGGCCGGTGTGGAACACCCGGGCGTACGTGCTGGACGCCGCGCTGCGCCCGGTGCCGCCGGGAGTGGCCGGGGAGCTGTACCTGGCGGGAGTCCAGCTCGCCCGGGGATATCTGGGCCGCCCCGGGCTGACCGGCGAGTGGTTCGTCGCCGACCCGTACGGCGGGCCCGGCACGCGCATGTACCGCACGGGTGACCTGGCGCGGTGGGACCGGGAGGGGAAACTGGAGTTCCTCGGCCGGGCCGACGACCAGGTCAAGATCCGGGGCTTCCGGATCGAGCCCGGGGAGATCGAGGCGGTGCTGTCCCGCCACGAGGCGGTGGCGCACGCCGCGGTGGCCGTCCGCGAGCAGCGGCTGATCGCCTACGTCGTCCCGGCCCCCGGCCGGGCGGCCCCCGGCGGCGCGGCCCTGCGCGAGCACGCCGGCGCCGCGCTGCCCGAGCACATGGTCCCGGCCGCCTTCGTCACCCTGGAGGCCCTTCCACTCACCCCGAACGGCAAGCTCGACCGCGGGGCCCTGCCGGCCTTCGACTTCGCGGCCGAGGTGAGCGACACCCTCCCGCGCACCCCGCGCGAGGAGCTGCTGTGCGAGCTGTTCGCCGCCGTCCTGGGCCTCGGACGGGTCGGCGCCGAGGACGACTTCTTCGCCCTCGGCGGTGACAGCATCGTCGCCATGCAGCTGGTCAGCCGGGTCCGGGCGGCCGGGCTGGTGATCAGCCCCCGGGACGTCTTCCGGCACAGGACGGCCGCCGCGCTGGCCGCGGTCGCCGGCGCGCCGGAGGCCACCGGCGGCACGGCCGCGCCCGCCGCGCTGGTCACGCTCACCGACGACGAGCGCGCCGGGATGCCGGACGCCGCCGAGATCCTGCCGCTGACGCCGCTCCAGGCCGGCCTGCTGTTCCACGCCTCCTTCGACTCCGGCGACGGCGGGCCGGACGTCTACACGGTGCAGGTGTCCTACGAGATCGACGGCCCGCTGGACGCGGCCCGGCTGCGCGAGGCCGGCCAGGCGCTGCTCGACCGGCACGAAAACCTCCGCGCGGGCTTCCGGTACCTGCCCTCCGGCCGCCCGGTGGCCGTCGTCCCGCGTACGGTCACCCTGCCCTGGCGCCAGGTGGACCTCTCGGAGCTGGACGAGGCGGCCCGGGAGGCCCGGTGGGCCGGCTGTCTCGCCCAGGAACGGCGCCGCTTCACACCGGCCGAGCCGCCGCTGCTGCGGCTGATGCTGGTCCGCCTGGGGCCCGGCCGGCACCGCCTGGCACTGTCGCACCAGCACCTGCTGCTGGACGGCTGGTCGCTGCCGCGGCTGATGGGCGAGCTGTCGGAGCTGTACGCCCGCCGGGCCGGAACCGCCGGCCCGCCGGTCCCCTACCGTGACTATCTCGCCTGGCTCGCCCGGCAGGACGCCGACGCCTCCGCCGCCGCGTGGGCCGAGGCCCTGGACGGCCTCGAGGCGCCCACCCACCTGGCGCCCGCCGACCCGAACCGGGCCCCGGCCGTGCCCGAGACGCACACCACGCACCTGACCCGGGAGCTGACCGAGGCCCTGACGGCCCTGGCCCGCTCCCGCGGCCTGACCCTCAACACCCTCGTCCAGGGGGCCTGGAGCATCCTGCTGTCCCGGCTCACCGGCCGCGACGACGTGGTCTTCGGCGCGACCGTCTCCGGACGGCCCCCCGAGCTGGACGGCGTCGAGTCGATGATCGGCCTGTTCATCAACACGGTCCCGGTCCGCGTCCGCGTCCGCGACGACGAACCCCTGTCGGCGTTCCTCGGCCGCCTCCAGGACGAGCAGTCCCGGCTCATCGCCCACCAGCACCTCGGCCTGGCCGACATCCAGCGCCGGGTCGGGCTGGGCGAGCTGTTCGACACGCTCGTGGTCTTCGAGTCCTATCCCGACGCCGGGGGCGACGCCTTCGGCGACGGGCTGCGCGCCGCCGTACACGACCACCAGGACTCGACCCACTACCCGTTCACCTGGGCGGTCGAGCCCGCCGAACGCCTCGTGCTGACCGCCGAGTACCGGCCCGACCTGTTCGACCGCGCGACGGCCGAGCGGATGGCCGCCTCGATGGTGCGCCTGTTCGAGGCGATGACGGCCGACGCCGGGCAGCCCACCGGCCGGGTCGACATCCTCGGCGCCGCCGACCGCCACACCATCCTGCGGACCTGGAACGACACCGCCCGGCCGGCCGCGCCCGGCGCGCCCGCCACCGTCCCGGCGCTCTTCGAGGCCCAGGTGGCCGCCACCCCGCACGCCGTCGCGGTCGTCTCGGGCCCGGTCAGCTGGACCTTCGCCGAGCTCAACGAGCGCGCCAACCGGCTCGCGCGCCTGCTCGTGGAGCACGGCGCCGGGCCGGAGCGGATCATCGCCCTGTCGCTGCCGCGCTCGGCGGACTTCGTCCTGGCGATCCTCGCCGTGCTGAAGTCGGGCGCCGCCTACCTGCCCGTCGACGCGGACCTGCCCGCCGGGCGGGTGCTCGACATGCTGGAGGACGCCCGGCCCCTGCTGATCCTGACCGCCGGGGAGCCGGCCGCCGCCCTGCCCGGCGGCAGGGTGCCCCGGCTGCGGCTCGACACGGCCCGGACCGCCGGGCGGCTCGCCGCGCAGCCCGGGGACGACCTCACCACCGCCCCGGACCCGCGGCACCCGGCGTACGTCATCTACACCTCCGGCTCCACGGGCCGCCCCAAGGGCGTGGTGGTCTGCCACCGCAGCGTCGTCAACCTCTTCCACAGCCACCGCCGGATGCTCCACGACCCGGCCAGGCGCGCCACCGGCCGCCGCCACCTGCGCGTCGGCCACGCCTGGTCGTTCTCCTTCGACGCCTCGTGGCAGCCGCAGCTGTGGCTGCTGGACGGGCACGCGCTGCACATCCTGGACGACGAGACGCGCCGCGACCCCGAGCTGACGGCCGCGGCCGTCCGCGCGCGGGGACTGGACTTCATCGAGGTCACGCCCTCGTTCTTCGCGCAGATGGCCGACCTCGGCCTGATCGAGGACGGCCGGTGCCCGCTCGCCGTGATCGGTGTCGGCGGCGAGGCGGTGCCGGACTCGCTCTGGAGCGACCTGGCCGCCCTGCGCTCCACCGAGGCGTTCAACCTCTACGGCCCCACCGAGGCCACCGTGGACGCCCTGGCCGCCCGGGTCCGGGACAGCGGGCGCCCGCTGATCGGCCGCCCGGTCGGCAACACCCGCGTCTACGTGCTCGACGCCGCCCTGCGGCCCGTCCCGCCGGGCGTCACCGGGGAGCTGTACCTCGCCGGCGAGGGCCTGGCCCGCGGCTACCTGGGCCGCCCGGCCCTGACCGCCGAGCGGTTCGTCGCCGACCCCTACGGGCACCTGTTCGGCGCGGCCGGCAGCCGCATGTACCGCACCGGCGACCTGGCCCGCTGGAACGCCGACGGCCAGGTGGAGTACGGCGGGCGCGCCGACGACCAGGTGAAGATCCGTGGTTTCCGCGTCGAACCGGCCGAGATCGAGGCCGTGCTGGACCGGCACGGGTCCGTCGCCCAGGTCGTGGTGGTCGCCCGCGAGGACCGGCCCCGGGTCAAGCAACTGGTCGCCTACGTGGTCCCGGCCGAGGACGCCGCGGCCCCGGACCCGGCCGCCCTGCGCGCCCACGCCGGGACCGCCCTGCCGGACTACATGGTCCCGGCGGCGGTGGTGATCCTGGACAGGCTGCCGCTGCTGTCCAACGGCAAGCTCGACCGCAGGGCGCTCCCGGCGCCGGACTTCACGGCCACCGACGGCGGCCGTGAGCCCGCCGACGACGCCGAGCGCGCCCTGTCCGCGATCTTCGCCGAGGTGCTCGGCCTGGCCCGGACCGGCGTCGACGACGACTTCTTCGCCCTCGGCGGTGACAGCATCGTCGCGATGCGGCTGGTGAGCCGGGTCCGCGCGGCGGGCCTGAAGATCACTCCACGTCAGGTCTTCCAGCATCGCACCGCCGCCGCCCTGGCCGCCGTCGCCGGCGCGCCGGTCCCCGACACGGAGGAGCGGGCATCCGGCGACGGCACGGGCACGGTCCCGCTGACCCCGATCATGCACGCCCTGCGCGAGCGGGGCGGCCCGATCCGGGGCTACCACCAGGCGGCGCTGCTGCGGATCCCCGCGGCGGTGGACGAGACCGGGCTCCGGTCCGTGCTCCAGGCCGTCATGGACCGGCACGACATGCTCCGCGCCCGCCTGGAGAGGACCCCCGCCGCACCCCGCCCCGCCGGGGACGGCGCCGAGCGGTGGTCGCTGCGGGTGCCCGCCCCGGGCACGGTGGAGGCGGCCTCCCGGCTCGTCCGGGTCGACACGGCCGCGGCCGGCGAGGCGGAGCTGCGCGCGGCGGTCGCCGAGCACGCCCGCGCGGCCCGTTCCCGCCTCGACCCGGACGCCGGCGACATGCTGCAGGCGGTCTGGTTCGACGCGGGACGGGAGCGCCCCGGACGGCTGCTGCTGCTGATCCATCACCTGGCGGTGGACGGCGTGTCCTGGCGGATCCTGCTGCCCGACCTCGCCGCCGCCTGGCAGGACGTCGAGGCCGGCAGGCCCGTGACGCCGGCGCCGGTCGGCCTGCCGTTCCGCCGCTGGGCGGAACTGCTCGGCGAGCGTGCCACGGACCCGGCCCGCGAGGACGAGCTGCCGCTGTGGACCTCGATCCTGGAAGGCGGGGACCCGCCGCTGACGGCGCGGGCCCTCGACCCGGCGCGGGACGTCGCCGCCACCTCGCGGCAGCTGTCCCTCACCCTGCCCGCCGACCGTACGGCGCCGCTGCTGGGCCGGGTGCCCGCCGCCTTCGGGGCGGGTGTCAACGACGTGCTGCTGACCGCCCTGGCACTGGCGGTGGCCGACCGGCGCCGCCGGACGGCCGGGCCGGGGCACGGCGGCTCGGTGCTGGTGGACCTGGAGGGGCACGGCCGCGAGGCGGAGCTGGCGGGCGAGGCCGACCTGTCGCGCACGGTCGGCTGGTTCACCAGCGTCGTCCCGGTCCGGCTGGACCCGGGCGCGGTGGACCTGGCCGACGCGCTCGCCGGCGGGCCCGCGCTCGACGGGGCCGTGTCCCGGATCAGGGAGCAGCTGGCCGCCCTGCCTGCGGCGGGCGTCGGCCACGGCCTGCTGCGGTACCTGAACCCGGTGACCGGGCCCGAGCTGGCCCGGCAGCCGGGGCCGCAGATCCAGTTCAACTACCTCGGCCGCTTCGGCGTCCCCGAGGCGACGGACTGGTCGTGGGCGGCCGAGGGCGAGGCGGCGGAGCTGGGCGACGATCCGCGGATGCCGATGTCCCACGCCCTGACCGTCAACGCGCTGACCGAGGACCGGCCCGCGGGGCCGGAACTCGTCGCCTCCTGGTCCTACGCCTCCGAGGTGCTGGCCGAGGAGGCCGTCCGGGATCTCGCCGAGACCTGGTTCCGGATGCTGGAAGCCCTGGTGGACCGCGCCCGGGCGCTGACCGCCGACCCCCTGCACACGACAGGATCGACCGCCGACCCCCTGCACACAACAGAGGAGAACCCCGCATGAGCAACCCGTTCGACGACCCCGAGGGCGTCTACTCCGTCCTGGTCAACGACGAGGGACAGCACAGCCTGTGGCCCGGCTTCGCCGAGGTCCCGGCCGGCTGGACCGTCGTCCACAGCCCCGGCGCCCGCCAGGAGTGCCTGGACCACATCGAGGCCAACTGGACCGACATGCGCCCCAAGAGCCTGATCGAGTCGTAGCCGCACACCGCGCACGTGAAAGGGGGGGCCGGGCCGCGGAATCCGCGGCCCGGCCCCCTCTCACGCCGTGCCCCCGCTCAGGAGGCCGGCTGCTCCACCTGCGTCGCGGTGTCGCCGTCGACGGCCGCCGCGAGCTGCGGGACGAGCCGGTCCAGGACGTACGGCAGGCTCAGCACCGTGACGAAGGAGAAGGCCTTGCCGTAGTCGGTGCTCTCACCGATGAAGACCTCGCGGCTCTGCCTGGCCACCTTCAGATCCTTGTAGACGTTGTCCTTGTGGAGCGCGGCCGGGTCCTTGGCGACGTCGGGCACGGTCCACACGATCGCGTCCTGGTCGAGCAGGTCGCTGCGCTCCTTGCTGATGCCGGCGCCGAACTTGTCGCCGATGACCTTGTCGAGATCGGCCGGCAGCGTGAAGCCGAGCGAGGTGAGGGTGCGCGAGCGCGAGTCCTGGCTGCCGAAGACGAAGAACCCCTCGTACGGCGTGGCCACCACGACGCCGGCCCCCGCGAACTCCGGATGCTCCTTCTTCGCGGCCGTGAACCGGGCCTCGACGTCCTCGACGAGCTTGCCGCTCTCGGCCTCCTTGCCCAGCGCCCTGCCGATGGTCCGGGTCTGCTCCTGCCAGGGCACGCCGTAGTCGTTGTACGCCTTCGGCTGGGCCACGACCGGGGCGAACTTCGACAGGGTCTCGTACTGCTCCTTGGTGAGACCCGAGTACAGGGCGATGATCAGGTCCGGCGCGAGCGCGGCGATCTTCTCCACCTGCGGGCCGGTACCGGTGTCGGTCAGCATGGTCGGCGCGGCGGCGCCGCCCAGCCTGCCGGTGGCCCAGGGGCCGATGGCGCCGGCGTAGCCGCCGAGCCAGTCGGTGGTGCCGACCGGGACCTTGCCGAGGGCCAGCACGGCGTCCTGGTCGGTCAGGCCGACCGTGACGATCCGCTTGGGCTCCGAGGCGACGGTGGTGCTGCCGAACTTGTGCTCGATCGTCACCGGGAAGGCGCCGCCCTTCGGCGCGGTGGCGGCGGGATCGGCGGCGGCGGAGCTCGGGCCGGGGGCGGGGCCGGAGCCGCACGCGGCGACGGCGCCGAGCAGCAGCAGTGCGGAGGCGAGCGCCGCGGCGAGCCGGGCGCCCCTCGGGGAGTGAGACATCAGCGGTCCTTCATGTCCGTCGGTTCATCTCTGTCAGGGGTGGATCCGTCGTGCGCGGCGGGGCGGTGGCCGGCGGTGACACGGATGTCCGACCATGCCTCCCAGAGCGCGGCGTACCGCCCGCCGGCGGCGCGCAGCTCGTCGTGCCCGCCGCTCTCCACGATCCGGCCGCCGTCCATGACGACGACGCGGTCGGCGGTCGCGGCCTGGGTGAGGCGGTGGGCGACGACCAGGGCGGTGCGGCCCTCGACGGCCCGCTCCGTGGCCCTCTCCAGGGTCCGGGCCCCGGCGCTGCCGGCCTCGGCCGTCGCCTCGTCGAGCACGGCGATCGGCAGGTCCGCCAGGACCAGCCGGGCGAGGGCGAGCTGCTGGACCTGCGCGGCGGTGAGGCGGTGGCCGCCTTCCCCCACGACCGTCCGCAGGCCCTCGGGCAGCGCCTCGGCCCAGGCCAGCGCGTCCACGCGGACGAGTGCCGCGCGCAGGTCGTCGTCGGTGGCGCCGGGCCGGGCCAGCCGCAGGTCGTCGGCGAGCGGCCCGGCGAAGACGTGCACCTCCTGGGTGACCAGGGCCACCGCGGGGCCGCCGCCGGGCCGCCCGGCGGCCAGCCGTACGGAGCCGGCGGTCGGGCGGTGGATGCCGGCGATGAGCTTGGCGAGCGTGGTCTTGCCGGCGCCGCTGGCGCCGACCAGGGCGACGCGCTCGCCGGGCCGGAGGGTGAGGTCCACATCGTGCAGCACGGGCCGCCCGGTTCCGTACGCGTGCCCCAGGCCGCGCACCGCCACCGCCCAGCCCGGCGGGGCGCCGCGCTCCTCCCGGGACCGCCCGCTCGGCGTCCCCGGCTCCTCCCGCTCCTCCCGGGGGTGCCCGCCGGGTGTCTCCGGCTCCTCCCGCTCCGGCCGGTCGGCGACCCCGACCAGCCTGGCCAGGCTCGCGCCGGCGGACTGGGCGTCGTCGAGCAGCACGAGAGCGGAGTTGACCGGCCCGAACAGGCTGTGGAAGTAGAGTGCCGCCGCCGTCGCGGTGCCGATGGAGGCGGAACCGCCGCGCACCATGAGGAACCCGACCACCAGGACCGCCGCCAGCCCGGTGTACTCGGCCAGGTGCAGGCGGCTGTAGAACCGCAGCACCAGCCGTACTCCGCGCATCGTCAGCTCCACCGCCGACCAGGACCGCCGGGCGACCCGCTCGGTGTGCTCGGCCTCCAGCCGGAACGCCCGTACGGTGGCGGCGCCGCCGATGGCGTCCAGCAACTGCTGCTGCCGGGCTCCGGTGGCGATGCGCTGCCGGGCGTAGAGCGGCACGGCGTTGCGCACGTACCAGCGCGCGGTGTGCGCCTGGACCGGCACCGCGAGCAGGGCCGCGAGCAGGAACCGCCAGTCGAGCACGGCCAGCGCCCCCAGGGTCAGCACGATGGCCAGCAGCGAACGGGCCAGCTCGGGCAGGGCGGTCCGGATCGCCTCCGACACCTGCGAGACGTCACCGGTGACCCGGGCGGTGAGGTCGCCCGAGCCGGCCCGCTCCACCTGCTCCAGGGGCAGCCGCAGCGCCCGGTCGACGAACCGCTCGCGGAGTTCCGCGAGCGCGGTCTCTCCCAGCCGCGAGATGAGCGACAGCCCGAGCGCGGTGGCGGCTCCCTGCGTGAGCGCGACGAGCACCAGGAGCGCCGCCGGCCACGTGAGCGCCCCGGCCGGCCGCCGGTCGGCGACCAGATCCACGATGTGCCCCAGCAGCGGCTGGGTGAGCAGCCCGACGGCGGTCGCCGCGACCATCACGGCGAACCCGCCGAGCGCCAGCCCACGGTGCGGGCGCAGGAGCCCGCGGACGGCGGCGCGGGTCCGGGCCGGGGACGCGGTGGGCAGCAGTTCCCGGCCCCCCTCCGGCCCCCGCCCCGGGTCCGCCTGCCCCGGGTCCGCCCGCTCCGGGTCCGGTTGCCGCGCGTCCGTGCGCCGGTCGGGCGCCGGCCGCGGGCCGGGCGCCGTCTGTGGTGTGCCGGTCCCGGCCGGCTCCGGCATCCGGTGCTCCTCCGCCGCGGTCATCGTCCCTGCCTTCCTGTGCCGGGTCCGCCGGTCATGCCAGCACCGCCGTCCGGTAGGCGGCGTGGCGCCGCACCAGGTCGGCGTGCGGGGCCGTGTCGACGACCCGGCCGCCGTCGAGCAGCGCCACCCGGTCGGCGACCGCGAGCAGCGCGGGGCTGGTGGTGACCAGGATCGTCGTACGGCCCCGGCGGATCTCGCGGATGCCGGTGGCGACACGGCTCTCGGTGACCGCGTCGACCGCGGTGGTCGGGTCGTGGACGACCAGCACAGGCCGGTCGGCGGCCAGGGCGCGGGCGAGGGCGACACGCTGGCGCTGCCCGCCGGACAGCGAGCGCCCGCGCTCGCTCACCGCCGTGTCGAGGCCCTCCGGCAGCGTCCGGGCGACCTCGTCGGCCCCGGCGGCCGCCATCGCCCGCTCCGGATCGGCCGATCCGGGCGCGGCGGTGACGTTCTCGCGCAGGGTGCCCTCGAACAGGTCCGCGTCATGCTCGGCGACCAGCACCGCCATGCGGATGTCGGCCGGGTCCAGGTCGCGCATCGGCACGCCGTCCAGCTCGACCACCCCGGCGTCGGGGTCGGCCTGCCGGCTCAGGCAGCGCAGCAGGGCCGTCGCGTCCGCCGGATCGGTCGCGGCCACGCCGATCAGCTCGCCGGGGGCGACGTCCAGGTCGACCTCTCGCAGCCCGCCGTGGCTGACGCCGCGCAGCCGCACCTGGCCCCGTACGGGCTGCCGCAGCCGCCCGCCGCCGGCCGTGACGGCCGGTGGCGTGGCCAGGACGCCGGCGATGCGCGCCGCCGACGCCCGGCCCTGGGCGAACTCGGCGTTCACCCAGGAGAACGTCTCCAGCGGCCCGAGCAGGAACAGCGCGAGCCCGACCGCCGACACGAGCTGGCCCAGGCTGATGTCGCCCTGGGCGGCGAGCCGCCCGCCGACCAGCGCCACGACGGCGATGAACCCCCCGGTCAGGGCGAGCACCATGCCGCTCTGCAGGGACTGCGCCCGGGCCGCCCGCAGGGTGGCCGCAAGCGAGCGGCGGCTGGTGCGCCGGTAGCGGGCGACCGCCGCGGACTCCGCGCCGATGCCCTTGAGCACCCGCAACCCGGCCACCAGGTCGGCGGCGACGCCCGAGGCGTGTGCGGCCCGTTCCTGCTCGGCCTCGCTGCGATGCTCCAGCGGCTTGCTCAGCAGGTGACCGAGCCACAGCAGCACCGGTGTCCCCAGCAGCACCGTCAGGCCGAGGGGCACCGAGGTCCGCAGCAGCACCACGGTGCCCACCAGCAGCCCCGCGGACGCCGATATCCCGAACATCAGCGCCATGTTCACGGCGCCGACCCGTTTGGCGTCCTCGGTCGCGATGGTGGTCAAGGCGCCGGGCAGCCGGCCGTTCTCGGCCCCGCCGCCGGGGTCCAGCACGCGCCGTACGAGCTCGACGCGTAGCGTGTGACCGGCCTGCTCGGCGGCCCGTTCCCCGGCGCGGGCGCCGAAGCGGAAGCTGAACGACAGTCCCACGTAGACCACGGCCAGGATCGCGAGCCAGCGCAGCAGCGCGCCCGCGTCGTCCCTGGCGACGGCCTGGTCGATCACGACGCCGATCAGGACCGGGACCAGCGCCTCCCCGGCCTGGTGCCCGGCCCCAAGGAGGGAGCCGAGCGCGACGTCCCGCCGCTGCCCCTTGACCGCGCGCCTCAGCACGTCCCGCCCCGACGGACCCGTCATGCCCACCCGCACCCCTCTGGAACAGCCGACCATGAAACTTAGGTAAGGCTAGCCTATGTTTATGGTCACGGACCAGCCTCCGCCGAGGCCGCGTCGCGGGTCCGCGTGCCGCCGTCGGGGCGCCGCCGGCCTGCCGGGCACGTCGCGACATCCGGGAGCCGCCGCGCCGCCCGCCGTTCCGGAGGACCTCGCCCGGACCGGCCCCGGGGTGCGGTCAGTGCTGCTCGGAGCGGCCCATCCGCCAGTAACCCATGAACGCCACCGACTGCCGGTCCAGCCCGCGCTCGGCGACCAGATGGCGGCGGAGCGTCCTGATGACGGCCGCCTCGCCGGCCAGCCACGCGTACATCCGCTGCGGCGCCGGCGTCTCCTCCTCCGGCACCTCCCACAGCTCCTCCACGTCGACGTCCACGTCCGTGAACTGCCGGGGAGAGGGCAGCGAGGGCAGCAGCCGGCCGGCGGCGGCCCGTACGGCGGGCACCAGCCGGCTGCCGTGGCCGGAGCCGTCGCGCGGCAGCCAGGTGACGGTCAGCCCACTCGGCGCGTCGACGTCCATGACGTCGGCCCCGTGCGGCACCTCCAGCAGCGCCTCGCCCGCGCGGTGGCGGGGGATGCGCTCCAGGATCGCGGTGATCGCCGGCACGGCGGTCTCGTCGCCGGCCAGCAGCACGGGGCCGTCCCCGGCGGGCAGGCGGAACTCCAGCCCGCCGTGCTCGCCGTCGTGCCGGGCGTCGGGGCCGAACAGCGCGGCCTCGTCGCCGGGCCGTACGTCGCGGGCCCAGCGGGCGACGGGGCCGGAGTCGTCGTGCAGCTCGTGGACGACGACGTCGACGTCGACCTCGCGCAGATCGGGCCGGACCGCCCTGGCGGTGTAGGTGCGCACGGGGTTGCGCGACTCGTCGGGGAGCTCGCGCCAGCGGGTGTACCAGTCGGAGCCGGTCGGCAGCGGGGTAAGTCCGAGGCCGGGCAGCGGCAGGATGAGCTTGATGCGCTGATCCAGCCCGTTGTCGGCGAAAAGGTGGAGGTCGTCCCCGGTGAAGGTCACGCGCAGGAAGGATGGGCTGAGCCGGGCCAGCCTGCTCACCCGTACATGGAAGATGCGGAAGGGGTCGATCATCGTTCGGCTCTCCCTGTGACTGCGGTCACCCGCCGGAGGCAAAGATAAAGTTAGGCTAACCTACCTTCCGTCTTGTGGTCATCTATGAATTTCACCCGATATCGCCATGGCTGAGACGCGCCGGGCCACGGCGGCGGCGGGCGCTACGCGGGACCTGCCGTAGCGGGGCCCGCCGCGGCGCGGGGTGGAGGCGTTCATCCGCCCTGCTGAGACGCGCGCCGGGCGATCAGCGCCTCGATGCCGTCGAGCAGGAGGTCGAGGCCGGACCGGAAGTCGGCGTCCTCCGTCCAGCCCTCGGACCGCTTCAGCGGCCCGGAGCGCATCATGGCCGACAGGACGGGGTGTGTCCGGGGGCGAGCACCTCGCCGTAGCCGGCGGCCCCCGTGATCCCGGCGCCGCCGGCGAGCTGATGAACCGATGGTTCGATCGGCTCGGACGGGCCGGATCCCCCGGGTGCCACCTGCAGACCTTGGTCGAGAACACCCGTGCGGTGCGGTTCTTCGAACGCATGGGCTTCACCGGCCATGGCCCGACCCCGCTGGTCCCCGGCCTCAGGCACGGTGGCGAGCGGCTTCACCGGCGGACGATGGTCTGGAGTCCATGACCGGTGATGCGGCCCGCCACCGGAGCGATCGCCGGCCGGACCCGCTAGAGCTGCCCGTAGCGGACGCGCATGCCGTCCACGAGGGTCTTGAGCGCGGCGGGGGTCGGCAGCCAGGGATCGGCCAGTGACTGCGTCGCCTGACTGACGAGCTGGTCGGCGAGGTTGGTCATGGGCGTCGCCGCGTTCGTCACGTCCGCGGCCCACAGGTAGGCCGCGTGCGCCGCGGGCAGGGCCGCCCCGGCCGACAGCACCTGCACGGTGTTCTGCCCGCGGCCCCAGCCCACCAGCTGGTGCAGGTCGGCCAGGACCTCCTCCATCACCGCGAGATCGTACGCGGTGACGGAGGGGAGCACCGGCGGGACGTCGACCCGAGTGGTGGCGCGGCCGCCGGTCCCGTGGTGCAGGGTCATCGAGGTCTGCTGCGACTCCAGCATGAGCTGCCGGAGCAGCAGCTCGGTCGGCGCGGCACCCAGCCACACGTAGGAGTTCTGGTAGCGCTGCACGTATCCCATGTTCTGCCACACCCACAACGACCGGGCCCAGCCCCGGGTGAGCCGCTCCTGCGCCTCCGCCACCGCCTGGCGCACCTTGGCCTCCTGCGGAAGCGTCAGGGCCGGGCCGGCCGGCGGGCCGAGCACGGCGAGCGGCGCGGGCACGGGCAGGTTCAGGCCCGCGTGGCGCCTGGCCACCTCGGCGTAGTGGTCGGCGTTGGTGCTCATGGTCCCCCAGTCGGCCGTCGCGAAGCCCGGCACGCCGAAGTAGACGTGATCCGTGATCTCCGCGCGGGCGACGTGGAAGGACTCGTGCATCAGGGTGCGGACCCGATCGTTGGTACGGGCGTCCGCGAACGCGTCGGGAACGGTCATCGACCTGGGCGAGGACGTCGCGCCGGCACCCTGGATGGCCAGGTCGCCGCGGCGGTCCAGCAGGATCAGCCGGTTGTCGTGGAGCCTCTGCAGCCCTTCGGCGGCTTCGGTGAACACCTTCCTGATCTCCGGCACCCTGGTGTTGTCCGGCAGGCCGAAGACGGCGATGATGTGCCCGTCGGCGTTGCCGGCCGCGACCTGGGTGTGAACGGTGACCACCTCGTCCACCATGGTCTTCAGCACCGTCTGGCCGTTGCCGTTCGGCGGTTGGTTCTGCCGGGCTCCCGCCTGCATGACGTACGGGGTCTTGTCCTCGAAGACCGCGATCAGCTTCTCCAGCGTGTCGTCGGCCGCCGTGGTCGTGTAGTCCAGCGGGGCCGCGGTCCGGGCGTAGTTGTCCACGCCGGTGCTGCCCAGCGCGACCCGTAGCGCGCCCAGGTCCGCTGCCCGGACCCGGCCGTAGGCCCGCCGTACCATCCGGTGCAGCGTCGTGCGGAGTGGCGGCTGGGGGAGATGGGGGTGGGTGAACGGCTCCTGCTGGGTCACACCGCTTAATGGCAGCATGGGTTCCCTTCCGTGTCCGGCGCGCTCCCTTGCGACAGATGTCGCATACACCAGATGTGACGCATACAGTACGGAGCGCGTTTACCGCTCGGGAGCCCCTTCCGAGGATGCGCCCGCGGCCGGTCATGGTCCGTCAGCGCCGCCGGCCAGGGACGAGGCGAGCTTCAGCCAGTTGTCGAGGGTGGCGATGGCGTTGCCGCTGTCGACGGCGTGGCGCGCTTCCTGCAGACCGGTCGCGAAGGCGTCGCGGAGACCTCCGCCGAGATCGCGGTGGGCGGCGAGGGCTCCGGCCGCGTTGGCGAGGACGGCGTCGCGGGCGGCGCCCGGCTCGCCGGCCAGGACCCGGTGGACGACCGAGGCGTTGTAGGCGGCGTCACCGCCGCGGAGCGCGTCCGGCGCGCTGCGCGCGAGTCCGAAGTCGGCGGTGTCCAGCGTCTCCTGCCGGACGCCGCCGTTGCCGGCGATCCAGACGTCGGTGGGCGCGGCGGTGGTGATCTCGTCGAGGCCGTCCGCCCCGCGCACGACCAGGGCGCTGACGCCCCGTTCGGCGAGCACACCCGCCAGGACCGGGGCGAGGGCGGGGTTGGAGCAGCCGACGAGGGCGGCGCGGGGACCGGCGGGATTGGTCAGCGGCGCCAGGTAGTTGATGGCGGTGGGGACGCCGAGCGCCTTGCGCACCGGGAGGGCGTGACGCAGGCCGTGGTGGAAGCGCGGGGCGAAGGTGAAGCCGATGCCGACCTCGTGCAGGCACCGGGCGATGCCGTCGGGCGTGAGATCGAGCGGCAGGCCCAGGGCTTCGAGGACGTCGGCGGAACCGGCCTTGCTGGACACCGATCGGCCGCCGTTCTTGACGACCGGGGCGCCGGCGGCGGCGACGACGATCGCCGCCATGGTGCTCACGTTCACGGTGTGGGCGCCGTCGCCGCCGGTACCGACGATGTCGACGACGTCCGCGCCGTCGACCGGGAGGGGCACGACCCGTTCCATGAGGGCGTCGAGCATTCCGCGGAGCTCCGCGGTGCTCTCACCCTTGGCCCGCAGGGCGACCAGGAACCCGGCGAGCTGGACGGGGCCGGCCGCGTCGTCCATGACCTGCCGCATGGCCCATCGGGTGTCGTCCGCGTCGAGGTCGTGCCCGCGCAGGAGCGCCGCGAGCAGGTGTGGCCAGGAGCGGACGGGCTCAGTCACGGGGATCCTCTCGATGCGACCGCGGCGGGCCGGGCGGTGTCTCCGAGCGTGGCGACCGGCATGCGCCGGCTCACCAGCACTGTACCGACCGCACGCGCCGGAGCCCGCGCCCGGCCGCATGCGCATCGAGGCGCCGTCCTTCGATCCGGCGGGTGCCGTCCTGGCGACGCGCGAGGGGCGTGGCGCGGCCGCCGCGCTAGCGGGCGACGGTGATCCGGCGCCTGACGGCCTGGCTGTTCTCCAGTTCGTCGACCAGGGCGACGGCGTAGTCCTCGGCGGAGATGAAGCTGTCGCCCCGGTCGTCGACGAGCACCTGGTCACCGCCCAGCCGGAACTTCCCGGTGCGCTCGCCGGGCTCGATGACGATGGCCGGGGAGATGTAGGTCCAGTCCAGGTCCCCGGCCTCGGCCCGGAGCAGCTCCAGCGCCTGGGCCAGGGCCAGGGCCTCGTTCCGGTAGATCTCGGGGAAGTCCGGGCTGTCGACGAGCCGCGCGCCCGGCGCCACCTCCAGGCTGCCCGCGCCGCCGACCATCACCAGGCGGCGCACGCCCGCCTCGCGGAGCCCTCCGAGCAGGCCGCGGACGGCCGCCAGCAGCGGGCCGGAAGGCTCGGAGCCGTCCCGCGGCGGGGCGATGGCCGACACGACCGCGTCGTGACCGGCGGCGAGCCGGGCCATCGCGGCCGGGTCCGAGGCGTCGGCGACCGCCGTCCCCGCCGTGCCGCTGCGGGTGACGCCGGTGACCTCGTGGCCTCGGGCGCGAGCCTCCGCGGCGACCCGGCTCCCGATCATGCCACTGGCGCCGATCAGCAGAATTCTCATCTTCGACCTCCTGAAACGTGCTGTCGGCTTGACCGTATCCATTGGATACTGGTTACTTCAAAGTGCTATTGATATACATTGGAAACCATGCTGAACGGAGACTCCTTCGACCCGTCCTGCCCCACCCGGGTGGTGCTCGACCGCATCGGCGACAAGTGGTCGGTGCTGGTGGTGCTGAGCCTGCACGAGGGGCCGCGCCGGTTCACCGAGCTGCGCGACACGATCGGCGGCGTCACGCCGAAGGTCCTGACGCAGACGCTGCGGGCGATGGAGCGCGACGGCCTGCTGACCCGGAGGGTCTTCGCCGAGGTCCCGCCCCGGGTGGAATACACACTGACCGAGCTCGGCCAGTCGCTCCAGGAGCCGCTGCGGGCCGTCACCGACTGGGCCGAGCGCAACGTCAACGCGGTGATGTCGGCCCGTGACCTGCACGACGTCCGGGCGGCGGGCGGTCCGGCCGGTCAGCCGGTGTAGAGGCGGGCGACCACGTCCTCGATGGAGTCCTCCTCGGGGGCGGTGGCGCGCAGGTCGTCGAGGGTGCCGTCGAAGGTCAGACGGCCGTGGTCGATGAGCATCACGCGGCGGCAGAGCTTCTCGATGTCGCCCAGGTCGTGGGTGGTGAGCAGGACCGTGGTGCCGTGGTCGGCGTTGAGGCGGCGCAGGAACTCGCGCATGGCGGCCTTGCTGACCACGTCGAGGCCGATCGTGGGCTCGTCGAGCACCAGCACGGCGGGGGAGTGGAGGAGGGCGGCGGTGATGTCGCCCCGCATGCGCTGGCCGAGGCTGAGCTGGCGGACCGGCGTGTCGACGAACTCGGCGAGGCCGAGCAGGCCGGTCAGCTCGTCCAGCCTGCGGCGGAAGTCAACTCGATCTACTTTGTAAAGGTGGCGGATCAACTCGAAGCTGTCCTTCAGCGGCAGGTCCCACCAGAGTGTCGTCCGCTGGCCGAAGACCACACCGATCTTGCGGGCGAGAGCCGTACGGCGGCGCGCCGGGTCGAGTCCGGCCACCTGGATGCGGCCGGAGGTGGGGGCGAGGATGCCGGTGAGCATCTTGATGGTGGTGGACTTGCCCGCGCCGTTGGGGCCGAGATAGCCGACGAACTCCCCGGCCTCGACGGTGAAGGACAGATCCTGTACGGCGTGCACGGTCGTGCGCGTGCGGCGGCGGCCCACGGTGAACGAGCGGCCGACCCGGTCGACTTCGATCATGTGATCAACTCCCCGTTGAGCGGTAGCGGCGGATGCCCGCCCGCCAGGCGAGCGCGGCGGCGGCGGCGAGCACCAGGGCCGCCAGGGGCGCGGCGAAGCGCAGGCCGGGCGGCAGGCCGAAGGGGTCCTGCCGGTCCAGCACGAACAGTCCGGGCTGCCAGTTGACGAACGCCAGCGGTATGACGAAGGTGACGCCCCTGACGAGCTCCTCGCCGTAGACGCTCAGCGGATACTGGGTGAGCGTGCTGCCGCCGTAGGTGAAGGCGTTGGCCACCTCGGGAGCGTCGGTCAGCAGGAACTGCAGCGCGCCGCCGAGGGCGAAGATCGAGGCGAAGATGACCACCCCGCACACGATCATCACCGGGATCATCCACGCCCTGCTCCAGGGGATGTCGAGCCGGGACAGGGCGATGCCGAGCGCGACCAGGGCCTGGGCGATCCTGCCGAAGCGGTGCACGCTGAAGCGGTCGACGGCTATCTGGACGAACGGGCTGGCCGGACGGATCAGCATGGTGTCGAAGGTGCCGGCCCTGATGTGCTGGCTGAGCCGGTCGACGTTGCCGAAGAGCATGTCGCTCAGCGCGAACGACAGGCCCGCGGTCCCGTACAGGAGCATCACCTCGGCCAGGCCGAAGCCGGCCAGCGTCCCGGTGTGCTCGAAGATCACCCAGATCGCCAGGACGTCCAGCGCGTTGACGGCGAACGAGCCGGCCACCATCATGATCAGCGGTCCAGGGTACTGAGCCGAGGCCCTCAGCCAGGTCCAGGCCAGCAGCAGATAGGTCCTGACCATCAGGCGCTCCCTCCTGTCCCGTCTCCCGCGGCGGTCATGCCTGTGCGACATCCTGCGGTGGTCACGCCTGTCCGGTGTCCCGCGGTGGTCACGCCTGTCCGGTGTCCCGCGGTGGTCACGCCTGTCCGGTGTCCCGCGGTGGTCACGTCGTCACCCACCCTGGATCACGACCTTGTGCCGGGCGGCCCGGGTGACCAGGGCGCCCAGGGCCAGCAGCGCCACCGCCCAGGCGGCCTGGAACGCCAGGGCCTCCAGGACGTCCCGCTTGCCGAGGTAGACGTCGGCGGGGACCTGGACCATCGCCGACCAGGGCAGCGCGCCGGCCAGGGTGCCGAGCCAGCCGGGGAACAGGTTCAGCGGCAGGACCATGCCGCTGAAGAAGAAGGTCATCACCAGCGACAGCGACTGGGGGCCCCGGTCGTCGACGATCCAGCAGGTGGACAGCGCCATCAGATAGCGCCAGCCGAAGCTGACGACCACCCCGAGCGTGCAGGAGAAGGCGAAGAACAGCCAGGTCGCCGGGTCGGCCGGGGTGACGAGCCCGAACAGCGCGGCCCCGACGACGGTGGGCGGCAGGCTGCGCAGCAGGAACAGGTGGGCCGCCCGGCCGAGGTCGTCGGCGAGGCTCCACATCTGCAGGGACGCCGGCCGGATGAGGTCGACGGCGATGTCGCCGGTGCGGACCCGCCCGGCGATCTCCAGCCCGCCGCCGAAGACCTGCATGGGGCCGATGAACGCCTGGCTGAGGAAGCAGAACGTGACGGCGTCGGCGACGTCGTATCCGGCGAGTCCCGGACGGGCCTCCCAGAGGGCGATGAGGACGTAGGCCCGGAGGATCCCGAACACGGTGTTGGTGAAGGCTCCGGCGAAGGCGGCGGCGCGGTAGGCGGAGTGGCGGCGGAAGCCGTATCCGGCGATGCGCACATAGAGCAGGAAGGCGGCCTCCTCATGGGCGTCAGGGCAACCCTCCTATCTTCCTCGGCGCCCTCGACGGCGGCAACGTATTTACCGGTGGCGGGCGGTCCGGCCTGGGGCCGCGGACTGCGGGCGGCGGGGGCGCGGTCCGGGTCGGCATGTGGCCGTGATCGACACGATACGGTTACCGCTGGAATAGAAGGATATTCTGCGGGAATCCTCCTTGTCGGAGGCCCGCATGCGCGATGAGATCGACGTGGACGTCTGCCCCGGCTACCCCGTGAGCTGGCAGGCCGCAGCCCTCAACACGGTCCTGCGCGGCACGCTCAAACCGATCTCCGGCCTGCTGCTGAGAACCGACGCCGGCTTCGTGGCGGCCTCCCGCCTCGTCGCGCTGGCGGGCAGGGTGCCGCTCCCCCTGCCCGCCCACGTGAGCGTGGTGCAGGAGGAGATCGGGCCGTGCTCCGGCGAGTGGATCCGCGCCGGACGGCTGCCCGGCGGCGGCCCCGAGTCCGGCGGGAGCGGCCGGTCCGGGGCCGACGGGGGCGGAGCCCCCTGGCTCGACGGGAGCGGCGCCCCAGGGGCCGGCTCCCGCGACGGCGCCGGGCAGCGGAGCGGGGCTGACGGGAGGAACGGGCAGCGGAGCGGCTCCGGCGGAGGGCACGGGCTGGGGGACGGCTCCGGCGGGGGCGCCAGGAAGCGGAGCGGGGCTGACGGGAGGAGCGGGACTGACGGAAGGAGCGGGACTGACGGGGACCTGAGGGAGGGGCTCGACGAGAGCAGGGTGGTGCTGTACTTCCACGGCGGCGGCTACTTCCTCTGCTCCCCGGCCACGCACCGGCCGATCACCTGGCGTCTGTCGGCCGCCGCCCGGTGCCCGGTGCTGGCCGTCGACTACCGTCAGGGCCCGGTCCACACGCCGGCCGAGTCGCTCGAAGACGCGACAGCGGCCTACCTGTGCCTGCTGGAGTGGGGCTACGACCCGGCGCAGGTCCTGTTCGCCGGTGACTCCGCCGGCGGCCACCTCACCCTGGCCACGCTGCTGGCCCTGCGTGACAGGGGGCTGCCGCTGCCCTCGGCCGCGGTCTGCCTGTCGCCGTGGGCCGACCTCACCGACGTGCCCCGCCGGGTCAACCGCCTGCTCGACCCGATGATCCCGGCGGGCCGGGTCGGCTGGCTCGCCCGCCGCTGGACCGCCCGCCTCGACCCTCGCGACCCCTTGGTCTCCCCGGTCTTCGGCGACTACACCGGCCTGCCGCCGCTGATGATCGTCACCGGCTCCACCGAGGTCCTCCGCGACGAGGGGCGCCGGGTAGCCGAGCGGGCCCGCGCGCACGGGGTCCCGGTCACCTACGAGGAGTGGCGCCGCATGCCCCACGTCTTCGCCATCCTCGCCGACCTCGTCCCCGAGGCCCGCCAGGTCTTCCGGCACATCGCCCGCTTCCTCACCGCCGTTCAGAACCTCCCGGTTCAGGACCTCCCGGTTCAGGACCTCGCCGGACCCGATCTCGCCGTTCAGGTCGCCGCCGTTCAGAACCTCCCGGTTCAGAACCTCCCGGTTCAGAACCTCCCGGTTCAGGACCTCCCGGTTCAGGACCTCACCGGACCCGATCTCGCCGTTCAGGTCGCCGCCGTTCAGGACCTCCCGGTTCAGAACCTCCCGATTCAGGCCCCCGCCGGACCCGATCTCGCCGTTCAGGACCTTCCCCCGCGCTCCGGCCCCGCCGCCGACCGCGACACGTCCGTGCGGCCCGAGTCCGGCTCCGCCGCGGCCTGACGGGCGTGCCCCACCCCGGTCACGCCGTCACAGCGGGCCTCAGCACGCATCCGGGACATCACCGGTGACTTACCCCGAGGGATGATTCGCCTTACCTGTCATATCCCTTGTGACAGGTCGGGAGCGAAGCCCTCTCGGATGCCGCCACAGTGTGCTTGCCGTAGCGCGTACATGAGAGGCTCATCCAGGATGGCACGTGGCGGAACTGGCCCCATGAACGGCATGCCGCCCGGTGTGCGGCCGTTGACCGTCGGGGACCCGGTCATCATCGGCCGTTACCTCCTGCTCGGCCGCCTCGGCGTGGGGGGCATGGGCGTGGTCTATCTGGCCGAACACCCGCAGGGCGGGGTGGTAGCCCTCAAGACGCCGCATCCGGTGCATCTCCACGATCCCACGCTCCGTGCCCGTTTCGCGGAGGAAGTGGAATTCTCCCGGCGAGTGGTCCCCTTCTGCACCGCCGCCGTGGTCGAGGACGGCACCGACCGGGGCCGCCCCTACCTGGTCTCCGAATACATCCCCGGGCCGGCGTTGTCCCAGGTGGTGTCCGAGCAGGGCCCGCTCACCCCGGACCTGGCCTACGGCGCCGCCCTCGGGGTGGCCGCCGCGCTGGTGGCGGTGCACGAGGCGGGGCTGGTCCACCGCGACCTCAAACCCGGAAACGTGCTGCTGTCGGACACCGGGCCCCGTGTGATCGACTTCGGTATCGCCAGGGACGTCGGCGCCCTCGCCACGCACACACAGGCCGGGCAGGTCATGGGCAGCCCCGGCTGGGTGGCCCCCGAACGGCTCGTCGGCGGCTCCGCGCTGCCGGCCTCCGACGTCTTCGCCTGGGGCTGCCTGATCGCCTACGCGGCCACCGGTCACCACCCCTTCGGCGCCGGCGAGCCCGACGCGGTGGCCCGGCGCATCATGGTCGAGCCGCCGCGCGCCGCCTCGGTGCCCGCGCTGCTGCGCCCGGCCGTCGAGGCGTGCCTGGCCAAGGACCCCGCGCACCGGCCCCGGGCCGCCGATCTGCTCGGCGCGCTGCTCGCGGCGGGCGGCGTGGGCGCTCCGCGGGACCTCCGCGTGGCGGTGGCCGAGGTGCTGGCGGAGATCTGGACGCCGGTGCGCCACCCGCCCGAGGGCGGGCGGGCGCACCCCCCGTCCCACCTGACCGGAGACGGCCGCCCATGGCATCTGTCCCACCTGACCGGGGACGGCCGCCCACGGCGCGTCTCCCACCCGTCCGCAGACGGCGCCCACGTCCCCGCCTCCGCCGGACCGGTCCGGGAGCCCTCGGCCCCCACCAGGGGTTCCCGCCGGGCGCCGCGCCGGAGCGCGCACCTGTCGCAGGCGAGCTTCGCGGCGCTGGCCACGGTCTCCATGGCGGCCGTCACGGTGGTCGCCGCCGGGAGCGGAGGGGGCGGAGGGGGCGGAGGAGGCGGTGTCGAGGACGGCTCCGGCACCCCCGGCCGGGTGCCGGTGGTGATCCCGGTCCAGGAGCGCACCGCGGACCCCGCCTCCCGCGCCGCCCGCCCGCCGGGCGGCAGGCCGCGGACCACGCCGGTGATGACGCCCTCCACGGTCCTGGTCACCGCGACCCGCACCGTCTCGGTGCCCGCGGCCGACGGCGAGCGCGAGGAGCCCCGGCCCGGCCGCTCGCCGGGCAGTGACGGCCCGCCCGGCGGGGGCGGGCCGCGGACCTGCGCGGACGCGACGGCCAAGGGCAGGGGCAGGGGCGACGACTGCCCGGCCACGCCGGGCAGTCCCAAGCCGTCCTTCACCCAGATCCCGCAGACCGGCGACGGGGAGAGCCCGGCGCCGTCGCCGGCCCCGTCGGTGACGGCGCCCACGTCCCCGCCTCCGCCGGGCACGAGCCCTTCGGCGCAGATCGGCGGCTGAGGCTGAGGGCTGAGGGCCCGGGGAACACGGGGAGCACGGGGCGCCCGCTCCGGCCCCGAGCCGCCCCGGCGGGAGGTCCACCGGGCTGTCGTCGCCGCGCGGACGGGGCAAGGAGGCAAACTGCCGCATCGGTTAGGGTAATCGGCGCGTATCGAACCGGAGGGGGAGACCGATGGAGCAGTCCGTGCCCGGCGCGGTGGAGCTGAGCGGTGTCGGGGTGCGGGCGGTCGGACGGACTCTCCTGGCGGGCATCGACTGGCGGGTCGAGTACGGCCAGCACTGGGTGGTGCTGGGTCCCAACGGGGCGGGCAAGACCACGCTGCTGTCACTGGCCGCCGCCGTACGGCATCCCACGGAGGGCGCCGCCACCGTGCTCGGCCAGCGGCTGGGCAGGGTCGACCTCAGGGAGCTGCGCCGTCACATCGGTCTGGTCGCGGCCAGCCAGCGGCTCGTCGACGAGGAGCTGCTGGAGGAGGAGAACGCCACCGCGCACACCGTCGTGCTGACCGGTCACACCGGGACCAGCGCGCCCCTGTGGGACCGCTACGGCCCGGCCCAGCACGAGCGGGCGCACAATCTGCTGGCGGACATGGGCTGCAAGGATCTGGCCGACCGGCTCTTCCGCGTCTGCTCCCAGGGGGAGCGGGCCCGGATCCGGGTGGCCAGGGCGCTGATGGCCGACCCGGTGGTGCTGCTGCTGGACGAGCCGTTCGCCGGGCTCGACCTGCCCGCCCGCGAGGACCTGATCACCGCCGTCGAAGACCTGGCCGCGACCCGTCCGGCGCTGACCACGGTCACCGTCACCCACCACCTGGAGGAGGTCCCGGCCACCACGACCCACGCCCTGCTGATGCGTGACACCCGCATCCAGGAGGCCGGGCCGGTGGCGGAGATCCTGACCGGCGAGAACCTGTCGGAGTGCTTCGGGCGGACGCTGCGCATCGACAACCTCGACGGCCGCTGGTACGCCCGCGCCGTACGGCACTGAGCGCGGGCCGCCCGCCGCCGGGGCCGGCCGCCGAAAAGCTGAAGCCGGTTGATAAAAGGGATGAGAGCGGGTGATCTTCCCGATAGCGTTACATCCATGGCGACCAAGTTGAACCAGATCCTCGCCGTGGAGAAGGGCGTCAAGTCCGACGCCCAGCGCAAGGTGACCGACGCGTACCACACGGTCCAGAAGAACACCCTGCTGTCGGGCATCTCCCGGACCTACCAGCCGATCGACGACGAGGGCGAGCACCTGCCGGCCGAGTCCACACGCGTGCAGGTCCAGGCCGAGGACCTGCTCAAGCAGCTCGGCACCACGCTCACCCGGCTGTTCGACGTGACCGCCACCAAGGACTGGGCGAACTGCGTCGCGCGGGCCGACGTCAGGGTGGACGGCGCCACCCTGCTGGAGAACGTGCCGGTCACCTACCTGCTCTTCCTGGAGAAGCAGCTGGTCGACCTGCACACCTTCGTCGCCAAGCTGCCCGTCCTCGACGCGGCGGAGACGTGGACGCTGGACCAGTCGACCGACTGCTGGCGGACCGAGCCGGTCAAGACGACCCGGACCAAGAAGGTGCCCCGCAACCACGTCAAGGCGGAGGCGACCGACAAGCACCCGGCCCAGGTCGAGGTCTACCACGAGGACATCGTGGTCGGTTTCTGGACCAAGGTCACCTTCTCCGGCGCCGTCCCGCGCAAGCGGGTCAACGAGCTCCTGGAGCGGGTCACCAGGCTCCAGGACGCCGTGAAGTTCGCCCGCGAGGAGGCCAACGGCACCGAGGTGGTCGACCAGCGCATCGGCGAGAAGGTGTTCGGCTACCTCCTGGGGTAGCCTTCAAGACTCCCCGTGGGAGCGCGGGGACGCGCGAAAGCGCGGAAGCTGAAACTGAAATGTCAGACTGACACGCGGTTCAAGTGGGGGTTCGAGTCCCTCTCCCGGCACCGTCCGCGCCGGGATGGCCCAACTGGTAGAGGCGGCCGCTCAAGCTCAGACTCTCGCTCCAGGTTCAGCATTCGCCGCCGAGCGTCAGATCGACCGAGGGAAGGCAGTGATGGTCGGGTGTGGGTTCGAGTCCCGCTGGACGCTCCACATGCGTTCGTAGCTTAATGGCAGAGCACGACATCGTTATGAATGACCGGCCCTCTTAAACGCGCTGACGCCGCGACATGGCGGCACCCAGGCCCCCGGGGAGTGGACACCTCCCCGGGGGCCGTCGCCGTCCGCGGCCCGTCTCCGCCCGGTGACCGGTGAGGGGACCTCCGTGGGGAGCTCAGTCCTTCTTGCGCTGGCGGATGAGGCCCATGAACCCCGGGCTCGGCTTGAACTTGGCCGTCCAGGTCTCGGCGATCTCCAGAGGCTCGCCGGTCTGCGGATTACGCCCGGTCCGCGCCGACTTGTGCACGATCTCGAAGGACCCGAAACCCGGGATGGCGACCTTGTCCTCGGATGCCACGGCCGTCTGGATGGTCCCCAGGATCGCCTCCAGAGCGGCGGCGGTCTGCCGCCGGCTGAGTCCGGCCTCAGCCGCGGCCTTCTCGATCAGCTCGCGCTTGTTCATGGGCATAGTTAACGCTATTGCGCCCGGATCCATCGAGTCCGCTCCGCGCCCGCGCCCTCCGGCGGCGAGAGAGTGCCCGCCACCTCGGTGAGGTGGCGGGCACTCTCCGCCGTTCATCAGCGGTCGGGCTGGGCGGCCAGCCGTTCCGCCTCCTCGTACAGGGCCTCAACGAGGAGGAGCTCCAGCCGGAGGTCTTCGTCAACGAGGCCGTCCAGAACATCCATACGGGCCTCCCTTGACCAGTCCGACGTCCCAGGAGCCGCGGAAGTTCACACCGGTCTCGGATCGGACCAGGTTGTGATCTTTATTTGATCATTCGTGGGGCCGGCCCTACGCTGCGACGAGCTCGGCCAGATTCACGAGCCGGCCGACCTCGCGCACGTCCATGCAGTAAGCGAGCACCATCCGCTGTTCACCGATCCGCTGGGTCACGCGCAGGCATGGGAGGTCGCCAAGCATGATCGCCTCGACCTCGATGCCGTCCGGCCCTTGCCAGATACCCATGAGGTTGAGGCTACGAAGAGTCAGGTAAGGCCGGGGTAACTCCCTGGGCATATCGTGATGGTCTGTGCCGAACACACGGTGTTTCCCACACTTAGGCGATGATTAGCCGAGTTGCTGTGGGTAACAGCACGTCATAATCCGAGTAATCGAGGAGAAGTCAACATGGCTCTGCCCAAGCTAACCCCCGAACAGCGTCAGGCCGCCCTCGCCAAGGCCGCTGAGACCCGTACGGCCCGAGCCAAGCTTCTGGCCGAGGTCAAGGCCGGCTCTGTGAGCCTTGAGCAGCTCCTGGGCCGCGATGACGACATCGCCAAGCGCATCAAGGTGTCGCAGGCGCTGCGCGCGCTGCCCGGCATCGGCAATGTGAAGGCCGCCCAGCTCATGGCGGAGGCCGACGTGGACGAGGCCCGCCGTCTCGGCGGGCTCGGCACGCAGCAGCGCCGCAAGCTGATCGAGGCCATCGCCGGCTGATCGGCGGACCGGCGCCGACCCGCCCGGGCCGCGGCCGCGCAGCAGGCCGTGCCGCCCGGGCCGCTCCGGGGCCGGGCCGTCGACGGCGAAAGGCCCCGCCGGACGGACTCGGGGGAAATCCGTACGGCGGGGCCTCGTTCTCGACCTGGTCACCGAGCTCGCCCGGGAAGGAGTCCCATGCCCTGGAAACGTTCCGGGCGGGCTCGGGTCCGGAGGGTTAGTGAGCCTTCTCGAACTGCTCCTCCTCCGTGGAACCCCGCAGGGCCGTGGTGGAGGACTCCGGCGCGATGGCCGTGCTGACCAGGTCGAAGTATCCGGTGCCGACCTCGCGCTGGTGGCGGGTGGCGGTGTAGCCGCGCGGCTCGGCGGCGAACTCGGCCTCCTGGAGCTCGACGTAGGCGCTCATGCCCTCCTCGGCGTAGCCCCGGGCGAGGTCGAACATCGAGTAGTTGAGCGAGTGGAAGCCCGCCAGCGTGATGAACTGGAACTTGTAGCCCATGTGGCCGAGCTCGCGCTGGAACTTGGCGATGGTCGAGTCGTCCAGGTGCTTCTTCCAGTTGAAGGAGGGCGAGCAGTTGTAGGCCAGCATCTGGTCGGGGTACCTGGCCTTGATGGCCTCGGCGAACTCGCGGGCCACGTCCAGATCCGGCAGGGAGGTCTCCATCCAGAGCAGGTCGGAGTGGGGCGCGTAGGCCAGGCCCCGGGCGATGCAGGAGTCGACGCCGTTGCGGACGCGGTAGAAGCCCTCGGCGGTGCGCTCGCCGGTGGTGAAGGCGTGGTCGCGGGGGTCGACGTCGGTGGTCAGGAGCGTCGCGGCCTGGGCGTCGGTCCGCGCGATGATCACAGAGGGGACCCCCAGCACGTCGGCCGCGAGGCGGGCCGCGTTCAGGGTCTTGACGTGCTGGCCGGTCGGGATCAGGACCTTGCCGCCCAGGTGGCCGCACTTCTTCTCGGAGGCGAGCTGGTCCTCCCAGTGCACGCCCGCCGCACCTGCGGCGATCATGCCCTTCATCAGCTCGAAGGCGTTGAGCACGCCGCCGAAGCCCGCCTCGGCGTCGGCCACGATCGGGGCCAGCCAGTGCGGCGCGTTCTCGTCCCCCTCCGACCAGGTGATCTGGTCGGCGCGGAGCAGCGCGTTGTTGATGCGGCGCACGACGGCCGGCACCGAGTTGGCCGGGTAGAGGCTCTGGTCGGGGTAGGTCTGCCCGCCGAGGTTGGCGTCGGCCGCGACCTGCCAGCCCGACAGGTAGATCGCCTTCAGACCCGCCTTGACCTGCTGCACGGCCTGGTTGCCGGTCAGCGCGCCGAGCGCGTGCACGTAGTCCTCGGTGGTGAGCAGGTCCCACAGCCGTTCGGCGCCGAGCCGGGCGAGGGTGTGCTCCTCCTGGACGGACCCGCGGAGCCGCACCACGTCCTCGGCCGTGTAGGTGCGCTCGGTGCCCTTCCAGCGGGGGTTGGTCTCCCATTCGCGCCGCAGCTCATCTGCGGCTCCCTTGAGGCGATCGTTCATTTTTTCACTCCTTGTCGTCCCCTGGGTGCCTTGCTCTGAGTGTGTGCTCGGACGAAACGGGCAAACAAGGCCGATCTTGACGAAAGAATCTCGATTTTTCTCGCTGAGCGAATACTGGCGGGTATTCAGGAGAGAAGAATTTAAGAGTTTGCGCTATGGACTAGACCAATCCCGGCGGCGTGGGCCAGGGGAGGCTGGGGGGCGTTGAAATAATTCCGGAAATTTCGTTTAGCATCGTGCTATGGCATCCCTGGTCGGTGAAGAACCGCTGTCCTTGACGCAGGAGCTCGATCTCATCGCGTTCGGCCAGCGCCTCAGACACCTGCGCAAGCAGCGCGGCCTTACCCTCTCCGACCTGGGCGAACGCGTCAGCCGTGCGCCGAGCCAGCTCTCCCTGCTGGAGAACGGCAAGCGCGAGCCGAAGCTGTCGCTGCTGAAGTCTCTCGCCGCCGCCCTGAACGTGCCGGTCGAGGAGCTGCTCCGCCGCCAGGCGCCCAACCGCCGGGCCCAGCTGGAGATGGCGCTGGAGGAGGCGCAGCGCGACCCGCTGTACGCGGGGCTCGGCCTGGCCAGGCTGAAGGTCTCCGCGCGCGTCCCCAACGACGTGCTCGAACACATCCTCGGCCTCTACGGCGAGCTGCGCTCACGCCAGGCCAGGGGCACCGCGACCCCCGAGGAGGCACGCGTCGCCAACGCCGAGCTCCGCCGCATGCAGCGCGAGCGGGGCAACTACTTCGAGGAGATCGAGAAGGCCGCGGCCGAGGCGCTCTCCGCGGTCGGCTACCGCACCGGCGCGCTGTCGCAGAGCACCGTCCAGGCCCTGGTCACCCACTTCGGCTACACCGTTCAGACGGTCCAGGACCTGCCCCGCACCGTCCGCTCGATCACCGACCTGCGCAACCGGCGCATCTACGTCAAGCACGAGCAGCTCGGCATGCACACCCCGCGCACCATCCTGCTGCAGACTCTCGGCCACCTGGCCCTCGGCCACCACAAGCCCCGCGACTTCGCCGACTTCCTCCGCCAGCGGACCGAGGCCAACTACTTCGCCGCCGCCGTGCTGGTGCCCGAGGCCACCGCCGTGCCGTATCTCAGGGAGGCCAAACAGGACCGCGCGCTGAGCGTGGAGGACCTGCGGGACGTCTTCGCCGTCTCCTACGAGATGGCCGCGCACCGCTTCACCAACCTGGCCACCCACTTCCTGGACCTGACCTGCCACTTCGTCCGCAACGACGCCGGCGGGATCATCTACAAGGCGTACGAGAACGACGGCATCGTCTTCCCCGCCGACGAGCAGGGCGCGATCGAGGGCCAGCGGATGTGCCTGCAGTGGTCGGGACGGCAGGTCTTCCGCTCCCCGGACAGGTTCTCCGTCTTCTACCAGTACTCCGACTCGCCCACCGGCACCTACTTCTGCGTCGCCCACGTCGACCCGTCCCGGGAGCGGGACTTCGCCATCACCCTCGGCGTGCCGTACCGCGAGTCACGCTGGTTCCGCGGCAGGGAGACCACCCACCGCACCAAGTCCGGCTGCCCCACCGGCGACTGCTGCCGCCGCCCGCCCGCCGAGCTCACCCAGCGCTGGGAGGGCTACGCCTGGCCCTCGGCGCGCGGCAACTCCCACATCCTGGCCGCCCTGCCCCCCGGGTCCTTCCCCGGCGTGGACGAGGCCGACGTCTACACCTTCCTGGAGCGTCACGCCCTGGAGTGACCCCGCGACAGCGTGAGCGACGGGTGGCCGAAGAACTGGTAGGCGGGCCCCGTGGCGGGCACCTGGCAGCGCAGGGAGCGCAGCACCTCCGCGGGGGGCTCGCCGGCGAGACAGCGGCGGTAGAACTCCGGCGCCAGGCCGTCGCCGACGGGCCAGAGCGGGGCGACCACCCCGCTGGCCCCCGCCAGCAGGAAGGCCTGGCAGTCTCCGGGCTCCTCCAGGAAGACGAACGGGCCCTCGCCCATGTCCCGGCCCAGGGCCTCGGACGCCGTCCCCCCGGCGGTGAAGTGGATCAGGTCCGGCGGCTCGGCGAGCATGGCCAGGACGTCGCCGAGCACGGGGGTGACCCGGGCGGCGCCGTACGCGGCGACCAGCGGGTGGACCTCCGCCCCGCCGTACACGACCGCCATGCTCTCGCCCCGCGCGCGCGTCGGCGGAGGCAGCTCGGGCCGCCGGCCGCCGAGGGGCCAACGGCCGGTCACCGTCTGGCAGTTCAGCAGGGCGGGGACGGACCCGTCGAACGGCTGCTCCAGCGTGGCCAGCTCCCAGGGGATGTGCGGCTCCTGCGACAGCACCAGCACGCTCGGCCGGCGTGGGGCCACGCGCCCGGCCACCGCGTGCAGCAGCTCCCAGAAACCCCGGGGGATCTTGGAGGCGACCCGCCGGCCCATGTCCTCGACGCTGTGCGCCTGCTCCGCCACGTGCCGCCCGAACTCGGAGGTCCGCATCCCCAGCTCACAGATCTCGGCCTGGTCCGGCGTGGTGAAGTGCGGGGACTGGTAGGTCCACCACAGCCGCCCCGGCCGGTCGCCGTGGACGACGACCACCGTGACGTCCGCCGGCTCCCCGCCGCCGGCCACCCGGACCCGGGTGCCCGCGACCGGCTGCGGGACGCTCTCCCGGCCGAGCATGCCGGGAGAGTCGAGGACCGCGAGCGCGCGCACGCCGAACCCGGTCACCTGGCCGCCGACCGCGTGGATCGCCTGGATCTGCCGGGCGAGCGCCGGCTGCTCCTGCGGGAGAGCGACCAGGCGGACCGCCGCCCTCGGGTACGGCGAAGCCCCGTCGACGCGCAGCCGTACCCGCCATCCGCCGGGCGCCTCGAACCCCTCGGCGATGAGCTGGATGTCCAGATCGGCCGGCCCGTGGACGAAGGGGGCCGCGCCGGGGACCTCCCCGGCCGGGGCGACGGCGCCGGGGGCGACGGTGCCGGGCGGGGGAGCGGTCCCCGGGGAGGGGGCGGCCCCGGGTGCGGGGAGGGCCCCGGCGCCCGGTGCGGGGGCGGCTGCGGCCGGGGGGCCGCCGGGGGAGAGACCGACCTGGACCTCGACCCCCCAGCCCGCCACCACCTCGTCGGCCACCTCGATCAGCGGGAACGCCTCCCACTCCGCGCCGGCGGGCGCCGGCTGCCTGCGCCGCCTGCGGAAGGCCCCGGTCAGCCGGTCGAGCACGGAGGGGCCGCGCTCCGGCGCCGTGGGGGCGGGGGGCATCGAGGAGGCGGGGGACGGCGGGGGAAGGGGAGGCGCGGGAGGGGGCGATCCGTGCTGGGGCCCGGTCCCGTGCTCGGCGGGCGGATCGGCGGGCATCCCCGCGGCAGCCTCGCCGGGCCACGGCCGGTCCGGTCCGCCCTGGCCGTACGGGGCCGGGGCGGGGCTCGCCGAGCCCGCGGGATCGGGGGCCGCGGGCGCCGGAGCGGACGGCGGGTCCTGGCTCACGGGCCCCGGCGGCACGGCCGGCCCCTCGGCCGCGGCCTGCTCGTTCAGCCGGCGCAGTACGGTGAACCGTTCCCAGGCGGGGCCGTACTGGGCGATGAGCATCACGATGACGTCGGCCAGCGGACCGGGCTCCTGGACACCCTCCTCCGCCAGCAGCGGGTCGAGCCGCTCCCGCAGCTCCCCGGAGGCTCCGCCCAGCAAATGGTCAAGCTCGTCACGGACGGCACGGGCCGCCCTCATCACCGCCACCGGGTCCATGCCGCCCCCTCGCTCCGGTCTGCCTCGATCTTCCCATCTGTGGGAGAGATCGGGATCCGGTACCTGGTGACAATCAGTGCCGCATAGGCTGATAGCCGTCGATTCCGCGATGATGGGAAAGGTGGGCTGTGCTGCCTGAAGTGGAGGCATGGCTACGTGGGCGCACCTCATCATCGGCCGACTGGCCGTTGCCGTGGCTGCTGGAGGCCAAAGGCGACACGACGGTCAGCGTCGTGCTGCCCGCCCGTGACGAGGAGGAGACGGTCGGGGAGATCGTCACCGCGATCCGGCGTGATCTGATGGAGACGGTGCCCCTCGTCGACGAGCTGGTGGTCATCGACTCCCGTTCCGTCGACGAGACCGCCGCGCGCGCCGCGCGGGCGGGGGCCAGGGTGATCGCGCAGGACGAGATCCTGCCCGACCTGAAACCGATGGACGGCAAGGGCGAGGCGCTGTGGAAGTCCCTCGCGGTGACCTCCGGTGACCTGCTGGTCTTCATCGACGCCGATCTGCGCGAGTTCAGCACGTCGTTCGTGACCGGGCTGCTCGGCCCGCTGCTCGGCGACCCGGGCGTGGCCTACGTCAAGGGCTGCTACGAGCGGCCGCTGCAGAACGTGCAGAGCGGCGGCGGCCGGGTCACCGAGCTCGTCGCGCGTCCCCTGCTCAACCTGCACTGGCCGCTGCTGGCCGGGTTCGTGCAGCCCCTGGCGGGGGAGTACGCCGGGCGCCGGTCCGTGCTGGAGCGGGTCCCGTTCGTCACCGGTTACGGCGTGGAGCTGGGCCTGCTGATCGACCTGCTGGAGCTCGCCGGCCTCGACGGCCTCGCCCAGGTCGACCTGGGCCGCCGCGTCCACTCCCACCAGTCGACCGAGGCGCTCGGCGGCATGGCCGCCCAGATCCTGCAGACCTCCTGGTCCCGTCTCGAACGCCAGGACAAGATGGTCTCGCTGCACACGCCGTCGCGCCGGCTGGTGCAGTTCCGCCGGGGCCCCAGCGGTCACCGCGCGACCGTCCGCGACGTGGCCGTGGCCGAGCGCCCCCCGATGATCACCGTCTCCGGATACCACTCCCACGCCGCGGACTGACCGGCCACCCGGCCTTTCCTCCTCGGCGTGCCGGCCCTGACGGCCGCCGCGCGCGCCGGCCGTACCCCGTGCTCCGCCGGCCTCCACGGCCGGGATCGCGGACCGGAACCGTGGCCGCCGCCGTGTTGCGCGGAGCGGTCCACCCGCCAGTAAGGTAGGGGTGTTACCGGTGGTAACCCTTCTCGGGAGGAGTGCGCGATGAGCGAGACCGGCTTCTGTCCGGAGTTGAGCGAGGACGTGCGGGAGGTGCGCGACTGGGTGCACCGGTTCGCCCGGTCCGTCGTCCGCCCGGCCGGCGCCGAATGGGACGAGCGCGAGGAGACGCCCTGGCCGGTCATCCAGGAAGCCGCCAAGATCGGGCTCTACTCGCTCGACTTCTTCGCCCAGCAGTGGTTCGAGCCGAGCGGCCTCGGCCTGACGGTCGCGTTCGAGGAGCTCTTCTGGGGAGACGCGGGCATCGGCCTGTCCATCGTCGGCACCGGTCTCGCCGCCGCGGCCCTGTCCGCGAGCGGCACCCCCGAGCAGATGGGGGAGTGGCTCCCGCAGATGTTCGGCACCCCCGACGACGTCAGGCTCGGCGCGTTCTGCGCCTCCGAGCCCGACGCCGGATCCGACGTGGGAGCCATCCGCACCCGCGCCGTCCGCTCCGGCGACGACTGGATCCTGAACGGGGTGAAGACCTGGGCGACCAACGGCGGCATCGCCGACGTCCACGTCGTCGTCGCGTCGGTGGACCCCTCGCTGGGCGCCCGGGGCCAGGCGTCCTTCGTCGTCCCGCCCGGCACGCCGGGGCTGTCGATGGGGCAGAAGTTCAGAAAGCACGGCATCCGCGCCTCCCACACCGCCGAGGTGATCCTCGACAACGTGCGCGTGCCGGCCGCGTGCCTGCTCGGCGGCGCGGAGAAGCTCGACGCCAGGCTCGAACGCGTCCGCTCCGGCGAGCGGGCCGGCGAGCAGGGCGCGATGCGGACCTTCGAGACCACCCGCCCGTCGGTGGCGGCCATGGCCGTGGGCATCGCCCGGGCGGGATACGAGTACGCCCGTGACTACGCCCGGGAGCGCGAGCAGTTCGGCCGTAAGATCGGCGAGAACCAGGCGGTCGCCTTCCTGCTGGCCGACATGGCCACCCGCGTCGACATCGCCCGGCTGATGACCTGGCGCGCGGCCTGGATGGCCCGTAACAACCGCGCCTTCGACCAGGCCGAGGGTTCGATGTGCAAGCTGGTGGCGGGCGAGACCGCGGTCTGGGTCACCGAGCAGGCCATCCAGATCCTCGGCGGAGCCGGCTACACCCGCGAACACCCGGTCGAGCGCTTCCACCGCGACGCCAAGATCTACACCATCTTCGAGGGCACCAGCGAGATCCAGCGCCTGATCATTGGCCGCGCCGTCACCGGTCTGCCGGTCCGCTGAGAACGCCGCCCAGGAGCCTTGCCGGCGCGGCGGGTTCCTGAACGGCCGATACCGGCGGGGCTCCGTTGTAGGACCAGGGGCACAGGACGTCGAAGTAGACCTCGACTTGCGTGATCGCTTGGTCCTTCAGTCGGACGCCGGGGTGGGTGTCGTGACCTGTCCGGGCCGGCTCGGTCGTGGCGGGGTTGCGCGCCGCAGGGTCAGGGGCGGCAGGGCGAGCGCGATGAGCGGCCGATCTCAGCCGCGCGCGTCGCCGGCGGGGATGAGCAGGGTCTTGCCGGTGGTGGTCCGCGACTCGATCGCTCGATGCGCGGCGGCTGCCGCGTCGAGCGGGAAGGTCTGGCCGATGACCGGCCGCAACTTCCCGTCGGCGGCCAGGTTCAGCGCATCGACGACGAGCGCGCGGGTCTGGGCGGGGCTCGGCGCGGCGGTGAGCCCGATGACGTCGATGGAGCGGGCCCGGAGCTCGCCCTCGTCGAGGTCGGCGTCGGCGCCGCTGGCCATTCCGTAGACGCTCACGCGTCCGCCTTCACGCAGCGCGCCGATCGCCTCGGTGCCGATCCGGCCGCCGACCCCGTCGAAGACGAGATCGAGCCCGGTGCCGCCGGTCGCCTCCATCACCCGATCCACCCAGTCGGGCCGGGAGTAGTCGACATAGGAGGCCGCGCCCAGCGAGGTGACCAGCCCCGCCTTGCCGGCGCCTCGGGCGGCGCCGATCACGTGGGCGTCCGCGGTGGCGGCGAGCTGCACCAGCAGGCTGCCGACACCTCCCCCCGCGGCCTCCACGAGGACCCGATCGCCCGGCTTGATCTCCGCCTGCCGGTACAGCAGCAACGCCGTACGCCCGTCGGCCAGCAGCGCGACCGCGTCCTTGAGCTCCAGGCCCGCGGGGACCGGGACCGCGTCCTGGGCCCGAGCCAGCGCCAGCTCGGCATAACCGCCCTCGCCGCCGGTGGTGGTGACCACGACCGTCCCCACCAGGTCCGGGTCCACGTCCGGTCCGACGGCGGCGATGCGACCGCCCACGCCGTTGCCGGGTATGCGGGGCAGTGCGGGCCTGCCGAACGGCCCCTTGCCCGAGCGCACCTGCGTCTCGACGAACGTGATGCTCGCGTACGCCACCGCGACGAGCACCTGTCCCGGCCCCGGCACGGGATCTTCGACCTGCCGCGTCCGCAGTGTCTCCGGCCCGCCGAACTCTTCCATCACCACAGCCCGCATGACACTCCCTCAAACGGATAAAAACGCTTCGTTTGAGAACATATAACGGAGCGAATCGCTCCGCAAGGCGGCTACAGTGAGCGCATGGCACGCAAAGCCCCCCGGCACGCAGAAGCCGAACGCAACGACCACGCCCTCCTGGAGGCCGCCAAGAAGGTCCTGGCCGTGGACGGAGCCCATGCGTCGGTGGCGACGATCGCCGCACGCGCCGGAGTCGGCATCGCCAGCCTCTACCGCCGCTACCGTTCCAAGGACGAGCTCTTCCAGCACCTGTGCGCGCTCTCCCTCGACCAGTGGATTCAGGCCGCCGAACGCGGTCTGCGGCACGACGACCCCTGGGAGGGGCTCGCTCACTACATCGGCGCCTGCGTCGAGTTCAGTGGCGGCTCCCTCGGGCCGCTGGCCAGCACGATCGCCGTCACCGACGAGATGGCCGCCAAGTTCACCAGGTCGGAGGAGCTCATGCGGGACCTGGTGGCTCGCGCGCATGCCGCCGGAGTGCTCAGGCCGGACGCCACGGCCATGGACATCTCGCTACTGATCGAACAGCTCGGCAAGTCCCCCCTGATCGAACAGCTTGACCGGCAGGGGCGCACCGACCTGATCGACGCGGCCCACAACGCCCGGAAGCGTACGATCGCCATCGCTCTCGACGGTCTGCGCCCCGGTCACCCCCGACTGCCCGGGACCCCACCCCCTCCCGCGCTCCTCACCGAACGCTGGGAGTACGCCCCCGCAGATGTGTCACCGCCCGAGGACGGTGACGAGGCGACGGCCACGGTCTGAGCACGCCGCTCCTGGGAGAGCGGCGTGCTGCCGTACCCATGGTCAGTCGCCTCGGACCTCGCAGCCCGCCGCTTCCAGCGCGTCGATGACCAGACGCTCGGGGACGGGGCCGTCGGTGAGAATGGAAACTCGCCCGGTCTCCGGCGTCAGTTCCACTCCCACGATGCCCGGCACCTGGATGAGCTCGACTCGAATGCTGTCCAGACAGTGCGCACAGGTCTCGGACGAGATTTCCGAGACTTGATAGGAAACGAGACTGTAGGCGACGGTGATCATGCCGTTCTCCTCTGGTTAACGTGGACGACAGGGTGTGGGCATCGACTCGAGTCCGCCTCCGCCACCATCGTGGCGTAGTCGCGCAGGGAAGATCGAGGGCAACCGGCTTCCGGAACCCGCCATGACGGGAACCGGAAGTGGCTTCGGTAGCATGAGCCGATCATCATGACTGAGACCACAGACGATCACGTCGCATATGAGCTGTACGCTCGCATGCACGAGCAGGGGGAGTCGCCGGCAGAGGCCGCCGGAGCGCTCGGGCTCGCGGCTGCGGATGTCGCCCGGGCCAGGCAGCGGTTGTCACGGCTGAGCCTTTTCAATTCCCAGACAGAGACGACTGTGGATTCCACGGTCGCTCTCGCACGCATCCTGGAGTCCCAGCACCGGGCGCTGGACCAGATGCTGGAGCAGCACGTGATGACGGCGTCGCTGGTCAAAGACTATTTGGGCGTCACCGCCAGGCGCGGGGACGACATCAGTGTGGAGTTCTACGAGCGGGCCCGCGTGAGCGCCCTCCATCAGCGGATCGACGAGTGCGCCGCGATGGTCAAGCATGAAGTGGTCGCGATGCATCCTCCGGCGAAATGGACACGCGATGGTCTCGAGGCGGCCCTGGTCAACAACCGGCGCAACCTGGACCGGGGGGTGCGCATACGCTCCATCCACGCCCAGCGGATGGTCGCCGATCCGCTGATCCGCGAATTCATTCCGGTGTGGTTGGCCGCGGGCCTTGAGGTCAGGGTCACGCCGGTGATTCCCACGAGGATGCTCATCTATGACCGGCAGGTCGCGATTGTGCAGTCGGAACCCGGCGACCTCGCCGGAGGCGCGGTGCTCATCCGTGGGACCCTCCTGGTGAGGTCTTTGACCGCACTGTTCGAAACGGTCTGGACGGCGGCTTCGGAGCCCCGTGACATCCCCCGCGCCGCCGACGGCGCTGCGCTGACAGACCAGCAGACAGCGGTGCTCCGCCTGCTGGCCACCGGGGCGAAGGACGAGGCCATCGCGCGGACGCTGGGTGTGTCGACACGCACGGTCACCCGGATCGTCGGGGAGCTCACGGCGCTGTTGGGGGCGGGCAGCCGTTTTCAGGCCGGTGTGCGTGCTGCTCGCCTGGGCTTGCTTGACTGACCCGGCCCCCGGTGGTGCAGGGCTGGTCCGGCTGGTGAGGTGCGACCCGCCGGCGCGCTGAGGACACCAGTACCGATCGAGGTTTTCCCCGGCCCGGTGGTCAGAACGGTGACGTCATCCGTTTCATGGAGCGGGAGAGATCCGGATAGCCCTGGAGCAGCGCGGGGGAGTGGGCCATGGTCGCGACCATGTCGCCGACGCCGCCGTGCCTTTCGATGATGTCGGTCAGCAGCTCGCGAGACTTGTCCGGCGCGTCGGCGGGCTGCAGGGGATTCAAACGTCGCATGTCGACCTCCTGGCGATGTACTATACCCCCCTACCGTATAGGAGTGTGCGAGATGAGACCGGAGCAGCGGCTGGCGGGGCATCTGTCCCATTGGCTGGGCCGGTGGCCCGCCGGGAGTGGCCTTGATGTCGTCGGCTCCCGCGGACGCGTCCGCCCGGCCTGGGACGGCCGGATCCATCCGGCCCTCGGTGTCGCGAGCCCGACGAGCGGCGTGCTGTCGGTCCCGCCGGAGCTGGTCGAAAGCGTGGCGGAGCAGTACCGCCTCGGAGTTGACGGGATCGCCGCCCTGGTCGGCCGCCCTGGGCACGGCTGGTTCACCGCGGTCTTCCGCTGGAGCGTGACCCCGGCGCCATTCCCCGACGCGGGGGAGTGGCTGCCCGCCCGGGCGCCGGGCGTGCCCGAATGGCTGTGGCCCTTCGGCGGCGAGGTGCTGGTCGCGGTGGATCCGGACACCGGCGAGCACCTGGCCGGAGTGGGGATCAAGCGGCATGACGGGTACGGGCACGAGCTGGCCGTCGTGACCGCGCCCGCCGCGCGTGGCCGTGGCCTGGCTCGCCAGTTGGTCGCCCAGGCGGCGCGGCGGGTGCTGGACGAGGGGGCGGTACCCACGTACATGCATGATCCGGGCAACCTCGCCTCCGCGGCCGTCGCGGCGGCGGCGGGCTTCCCGGACCTGGGGTGGACCGCATTCGGCGTGACCGAGAATCCGGTCCGCTGAGGCGGCTCCACACTCGTGCCGTCCGGCCGTCGCGGTGCGTACGCTGCGGGTGCATCCGCCTGAGGGGCATACAACGGCGCCGGCTCAGGGGGCTGCCTCGGCTGAGCTCTCCCGCCGAGCCGGCTTCCCTGATCACATGCCCCACCGGACGACTGCGGAAAGCGCCGCACGGTCCCGGCCCGGACCGGCCTCCGGCGGAGCGCCGCTCATCCGCGGGCCCGCTCGACGATCGCCTCCAGATGCCGCTGGTGGGCGCCCCGCCAGTACAGGTGGCCGCAGGAGCGGCAGCGGGCGAAGGTGTCGTAGGTGCGGCGGGTGGCCGGTTCGAGAAGGTGCTCCACGTCCTGCTTGGCGACCGGCGCGAGCAGCCCGTTGCAGGCCGTGCACCGTGTCCACGGGGACAAGGCGGGCGCGAACCGGTCCAGGACGTCGGCGAGCTGGTCGTCGGGCCGGACTCCGCGCACGTACGCCCCTGACCACAGCGCCCTGCGGCGCAGCAGGCCGCGGTCCCGGGTCAGCAGCACCCGGCGCTCCGCGTTCGCCTGGGCGATCAGCTCGTCGTCGTCGCGGTCGTTGCCGTAGGCCGCGTCGACGCCCAGCAGCCGCAGCCGCCGCGCGAGCGTGCCCAGGTGGACGTCCAGCACGAACCCGGCGGAGTCGACCCGCTGCGGCCTCCGCACCGGCAGGACGTCCACGGTGTCGCCGTCATCCGGCCGGTGGGACGGCGCCCTCCGCCGCCCGCCGAGCACCAGCCCCCCGACCTCGGTGAGCGGCACGCCGGCCGACTCGACCAGGTGACCCAGCGAGGAGGTGCCGTCATGGGGCACGCGCACCTGCCCGCCCCGCCGGTCCGGGGCGAGGAACATCCGCAGCTCGTCGGCGAAACGCAGGCAGACCACCCATCAAGCATCCCGCACGCCGCGTCGCGCCGGTGTCGGGTACCTGCGCCGGGCGGGCCCGATCCGGCGGCCAGGCACGGACGGGGCGCCGGACCACCCGGGCCGGAGCCCGCGCGGAAGGAGCGCGGAAGAAGGAGGAAACGGGAGGAAGAGGAAGCGGGAGGAAGAGGAAGTGAAGGGGGAAGGAGTGCGGAAGGTCCCGGGCCGGTGGGACCTTCCGCCCTGCCGCCCCGGGGCCGGGGCGCCGAGCATGGGAGGGAGGTGAGGAAGATGACCGATACCCGTGACGTCGTCGTCGGCTACGACGGTTCCGACTTCTCCATGCAGGCCCTGGAATGGGCGATGGACGAGGCCGAGCTCAGGAAGCTGCCCCTGGCGGTGACCCACACGTGGCGGTGGCCGTACGGCGAGGCCGATGACGAGGCCAAGCTTCACCTGCGCAAGGCGGCCGAGCATGTGCTGTACCACGGGGCCGACTGCGCCCGCGCGCGCAGCACGATCACCAGCGTCACCGCCGACCTGCACGAGGGGGCCGCCGGCGACCGGCTGGTGGAGCTGTCGGCCCGCGCGGAGCTGGTCGTGGTGGGCTCCCGCGGCATGGGCACCCTGGCCAGGACCGTTCTGGGGTCGGTGGCCGGCTACGTGGCGGCGCACGCGAGCTGCCCGGTGGTCGTGGTGCGCGGCCCCGGCCCGATCCCCGTCTCTCGGCACCACGGGGCCGTGGTCCTGGGAATGGCCGGGGACACAGCCGATGAGGTGATCGAGTTCGCCTTCCACGAGGCCGACATCCGGCGGCTGGACCTGGTGGCCGTGCAGGCCAGGCGCCTGCAGCCGGCGGCGTGGAGCGCGCCGATGCCGCTGGTGCCCGACACGGAGGCCGTCGCGAGGGGCGCCGAGGACGACCTGACGCGGCGCCTGGAACCGTGGCAGGGCAGGTATCCCGCGGTGCCCGTCCAGGCCCGCTCCGTCGCCGAGCCCGCCAAGAGCCTCCTGCCGGACCTGTCCAGACAGGCGAGCCTCATGGTGGTCGGCGGCGCGCGCGGGCACGGCAAAGTCGGTCCGGTCGCCAGGTCGCTCCTCCAGCGGGGGATGTGCCCCGTCGCGGTCGTCCCCGCCCCGCCGCAGGCTCACTAGCGCCTCAGCGCCGGACGCGGCGGCCGGAGATCTGCTCGGTCCGCACCACGATGAAGTGGTCCCAGCCGCCGAGCGCCCAGGTCGTCAGCGGCAGTGCCGACAGCCGGGCGATCTCCGCGGGGTCGTGCACGGCTCGCGCGTGCCCCACGGCGGTGACCGACCAGCCGGTGAACGCCTGCAGGTCGAAGTCGTCGGCCTCGAAGGCCACCACGGTGTGGCGGGTGGCGGCGGCGAGTTTGGACCCCCGCCGGTGCGGATGACGATGTCCTCGCCGTCGAGGCAGAAGCCGACCGGCTGCACCGCGGGGAGTGCCCGGTCGGTGAAGACGATCCGCCCGATCGGCGTCGAGGCAAGCAGATCGATGCACTCCCCGCGGGAGAGCGCCTCCAGTCGGACCGAGTCGGCTTTCATACCCCCCAAGCTTGCCGACCGCCCTCACCCGCGTTAAGGGCCGAAGGTCCCCCCATCCCGGTCGATCGGCCCTCGGCCGCCCCAAGGCAGCCGAAGTAGGGACCTTCGGCCCTGGAAGTGTCGGCGGAAGCGGCGAATCGTAGAGCGTGGGGGTGATTCACGTGAAGGAGAGTCACGAGTTCCGATGGGGTGGCCTGGCAGGCATCGGCGCACTGGTGTTCTGGATCGTCGGGAGGCTGGTGATGGGAGGGGCGCCGAGGATCACGGCCCCGGTGTCGACGATCGCCGGATACCTGGCGGAGTACCGGGCCCAGATCCTCGCCGGAGCGCTGCTGTACGCCATCGCGATCGCGCTGTTCCTGTGGTTCGGCACCGCGCTGGCCACGGCCTTCCGGCGTGCGGAGGAGAGCAGCGACGCACCCGCGCTGGTGCTCGCCGGCTACATTCTCGTCTCCGCGATCGGGTTCGTCGGCGTGGCGGTGTTCGCCGGAATGACCTACGCGATGACCCTGCACAGGCCGCTCCTGGCGATCGCGGCCGGGCCGTACACCGCTCTGACGGTGATGGGCACGGTCACCGGGATCGCGATGGCGGTGCCGTTCGGGGCCTCGGCCGCGGCCATCATGCGTACGCGCGTGTTCCCGCTCTGGATGGCCTGGGCCGCCGTGGTGGTCGCCGTGGTCATGGTGCTGGCCGCGTTCGCGGTCGGGATCACCGGGGGCGCGCTGGCGCCTGACGGCCTGCTGGTCGGGTACCTGCCCGGTCTGCTGGCGGGACTGTGGGTACTGGCCGCGAGCGGGCTGCTCATCCGCGAGCACCTGCCGGTCCCGGCCGCGGGGGCGAGGCCCGTGATGGGCCACTAGCGCCGCCCGGCCGCGCCTGCCGTCGTGGCCGCGGGGTCCCTCCGGCCGGGACCGGGAAGGAGAGGGGCAGGGGGCCCGCCCGTGCCGGACGGGCCCCCTGGGCGGGGACCGCCCAGGTCACGCTCCGACGGAGCCCCAGCAGGCGCAGAGAACAGGAGGGCGAGCCATGGCTGAACTGGTCGCCGCCGGGACGGACGGCTCGCCCACCGCCACGGCGGCCGTGAGATGGGCGGTCGACGACGCCTCCCGCAGGGGGCTGCCGCTGCGGATCGTCCATGTCGTCGACAGCTGGCCGTACGGCGTCGCGGTCTTCCCTCCGCCCGACTGGCCCGAGTTCATGACGCGCGCCGGTGAGCAGGTGCTGGCCGAGGCGGCCGGGGTGGCCGTCGAACGGCGGCCGGAGGTCGACGTGACCACCGTGCTCATCGAGGGGGCACCGGTCGAGGCCCTGCGCGACCAGGCGGGGGCGGCCACCGAGCTCGTGATCGGCAGCCACGGCGCGGGAGGTTTCGCCGGGGCGCTGCTGGGCTCGGCGGTCGTCCACGTGGCCGGTCACACCTCGGGCGCCGTCGTGGTCGTCAGAGGGGAGGAGGGCGGGCCGCACGGTGAGGTCGTCGTGGGCATCGACGGCTCCTCCGGATCCGAGCCCGCGCTGGGCTTCGCCTTCGAGCAGGCGAGGCTGCGCGGGTGCATGCTGCGCGCCGTCTACGCCTGGCAGGTGGTGGCGCACGCGTTCACGCCGGAGAGCGCCTATGACGTCGGCGAGGTACGGCGGGCACAGCGCCTGGTGGCCGCCGGCCAGCTCGCCGCCTGGCAGGAGAGGTTCCCCGGGGTCGACGTCGTGCAGGAGGTCCCCCACGCCCACCCGGTGTCGGCTCTCGTGGACGCCTCGGCCCGGGCCGACCTGCTCGTCATGGGCTCGCACGGCCGCGGCGCCATCAGGGCGATCATCCTGGGATCGGTCAGCCGAGGCGTGCTCCACCACGCGCACTGCCCGGTGGCGGTGGTCCGGTCGTGAACGCCGGACGTGCCACGCGTCACGCGTCCGCGGATCGTCCCGGCCGGCGGGGCCGGGCCGCGCGGCTCACCCCGCGCGGCCCGGGCCATGCGCCTCACGGCGCGTGGTTCACGCCGTGACGGCGGCGGCCAGCTTGCTGATCGGCTCGGCCAGCGAGTTGATCGCGTCGGACAGCTCCTTCAGCTCCGCCTTCGACAGCTCGTTGTGCAGCTTCCAGCCGCTGCCCTTCTGGTGGGCGCCCAGCGCGGCCTCGGCGAGGGCGAACTTCTCGTCGAGCGTCTTGACCAGCTCGGGCGAGCGCTCCTCCAGCACCGGGCGCAGCGCCTGGACGGCGGCCTTGGAGCCCTGCAGGTTGGCGTCGAAGTCCCACAGGTCGGTGTGCGACCAGATGTCCTCCTCGCCGGTGATCTTCCCGGTGGCGACCTCGTCGAGCAGCTCCTTGGCGCCGTTGGCCAGCTGGAGGGGGGAGAGCTGGGCCTCGTTGGCCTTCTGCACGATGGTCTTGACGTCGGTCATCAGCTTGTCGGCGATCGGGCCGTCCCCGGCGACGTCCTTCTTGATCCACAGATCCTTCTCGATCCGGTGGAATCCGGTCCACTCCTGGCCTTCCTCGAGGTCGGCCTCGCGCGCGTCGATGGCCGGGTCGAGGTCGCCGAAGATCTCGGCGACCGGCTCGATGCGCTCCCAGTAGGTGCGCGCGACCGGGTAGAGGTCCTTGGCCTTGTCGATCTCGCCGGCCTTGACGGCGTCGACGAACTCCTGGGTCTTGACCAGCAGCGTGTCGCTCTGCGACTTGATGTAGCGCTTGTAGCCCGCGGTCGCCTCCGCGAGCTGGGCGTCGTCGGACAGCGGCTTGTGCTCGCCGCTGACCTTCAGCGGGTTGCGGATGCCCTTGCCGACCATGCCGGGCTTGCAGGCGGCCTCGTAGGTGCCGGGCGGCAGCTCGATGATGACCTCGCGGGTCAGGCCCGGCACGATGTTCTCCACCTCGCCCATGACCCGGTCGCCCGCCGCGTAGACGTAGAACTCGGTCACCTTGGACCCGCCGTTGGTGATCGCGAAGGTGGAGGTGCCGGCGTTGATCTCGCTGACGGCGACCTTGCACGCGGTGTCGCTGGCCGCGACGGCGATCTTGGCGTCCTTGGCCGGGCTCGCGCCCGCCGTGGTGGCCGTCTGGGGCTCCCCGGAGCAGGCGGACAGCGTGGCCAGGGCCAGCCCGGCTGCGGCCAGGATGATGGGGTTACGCATGATTCTTCTGCTTTCAGGCGGTGGTGGAGACAGTGGGGGTGGGCCGCCTGGACGACGGCGGGCGCAGGAACAGCACCAGCGTGGGCACCGCGTAGGCGACCCACGCGATGGTCTCCAGCACCGTCGGCTGCGGTGTGATGTTGAACATCCCCGAGACGAGCGCGCCCCACCACGAGTCGGCGGGCAGGACGGCGCTGATGTCGAACGCCTGGGTGGACAGGCCCGGCAGGATGTTGGCCTCCTGCAGGTCGTGCACGCCGTACTTGAAGATTCCGGCGGCGACCAGGATCAGCAGCAGCCCGGTCCAGGTGAAGAACGTGGTGAGGTTGATCTTCAGGGCGCTCTTGTAGAGGCCCCAGCCGATCACGATCGAGGTGAGGATGCCGAGGCTGATGCCGATCAGCGGGGTGGCGCTGGTGGTCGCGCCCTGGACGGAGGCGAAGAACAGCAGCGCGGTCTCCAGACCCTCGCGGGCCACGGCCAGGAACGCCATGACGACCACGGCGACCGGGCCGAGCCGCAGCGCGTCGGTGAGCTTGGCGCGCAGCTCGCCGGAGAGCGAGCGGGCGGCCCGGCGCATCCAGAAGATCATCCAGGTTACGAAGACCGTGGCGAGGAGCGAGGTGACCGCGTCGAAGAGTTCCTGCTGCCGGTGGCCGAGATGGGCGGCGGTGAAGGTGAGCAGCGCGCCGAAACCGATCGAGAGCGTCGCGGCGGCGATCACCCCCAGCCACACGAGGGGGAGCCGGTCCCTGCGGTCGCTCTTGACCAGAAACGCGACGAGGACGGAGACCACGAGCGTGGCCTCCAGCCCCTCGCGCAGGCCGATGAGGTAGCTGGCGAACACCGTCACTCCAGGCGGTTGGAAAGGGTTACCTTAATTAGGGCAGGTAAACCTTACTCGACGTCCATCGCCGGGTCGAGGTACGGGGTGCCTCAGGAGCGGGAGAAGGCGGCGCCCCGCGCTCCCGCGAGGCCCGGCGCCGGCCCGCGCACCACCTCCCCGGCGCCGGCCGGCCGTACCCCACCATGTCGGTCCGGCCCGTATGACGGACCGGGGTGCGGTCCGCGGTCGGGACGAAGGTCCCCCCAGGCGGGGTCCGCCGACCCTACGCCGGACCCCGCCCGTCCGGCCACCCTTCAGTGACCCACTGATTACCTGGAGCACTGATGGACGTCTTGGACCTGTCCCGCTGGCAGTTCGGTATAACGACCGTCTACCACTTCCTGTTCGTGCCGCTGACGATCGGCCTGTCGATCGTCGTCGCGGGACTGCAGACCGCCTGGCACCGCACCCGGAAACCGGCCTATCTGCGGTTGACCAAGTTCTGGGGCAGGCTCTTCCTGATCAACTTCGCGATGGGCGTGGTCACCGGCATCGTGCAGGAGTTCCAGTTCGGGATGAACTGGAGTGACTACTCCCGCTTCGTGGGTGACGTCTTCGGTGCCCCGCTGGCCATGGAGGGGCTGATGGCCTTCTTCCTGGAGTCCACCTTCCTCGGCCTGTGGATCTTCGGATGGGACAGACTGTCGCCCAGGCTCCACCTGGCGACGATCTGGGTGGCCGCGATCGGCACGAACATCTCGGCCTACTTCATCCTGGCGGCCAACTCCTGGATGCAGCACCCGGTCGGCTACCGGCTCAACCCGGTCACCGGCCGGGCCGAGCTGACCGACATCTGGGCGGTGCTGACCAACTCCACCACGCTGGTGACGTTCCCGCACGTGATCTTCGGCGCGTTCGTCACCGCCGGCGCCTTCGTCCTCGGGGTGAGCGCCTGGCAGCTCGCCCGCGGCAGGGAGGTCGGGCTGTTCCGCACCTCCGCCCGCCTGGCGTTGACCGTCACCCTGGCCGCCTCCGTCGGGGTCGCCCTGTCGGGTCACTGGCAGGCGCAGATCATGACCGAACAGCAGCCGATGAAGATGGCCGCCGCCGAGGCGCTGTGGGAGGACGAGACCTCCGCCGGCTTCTCGCTGTTCGCCGTCGGCGACGTCGAGAACGGCCGCAACCACATCAACCTGCAGATCCCGTACGGCCTGAGCCTGCTGTCCACCAACACGCCGGACGGCCGCGTCGAGGGGATCAACGACATCCAGGCCCGCTACGAGAGCCTTTACGGCCCGGGCGACTACAGGCCCGTCGTGGGCCTCGCCTACTGGTCGTTCCGCTTGATGATCGGTTTCGGGGCGCTGGCCGCGCTGCTCGCGCTCGCCGGCCTCTGGGCCACCCGGCGCGGGCGGCTGCCGCGCGGCCCGTGGTTCCACCGGCTGGCGATCCTGGGGATCGGCCTGCCGTTCCTGGCCAACTCCCTGGGGTGGATCTTCACCGAGATGGGCCGCCAGCCGTGGACCGTCTTCGGGATCATGCGCACCGCCGCCGCGGTCTCGCCCGGCGTGGACGTCACCGAGGTCGCCGTCTCGCTGGCCGGCTTCACCCTGATCTACGCGGTGCTCGCGGTCGTCGAGATCCGGCTGCTGCTGAAGTTCATCCGGATCGGCCCGGACGACGAGGGCGAGCCCGACCGGCCCGCCGACACCGTCCCCGCCCTGTCCTACTGAACCCATCCTGCCGAAGGAGCAGTCATGGAGCTCACCACCGTCTGGTTCCTGCTCATCGCCGTCCTGTGGACGGGTTACTTCGTGCTGGAGGGTTTCGACTTCGGCGTCGGCATCCTGCTACCGCTGCTGGGCCGTGACGAGGCCGACCGGCGCGTCCTCGTCCAGACCATCGGGCCGGTGTGGGACGGCAACGAGGTCTGGCTGCTCGTGGCGGGCGGCGCGACCTTCGCCGCGTTCCCCGAGTGGTACGCGACCCTGTTCTCCGGCTTCTACCTGCCGCTGTTCGTCATCCTGGTGGCCCTCATCGTGCGCGGCGTCGCCCTGGAGTTCCGTAACAAGAGCGACAGCCCCACCGGCTGGGACCGCGCGTTCTTCTGGGGGTCGCTCGGGCCGGCGTTCCTGTGGGGAGTGGCCTTCGCCAACATCGTGGTCGGCGTCCCGCTGGACGCCGACCACGAGTACACCGGCTCGCTGCTCACCCTGCTCAACCCCTACGCGCTGCTCGGCGGCCTGGCCACGCTCGTGCTCTTCACCCTGCAGGGCGCCCTGTTCGTCCGGCTGAAGACCGGCGGGGAGCTGCGCGAGCGCGCCGCGCGGCTGATCCGGGTGGCCGCTCCGGCGGCGCTGGCCGTCGGCGGTCTCTTCCTCGTGATCACCCAGTTGACGGTGGGCAGGCCCGTCACCTGGGCCACCGTGGCGCTGGCCGCCGCGGCGATCGCGGGCGCCCTGGTCGCGACGGTGCGCGGCCGCGACGGCTGGGCCTTCACCGCCAACACGGTGGCCATCGTCGCGGTCACCGTCACCCTGTTCGCCACCCTGTGGCCCGACGTGATGCCCGCGCTCGACCCCGCCAACAGCCTCACCGTGGACAACGCCGCCTCCAGCCCGTACACGCTCACGGTGATGACCTGGGTCGCGGCCGTCTTCACACCCCTGGTGCTGGCCTACCAGGGCTGGACCTACTGGGTGTTCCGCCGCCGCCTGACCCGGCCGCTCGGCGACGGCTGAACGCCACGGGCCCGGCGGGCGCCGGTCCGCGCCGCCGGCCGGGAGGCCGTCGGCGGGGGACCGTCAGCCGGGGAAGTGGCAGGCCACCCTCCTGCCGCCGGCGCCGTGCGGTCCGAGCGGGGGCGCCTGGCTCCGGCACAGGTCCCGGGCCGAGGCGCAGCGGGGGTTGAAGGAGCAGCCCGGAGGTGGGGCCGCCGGGCTGGGCGGGTCGCCCAGCAGGACGATCCGCTCACGGGTGAGCTCCACCTCCGGGTCGGGGACCGGCACGGCCGACAGCAGGGCGCGGGTGTAGGGATGGGCCGGGTCGGTGTAGACGGACTCGCGGGGGCCGATCTCCACGACGCGGCCGAGATACATCACCGCGACCCGGTCGCACATGTGGCGCACCACCGACAGGTCGTGGGCGATGAACAGGTACGCCAGCCCCAGCTCCCGCTGGAGGTCGGTGAGCAGGTTGACGATCTGCGCCTGGATCGACACGTCCAGCGCCGACACCGGCTCGTCGCAGACGATCAGCCTGGGCCGGGACGCCAGCGCCCGGGCGATGCCGATGCGCTGGGCCTGGCCGCCGGAGAACTCGTGCGGATAGCGGTCGGCGTGCTCGGCGCCCAGACCGACCCGCTCCAGGAGCTCGATCACGCCGCGCCGGTCCAGCAGCCGTGACGGGCCGGAGACGATGCGCTCGACGGTCTGGCGGGGGTTCAGCGACGCGGACGGGTCCTGGAAGATCATCTGGATGTCCCGGCGGAGCGGGCGCAGGTCGCGCTGGCTGAGACGGGTGATGTCGCGGCCGTCGAAGGTGACGGTGCCGCCGGTGGGTTCCAGCAGGCGGACGATCATCCGGCCGGTGGTGGACTTGCCGCAGCCGGACTCCCCGACCAGACCGAGGGTCTCCCCGGGCCGCACGTCGAAGGTGACGCCGTCCACGGCCTTCACCCCGGCCCGCCGCCCGCCGAAGGTCATCCGTAGATCCCGTACGGCCAGCAGCGGCGCGGTCCGGCCCGCCGCCTCCGGCCCGGCGGTGGACTGTACGGTCATCGTGTGCCTCCGGGGATCTCGGCGAGGTGACAGGCCGTCCGGTGGCCCGCGCCCGGCGGCCCGGAGCCGCCGGGCGCGGCCGGGCGCGGTTCCGGGACCTCGGTGACGCAGGCGTCGTGGGGGGCGGCGGCGTAACGGGCGCAGCGCGGGTGGAACCGGCAGCCGGACGGCGGCGCGAGCAGCGACGGCGGGTTGCCGGGGATCGCCCGCAGCCGTCCTCCGTCCTGCCCGTCGGCGGCCGTCAGGCGGGGGACCGAGGCGAGCAGCCCCCGCGTGTAGGGGTGGCGGGGGGCCCGGAAGACCTCCCGGGCGGGGGCGTGCTCGGCGGTGCGCCCGCCGTACATCACCAGGACCTCGTCGGCGACCCGCGCCACGACGCCCAGGTCGTGAGTGATCATCATGACCGCCACGCCGCGGTCCTCCTGGATCCTCTTGATCAGCTCCAGGATCTGCGCCTGCACGGTCACGTCCAGGGCGGTGGTCGGCTCGTCGGCGATGAGCAGGTCCGGCTCGCAGGACAGGGCCATCGCGATCATCACGCGCTGCCGCATGCCGCCGGAGAAGTGGTGGGGATACTCGCCCGCGCGCCGCCTCGGCTCGGGGATGCCCACCTCCGCGAGCATCTCCACCGCGCGCTCGCGCGCCGCCCGCCGCGAGGCCCGCAGGTGCAGCCGGTAGGCCTCGGCGATCTGCTCGCCGACGGTGTAGAAGGGGTGCAGCGACGACAGCGGGTCCTGGAAGATCATCGCCATCCGGCGGCCGCGCAGCTCGCGGAGCCGGGAGGCGGGTGCGCCCACCAGCTCCTCGCCGTCGAAGACGATCGAGCCGGAGACGGCGGCCTCGCGGTGCAGGCCCATGATCGCAAGCGATGACGCCGACTTGCCGGAGCCCGACTCGCCCACGATGCCGAGCGTGCGGCCCCGGTCCAGGGTGAAGCCGATCCCGTCCACCGCGGTCCCGGCCGGGAAGCTCACCCGCAGGTCTCTGACTTCCAGGATCACGCGTACCTCACACGGGGGTCGATCACGGCGTAGACGAGGTCCACGCCGAGGTTGGCCAGGGTGATGAAGAAGGCGGCCAGCAGGGTGACGCCGAGGACGACTGGCTGGTCGGCCTTGAAGATCGCGTCGTAGGTGAGCTGCCCGATGCCCGGCAGGCCGAAGACGTGCTCGGTGATGACCGCCCCGGCGAGCAGGCCGCCCAGGTCCATGCCGAAGATCGTGACGATCGGGGTGAGCGCCGAGCGCAGGCCGTGCTTGGTGACGACGGTCCGCTCGTACAGGCCCTTGGCGCGGGCCGTCCTGATGTACGGCTCCGCCATCGTCTCGATCATCGAGGCCCGGGTGAGCCTGGCGTACATGGCGGCGTACAGGCTGGCGAGCGTCATCCAGGGCAGCAGCAGGTTGCCCGCCCAGGCGGCCGGATCCTCGGTGATCGGCCGGTAGTCGGGGTAGGGCAGCCATTCGAGCTGCTGGACCAGGACGAGCAGCAGCATCATCGCGGTGAAGTAGACCGGCACCGAGGCGGAGGCGAGCGTGGCCGCCATGAGCGAGCGGTCGAGCGTGCTCCCCCGGCGCAGGGCCGCGACCAGCCCGACGGCCAGGCCGCCGGCGAGCCAGAGCACGGCCGAGCCGAGGGCCAGCGAGACGCTCACCGGCAGGCGGTCGGTCAGCAGGTCCCAGACGGGCAGCGCGTTCTGGTAGGAGTAGCCGAAACAGGGGACGGAGCACTCCAGCGCGGCCGGGCCGGTGCCCAGCGTGCGGCCGGCGAAGATGCCGGCCACGTAGGTGCCGAACTGCTCGTACACCGGCCGGTCCAGGCCCATCTGCCCGCGCACCAGCTGCACCTGCTCCGGGGTGCAGGTCTTGCCGCAGGCGTGGGCGGCCGGGTCCGAGGGGAGCACGTAGAAGACGGCGAAGGTCACCGCGCAGATGACCAGCAGCACGCCCGCCACCGCGGCCAGCCGCCGCAGCGTGTAAAGGGTCATCGGCCCGCTCCCTTCGGGTCGAGGGCGTCGCGCAGCGCGTCCCCGAGGAGGGTGAAGGCCAGGACGGTCAGGAACAGGCAGATGCCGGGGATCATGAAGTAGGTCGGCACGGTCTGGTACCAGAGCAGGCCGTTGTCGATCATCTGGCCCCATGACGGGGTGGGGGGCCGCACGCCGACGCCGAGGAAGGACAGCGCGGCCTCGGTGCCGATGTTGGCCGGGATCGCCAGCGTCGTGTAGACGAGGATCGGCGCGGTGAGGTTGGGCAGGATCTCCTTCAGCAGGATGTGCGCCCCCATGGCGCCGTTGACCCGGGCGGCGTCCACGAACTCGCGGTGCTTGACGCTCAGCGTCTGCCCGCGCACGATGCGCCCGACGTACGGCCAGCTGAACATGCTCATGATCAGCACGAGCAGCAGGACGCGGTCGGCGTCGGGCGCGACCGACAGCAGCGCCAGCATGAAGATCAGGCTGGGGAAGGACATCACCAGGTCCATGATCCGGCTGAGCACGGTGTCCACCCTGCCGCCGAAGTATCCGGCGGTCAGGCCGACCGCGGTGCCGACGAGCACGGTGACGGCCGTGGAGGCCACCGCGATCAGCAGCGACACCCGCGCGCCGTACACGATGCGGCTGAAGACGTCGCGGCCGTTGCCCGGCTCGACGCCGAGCCAGTGCTCGGCGCCGATCCCGCCGAGATCCCCCTTGGGGATCCCGCCGAGCGCCTGGTCGATCGCGGTCTTGTCGAAGGTCTCGGGTTCCCAGCCGTTGAGGCCGGTCAGCAGCGGGGCGGCCAGGGCCATGGCGACGAAGACCGTCACGACGGCGAGGCCGGACAGCGCGGCCGGGTCGCGGCGGAGCCGCTCGTAGGCGACCCGTCCGGGGGAGCGGCCGCGGCGGGGCGGGGCCGCGGAGTCCACCGCGGCCGCCTCGCGCGCGGTGGCGGTCACTTCCTGATCCCGAGCGTGGCGTAGTCGAACTGACCGGACCAGATCAGGTGGCCGAACGCGCCGCCGATCTTGGAGCCGGTGAGCAGCGGCTTGCGGATCCAGAGCAGGGGGATCATCGGGGTCTTCTGCATGATCGCGGCGTCCAGGTCGACCCAGGCCTGGTCGGCGGCCTTCAGGTCGGTCATGGCGTAGATCGCGTCGATCTTGTCCATGGTCTCCTGGTCCTTGAACAGCGACATGTTGCCGCTGTTGCCCTTTTCGGTGATGGTGCGGCCGTCGAACATCATCGGGATGAAGGAGGAGCCGGACGGGTAGTCCTGGCACCAGCCGTACAGCGCCATGCCGTCGAACTTGGCCGTGTCGCCGATGGTGTCGTAGTAGACCGACGGGTCGAAGGTGCTGATCTCGGTCTCGACGCCGACGCGCTTGAGCGACTCCTGGATCGCGGTGGCGGCGCCCTTGTCGCCGGTAGAGGCGTACATCTTGATCTTCACCGGCGTCGCCACGCCGGACTCGGCGATCAGTGCCTTGGCCTTCGCCACGTCGCCGGTCGGCGGGATCTTCAGGGTGTCCTGCGGGACACCGCCGGACAGCGACGGCGGCAGGTAGGCGGTGGCGACCTCGCCGAAGGCCGGGCCGCCCTTGATGGTCTGGTAGGCCTCCTTGTCGATCGCGTGCTGCAGGGCCAGCCGGAACTTCGGATTGTCGAAGGGCGCCATGGTGGTGTTCATGGCCAGGGTGTCGGTGCAGCCCCGGATCTCGTTGTGGAAGCGCGCCTTGACCTTGGGGTTGGTGAGGATCTTGGCGAAGCTCTCGCCGTTGACGTCGGCGTAGGTGACCGCGGTCTGGTCGTCGCCCTGGTCGGCGATGAGCCGGTCCACGATCACGCTCTGCCGCAGGCCCTGCTTGACGACGACCCTGTCCGGCAGCGCCTTGCGAGCCGGATCGGTGGCCGGATCCCAGTGCTCGTTGCGGCTGAGCACGAGTTCCTTGCCCCGGTCGTAGGTGTCGATCTTGTAGGGGCCCGAGGAGAAGACGCGGCTGTCGTACTGGGCCTTGGTGTCCTTGGCCCGGGGCACCGGTGCGAAGGTCGGCAGGGTGGCGTAGTAGGGGAATTCGGCCACGGGGCGCTTGAGCCTGAAGATGATCTTTCTGTCGTCGGGGGTCTCGATCGACTTCAGGGAACCGTCCTTGTAGGGGCCCCGATACTTCTCGCCGCCGGCCAGGACCAGCCGGGCGTAGTTGGGGCCGCCGGGCAGCTCGGGGGCGAAGGACCGCTCCACGTTGTACTTGATGTCGGCGGCCACGATGGGGGAGCCGTCCTCGTACTTCAGGCCCTCCTTGAGGGTGAAGGTCCAGGTCTTGCCGCCGTCGGACATCTCGCCGGTGGTGGTGGCCAGGTCCGGGACGACCTGCAGGCTGGCCGCGCCCGGTTCGGCCTTGTAGGTGACGAGGGAGCGGTAGAGGTAGCGCAGGCCGAAGTCCATCTCCGGCATCGTCCAGTTGCGGGTCGGGTCGAGGTGGGCGAAGTCCTGGTTGGACAGGATCGTGAGCGTCCCGCCCCGGGCGGCCTCGCCGGAGGAGGGCTGCTGAGCTTCGCCGGACCGGTTCGCGGCGGGCGCTTGACCGCTCCCGCCGCAGGCCGCCGTGCCTGACAGAACCGCCGCTGCGAGCAGGCAGATGCCCGCTGTAGTCCTGGGGGACATTGATCACTCCACGTCGCTGGGGGAAGATCGAGAGTGATGCGTAACATAGTAATGTGAAATACCATTCACAATAGAGCGTTATCAATCCGTAGTCATTCCCGATGGCCGGATCCGGCCAGGCCCCCCGGCCGCTCAGATGAGCGGATGCACCTCCGGATGCGCGTCCCACCAGCGCTTGAAGACCGGATTGTCGCCCACGTGGTCGGTGTAGGCGGTCGCGAGACCGCGGTAGAGCGCCGCCGCCTGTTCGTTGCTCAACCGGTCCCGGCGCCAGGCCACGACCAGCCGGGCGACCTGGGGCTGACCGGCCAGGGGGCGGACGACCGTGCCGGGCGGCGCCGGCCAGGAGGGATCGACCAGGCGCACCCCGTGCCCGGCCGCGACCAGCGGGCGCCCGGCGCCGCTCGGGGCGTCGTAGCGCAGGTTGGGTTCGAACCCGGCCGCGCGGCAGGAGGCCCGCAGCGCGGCGAGCGAGCCGTCGTCGGCGCCCGGCGGGCTGATCCAGGACTCGTCCTTCAGGTCGGCGAGGTGGATCTCCTCCTGTCCGGACAGCCGGTGGGCCGCCGACAGGGCGATGAATATCGGGTACCGGGGGACCAGGGTGCGGCTGACGACGGGCGCCGTCAGCGTGATGTCGAACCCCTCGATGACGCCCAGCAGCGCCGCGTCGAGCTGGCCGTGCGAGAGCGCCTCGGCCAGCAGGGTCGCGGAGGGCTCGATGCGCAGCGAGACCTCGTGTCCGGGCAGCGTGTCGCCGACCCGGTCGACGACGCTCGCGACGCAGGCCAGGTGCACGCAGCCCAGCCGGACGACCCCGGCCGGGCCGGTGGGTCCGCGCAGGTCGCCGAAGAGCGCGTCGACCTCCGCCAGGACGATGCGGGCACGGGCGACGATCTGGCGTCCCAGGGGCGTCGCCTGCACCCCTGAGTGGCTGCGCACGAACAGCGCCCCGCCGACCAGCTCCTCGACGCGGTGCAGCTGGTTGGTCATGGCCGGCTGGGACAGGCCCAGCCGGGCCGCGGCCCCTGTGACGCTACCTGTTTCCGCTATCGCACAGATCATGCGGAGATGCCTGATGTCGAGATCCATAGCCAAGAATTATGTTCCGGGTTATGACGGCAGGTCGCATCCGGCCATGAAACTTCGGGCAATGCGTCCCTCCGATTCTCCGGATCTGGAGCCCCGGAACCCCCCGCTCCACCCCCAGGCCCGGCGGAGCCCCCGACTTCTCCCCTGTCGATTCGGCAGCACACCCCCCGGCTGTCGATTCACCGGCACACCCCCCAGCTGCTGAATCACCGGCACACCCCCGCACTTCCGTCGTCCACCGCCGGCCGAACCCAACCTCGCATCCCGTCGTGGATACCCCCCGGAGGTTTAATTGAGAACCATGCCGTCCCCGCGCGAGTTCGGCAGGCGCCTGCCGGCGCTGCTCGCACCCGTCCTCGCCCTGGGGCTCGTCCTCCAGCCGCTGGCGGCCTCGCCCGCGAGCGCCGCCCCGGCCGGGACCGCCGCCGCACCCAACGGCACCGTCACGGGTCCCCCGCCCGTCGGAGCGGACCCCGCCGGCGGCGAGACGCCGCACGTCCAGGCGTCCCCGAAGAAGGTCAAGGAGCGCCCGCCGCTGTCCGCCTCGACGGACGCCCTGCGGCACGACGAGGACGAGCCCACACCCGCACCGGAGCATCCGAGGCCCTCGGCCACCGGCCGGACGGCCAAGGCGGCGGCCGCGTGCAACATCGGTGACTTCACCAGCCGGTCCGGGAGCGCCCTCGTCCAGCAGATCAAGGCCTCGACCACCAGCTGCGTCAACACCCTGTTCAACCTGGCCGGCAGCGACGCCTACTACGCCTTCCGTGAGTCGCAGATGACCAGCGTCGCGTACGCGCTGCGCGACAACGCCGTCTCCTACCCGGGGGACAACAGCACGAGCACCGCCCAGCTCGTGCTGTACCTGCGCGCCGGCTACTACGTGCAGTGGTACGACCCCTCCACCGTGGGCGCCTACGGGCCCGCCCTGAAGACCGCCATCCAGTCCGGCCTCGACGGCTTCTTCGGCAACTCCCGCTCCTCGACCGTCAACGACGCCAACGGCGAGATCCTCGCCGAGGCCGTCACCCTGATCGACAGCGCCCAGGAGAACGACCGCTACCTCAACGTCGTCAAGCGCCTGCTCAACGGCTACGACACCTCCTACGACGCCCACTGGTGGATGCTCAACGCGGTCAACAACGTCTACACGATCCTCTTCCGCGGCCACCAGGTCCCGGCGTTCGTCAGCGCGGTCAAGGCGGACCCGAGCGTCATCGACACCCTCAACACCTTCGCGCTGAACCACCTCGGCCTGCTCGGCACCGAGCGCTCCTTCCTGACCGCCAACGCCGGCCGGGAGCTCGGCCGCTTCCTCCAGTACGCCACGCTGCAGGCCAAGGTCCGGCCGATGGCCAAGGACCTGCTCGGCCGCAGCAACATCACCGGCGCCACCGCCCCCCTCTGGGTCGGCGTGGCCGAGATGGCCGACTTCTACGACAAGGCCAACTGCTCCTCCTACGGCACCTGCGACCTCCAGCAGCTCCTCGCGCGGAACGTGCTGCCCGTCAACTACGCCTGCGGCACCAGCATCAAGATCCGCGCCCAGGAGATGACGTCGGCGCAGCTGGCCGAGAGCTGCCGGAGCCTCACCGACCAGGACGCCTACTTCCACGGCGTCGCCAAGGACGGCAACCGTCCGGTCGACGGTGACAACAACACCACCATCGAGGTCTGCGTCTTCGACTCCAGCACCGACTACCAGACCTACGCCGGCGCGATGTTCGGCATCGACACCAACAACGGCGGGATGTACCTGGAGGGCAACCCGTCCGCCGCGGGCAACCAGCCCCGTTTCATCGCCTACGAGGCCGAGTGGGTGCGGCCCGACTTCCAGATCTGGAACCTCAACCACGAGTACACCCACTACCTCGACGGCCGGTTCAACATGCACGGCGACTTCAAGGCCGGCGTCGCCACCCCCACCATCTGGTGGATCGAGGGCTTCGCCGAGTACGTCTCCTACTCCTACCGCAAGCTCGCCTACGACGCCGCGATCACCGAGGCGGCCAAGCAGACCTACGCCCTCAGCACGCTGTGGAACACCACCTACGACCACGACACGACCCGCATCTACCGCTGGGGCTACCTGGCGGTGCGCTACATGCTGGACAAGCACCCCGGTGACGTCGCCACCGTCCTCGGCCACTACCGGACCGGTGCCTGGGACTCCGCCCGGACCTTCCTGACCACGACGATCGGCAGCCGCTACGACAGTGACTGGCGGACCTGGCTGGCGGCGTGCGCGGCGGGCGGCTGCGCGGGCGGCGGCGGCAACCAGGCGCCGCAGGCGGCCTTCACCTTCACCGCCGACGGCCTCGCGGTGAACTTCACCGACGCCTCGACCGACTCCGACGGGACGATCGCCTCGCGCCGGTGGGACTTCGGCGACGGCGCCTCGTCGACCTCGGCCAACCCCTCCCACACCTACACCACCGCCGGCACCTACACGGTGAAGCTGACCGTCACCGACAACGGAGGCGCCACCGCCGCCGCCGACAAGCAGGTCACGGTCACCTCGGGCGGATCCACCACCCCCGAATGCACCTCCAGCAGGACCGACGAGCTCGGCCGCAACTGCCAGCGCGGCAACCTGTCAGCCCCCGCCGGCGACTACCGATACCTCTACCTCTACGTCCCGGCGGGCACCACCAAGCTGACCATCACCTCGTCGGGCGGCACCGGCAACGCCGACCTCTACTACAACCCCACCACCTGGGCCAGCACGTCGGCCCACACCCACCGCTCGACCAACTCGGGCAACAACGAGACCCTGACCATCACCAACCCCCCGACCGGCTACAACTACATCAGCCTCCACGCGGCCCAGAGCTTCTCCGGGGCCGCGGTCAAGGTCCAATACTGACCCCGCCGTGAACACGCGCCGCGCCGCCGTACCGGATCCAGACGTCCGGTACGGCGGCGCGGCGCTGTCGCCGTGGCACTGTCCGGCGGCCGACGGCATGCTGTCCCGGCCGGCCGGCGAGGTCACCGCCCGCGTCGCGGTGGCCGGGGCGGCGGGTCTCCTCCGCTCCGCACGATGATCCGGACGGAACGCCTAGTCGCCGTCGCGGTGGTCGTCGAGCAGGCGGGGGAGGATGCCCATGGTGGCCCCGCCCGCCGCTCCGGCGCTCAGCAGGGCGGTGGGCCAGGGCGCGCCGGCCGCCAGGGTGAGCGCGCAGGCGATCGCCGCCACCAGCACGGTGACGGTGAGGAGAAGGAGCACGGGCGTCGAGAACATCGGTTTCACTCCTGCGGTGGCACCGGCGGGTGGCCGGTGGCGGTCTGCTCGTCTGCCCAGAACGCGATGAGCTCGGCCTCACTGAGCTGATCGGCCGGGCGGTTGGGCGGGACCCGCCCGGTGGCCAGCGCCCACGTCGTCACCAGGAGGATCAGCAACTGGTCGTCGCCGTGGACCCAGGGCGCCGGCGGGTGGCCCGGCCGATCGCCGGTGGCGCGGAGAAAGGCATGCGGACCAGCGGCGGTGCACGGCATGGGCTCTCGCCTCCATCGTCGGCAGTCGGGTGAGGCACCAACGATGCGGCAGCGGCCGGTCCGCCGCCACCGCTCCAAACATCTCCGGACGACTCCGGGCCGGTCGGCCGCCCGGCGGGACGGGAGCGCTTCCACGTGGCGAGGGACCGGCCCGGCGTCCGGTGCCGCCCGCCGGGGTCCGGGATCCTCCGATCCCGTCCGGCCCCGGCCGGGCTCCTCGCCGATGTCGTCCGGACTTATCCGGAAACATCCGGGCCGGCCCTGGCGCGTCCGGCGCCTCACCCCAGGTCGTCTGTCCGTTATTCCGGACGAAGTGGGATATGCGATCTAGCCCGCTTGACCATCCGTTAATGCGAATATGACTCCCGTTACCTCATGTAGATCGTGGATCACTCATTTCCGGCTGGGGCGATGGTTGAACAACATCGCGTTGCGGCGCGCTGCGCCTTCATCGAGCAGCTCAACGAGCTGTGCGAGCTGGCTGGCTCCCCAACGCTGTCTGAACTGCGCAGGCTGTCGGTGCGCGTCGATGGTGGCGGTGGCCGACGCAGGGAACTGGCGGAGAGCACCACGAACGACATCCTGACCGGCAAGCGGAAACGGGTCCCGGGCTGGTCGTGGGTGGCCTCGTTCGTGATCGCCTGTCATATGGCGGCCGAGCAGACCCACCTCGATGTCCGGGAGCTGGGCAGCCTCCAGGACTGGAACGCCCGGTGGCGGGCCGCCCGCACTCCTCAGCCGTCTCCCGCCGACTCGGCACCCGCCGGGGCAGAGGCGATCGCGCAGGCCAGGCCGCCCGGCGCGCCGCGGACCGTACCGCCCGCCGTGCCGCGGAGCGTGCCGCCGGTCGAGCCGTATGCGATGCCGCCCGGCGTGCCGCGGAGCGTGTCGTCAATCGAGCCGTATGCCGAGCCGCCGGTCGAGCTGTACGCGACGCCGTCCGCCATGCCATCCGCCATGCCGTCCGCGGGCAGGAGGACGGTCCGGCCCCAGGCCACCACGGGCGCGCCGCCGCCGATGTCCGGGCCGACCCAGCGCCACCTGGAGATCTACGGCAGGACCGGTGCCCGGCTGCTGCAGCGGACCGACGCCGATGACGGCCGGGCCTGCATGCGCCTGGCGGTCATCGCCCTGCTGCGGGACTGGCCCGAGGAGGCCCATCAGTGGCTGCGCCGGGCCAACGACGCCGGTCACGCCGACGCGCCGGGCCTGTTCAACCATCCGCACCGGTGCGCGGCCGCCGCCGAGCTCGCCTACCGCTACGGCCGCGAGTACCAGAGCGCGACCCCGGCCCAGGTAAGCGTCGCGATGTTCTTCTACCGGCTGGCCGGCGAGTGCGGACATGCCGAGGCCGCCTACGAGCTCGCGGTGATCCATCAGCGCCAGGACGAGGACTGGGCGGCCGCGGCCTGGTTCAACCGCGCGGCCGGCCACGGCCATCCGCACGCCGCCGCCAAGTTCAACGGCGTCTCCGCGCAGATCAGCCACGCGCCCTGGAACGCGGACGGAGTGCTGCCGGTCGGCCTGATCGAGGCGCCCACCGTCGGCGACCGGTGAGCCTCCCGTGGCCCTTTCCTGACCGGTGTCCGCGGCCGTCACCGCCGCCGGGGCCCGCCGGGCCCGGGGCGACGGCCGCCCCGGGCGGCGGGCCCGGGAGTCCCGCGCTCCCTCAGCCGGCCTCCTGCGGCGGGCGGCGGGCGGCGACCAGGGCGAGCACGCCGATGACGGGCAGCACCCAGCTGCCGGTGACCGGGAAGTAGATGACGCACAACGGCACGCCGATCACCAGCAGGTACCACCCGACCTGCGCGGGCAGCCGCCCGGTCGCCCGGACCACGGACCGGCTGAGCGTCCCCATCGCCAGGAGCGCGGCACCCCCCGTCAGGAACCACACGCTCGCCTCGCGCGGCCAGTATCCGGCGGCGCCGGTGTCGACGACGGCGCTGAGGAACCCGTCGCCGGCGATCTCGGACCAGGCGTTGGGCTGGGCGAAGGCCCAGACGAAGTGGAGCACCGCCGTCGCGATGATCAGTCGTGGCACCCAGCGGGTCAGCCCGTTCATCCGTCCTTCCCGTCGTCCGGCATCAGGCGCATCGCCAGCTCGTAGACGTCGCGCAGCTCCTCGGCGGGCACCGGCGGGGCGATCTGCCCGGCCCCGATCAGTATCAGATACAGCATGCGGGCCATCGGGAGGGCGTCCGCCTCGGCGCCTCCGGCCTCGTGCCACAGCGACCGCAGGTAGTCGATGCGCAGCCGGTCGACCAGCTCCTGCGTCGCGCGCACCTCCGTATCCTGCAGCGCCCAGGCGCGGATGGCCGGCTCCGGATCGCCCGATCCCTTCTCGTCGGCCAGGACCAGCTCCAGGAGGCGGTCCAGCCTGGCCCGGACGGAGCCGCCGGTGTGCTCCACCGCGTCGATGTAGCGGGTGGTGTGCTGGGCCGCGAAATGCCGCAGCAGCTCGGTCTTGAACCCGGCCATGCCTTTGAAGTGGTGGTAGAAGGAACCCTTGGTCAGGCCGAGCCGCCCGCACAGCAGCTCCACGGTCAGCGCGGGCGCCCCCTCCTCGCCCAGCACGCCGAGTCCCTCCTCCAGCCAGTCGTGTCTGCTCGCCAATGTCTCCGCTCCTCCGTCGATCAAGCATCGGAACCGTACCATACGGTATGGTATGGCGCTGATGCCGGGGCCGGCGGCCCGCGGGCACCGCGCCGGGGCCGGCGGCATCCCGGGCCGGCCGTACCGGTCGGTCCGGAGCGGGCCCGTCTCAGCGCACAGGCTGGCCGATGCCCAGGAGGTTGCCCTCGCTGTCGCGGAACCAGGCGGCCCGCTCGCCGACGCCGACCGAGGGATAGTTCCCCTCGACGTGGGCGATGCCGCCGACCGTCCGCAGGCCGGGCAGGTCGACCTCCTCGAAGACCACGCCCCTGCTCCGCAGCCGCTCGACCACGGCCTCGATGTCGTCGACCTCCCACGCCATCTGGGTGTGGTCGCCCGAGGCCGCCCCCGCCGACGCGAACAGCGCGAACCGGCCGCCGCCGCACCGGTAGAGCAGGCCGCCGGGCCGCTCCTCGACGGGTTCGAGACCGAGCTTGTCCGCGTAGAACGCCCTGGCTCGCTGGAGATCCTGGGCCGGGAGCCGGGTGGCGACGGGGCTGTCGTTGAGCATGTGACGACTCTGTCACGGCGGAGGGCGGATCACCACGCCAATCGCCGCCGGTGGATCAGCCGGACGCGGCGCCTGGAGGGTCACACCGGTTCAGCCGTCCCCGGGCCGTTCCGGCATGCCGTACGGGCCCGGGGCGTCGGCCGGACCCCGCCTCGCGCGGCCCCCGCGTGTACGGCACGGCGCAGGAACCGGGCGAGGGGAGTCCGGCCGATCAGGGACCGGCCCGGTCAAGGACCTGCGCGGAGCCGCCACAGGGACGTGACCTCGGCGGCGCGGGCCGCGTGGAGGGGGTCGGTCCCGTCGAAGGCACGGGGGTGTCTCGGCCGCGTTTCCAGCCGGTCCACGACCCGCAGACCCGCGGCCTCGAAGGCGGACAGGAGCTCGGCGCGGGTCCGCAGGGCGAGATGTTCGGCCAGGTCCGACAGGATAAGCCAGCCCTCGCCGTCCGGTTCCAGGTGCCCGGCGAGCCCGTTCAGGAATCCGCGCAGCATGCGGCCGCCGGGATCGTAGACCGCGCGGTCGAGGGGCGAGGCGGGTTTGGCCGGGATCCACGGCGGGTTGCAGACGACGAGCGGCGCGCGGCCGGGCGGGAAGAGGTCCGCGTGCACGACGTCGACCCGGCCGGCCAGGCCCAGCCGTTCGAGGTTGTCGCGGGCGCAGGCCAGGGCGCGCGGGTCCTGGTCCGTGGCCACGAGGCGCTCGACGCCCCTGCGGGCGAGGACAGCGGCGAGCACACCTGTTCCGGTGCCGATGTCGAAGGCCCTGGAGCGCGAGGCGAGCGGCGCTCGGGCCACCAGGTCGACGTACTCGCCGCGGGTCGGTGAGAAGACGCCGTAGTGCGGATGGACGCGCCCGCCCAGCGCGGGCACCTCGACGCCCCTGCTGCGCCATTCGTGTGCCCCGGCGATGCCCAGCAGCTCGCGCAGCGAGGTCACCGACGGCCCCGCCGCCGGACCGTAGACCTCCACGCAGGCCTGTCGCACGTCCGGGGCGCGCCGCAGGGGGACGGTGTAGTCATGATCGAGCGGCACCAGCAGCCTGCCCAGCGTGCGGGCGAGCTGGGAGCGCGCCTGGCGGTGCAGCTGGAAGGCGTGGGCAGGGGACCGGGCGGGAACGCGCGGACGGCGCCCGGCGCGCCGTGCCATGGCGCGCAGGAGCTGGCGGGCGTTGTGGAAGTCGCTGCGCCACAACAGCGCGGTGCCCTCGCGGGCCAGACGGTAGGCGGTGTCGGTGGTGAGGCGGTCATCGGCGGTCACCACGCGGGTGGGTGGCGGCGAACCGTTCTCGGAACGCCAGCGGGCGGACCGGGCTCCGCCGTCTTCGGTCCAGCAGACCTCGAGCACTCGGGCTCCTCATGATCGAACCAGTGATGGTCATGAAGAGCACTCCGTCGCGGTGGATCAGCCTGTGGCGGCCTCCCGCGAGGGAGTGCGCGCCGAGGCGTCGCCGAGAACCATGCCGGGCGGTGGGAACGACATGATCAACCTCCTCGTGGGATCCGGAAGCATCTCATACTAGGGCTTGCCGGTGGCTCGCATGATCGACCGGCCTCGCCCGACCGCCGGGCCCATAGGTCGAGGTCGCGGCCCAGGAGGCCGGGATGCGCCTTGCGTGCCGGCCGGCTGGACATGGTGGAGCATCACGCCTCCTCAGAAATACCTTGACATGAAGATACTTATGTCAGGGTTCTGGACGGCGCCGCTCCGACGTGCCCCGGCGGGCGCGAGACGGCGTGGTCGCCCGGCTCCGGCAGGCGCGGCCGTGAGCGTTCAGCTCCGGTAGGTGTGCGAGGCCGCGTGGTGGACGACGGCGACGGGCGCGCGGGCGTGCTGGACCAGGGCGTGCACGGGCGAGCCGAAGAGTCTCGCCCTGCTGGGAGGGCCGACGACGACCAGCTCGGCGCCGTCCGAGGCGTCGATGAGCGCCTTGGCAGGATGCTCGTGCACGACGTGCTCGATGAGGGGCACGTCGGGAAAGCGCTCGCGCCAGCCACTGATGGACTCGGCCAGCAGGCGGGCCTCCTCCTCGCCGACGCTCGTGATGTCGAAGACGAGCGGCTGCATGTCACCGGGTGCCCTGACGGCCGGGCGGGTCCAGGCGTGCACCGCCCGGAGCGGGACTCGCCGCCGTGCGGCCTCGCAGAAGGCGAACTCCAGGACGGGATCGCGGCCGGGGTGTCCGGTGACGCCGAGGACGACCTCCGTGCCGCGCCCGGCGCGCGGCCTGCTCACGATCACCACCGGGCAGGGGGACCGGGCGGCGAGGTCATGGCCGACCGAGCCCAGCAGCAGCCCGGTGAATCCGCCCCGGCCCCGGCCGCCGACGACGACCAGCTGCGCGGTCTCGGCCGTGGCGGCGATCGCCTCGGCGGCGGCACCGTCGAGGATCTCGGTGATGACCTCCAGGCTGGGGGCGCGGATGTGGGCCTGCTCGGCGGCCCGGCGGAGCAGCTCCCAGGAGGCGGCCTCCGCGGCCGGCCCCCAGTGGGCGGGCTGCGGGACGAGGGGGACGTCATAGGCCCAGCGGAGAGCGGCGTGCACGATGCGCAACAGCGCGCCCCTCAGCACGGCCTCCTCCGCCGCCCAGGTCACGGCCTGCATCGAGGACGCCGAGCCGTCGACGCCGACGACGACGGGGTCCGTCATGGCTGTCACCTCGAGTCCCTGTCCGCCGGTACGGCGTGCCGCTCGTGGTGGCCGGGCCTGAGGCCGTGTGAGGTCATGGCCGTCACCCCGAGTCTCTGTCCGCCGGTACGGCGTGCCGCTCGTGGTGGCCGGGTCCGAGGCCATGTGAGGTCATGTCCCCGCCTCCTGTGTCCGGGTCCCCTCTTCTCCCATGCTCGCCCGCCCTCTGGCCGCCCGGGTAGGGGCGAAGGTCCCATGGGCCCGGGAATCGGCCGCTCCGGGCCCCCGGATCTCCGCCGCCGAGCGGGGCCAGAAGGCGGGTGTACTCAGTCCGCCTGCCCCGCGAGGAAGCCCGCCCGGCCGCGGCCGTCGGATCCGCCCGCGCCGGCCCGGCTCAACCGGGATCCCTGTCCAGGCCGGCGGGCCCGGTCAACCCGTTCGGGAGATGGACCCGGAGAACCCGTTCGGGGTCCGGAGAGCCCATTCGGGAGGCGGGCCCGGGGAACCCTGTTCGGAAGCGGATCCGGAGAGCCCCGTTGGGGGGCGGATCCAGGGAACCCCGTGGGGGGTGGGTTCGGGGAATCCCGTTCGGGGGGCCGGAGAACCCTGTTGGGGGGTGGGCTCGGGGAACCCTGTTCGGAAGCGGGCTCGGGGAGCCCCGTTCGGGGTGGGTCGGAGGAATCTGTTCAGGGGGCGGAGGCGAAGACCAGGGAGGCGTTGTGGCCACCGAACCCGAAGGAGTTGGACAGCGCCGTGTCCTGCCGTCCTCGTCGCGGCCGGCCGGTGACGATGTCGAGCTTGATCTCCGGGTCGAGGTCGACCAGGTTGCGGGTGGCGGGGACGATCCCGTCGCGGATGGCGAGGATCGCGGAGATGGCCCCCATCGCCCCGGCGGCGCCGCACAGGTGGCCGGTCATCGACTTGGTCGCGGTGACCGCCGGGTGCGTCCCGATCGCCTCGGCGATCGAGCGGGCCTCGGTCACGTCGCCGGGCGGAGTGGAGGTGGCGTGGGCGTGCACGTGCCCGATGTCGAGCGCGTCCAGGCCGGCGGAGGCCAGGGCCAGCCGGATGGCGCGCACCTGCCCGTCGGAGTGGGCCGCGGTGATGTGGTGGGCGTCGGAGGTGACGCCCGCGCCGGCCAGCATCGCGTGGACGCGGGCGCCGCGGGCCGCGGCGGACTCCGCGCGCTCCAGGACCACCAGGGCGGCCCCTTCGCCGAGGACGAACCCGTCCCGCGCGGTGTCGAAGGGCCGCGATGCCTCCTGGGGGGCGTCGTTGCGCGTGGAGAGTGCCCTGGCCTGGGCGAATCCGGCGATGGTGAGGGGATGGACGCACGCCTCGCTGCCGCCCGCGACGACGACGTCGGCGCGGCCGAGGCGGATGAGGTCCAGGCCCATCGCGATCGCCTCGGCGCCGGAGGCACAGGCGCTCACCGGGGTGTGGGCGCCGCCGCGGGCACCGAGCTCCATGCTGACCACGGCCGCGGGCCCGTTGGGCATCATCATGGGCACGGTGTAGGGCGAGACCCGCCGCGCTCCGGAGGTCTCCAGGACGTCGGCCTGGGCGAGAGTGCTCAGCAACCCGCCGACTCCGGTGCCGATGACCACCGCCAGGCGCTCCGGCTCCGTCTCGGGGGCTCCGGCGTCGGCCCACGCCTCACGTGCGGCGATCAGGGCGACCTGCTCGCAGCGGTCCAGCCGCCGGGCCTTGACCCGGCCGAGCACCTCCTCGGGCTCCACCCGTAGCCGGCCCGCGATCCGCACCGGCAGAGCGGCCGCCCACTCCTCCTCGATCAGGCTGATCCCGGACTGCCCGGCCAGCAGGGCGGCCCAGGTGGAGGGCACGTCACCGCCCAACGGTGTGGTGGCGCCCAGCCCCGTGACCGCCACATCAGCTCTGTCGACCGCCATCGGACAACCCCCTTCTCCGTGAAGCGCCTCTCCGAGACGCCTCGCAAGCCGTTCGGTCCCGGATCCACGCTGCCAGCGCGCGGCCGTTTCCGTAGGTGCCGCGGTCAACGAAGATTGCGCGCGAGGATTTGTTGGGAATCTCTTATGGTTCCGGTGCCGGAGTTGGGCACCATCGCGCCGTCCGCGCCGTTTGCGCGGTTCTCGTCCTCCTCGGCGCCGGGACCCCGGGGCCGGTGGGCAGAGGCCGGAAGTCCCTGACGGCCGGGTCTTTCGGCCACTGCGGGAAACGCCGGGAAAGGGTCGGATGGAAGGGGGAGAAACGAGGAGGACGCCATGACAGCGCATGTAGCGGTGGGCACGGACGGCTCACCTTCCTCGCAGGTCACGGTCGGGTGGGCGGCCGCCGACGCCGCGCGGCGCGGATGTGCCCTGCGGATCGTCCACGTGTCCGGGCCGTGGACCTACGACATCCCGCTCCAGACCCCGCCCGGCTTCCGTGACTCCGTGACCGAGCACGCCCGGGGCGTGCTGGAGGCCGCGGCCACCCTGGCGCGCGAGCGGGCCCCGCGGATCGAGGTGGAGACCGCGCTCGAAACCGGCCGGACGGTCGAAGTCCTCCGGCGCGAGGCCGAGACCGCCGAGCAGATCGTGGTGGGCCACCGGGGCCGCGGCGGATTCGCCGAACTGATGCTCGGATCGGTCTCCCTGGCCCTGGCCGGGCACACGGCCGCGCCGCTCGTGGTCGTCAGAGGCGAGCCGGAGCGGACCTACGGCGAGATCGTCGTGGGCTTCGAAGGCTCGGCCCACTCGGCGGCGGCCCTGGAATACGCCTTCGAGGAGGCCACCAGGCGCGGCGCCCGGCTGCATACGGTCCACACCTGGCAGATGCCCGTCACGGGGCAGGGGGCCGCCGCCTACACGCCACTGATCGAGGAGATCTTCGACACCGAGCGGCGCGTGGCGGCGGACACGCTCACTCCCTGGCGGGACAAGTACCCGCAGGTGGAAGTCACGCAGACGGCGGTCTGCGGGCATTCCGTCGCCGTCATCTGCGAGGCGTCGCGGAGCGCGGACCTGGCCGTCGTCGGCTCGCGCGGGCTGGGCCGGCTCGGCTCGGCCGTACTGGGCTCGGTCAGTCACGGGGTCCTGCACCACGCCCGGTGCCCCGTCGCGGTGGTCAGCGCCTGAAGCGGGACGTGAGGGACGCGCGGGATCTCGCCGCCCACCGGTCCGCGGACGGCGGACCGTAGGTCCTCCGCATCGGGGACTTTCGTCGCTGACGCGGCCGGCAGGGCTCCGGGAGGCTCGTAACGAGGAGGCCAATCATGAAGGTCGTGGATGTCATGGGTGTCAGGGCCGTCGCGGTGCGGCCGGAGGCGTCCTTCTCCGAGATCGTCGACGCCATGCGGCGTTTCAAGATCGGCGCAGTCACCGTCATCGACGCCGGCGGGCGTCCCGTCGGCGTGGTCTCGGAGGATGACCTGCTGCTCAAGGAGATCGATCCCGACAGGCACGCCGGCGGCGTCTTCGGTGGCCGCGGCAGGCGCGAGGAGCGCAGGAAGGCGGCCGGTGGCACGGCCGGGGAGATCATGACCACCCCCGCGATCACCGTCACCCCGGAGACCTCCGTCCGGGAGGCGGCGCGGCTGATGCACCGGCACCGGATCAAGCAGCTGCCCGTGGTCGACACAGCCACCGGACGCGTCACCGGGATCGTCCACCAGAGCGATCTGCTGAAGGTCTTCACCCGTCCGGCCGACGAGATCGACCGCGAGGTCACCGCGGTCTGCGAACGGCTCGGCATCGACCGGCGGGAGCTGGCCGTCGGCGTCGAGACGGGTGTGATCACGCTGGCGGGACAGGTCGGCCGCCGCTCCCAGAGATCGCTTCTCGTCGCCGAGATCCGCCGGATCGACGGTGTTCTCGGCGTCAAGGGTGGCCTGACGTACCGCTCCGACGACCTGGTCCCTGTCTCGACCCCCTACCTGTGACGGAGGTGGGCACGTGAGCGCCCGCACGAGCGAGGAGATCGCCTCGACGATCCACACGGCGGTGCAGGCCGCCGTGTGGGCGCCGTCGGTGCACAACACCCAGCCGTGGTCCTTCGCCGTCGACGGAGAGGAGATCTCCCTGCGGGCCGACAGCGACAGGAAGCTGCGGCTCGGCGACCCCGCGGGCCGGGAGCTGCTGATCAGCTGCGGCGCCGCCCTGATGAACCTGCGGCTCGCGCTGCGCGTGCTCGGCTGCGAGGCGCGGGCGCGGGTGCTGCCCGACCCCGACCGCCCCGCCCTGCTGGCGACGGTGCGGATGGGGGAGGCCGCCGTCGCCGACGAGCACACCCGGCTGCTGCACGGTGAGATCGAGCGCCGCCGCACCCACCGCGCCGGATTCACCGAGCTGCCCGTGCCGGACCGCCTCCTCGGAGCCCTCGTCTCCCAGGCCGCCGCCGAGGGGGCGCGGCTGACGCCGGTCCGCTCCGAGGCCGCGGTCCGGGTGCTCGCCGCCCTCACCTGCGCCGCCCAGGACGTGCAGTCCCAGAACCGGCTGTTCACCCTGGAGATGATCAGCTGGGCCCAGCCGCCGGGAAGCTCCCGCAAGGAGGGGGTCCCGGCCGAGGGCTATCCCCGCGAGCCCAGGCGGACCCGTCCGCACTTCGCCCAACGCGACTACGCCCACGGCCACCCGTGGGGCGACGACAGTGACCAGTTCTTCTCGGCCTCCACCGGGACCGTGGCGGTGCTGACCACGCCGGGGGACTCCCGCGAGGACTGGATCGCGGCCGGTCAGGCGCTGCAGCGCGTCCTGCTGTACGCCTCCGCCTACGACGTCGGCGCGGCCTTCCACACCCAGGCGCTGGAGATGCCCCACCTGCGGGAGTTCCTACGGCAGGAACTGCTGTCCGGCGAACACCCCCAGATGATCATGCGTCTGGGCTACACCTCCGGCGCGGGCGGGGGCATCCGGCGGCCGGTCGCCGAGGTGCTCCGGGAGCGCCGGCCGTAGTGACCGGAAGGGGGAGGTCATGATCCTGGCGGGAGTCGACGGCTCGCGGGCCGGCCTTGAGGCCGTGGGCTGGGCGGTGCGGGAGGCGGGCCTGCGCGGCGCCAGGCTGCGCATCGTGCACATCATGCCGGTCTGGGCCTATGAGATGCCGCAGGGCGTCCCGCACGCCGCCGTGGGACAGTGGATGCGCGACGGGGCCACGTCCACGCTGGCCGAAGCACTGAGGCGGGCGCGTGAGGAAGACGGCGACGTCGAGGCGGAGACCCTGCTGCTGCCGGGCGACCCCCGCCTCGGCCTGCTCAAGGCAGCCGAGCGCGCCGAGCTCCTGGTGGTCGGCAGTCACGGGCTGGGCGGTTTCCGCGGCATGCTGCTCGGATCGGTCGCGCTGGGAGTGGCCGGGCGCGCCGCCTGCCCGGTGGCCGTCGTCCGCGACCTGCCCGCGCACACCCGCGGCGAGGTCGTCGTCGGCATCGACGGCTCCCCGTCCGGTGCGGCCGCCATCGGTTTCGCCTTCGCCGAGGCGTCCGTGCGCGGTGCCACACTGCGGGCGATCCACGCCTGGAGACGGCCCGCGGCCGGCGGCGGTCTCTTCGCTCCGCCGGTCGCGCAGGAGATGGCCGAGGGCGAGCGGCGCCGGCCGGCCGAGGCGCTGGCGGCCTGGAGCGGGTCCTACCCGGATGTCAAGCTCGTCGAGCAGGTGGAGCACGGGCACCCGGTGGACGTGCTGAGGGACGCCTCGGCGCAGGCGGACGTGCTGGTCGTGGGATCGCGCGGGCGCGGCGAGCTGGCCGGGCTGCTGCTGGGCTCGGTGAGCCACTCGCTGCTGCACCACGCCGCCTGCCCCCTCGCGGTGGTCCCCGCCGGGACACGTCCCCGGTATGTCTGACCGGGGGCTGTCCTCCCGGTGGTCCCGGGAGGCGGCGTGGGCGGGGAGCAGCCGGACATGCCATTTCACTGTGTCGTATATCACTTCATACTATGAAAACATGCAGAAGGTGAAAGTTTTCGCCTATGCTGCATGGTGTGACCATCGTGGATACGGGTGATCGGCCGGGCGCGGTCGATCTGGGCCGGCGGGACCGGAAGAAACAGGAGACGCGCGCGGCTCTGGAGCGGGCCGCTCTGGAGCTGGTCGCCGAGCGGGGCATCGGCGGGGTCACCGTGGAGGACATCAGCCAGGCCGTCGACGTCTCCTCGCGCACCTTCTTCAACTACTTCTCCTGCAAGGAAGAGGCGGTCACCGGCAAGGGGCCGGGGACCGACACGCAGATCGGCGAGATGATGAGGTCGGCGCCGGCGGAGCTGCCGGTCATCGAGGTGCTGCGGCGGGCGCTGCGCGCCGAGGCGGACCAGATCCAGGCCCGGCAGGAGCAGTGGCTGCTGCGGTTGAAGGTGTTCGAGCAGAATCCGTCGCTGCTGCCCCGTCTCGTCGCCAACGGCGCCGAGGTCGAGCGGATGATCGCGGAGGCGGTCGCCGGGCGGATCGGCGTGGATCCGGTGGCGGACGGCTACCCGATCCTGGTCACGGCCGTGGCCTGGACGGCGTTCCGGGTCGCGATGATGCGCTGGAGCGCCGGAGGCGGAGACCGCGAGCTGGGGGAGCTGCTCGACGAGGCCTTCGACCATCTGACGGCGGGGCTGGCGGACCCCTCCTCTCCCGCCTGACCTCTCCCTCCTTCCACCAGGTCCCGTGACCCAACAGATCCCGTGATCCGTCAGGTCCCGTGACCCAACAGGTTCCGTGACCCGTCAGGTCCCGTGACGCCTCTTCCCGCCCGGTCCCGTCACGTCCGTTCCCCCATCCGGCTCCGTCCCCGGCCGCACCACCCGGTGCCGGCCACACCACGGCCCGGTCACACCACGGCCCTGTCACCCGTTCCAGGCCCGGCGCCCTTTCGTGCCGGGTCCCCTGAAGCAAGAGAACCCGAGGAAGAATGACGACCACCAGTGTGCCGCCGGAGGCGGCCGCCGACGCCGCCGCGCGTCCCTCCCGCCGCAAGGTGCTGCAGGCGCTTTCCGGGCTGATGGTGGGCATGTTCGTGTCCATCCTGGCCTCCACCGTCGTGGCCAACGCGCTGCCGCGCATCATCACCGACCTGGGCGGCAGCCAGACCGTCTACACCTGGATCGTCACCGCCGAGCTGCTGGCGATGACGGCCACCGTGCCGCTGTGGGGCAAGATGGCCGACCTCTACAGCAAGAAACTGTTGATCCAGCTCTCGCTGGGACTGTTCGTGGTGGGCTCGCTGATCGCCGGTCTCACGCCGAACGTGGAGATCCTGATCGTGAGCCGGGTGGTGCAGGGCGTCGGCGCCGGAGGCATGACCGCGCTGTCCATGATCGTGATGGCCGCGATGATCCCGCCCCGTGAGCTGGGCCGCTACGCCGGCATCTTCGGCGCCGTGTTCGGCGTCGGCACCGTCGCCGGGCCGCTGATCGGCGGCCTGCTGGTCGACACCTCCTGGCTGGGGTGGCGCTGGTGCTTCCTGATCGGCGTGCCGTTCACGATCCTGGCGATCGTGTTGCTGCAGCGCACCCTCAAGCTGCCGGTCGTCCGGAAGCAGGTGAAGGTCGACTATCTCGGTGCCTTCCTCATCACCGCGGGCGTCTCGACGCTGCTGGTGTGGTCGTCGCTGGCGGGCAACCAGTTCGCCTGGGCCTCGGCGTGGACGGCCGGCCTGGTCGGCGCCGGAGTGCTCATCCTGGCCGTCGCGGTGTGGGTGGAGTCGCGGGCGGCCGAGCCCATCATCCCGCTCGGCGTCTTCCGCAACCGCACGGTCGCGCTGGCCACCGTCGCCAGCGTGCTGGTCGGCGTCGCGATGTTCGGCGGGACGGTCTTCCTGTCGCAGTACTTCCAGGTGGCCCTGGGCAAGTCGCCGACCGTGGCGGGCCTGATGAGCCTGCCCATGATCTTCGGCCTGCTCGTCTCCTCCACCGTCGCCGGGCAGCTCATCACCAAGTGGGGCCGCTGGAAGGGGTTCCTGGTCGCGGGTGGCGTGATCATGCTGGCCGGCATGCTCCTGCTGTCCACGATCGGCGCCGACACCGGCGTCCCCGTGCTCTCGCTGTACATGGCGGTGCTCGGCGTCGGCGTCGGCATGCTCATGCAGAACCTGGTGCTCGCCGCGCAGAACGACGTCCCGGCCCACGACCTGGGCGTCACCACCTCCGTGCTGACGTTCTTCCGCAGCATGGGCGGCGCGGTCGGCGTCAGCGCCCTGGGCGCCGTGCTGGCCAACCGGGTCACCAGCCTGATGGCCGAGAAGCTCGGCCCGGTGGCGACCGCCTCCGGTGGCGAGCAGAGCCACGCCGTACCCGACATCTCCACGCTGCCCGCGCCGGTGGTGCGCGTGATCCAGGACGTCTACGCCACCGCCACCGCCGACCTGTTCCTCATCGGCGCCCCGCTGACCGCGCTCGCCCTCGTGGCGGTGCTGTTCATCAAGGAGAAGCCGCTCAACACCCTCACCGGTGACGAACGGCTCGCCCAGGAGAGCGCGGCCATGCACTGAGCGTGTGACCGCCTGAGCGTGTGACCGCCGACGTCAGGACGGACCCGGCCCGCCCCCCTGTGGAAGGGGGGCGGGCCGCAGGTCAGTCGGTCACCGACCTAGCCGCCGGGGGACCCGTCGGCGGGGTCTTCGGTCTCGGTCTCGGGCGCGGGATCGTCACCGCTGCCGAGCTCCCTGCGGAGCCGCTCAAGATCGATGTCGTGGGTGCCGTACTTCAGCTGGCGAGCCACCTTCGTCTGCTTCGCCTTGGCTCGACCCCGCCCCATTGGCTGCACTCCCTCTACGCACGCAGGCGTGCTCGACCTCTTGTCACAGTCGCGCTGTCGGCTGACGTAGCGTGACACCCTGGGCCGGCCCCGCCGCCGGCGGCCGTGCCCGGTGTGTCCCGCTCCGCCGCCGACCTGGTCCGGACCGGGATCCGGGCCGGCTGAGCGACGTCCGAGAACATATCACTGCCGTCAGCTTACCTATAAACCTTACAATTTGAACAATTATGCAACTTGGCACATGATGAGTGTCGTGTATTCGCTGTTCGGGAGCCGAAGTTCACCTGATCTACGGGAAGCGGAAGGCCGGGGCGAGTTCGCGGCGCGGCTGCGGGCACGTGTCGACGAGGTCGACGCCGAGCTGCGGATCACGCGGCACGCCTTCGACGGCCAGGCGGTCGAGATCCTGTCCGGACGGCTGGAGAGCCTGCTGCGCATCGCCGACCGGCACGGCATCGACGTGCGGTACGCGGGCGGCGGGCCCGCCGACGGGGCTGTGTGATCATGCCGGTGCCGCTCAATCAGGCCAAGGCCGATTTCTTCCGTACCCTCGGCCATCCGGTCCGCATCCAGGTGCTCGAACTGCTGCAGGACGGCCCACTGCCCGTCCGTGACCTTCTGGCCGCGATCGACGTCGAGGCGTCCAGTCTGTCCCAGCAGCTGGCGGTGCTGCGCCGAGCCGGGATCGTGACCGCCACCCGCGAGGGGCCCACCGTCGTCTACGCCCTGTCCACCGCCGATGTGGCCGATCTGATGGTCGCCGCCCGGCGGATCCTGACCGAGCTGCTGGCGGGTCAGGGAGAACTGCTGGCCGAGCTGCGGGCGGAGGCCCGCGGATGAGCGCTCACCCCGACCCGAGGACCGCCGTGACCAACCGGAAGAGGAAGACCCTCGAAGAGCGGATCGCCGACCGTCAGGCGCAGCGGCCCGTGCTGAAGGAGGGCAGCCAGTTCGAGCACGGGCCGGCGAAGTTCGTGTTCGTCTTCCTCATCGCGGTGGTCGTGCTGATCCACTTCGTCGGCCTGGCGGTCGTCATGGCATGGGATCTCGGCTGAGGCCGGCACGGGGATTCGGCCGAAGCCGGAGCGGAAATCAGTAGGACGTCCTAGTATTTACTAGGACGTCCTAGTAATTTTGAGGGAAGTCCAGGTGGAGTAGTCGGCCGTCAGTCGGAGGAGCCCTCGTGCACGTTCCCGTCAATCCGGTCCGCGTCGTCACGGCGGCGGCGCTGTTCGACGGCCACGACGCGGCCATCAACATCATGCGGCGGATCCTGCAGTCGCAGGGCGCCGAGGTCATCCATCTGGGCCACAACCGCTCCGTCGACGAGATCGTCACCGCGGCGATCCAGGAGGACGCGCAGGGCGTGGCCGTCAGCTCCTACCAGGGCGGACACGTGGAGTTCTTCACCTACCTGGTGGACCTGCTGCGCGAGCGCGGGGCCGGGCACGTGAAGGTCTACGGCGGGGGCGGCGGGGTGATCGTGCGCGAGGAGATCGACCTCCTGCACGCCCACGGCGTCGCCGGGGTCTTCTCGCCCGAGGACGGCCAGCGGCTGGGGCTGGCCGGAATGATCAACAAGGTGGTCGAGGCGTGTGACGTGGACCTGACCGCCGGCGGGGCGCCCGCGATGGCCGAGGTGGTCGCGGGCGACCACCGGGCGCTGTCGCGCGCGATCACGATGGTGGAGTCCGGCGCCGCGGACGCCTCGTGGCTGGAGGCGCTGCGGGGTGCCGCCGCCGCCCGCACGGTCCCGGTGCTGGGCATCACCGGCACCGGCGGTTCGGGCAAGTCCTCGCTCACCGACGAGCTGCTGCGCCGGATCAGGATCGACTTCGAGGACAAGCTCCGGGTCGCCGTCATCGCGGTCGACCCGACCCGGCGGCGCGGCGGGGGAGCGCTGCTGGGCGACCGGATCAGGATGAACAGCCTGTCCGGCGGCGGCGCCTACTTCCGGTCCCTGGCCACCCGGGGGGCACAGGAGCTGCCCGCGCACCTCGGCGACGTGATCGCGGCCTGTCGGGCGGCGGGCCACGACCTGGTGATCGTGGAGACTCCTGGCATAGGGCAGGGCGACGCGGCGATCGTGCCGTTCGCGGACGTGTCGCTGTATGTGATGACGCCGGAGTTCGGCGCGGCCTCCCAGCTGGAGAAGATCGACATGCTCGACTTCGCCGACGTGGTCGCGATCAACAAGTACGAGCGCCGGGGCGCCGAGGACGCGCTGCGCGACGTGCGCCGCCAGCTCGTCCGCAACCGAGAGGCGTTCGGGGTCCCGCCGGAGGAGATGCCCGTCTACGGCACGATCGCCTCCCGCTTCAACGACGCCGGCGTCACCGCGCTCTACCAGCGCCTCAGGGGCCTGCTCGGCGAGCACGGGCTGCCCGAGACCCCGGGCGTGCTCCCCGAGGTGAGCGGGAACACCTCGAAGGTCGCCGACGGCATCGTGCCACCGGCCCGGTCCCGCTACCTGGCCGAGATCGCCGAGACCGTCCGCGGCTACCACGCCCACACCGCGGATCAGGCGGAGGCGGTGCGCGGCCTGCAGCGGCTCACCGCCGTCCGGGAGATGATCGCCGAGGAGGGCGCCGACACCGCCGCCGTGGACCTCCTGCTGGCCCGTGCGGCCGCCGGAGTCGATCCCGGCAGCCGGGCGCTCCTGGAGGGATGGAGCGCCACGGCGGAGGAATACCGGGCCGACGAGCTGGTGGTGAAGGTCCGCGACCGGGAGCTGCGGACCCCGCTGTGGCGCCAGACGCTGTCGGGCAACCGGATCCCGCGGGTGGCGCTGCCGCGGCTGTCCGACCACGGCGACCTGCTGCGGTTCCTGCGCGCGGAGAACCTGCCCGGCCGCTTCCCGTTCACCGCCGGCGTCTTCCCCTTCAAGCGGGACGACGAGGACCCGACCAGGATGTTCGCCGGAGAGGGCGACCCGTTCCGCACCAACCGGCGCTTCAAGCTCCTGTCGGAGGGCCAGCCGGCGACCCGGCTGTCCACCGCCTTCGACTCGGTCACGCTGTACGGCAACGACCCCGCGCTCCGCCCCGACATCTACGGCAAGGTCGGCACGTCGGGGGTGTCGATCGCGACGCTCGGCGACATGAAGGCGCTGTATGACGGGTTCGACCTGTCGGCGCCCAACACCTCTGTCTCCATGACGATCAACGGGCCCGCGCCGACGATCCTGGCCTTCTTCCTCAACACCGCCGTCGACCAGGCGCTCGACCGCTTCGGCGACACGCACGGCCGCCCGCCCTCGCCCGAGGAGGCCGCGGAGCTGCGCGCCAGGACGCTGGCCACCGTGCGCGGCACCGTGCAGGCCGACATCCTCAAGGAGGACCAGGGGCAGAACACCTGCATCTTCTCCACCGAGTTCAGCCTGCGGATGATGGCCGACATCCAGGAATGGTTCATCGCCAACGGGGTGCGCAACTTCTACTCGGTCTCGATCTCCGGCTACCACATCGCCGAGGCCGGGGCCAACCCGATCAGCCAGCTCGCCTTCACCCTGGCCAACGGCTTCACCTACGTCGAGGCCTACCTGGCCCGCGGCATGAAGATCGACGACTTCGCGCCGAACCTGTCGTTCTTCTTCTCCAACGGCATGGACCCCGAATACAGCGTGCTCGGGCGGGTGGCCCGCCGCATCTGGGCGGTGGCGATGCGCGAGCGGTACGGCGCCGCCGAGCGGGCGCAGAAGCTGAAGTACCACATCCAGACCTCCGGCCGATCCCTGCACGCCCAGGAGATGGACTTCAACGACATCCGCACCACCCTGCAGGCGCTCATCGCGATCTACGACAACTGCAACAGCCTGCACACCAACGCCTTCGACGAGGCCGTCACCACCCCGTCCCCCGACTCGGTACGGCGGGCCATGGCCATCCAGCTCATCATCAACCGCGAGTGGGGCCTGGCGATGAACGAGAACCCGCTCCAGGGCTCGTTCATCGTCGACGAGCTCACCGACCTGGTCGAGGAGGCCGTGCTCAAGGAGTTCGAGCGCATCTCCGACCGGGGCGGCGTGCTGGGGGCGATGGAGACCGGCTACCAGCGCGGGCGCATCCAGGACGAGTCGATGCTGTACGAGACCCGCAAGCACGACGGCTCCCTGCCCATCATCGGGGTCAACACCTTCCGCAACCCCAAGGGCGAGGTCGACCACGGCCCGCTGGAGCTGGCGCGTGGCACCGAGGAGGAGAAGCAGTCCCAGCTACACCGCCTGCGCGACTTCCAGGAGGCGAACGCCGGACAGGCCCCGCAGGCCCTGCAGCGGCTCCGCCAGGCGGCGGCGTCGGACGAGAACGCCTTCGCCGCGCTGATGGACGCCGCCCGCGTCTGCTCCCTCGGTCAGATCACCGAGGCGCTGTTCGAGGCCGGCGGGCAGTACCGCCGTAACGTGTGACAGGGGCCGGCCCGGCCGGGGAGCCGGCCACGGGCCGAGAGGACGGCGAGATGAGAGACGACACCGGCGCCACGGTCGCGGTCCCCGCGAGGGTGCGCCGGATCGTCTCCCTCGTCCCCTCCCTGACCGAGACCGTCGCGGCGACCGCGCCCCGGCTGCTCGTGGGGGCCACCGACTGGTGCAGCCACCCCGCCGGCCTCGACGTCACCCGGGTCCGGGGCACCAAGAACCCGGACCTGGAGCTGATCAGGTCGCTCCGCCCCGACGTCGTGCTGGCCAACTTCGAGGAGAACCGGGCCGCCGATCTCGACGCGCTCCGGGCGGCCGGCGTCCCGGTGTGGGTGACGGTCATCCGTACCGTCGACGAGGCGCTGGCCTCGCTGGAGCGCGTTCTCACCCAGGCGTGCCGGCTGCCCCGCCCGGCCTGGCTGGACGGGGCGGAGGCCGCCTGGCGGCAGGAGGCCCGCGCCCCGTGGTGCCGGGCGGTCATCCCGGTGTGGCGCCGGCCGTGGATGGTCGTCGGCGGGGAGACCTTCACCGGCGACGTGCTGGCCCGGCTGGGCGTGGTGAACATCTACGCCGACCACCCCGAGCGCTACCCGAAGATCCCGATCGACCGGCTGCGGGAGGCCGGGCCCGACCTGGTGGTGCTGCCGGACGAGCCGTACCGCTTCACCGCGGACGACGGCCCCGAGAGCTTCCCCGGCGTCGCGGCGGCCCTGCTCGACGGGCGCCGCCTGACGTGGTACGGCCCCTCGCTCGTCGAGGCGCCCGCGGTGCTGTCGGCCCAGCTACGCCGTACGATCATCGGCGGCTGAACCCCGGGTCGAAACGTCGGCGGCGCAGCCCGGCGCGGGGCACTTTCCCCGGCTCGGTGATCCCGCGTGGTTCACGCGGACACCGGCGGCCTTTCTCGGCTGACCGTTTCGAGCAGCAGCCTCGCGGCCACCGTCGCCCCGTCGGTGCGGACCGTACCGGCCACGGCCCTCGCCCGGGCGCCGGTCTCGGGGGCCAGCGCCGTCCTGAGCGCGGCTGACAGGGACTCGGTGGTCGGGGTCGGGCCGTCGTGTGCCGCGCCGATGCCCAGCTCGGCCACCCGGGCGGCCCAGTACGGCTGGTCCGCTATCTGGGGCACCACCACCTGGGGCGCGCCGGCCCGGGCGGCCGTCGTCGTGGTGCCCGCGCCGCCGTGGTGCACGACGGCGGCCACCCGGCCGAACAGTGCCTGCTGGTTGACCTCGCCGACGGCGAAGCAGTCGTCCCGGTCGTCGGTCAGGGCCAGGCCGGCCCAGCCGCGCGAGACGAGTGCGCGGCGGCCGTGCGCGCGGACCGCCTCGATGGCCGCCCGGGCGACGTCCTGCGCGGCGCGCATGGGCATGCTGCCGAAGCCCACGTACACCGGGGGCGCGCCGGTGTCCAGGAACGCCTCCAGATCGGCCGGGAGCGGGCGTCCGTCCGGCCGGATCCAGGCGCCGGTCTGCACCACGTCGAGATCCGCCGGCTGCAGCCACGGGCCCAGGGCCGGGTCCGCCGCCAGCCACGGCTGGTCGGTGAAGACGTGGTCGCGGACGTTGTCCACCGGGGGCAGGCCGATCGACGCCCGGTGGCCGTTGATCGCCTCGCCGAACAGCGCGTTCATGTCCTCCGTGTTCAGGTCCCACAGCACCCGGTTGTCGGTCACCTCCGGTGGGAGCGGCCGGGTCCACGCGAGCGGCGGGTGGTGCGGCGACGGCAGGTAGGTCGGGAAGTAGGCCACGAACACGTAGGGGATGCCCAGCTTCTCGGCCACCGACCGCGCGGCGGCCGCGGCCGGGATCAAGCCGGTCGCCACCACCGCGTCACATCCCTCGGCCACCGCGGCGACCGATCCGTACGTCGCGGCGACCATCTGGGCCGCGCGCTGGGGCAGGCCCGCCGCGGGCAGCGGCTCCTTCCCGGTCACCGCCCCGGACGCCATCTCGCGCACCGACCGGCCGAGCGGCACCAGCGGGAGGCCGGAACCGTCCAGCAGCTCCGCGAAGTCCGGCGGCGCGCACACCCGCACCTCCGCGCCGAGCTCCCGCAAACTCACCGCGAGCCCCACCATCGGTTCGACGTCCCCGCGCGACCCGTACGTCAACAACAACACACGCATTCCACGACTCCCGTTTCCGCAGGTTCTGGCCTCGGCCGACGATTCTGCGGCACGACCCGGGTCTTGTGGCAAGCCCGCCGGTGCACTATAGGTTGAGAGCGGAAAGGAGCGGACGCCCCCCTTCCCCGTTACCGTCCGCTGTGAACGGACGGCCTCCTCCTCTCCTCCCCGGCCTCGGACGGCACCGCCGGGTCGCCGGACGCACCGTCTCCGTTCAGGTCCGCAGCTCGGGGAACTGGTCGTCGCGCCACTCCGTGGCCGAGCCGGTGCCGGCGGCCCGCTCCTCGCGGGCTCGGAGCTCGACCCGGCGGATCTTTCCGGAGATCGTCTTGGGCAGCTCGGCGAACTCCACCCGGCGCACCCGCAGGTAAGGGGCCAGCTTCTCCCGCGCGTGGCGCAGGATGGCCAGCGCGGTCTCCCGGTCCGGCGTCCAGCCCGGGGCGAGCACGACGTACGCCTTGGGCACGGCCTGCCGGACCGGGTCGGGCGCGGGCACCACCGCGACCTCGGTGACGGCCGGGTGCTCGATGAGCACGCTCTCCAGCTCGAACGGCGAGATCTTGTAGTCGGAGGCCTTGAACACGTCGTCGGTCCGCCCGATGTAGGTGATGTAGCCCTCCGCGTCCCGGGAGGCGATGTCACCGGTGTGGTAGTAGCCGCCGGCCATCGCCTCCCGCTCCCGGCGGGGGTCGCCCTGGTAGCCGGTCATCAGGTTCATCGGCCTGCGGGCCAGGTCGACGCAGATCTCGCCCTCCTCGGCCGGCTCCCCGGTGATCGGGTCGACCAGCACCACCGGCACCCCGGGGAGCGGACGGCCCATCGAGCCGGGCTTGACCGGCGCCCCCGGGGTGTTGCCGACCTGGGCGGTGGTCTCGGTCTGCCCGAACCCGTCGCGCAGCGTCAGCCCCCAGGCGTTGCGGACCTGCTCGATGACCTCCGGGTTCAGCGGTTCGCCGGCCGCCGTCACCTCCCGCAGCGAGCCGGGACCGCCGGACAGGTCGGACTTGATCAGCATCCGCCACACCGTCGGCGGCGCGCAGAACGTGGTCACCCCGGCCCGGCGGATCTGGGCCAGCAGCGCGCCCGCGTCGAAGCGGGCGTAGTTGTAGACGAAGATCGTCGCCTCGGCGATCCACGGGGCGAAGAAACAGCTCCACGCGTGCTTGGCCCAGCCCGGCGAACTGATGTTCAGGTGCGTGTCGCCCGGCCGCACGCCCATCCAGTACATGGTGGACAGATGTCCGGCCGGGTAGGACACCTGCGTGTGCTCCACCAGCTTCGGCCGGCTGGTCGTGCCGGAGGTGAAGTACAGCAGCAGCGGGTCGTCCGGCGCGGTGCCCGGGTGCGCCACGGGCCCGGCCGCGCCGGCGTAGGCGTCGCGATAGGCGGCCCACCCCGCCGGTGCCTCGCCGACGCAGATCCGGGTGTAGTCGCCCGCCACCCCGGCGAACTTCGCGGTGTCCGCGCTGTTGGCGATGACGTGCCGGGCGCCGCCGCGCTCGATGCGGTCGGGCAGGTCCGCCGGGCCCAGTGCCGTGGTCGTCGGCATGATCACCGCGCCGAGCTTCATCACCGCCAGCATCGACTCCCACAGCTCGACCTGGTTGCCCAGCATGACGAGCACGCGGTCACCGCGGCCCACCCCCTGCCCGGCCAGCCAGGCCGCGACCTGGTCCGAGCGGCAGGCGATCTCGTCGAAGGTGTGGCGGGTCTCAGACCCGTCCTCCTCGACCAGCCACAGGGCCGTCCGCCCGTTGCCGCGGGCGATCACGTCGAACCAGTCGTGCGCCCAGTTGAAGGCGCCCTGGAACACCGGCCACACGAACCGTCCCACCGCCCCCTCGTAGTCCCCGCCCAGGTCCAGCAGCAGGTCCCGGGCCTCCCGGTAGATCTCGGTGTTCTTCGTCGTGCCCACCATGACGGCTCCCTCCGGCGGCGACGGGGTGTCGCGCGTGACTGTCAGGACTCACCTACCCGCTCGGCGGGCGGCCGGAATCAGGCGGACGGCCCGATTCCGGCCGCCCGCCGGCGGCCGTAGAGTGATCGGGGCCGCGTGGCCTTCTTATCCGGAGGGGTCGATATCCATGGCTGACGAGCTGACACTGATGGCTGTCCACGCCCATCCCGACGACGAGGTGATCGGGACGGGCGGCATCTTCGCCAAGTGCGTCGAGGAGGGCATCCGCACCGTCCTGGTCACCTGCACCAACGGGGAGCAGGGTGACGGTCCCGGCGGGGTGAAGCCGGGGGAGCCCGGCCACGACGAGGCGGCGGTGCGCGAGCGGCGGCTGGAGGAGCTGCGCGAATCCGTGGCCCACCTCGGGATCGACCATGTGGAGCTGCTCGGCTACCGCGACTCCGGCATGGTGGGCTGGGCCGCCAACGAGGCGCCGGACGCCTTCGCCAACGTCCCCGTCGAGCAGGCCGCCGGGCGGCTGGCCGCGTTGATGGAGCGCTACCGGCCGCAGGTCGTCGTCACCTATGACGAGAACGGCAACTACGGCCACCCCGACCACATCCAGGCCAACCGGATCACCCTCGCCGCGGTCGAGGCATCCGGCATCCCCAGCAAGCTCTACTACACCGCGGTGCCCCGGGAACGGGTCGCCGAGCTGTTCGAATACCTCCGCTCGATCGGCGGGGCCCCCGAGGACCTGGAACTCCCCCCGGACTTCGGCACCCCGGAGGAGCAGATCACCACCGTGGTCGACGTGGAACCCTACGTGGAGCACAAGCGCAAGGCGCTGGAGGCGCACGCGAGCCAGGGCGAGAACATCTTCCTGCTGCGCATGCCCGCCGAGGCCCAGCAGCGGGCGCTCGGCCACGAGGCGTTCATCCGCCACCTCAGCCGCGTCCCCGCCGCCGACCGTGAGGACGACCTCTTCGACGGCCTGCGCTAGGCCCTGTCCTGTAGATCACTGTTCGCTGGAGGCGGGCCCGGGGCGATCACGCGGGTGGCGGCCGGAGGCGCCCCGCGCCGATAGTGTGCGGAGGGTGTACGTGAAGATCTGCGGGCTGCGCGAGCCCGAGCATGTGACGGCCGCCGTCGAGGCGGGAGCCGACGCGATCGGCTACGTCCTCACCAGGAGTCCCCGGCGGATCACCCCGGCGCGGGCACGCGAACTGGCCTCCACGGTGCCCGCGCACGTGCTGACCGTGGCGGTGTTCGCCGGGGAGACCCCCGAGGAGATCCGGGCGGCCGCGCTGGAGGCCGGGGTGCGCGCCGTCCAGCTGCACGGCGACCACCCGCACGATGACTTCACCGCGCTGAAGGACCTCGACCTCACGCTGATCCGCGCCGGGGCCGCGGGCGCGGATCTGCGCTGCGGCGCCTTCGACGAGGACCTGCTCATCGTCGACGCGCCCAGGCCCGGTTCGGGGCAGCCGTGGGACTGGGCGGCGGTGCGCGGCCGTCCGGCGGGCCGCTGGATGCTGGCGGGCGGTCTGGACCCGTCGAACGTGGCCGAGGCGATCGCCGCCGCCCGGCCCTGGGGCGTCGACGTGTCGAGCGGCGTGGAGGTCGCGCCCGGGGTGAAGGACGCCGGCCTGATCAGAAGCTTCGTCACCGCCGCCCGCGCCGCCGGATGATCCGGCGCACCCGCTACCAGTGGCTACAAGTCGGTGACCAGTGAGATCCAAGTGACCCTGTCTACCCTTCGGGCCCGTGATTTCCAATGTAAGAAAATTGATCGCGATTCTCGCGATGGGTACCGCGATCGGTGGTGTCGCGGTGGCCACCCCGGCCACCGCGGCTTCCGGTCCGGTTACGGTGTCGGCCGCCAAGGCGTCACCGGCGCGCTACAACGGTGACTGCCCGGTGAACGTCAGCTTCGCGGCGGTGGTCAAGGGCCGCCCCGGCACCAAGATCAAATATCGCTGGCTGCGGGGGGACGGCGCGGCGGGAGCCGTACGGACGGCCGTGCTGACCGGCCGGGTCACGCTCTGGGACCGGCGCACGTTCACCACCGACACCAGGAGCTGGCAGGCGCTGCAGGTTCTTGGTGCGCGGGGCAGGACGTCGAAGAAGGTCCGTTTCCAGGTGAGTTGCCAGGGATCGGTCACCGTCCAGCCGGATCCCGCCTCGACGGTCCGGCCCACTTCGTCGGCCTCGCCCTCGCCCACCCGGACGCCGAGCGTGCCGCCGGCGACCCCGGCCCCGAACGGGACTCCGCGGCCGACGGCCTCGGGGACGCCCACCGCCCCGCAGGCCACCGCGTCGGCGACGGTGACCGGGATAAACCGAGGGGACTACGAGGGGCCCTGCTGGACCCCGTTCTACTGGAACACCACGGGCACCCTCAAGGTGTCGCGGGTCCCGGCGACCGTGAAGTACCGGTGGATCGACAGCAACGGCTGGAAGTCGCAGGAGCAGACCCGCGAGTTCACCCAGGGCGGCGCGGCCGAGGTCCCGGTCAACTACGAGGAGAGGGTGGCCTTCGACACCCGTTCGGGCTGGCGGGCCATCGAGATCCTCTCCCCGGCCGGGTCCGTGGTCTCCAACAAGTTCCCCTACGCCATCAAGTGCACCGACGCGACCGACGCCACCGTCACGGTGACGGCGCTCCGTCCCAATTACCGAGGCCCCTGCCCGCCCGCGGACAGCGATGAGGGCGCGGCGGACCTGCCGTTCTCCGTCAGGTTCGAGGCGGAGAAGAAGCCGGCGATCGTCAAGTTCCGGCGGATCTGGAACGGGGTCCCGGGGCCGGTGGAAGAGGTCAGGCTCAACGAGATGCACCGGAGCTTCACCGCGCACCGGCCCATCACCGAGGGAGGCGTCGTCTCCCTGGCGATCGAGGTCAACGGGGTCAGGTCGGAGGTGGCGACCTCCACGGTGACCTGCGAGGACGGCACGCCGCCGACGGCGGACGCGCAGGTCGAGTCGGTCAAGGTGGCCAAGGAGTCGTTGTACCTCTACTACTGCGGCTGGAACGCGGACTACCGCCAGTACCTGTCCGGTGACATCACCGCGAAGGGGCCCGGCCGGGTGCCCTACCGGTGGGTCCTCGACTTCGGCTCCTACACGCGGACGTCGGCGGTGCGCACCGCCTTCTTCCACGACCAGGGCCCCCGGACCGAGCACGCGGTGCTGGGGATGCAGCCGACCTACAACACCAGCGCGTCCGTATGGCTGGAGCTGTTCCCGGGCACCCCGAAGGCGGTCAAGTCGAACGTGGGGAACTACAAGGTCTCCTGCCGCCTCTGACCGAGGATCGCGGCTGACACGAGGGCCCGCGCACCGGCGCGGGCCCTCGCCCGGGGTGGTCATCGGCCCCGGGGCGTCAGCGGGCGCCGGGGCCGGTCCGGACCCGCTCACGCGGGATCACGGTCTCCCGGGCCGCCGGTCCGGCCCGATCCGCCGCCGGCCCGCACATCCCCGTGTTCACCGCCCGCGTTCACCGCCCCGGTGAGGACATCGACGAGAATGAAATCTCGCCTTTCCTGAAGCCTCCTCGCCCGTTCCGTCATGCGATGGGACGGTAAGAAGAGCCCCGGGCCGCAGGGCGGAACAAGACGTCCCGTCCGGTTTGAAAGCATGGAGCCGCGGGGTCAATTATTAATCGGCCGACACGGCGGGCCGGATCTCCGTGTTCTGGGGACGGCTTCTTGCTTGACCATTCTGGAGGGCTCGGTTCATACTCCGCGCAGGACTTTATTCCAGCGTTCGAGGAGTAATTGATGGCGCTCGGGAAGCTTACCTCAATGGCGACCGTGTCCCTCATGGTTCTTGCGGTCCTGGCCTCGTCGGCGCCCACGAGTTTCGCGCACTCGAAGGCGCGGGCCGCGCCCCCTGTCGGCGGCTCCCCGTCCGAGGAGCCGGAGGAGCCGGAGGACACGCTCGCCGAACTCAGCTACGTGAACGGTGTGCGGGTCGTGTTCTCCTACAGCGCGTCCTCGCAGGACTACGGGCTGTTCCAGGAAGGACGCGGAGGGGAGAACGCGCCGATCGTGCGCCTTCCGGTGGGAAGCATGCTCGAGGCCTACCTCGACGCGACCCCGACGAGCCTGCCGGTCCCCCGGCTGCTGCTGGAGGAGTTCCGGGAGGATCCGACGCCGCCGGACCTCGAAGGGCGGACGGTCACCGCCTCTCCCGTCATCGCCCGTGCCCTCGCGGTGCCCGGCTCCGCCGCCCGCGTCTCCACCGTTTCGGGCCAGTCGTGTTACTCGGGTTACTACCCGTATGTGGACTGGCATGATTCCGCGGTGGCCGGGATGGCGCCCAAGTCGTATTACTCATCGGACTTCGGCGGCAAGTTCCGCTACGCCAACAGCTACGTCTACAACTGCACCCCGGTGGGATCGGCCGACTACCTGTACGCGAGGCACCGGATTTATTACCGGAACGTCCTGGGCAACTACGTCAAGCAATTCGACGGCAAGGTGCCGCCCGGGGGCTGGCAGGCGAAAACCAAGGGACTCGCCAACCATTACCGCATGGTGGCCTACAGCGACGGCTGGGACTCGAATCCCGCATGCGGTGGCGGCGCGTGCAAATACACCAGGGAGGGCGTCTTCAGCTCCTCGCCCGCTCCCGGCCCGAATCAGTGACCGAGCCGGCGGCGGGGAGAGGGTGACGGCTTCGCGTAGCGCCGCCTTGGACGGGAAGTGCCGGTAGACGCCGGCGTGGCTGACCCCCAGAGCCCGTGCCACGTCCAGCACCGTGGCTTTCTCCGGCCCGTGCCGGCGCGGCACGTCCTCGGTGGCGGTCAGGATGGTCTCGGCGTCGAGCGTCCCTGACGCACGCATCAGCGCTCACCGTCCTGGGCGGACCGGACCCCGTGGTCCTCGGCGACCGCGGAGGCCGGCACCGCCCGCTCGATCGCGGCCGGTTCCTCGTCGGTCAGGGCCGGTCGGTGGTTGGCGACGATCATCAGGTCGGCCGTCGCCCTTTGTAACCCCTGTCCCGAGGTCGTGCTCGACACGGCCTCCGATCAGGTCACGAGCCTCGCGCTCCGCGTTCGCGCGGACGGCCCGTTGCCGGAGCAAGATCAAAAGCTGCGGAGAGAAGGGGGCGGGCGGTCCCCGACCCGTTCCCGGGACCTGTTCTCCCGCGCCGGCGCTCCGCCCCCGGCCGGGCCGCGCTTGGCCGGATGCGGACCTGGCCCGCCCGCTCCGCCGCTGATATACAGCCGTGGGGATCAAGGGGGATCAAGGGGGTATCACGGGATGAACAGGCGGTGGCTCCTCGCGCTGGCCGTCACGATAGTGGCGATCATCGCTGTCGGGGCGTACGGGCTGGTGACCATACCGGACGCCGTGATGGCCTCGCCGCCCCGGCGGCCCGGGCTCGCCGAAGGGAGGGCCGGGCAGCCGTCGTCCCTGACGCCCACCCCCGCCGTGCCGCTCACCTCGGCGCCCCCGCCCGCCGCCGTACCGTCCACCCCGCCGCCGGTCCCCCCTCTCGTGCCGTCGGCCCCGCCCACGTCCACTCCGGCGCCGCCTCCGCCGGACGGCCCCGAACCGGCCGCGGCGAGATACTTCGCCGCCTGGCAGGCCGGCGACTTCCCCTCGATGAGCGGCCTGGTCGCCGATCCGCCGGCCGACTTCGCCGAGCGGCACCGGCGTTTCGACGCCGAGCTGCGGGTCGCGTCGCTGTCCATCGCCCCCGGCGAGCTGCGCCGCCAGGGCGGGGAGGCGGCCGAGGTCGCCTTCCGGGGGGTGCGGGAGGTGACAGGGCTGGGCCGGTGGGAGTTCTCCGCGGTCCTGCGCCTGGGGCTGCGCTCCGGCGCCTGGAAGGTGCTCTGGTCGTCCGAGACGCTGCACCCCTCCCTCAAGAACGGCGGGAGCCTGCGGCTCCGGGAGGGCAGGGTCCGCCGTCCGGCCGTGCTCACCCGCGAGGGGCTGCCGTTCCCCCGCGACAGCAGGGCAGGCGACTACGTCACCGGCCTGGACGACACGGCGGCCGTCCTGGTGCTGGAGGAGGCCCCCTCGGGCCGGGTGCTGCTGGCCTCCCCGGCCCCGCCGCCCGCGGAGGCGCGGAGCACGATCTCCCAGCCCGTGCAGGCCGCCGCCGCCCGGGCCCTGGACGGGCTGGGAAGCCCGGCCGCGATCGTGGCCCTCGACCTCCAGACCGCCCAGGTCCGGGCGGTGGCGGACACTCTGGGCGGCAAGCGGGCGTTCAACGGTCTCTACCCGCCCGGCTCGACGTTCAAGGTGGTGACCGCCGCCGCGCTGCTCGGCACCGGGCTGACCCCGGACTCGCCGGTCACCTGCCCGGCCTCCTACACCATCCCGAACGCCAGGAGCTTCACCAACGACGACCGCGCCGATCACGGGACGGTGTCCCTCGCCACGGCTTTCGCGCTCTCCTGCAACACCACCTTCGTCCAGCAGACCTACGACCGGCTGCGCGACGACCGGCTGCGCGCCGAGGCCGCCGACCGGTTCGGGTTCCGGGAGAAGCCCGGCCTGAGCTTCTGCCGGATCCGGCCGTCCGGGGACCTGAACGAGCTGGGCTCCGACGCCATCGGCCAGAACTCGGTACAGGCCAGCCCGCTCTGCATGGCCGAGGTCGCCGCGGCGGTCGCGAGCGGCGTCTGGAGACCGGCGGTCATGACCGCCGAGCCCTCCGCCGATCTGCCGGCGCCGGTGCCGCTGGACGGAGGCGTGGTCGCCGGCCTGCGCGCGATGATGGGAGCCGTGGTCACCCAGGGCACGGCCGCCCAGGCCGGCCTCCCGCCGGGCACCGCCGGCAAGACGGGCACCGCGGAGGTCGGCGGCGCGCAGGCCCACGCCTGGTTCATCGGCTACCGCGACTCCCTGGCCTTCGCGGTGTTCGTGCAGAACGGCGGCAGCGGCGGCAGGGTGGCGGCGCCGATCGCCGCGAGGTTCCTCCAGGCGCTGTAGCGCCGGCCGGAACCTCGCGCTGCTCGGGATCCGCGCTGCTCGGGGCCTGTATCGGTTGACAATCATGCTGCTCGGGACCCGCACCGCTCGTGATCCGGGCCGGTTGACAACCGCACCGCTCGGGACCCGTACCGGTCAGGATCCGGGCCGGTTGGCAACCGTACCGCTCGGGACCCGTACCGCTCGGGATCCGTACCGGTCGGGATCCGGCTGCTCGGAACCCGGGCCGGCCGTGACCGCGGCGGGGCGCTGTCCGCCGCGGGGCGTTCAGGGGCGCAGCGCCGCGAGCTGCTGCTCGAACGGGATGACGGCGTCCACCCGCCCGGCGCCGGTCTGTCCGCTGCCGGCCCGCCCGGCGGTCGCCGGCCGGCGTAGCATCAGGTCGGCCAGTTCCCCGGCCGCGCGGGTGATGCGGGCGGCGAGGTCGTCGGTGCGCGTGTCCCCGCCCGTGCCCCAGTCCTCGGAGGCGGCGTAGACGGCGGTGGGCACGACGATCGCGCGCAGGTAGACGAAGAGCGGGCGCAGGGCGTGCTCAAGGGCGAGGGAGTGCCGCGCTGTGCCGCCGGTCGCCGCGATGAGCACGGGCTTGCCGGCGAGCGCGGTGTTGTCGATCACGTCGAAGAACGACTTGAACAGACCGCTGTAGGAGGCGGTGAAGATCGGCGTCACGGCGATGAGGCCGTCCGCCTCCGTCACCGCCTCGATCGCTTCACGCAGCGCGGTGCCGGGGAACCCGGTCACCATGTTGTTGGCGATGTCGGTGGCGAGGTCGCGCAGTTCGACCACGCGCACCTCGGCCGCGCGCTCCTCCGCCAGATGCCGCCCGGCCGCCTCGACCAGGCGGTCGGCCAGCAGGCGTGTCGACGAGGGCTGGCTGAGGCCGGCCGAGACCGCCACGAGCTTCAGGGGCTTCATCTACTCTCCTTCATGGTGTGCGCGGGTTCCACGGGGGCGCGCGGGTTGCGAGCGTGGGCCGGTCAGGCCGGGGAGCCCGCGGGGAGGGACGGCTCCCCGGCCGCCTCGGCGGCGCGGCGGGCGACGAGGGCCCCGTGGGTGGGGCCGTCCGGCACCTGGGCCGGCCGGCCGGCCGCGAACTCCTTGCGGAGCACCGGCACGACCTCCTCGCCGAGGATGTCGAGCTGCTCCAGCACGGTCTTCAGCGGCAGGCCGGCGTGGTCCATCAGGAACAGCTGGCGCTGGTAGTCGCCGAAGGAGTCCCGGAAGGTCAGGGTCCTGTCGATGACCTGCTGCGGGCTGCCCACCGTGAGCGGCGTCTGGTCGGTGAACTCCTCCAGCGAGGGGCCGTGGCCGTAGACGGGCGCGTTGTCGAAGTAGGGACGGAACTCGCGCACGGCGTCCTGGGAGTTCTTCCGCATGAACACCTGGCCGCCGAGCCCGACGACGGCCTGCTCCGGAGTGCCGTGCCCGTAGTGGGCGAAGCGCTCGCGGTAGAGCTCGATCAGGCGGATGAAGTGCTCCTTGGGCCAGAAGATGTTGTTGGCGAAGAATCCGTCGCCGTAGTAGGCGGCCTGCTCGGCGATCTCGGGGCTGCGGATCGAGCCGTGCCAGACGAACGGCGGCACCCCGTCCAGCGGGCGGGGGGTCGAGGTGAAGGACTGCAGGGGAGTGCGGAAGCGGCCTTCCCAGTCGACCACGTCCTCGCGCCACAGCCGGTGCAGCAGCGCGTAGTTCTCGATCGCCAGCGGGATGCCCTGGCGGATGTCCTGCCCGAACCAGGGGTAGACCGGCCCGGTGTTGCCGCGGCCCATCATCAGGTCGACGCGCCCGTCGGCCAGGTGCTGGAGCATCGCGTAGTCCTCGGCGATCTTGACCGGGTCGTTGGTGGTGATCAGGGTCGTGGAGGTGGAGAGGATGAGCCGCTCGGTCCGGGCCGCGATGTAGCCGAGCATGGTCGTCGGCGACGACGGCACGAAGGGCGGGTTGTGGTGCTCGCCGGTGGCGAAGACGTCCAGCCCGACCTCTTCCGCCTTGAGCGCGATGGTGACCATCGCCTTGATCCGCTCGTGCTCGGTCGGCGTCCGGCCGGTGGTGGGGTCTGTGGTGACATCGCCCACGGTGAAGATCCCGAACTGCATCGTTCCCACCTTCCTCATGTCATTTAACTTTCAACTACCCTCAACACCGTGACGGCCGGATTATTCCTGACCTCCGGTCCCGTGTCCGCACCGCCCGGTCCCGCCCTCCCATGCGGCCTGCGAGAGGTGGGGGCGGGGCGGATGGTGAGGATGGGTCGCGCCGGAGCGGCGGGCTGGACGGGGGTGCTGAGGCGGGCGGGGCGCCGCCGGGTGTGAGCACAAATCCGATAATGACATGGCCATTTTGGCGGGAAGATTTTTTTCGCCGGAACAAACGCGCCTTCACCTCGTGTGCAATTAAATCTCCAATCTTTTACAAGAGTCGTCCGCCAATCTCTTGTCCAGCCGGAAACAGCCACGACGGACCGGGGGTGAGCGCACGTGAGAACGTATTCGACGGACCCGGCCATCCTGCGCGACATCGTGACCGCCGAGCTCGGACGCGCCGGTGCGCAGGGCTGGTCGATCGCCGAGGACGCCCTCTGGTGCAAGGTCGCGCCGGACCCCTGCGCCCTCCCTGACCAGGGGTGGAAGCTGCACGTCTCGGCGACGATGCTCTCCGCCCCCGTGGTCCTCTCCCGTGTCTCGCGGGTGCTGGTCGAAGCCGGCTGCGCCTTCAAGTTCCCCGCCCGGCTGAGCGACTACTGGAAATTCCTCGAACCGCACTGCAGCCGTGCGCAGGCCGGGAAGTTCGTCACCGTCTATCCGCGCGACGACGCGGAATCGGTGCGCCTGGCCGCCGTTCTCGACGAGGCCACCCGGGGCCTTCCCGGGCCCGTGATCCTCTCCGACCGCCCTTACCGGCCGGGCGGGATCGTGCATTATCGCTACGGTGCTTTCGGTGGGCACCGGGTGCTCGGTAACGACGGTTTCTACGAGATCCGGCTGCGCTCGCCGGAGGGCCGGCTCGTCCTCGACGAGCGGCGGCCGCGTTTCTCCCCGCCGCCGTTCGCCACCTGCCCGTTCGACGATCCCACGCCGGAGCGGCGCCCCGGGACGGCCGCGGTCATGCTGAACGGCCGCTTCGTCGTCCGCCGGGCCGTACGGCATGCCAACCGGGGCGGGGTGTATCTCGCCGAGGACACCAAGACCGGGCGCGAGGTGGTCGTCAAGGAGGGCCGCCCGCACGCCTGCGCCGACCTGCGCGGCAAGGACGCCCGGGACCGGGTGGCGACGGAGCGTTCCTGCCTGGAGGCGCTCGCGGGGACCGGAGCGGTGCCCGCCGTGGTGGACTTCTTCGAGCAGGGCGGGCACGTCTTCCTCGTCGAGGAGTCCGTGCCGGGGATCACGCTGCAGCGCTGGTCCGACGGGAACGCCGGGCCGCTGGGCGACGACGGGTTCGGCAACGGGGCGGCGGACGTGCTGCCCGTCGTCGGGGGACTGGTCGGGCTGCTGAAGGCGGTGCACGGCCGCGGCCACGTGTTCGGGGACCTGTCGCCGGGCAACGTGATGCTGCTGCCCGACGGCGGACTCCGGCTCATCGACCTGGAGCACGCGGCCGTGCCGGGCGCCACCGTCATGGTGGCCGGGACCCCGGGCTATCTCGCGCCGGAGCTGACCGATCACGTCGGGCAGCCCCGGCCCGCGCCGGACGGCAGCGCCGACCTCTACAGCCTCGGCGCGATGGTGTATTTCCTGGCGGTCGGCGCCCACCTGGACCCGCCGGGCCTCGGCCGGGTCGCGGCGGTGGCCGCCGCCAACCCCACGCTGGCCCTGCTGCGGCCGCTGGCGGAGGGGCTGCTGGCGGCGGAGCCGGAGCGGCGCTGGCCGCTGGAGCGGTGCGAGCGCTTCCTCGCCGCCCTCGCTTCCGAGCGGTCGGGTTCCGCGTCCGTCCCTGAGCAGGCCGTCGTTTCCGAGCGGTCGGGTTCCGCGTCCGTCCCTGAGCAGGCCGTCGTTTCCGAGCGGTCGGGTTCCGCGTCCGTCCCTGAGCAGGCCGTCGTTTCCGAGCGGTCGGGTTCCGCGTCCGTCCCTGAGCAGGCCGTCGTTTCCGAGCGGTCGGGTTCCGCGCCCGTCCCCGCGCGCTCCGGCCCCTCACGCGCCTCCGAACGCGCTTCCGAACGCGTCTCCGAACGCGCCTCCGAGCAGGGCGCGGCCCGGCCGCCCAGCCGGATCGACCGGCTGATCGACGACGGGATCGCGCACCTGGTGGAGGCGGTGGACACGCGCGATGGCGGCCTGCTGTCGCAGCCGGACGCCTCCGGCGGGGCCGAGCCGGACCCGTGTTCGGTGCACGGCGGCGCGGCGGGCATCCTCGCCGTCCTGACGTCGGCCATGCCCGCGCCGGAGGCGGCCGGCGCGGTCGCCGGGCTCTCCCACCGGCTGCTGCGGCGGCTGGAGGAGGAGGACGTCTGGCGGCCCGGCCTCTACTTCGGACGCTCCGGCGCGGTGTGGGCGCTGTACGACGCCGCGACGGCCCTCGGCGACGCCGGGCTGGCCCGGTCCACGGTGCGGATGGCGAGTCTGCTGCCGACCGACCACCCCAGCCCGGACGTGACGCACGGGCTGGCCGGATGCGGCATGGCGGTCCTGCGCGTCGCGCTGCGATCGGGTGATCCGGCGCTGCGGGAACAGGCCGCCGAGACGTTCGAGAACCTGCACGGCGCCCGGTCGTACCTGGACGGGCACCCGCAGTGGCCGACGCCGGAGACGTTCGACTCCGGCCTCGCCGGAGCCAACCACTTCGGCTACGCCCACGGCATCGCCGGGATCGGGACCGCGCTGCTGCACGCCGGCCGGGCCCTGGACCGGCCCGACTGGACGGCGACCGCGCACGAGATCGCCCGCGCCCTCTACGCGCACGCGGACGTCGACGGGGACACCGCCTGGTGGCCGACCTTACGCGGCGACCTGGAGACGGTCCGCCCACGCCGGCCGTACTGGTGCAACGGATCCTCCGGGATCGGCTCGTTCCTGGTGAGGCACTGGCAGGCCACCGGCGACCCGCTCGCCCTGGAGTTCGCGCGCGGGGCGGCGACGGCCGTGCACCGCACCCGGTGGCAGTCGGGCCCGGTGCCGTGCCACGGGCTGTCCGGCGACGGCGAGTTCCTGCTCGACATGGCCGACCTCACCGGTGAGGACCGCTACCACCGGTGGGCGCTGGACCTGGCCGCCTGCCTGGAGACCAGGGCGGTCGACCGGTCCGGCCGGCTGCTGGTCCCCGACCACGACGGCGGCTCGGCGCCGACCTTCCTCGGAGGTACGGCGGGCACCGTCGCCTTCCTCCTCCGGCTGCGCCACCGGCATCCCCGGCTGTGGATGCCCGGCGACGCCCCAATGCTCGCCGTCTGCGACGGGACGGCGATGAAGGAAAGAGCGGGCCGTAAAGAGGCGGCCCCGTGATGCACAGGAGGGAAAGACCATGTCCTTCGACGTTGAGGACCTGCAGGCTCTTCAGGAGATCGAGCCGGCCGCCACCGAGGCGCTCCGACTGACCCACTGCATCAAGCACTTCGGTTGCACCGACAACTGAGGTGACCGGCGACTGACGTGAAGGCCCCGCCCGCCCGGAGACGGCGGGCGGGGCCTGTTCGATCACCAGGCAAGGACAGGTGCGGCCGTGCGCGATCGTCCCCCCTCCGCTCCGGAGACCTCTCCCGCCCCAGGGACCCGGCGCAGGGTCGTGCGGCTGTTCACCCCGTACAGAGCCGCGATCTGCGCCGTCGTCGTGCTCATCGCGGCCTACTCCGCCCTGAACGCCGCCGTCCCGCTGCTGACCCGGGAGGTCTTCGACCGGGCGCTGTTCGGGCCGGGCGGCCCCGACCTGCCGCTGCTCGCCCTGATCGCCGGGCTGGCCGCGGCCGTCGCCTGCGCGGTGGGCGTGGTGGACCTCGGGCAGACGTGGCTGTCGGCCCGCGTCGCGCAGCGCGTGGTGCACGGGCTCCGCACGGAGATGTTCGGCCGCCTCCAGCGCATGCCGCTGTCCTTCTTCGCCACCGAGCGGGGCGGCGAGATCCAGTCGCGGCTGGCCGGCGACACCGCGCAGATCGAGTACGCGGTCAAGGACACCCTGCCCGGCATGCTCTCCGGCGTCACCGGATCCGTGGTCGCGGCCGGGGCGATGGCCGCCCTGTCACCGGCGCTCGCGGGCGTCGCCCTGGTCCTCGCACCGCTGGTCCTCCTGGTGGCCTCCCGGTCGGGGCGGGCGCTCGAGAACCTGTCGGCCGTCAGCCAGCGCGCCCGGGCGGAGCTGTCCTCCATCGTCGCCGAGCGCCTGTCCCTGGGCGGTGTCACCCTGGCCAGGGTCCACGGCAGGCGTGACGACGAGGCCGCCCGGTTCGCCGCGGAGAGCGAGCGGCTGGCGCGGCTCGGGGTGCGTGCCGGGATGGTGGCCCAGTGGGTGATGAGCGTGGGGCACGTCTTCTTCGTGCTGACCCCCTACCTGGTGTTCGTGGCGGCCGGGCTGACCGACGGGATCACCCCGGGCACGCTGGCCGCCTTCACCGTGCTCCAGGCAAGGCTCTACCAGCCCCTGTGGCAGATCCTGCACGTCGTCACCGAGTTCCGCTCCGCCCTGGGCGCCTTCGAGCGGGTCTTCGACTACCTCGACCTCCGTCCCGAGCCCGAGCCCGAGCCGGAGCCGGAGCCTGAGCCCGAGCCGGAGCCCGGACCGGGTCCGCGGCGGAGCCCCGCCTCCGGCCCCGGCGCGCTCGCCGTCCGCGGGGCCGGTTTCCGCTACCCGGGCGCGGCCGAGGAGGACCGTCCCGCCCTGTACGGCGTGAGCCTCGGCATCCCCGCCGCCTCCGCCACGCTGGTCGTCGGCCCGAGCGGCTCGGGCAAGACGACGCTCGGCCACCTGATCGCCGGGCTGCACCCGCCCACCGAGGGCTCGGTGGCGATCGACGGCGAGGAGATCAGGGCGCCGCTGCCGGGGCGGATCTGCATCGCCACCCAGGACCCCTTCCTCCTGCAGGGGTCGGTCGCCGACAACCTCAGATACGCCGCTCCCGGCGCCACGATGGACGACCTCGTGCGCGTGTGCCGGATCACCCGGATCCACGAGCGGATCACCGCGCTCCCGGACGGCTACGACTCGCTCGTGGGCGAGCGGGGGGCGCTGCTGTCCGGCGGCGAGCGGCAGCGCGTCGCCCTGGCCCGCGCGCTCCTGGCCGACACGCCCGTGCTCGTGCTGGACGAGGCGACCTCCGCCCTCGACCCGCTGACCGAGTCGGAGGTCGTCGAGGCGGTGCTGGCCGAACGGGCGGGGCGGACCACCGTGATGATCACTCACAGGTTCGGCGTGCTCGAATCCTTCGACACCGTCGTGGCCCTGGACGGCGGCCGGGTGGTGGAGCACGGCACCCGCCTGGACCTGCTCGGTGACCGGCGCGGGCTGTATTCGCGGATGGTCCGGGCCCAGACCGGCGCCTGACCCGCCGGGGAGGCCACCCGGTCCGTCGCGGTGACCCGCCGGGGCCGGCCGCCGCCCGGCGTCCCCGGGTCCCGGCCAGGCGCTCCGGCGTCCCTAGACCCCGGAGGGCGTGCGGCTCACGGGCCATCCCTCGGCGCGCGCGAGTCCCGCGTACCGGGCGGCGTCACGGACCGCGGCGCCGCCCGGATCGTTGTTGAAGTACACGTACACCTCGCAGCGCTCGTCCCACGTCCCGCCCAGCCGGCGCAGCCAGGAACGGAAGGCGCCGTCGCCGTAGGCCGGCCAGGGATCGGCGGCGCCCTCGTGGAAGCGCAGGTAACCCCAGTCGGCGGTCCGCCACAGCGGTGTCAGCGGGCGGCCGAGGCGGTCGGCCCAGCACAGGGCCGCGCCGTGCGCCGACAGCACCTCGCGGACGGCCTCGCTCCACCAGGACGTGTGCCGCGGCTCGACGGCGACCCGCACGTGGGCGGGGAAGCAGTCCAGGCACGCGCCGAGCAGTCCGGGATCGGCCGTCAGCGTCGGCGGGAGCTGCAGCAGGACCGGCCCGAGCTTGGCCCCCAGGCCGCCGGCCGCCGCCATCAGGCGTCCGACCGGCTCCTCGGGATCCCTCAGCCGTTTGACGTGAGTGAGGAAGCGGCTCGCCTTGACGGCCATGACGAACGTGTCAGGGGTGCGGTCCTTCCAGCTCTCGAAGGTCTGGCGGGCCGGCAGCCGGTAGAAGGTGTTGTTGTTCTCGACGGTCTCGAAGCTCTCGCCGTACCGCTCCAGCCACAGACGCTGGGGCACACCGGGTGGGTACAGCACCCCGCGCCAGTCGGCGTACTGCCAGCCAGAGGTCCCCACCCGCATCATGCGGGTTCAGCCCCGTCGATCCCCGCCCTCTCCACGATCGAGTCCTGCCCGCCGCCGCGGGAGCCACACCGGCGGGGGCGGTGCCCGCCTCCGCCGCGGGGCGTCCGATACTACTCGGACAGCCGGCTCGGGCGGCCGGCGCGACGGCGAGACGGATCGGAGAGGGCAGATGGCGGATGGCGACGCCGGGGGGCGGCCCGGAGAGGCCGCGGTGACCTCCGATCCGCCGGTGATCCGGAGCAACGTCCCCGGCTCCTTCCCCTGGGGGGTCATGCACGAGCGGCACCCCGCCCTGATCCGGCGGGTCGGCGAGGCCACGCCGTACGGTCCCGACCGGCGGCGGGCGCTCGACCTGCTGCTCGCGGAGATCACCGACGGGGTGATCCGCCCGCTGGAGGGGCCCGTGCACGACCGTGAGCTCTGGCGGAGCTGGGACCGGGGCCACCTCGGGCGGCGGTGGGACGACGCGCCGTTCCTGTGGGCGGAGAGTTACTTCTACCGCAAGCTCCTGGCCGCGGTCGGATACTTCGACCCGGGGCCGTGGCGCGGCATAGACCCCTTCGAGCCCTTCAAACAGGCCGAACTGCTGGGCAAGGGGGTCGACGAGGAGCTCCGCGCGCTCGGCGGACTGTCCAGTATGCCCGTCGAGGAGCAGGCGCGGACGCTGGTCCACCGGGCGCTCTGGGGCAACCAGGCCGATCTCGGCTTCCGGCTCTCCGCCGCAGGTGCGCAGGCCGGCGGCCAGGTGACGGGCCTGCTGGCCGACGACGGGGATCTCATCTGGCCGGCGGTGGACGGCCCGGGTCCCGCGCGGGTCTGCCTGGTGGCCGACAACGCCGGAGGCGAGCTGCTGCCGGACCTCGCCCTGATCGACCACCTGCTGCACACGCGAGCGGTGCGCGAGGTGTCCCTGCACGTGAAGCCCTCGCCGTACTACGTCTCCGACGCCGTGCCGGCGGACGTCGTCGCCTCCGTGCGGCGGCTGTCGGCCGCAGGTGGGGCGGCCGGCGAGGTGGGGGAGCGCCTGCGCGCGGCGATGAGCTCGGGACGGCTGGCCGTGCGGACGCACGCCTTCTCGTGCGCGCCCCTGCCGTACGACGAGATGCCCGGTGACCTGAGGGAGGAGTTCGCCTCCGCCACACTGACGATCATGAAGGGTGACCTGAACTACCGGCGGCTCGTCGGCGACCGGGCGTGGGCCCCGACCACGCCGTTCGCCGAGACGGTCGGATACTTCCCCGGGCCCGTGGTGGCCCTGCGCACCCTGAAGTCCGACGTCGTGGTCGGCCTCGGCGCCGAGACGGTCGCGGCGCTGGAGGCGGACGGTCGCCCCTGGCGCACCAGCGGCACGCACGCCCTCATCCAGGCCAGACTGTAGCCGCCGGGCGAGGGCCGGGCCGGGGCGTGGCCGTGGCCGGACCGTCCGGGGGCGCGGCCGCGCGTCAGCCGAGGGCGCGGTCGAGGTTGAACGCGGCGCTGATCAGCGCGAGATGGGTGAACGCCTGCGGGAAGTTGCCGAGCTGCTCACCGGTCTGACCGATCTCCTCGGCGTACAGTCCGAGGTGGTTGGCGTAGGTGAGCATTTTCTCGAAGGCCAGCCGCGCCTCGTCGAGACGTCCGGCGCGGGTGAGCGCCTCGACGTACCAGAACGAGCAGATCGAGAACGTGCCGTCCTGGCCCCGTAGCCCGTCCGGGCTGGCCGCGGGGTCGTAGCGGTACACCAGCGAGTCGGACACCAGGTTCCGGCCGAGGGCGTCGAGCGTCGACAGCCATTTCGGATCGGTGGGAGAGACGAACTTGGCCAGCGGCATCATCAGGACGGAGGCGTCGAGGACGTCGTCGTCGAAGTGCTGGACGAACGCCCGCAGCCGGGACGACCAGCCGCGCCGCATGATCTGCCGGTAGATCGCGTCACGGGCCCGCTGCCAGCGGAGGGTGTCGGCGGGCAGCCCGCGGTGGCCGGCCATCCGCATGGCCCGCTCGATCGCCACCCAGCACATCAGCCGCGAGTAGACGAAGTCCTTGCGCCCGCCACGCGTCTCCCAGACGCCCTCGTCGGGCTGGTCCCAGTTGTCGCAGACCCAGTCCACCAGGGCGTGGATCTCCTCCCAGTGGTCGCTGGAGATCGGCTGGCCCATCTTGTCGTAGAGGTAGACGGAGTCGATGAGGGCCCCGTAGATGTCGAGCTGGAGCTGGTGGACGGCGCCGTTCCCGGTGCGCACCGGGGCCGATCCCCGGTAGCCCTCGAAGTGGGACAGCTCGACCTCGGGGAGTTCGGTGCGTCCGTCGAGGCCGTACATGATCTGCAACGGGCCCGACGGGTCGCTGTTCCTGCGGCTGACATGCTCGGACAGGAAGCGCATGAACGCCGCCGCCTCTTCGCTGAAGCCCAGCCTGAGCAGGGCGTACACGCAGAACGCCGAGTCGCGGATCCAGACGTACCGGTAGTCCCAGTTGCGTTCCCCGCCGATCTGCTCGGGGAGGCTGGTCGTCGCCGCGGCCACGATCCCGCCGGTCGGGGCGTAGGTGAGCAGCTTCAGCGTCAGCGCCGAACGGTGCACCATCTCCCGCCACCGGCCGCGGTATCGCGACGCCGACAGCCAGCGCCGCCAGTACGCGACCGTGGCGGCGAACTCCTCCTCGGCCTCGGCCACCGGGCACGGCTGCGGCTCCACGCCGTCGCCGAGCCTGTCGAGGGCGAACACCGCGCATCCGCCCTCGTCGAGCTTGAACTCCGACCACACGTCCGGGCCGTCGGTCTCGACGGGCACGCTGGCGGACAGGGACAGCGACAGCGACGGCGACTCGAAGACCGCCCGTCCGTCCCGCAGGCTCAAGCCGTGCGACTGCCTGCCGTAGTCGAACCGGGGGGCCACCCGCGCCCGGAACGGCAGCGCCCCCCGCACGCACCTCACCCGCCTGATCAGCCGGTGCCGGCCCGTTTTCTCGGGGATCCCGGAGACCGGCATGAAGTCCTGGACCTCGCCCACCCCGTCGGGGGCGGAGAACCTGGTGATCAGGACGTTGGTGTCGGGGAAGTAGAACTGCCTGGTGCTCGCCGGCACGTCGGCGGTCAGTTCGAACGATCCGCCCCGGTCGGCGTCGAGGATCGAGGCGAACACGCTCGGCGAGTCGAAGCGCGGGCAGCAGTACCAGCCGATCGTGCCGCCGGTGTCGACGAGCGCCACGCTGTGCAGGTCGCCGATCAGCCCGTGGTCGGCGATCGGCGGGTAACGGGGGACCCGCGCCGGGCCCGGCCGGTGCGCCGACCCCGCCGTCGTGTCAGCCCTCTCGCCGTCGCGGTCCCACCCCACGTCCCTCAAGCTACGCGGCCCGGGTGCGCGCCGGGGTCTGTCCCGCGTCAAGGACCCGGCAGGTTTCGGATGCGTCAAGGGCCCGGCAGGTTTCGGATGGAGGGGGCACCGGGTGGCGCCGCCCGGCCGCGGGAGCAGGGCCGCGGCCGGGCGCCGCCCGCCTGCGCGGTATCAGGGGATCGGACTCGGCGTGTCAGGGGATCCGCGCTGGGAGCCCCGCCGCGGCGAGGCTCAGAGCCGCTGCCACAGCGAGGGGACGTTCGGCGGCTCCCAGCCGGGGATCGCGGTGTGCGCCTGGATGCACCGGTAGCTCGCGCCGCCGTAGGTGACCTGCGAACCCGCCTGGTAGGAGGTGCCCGCGGCCCACGTCCCGGTGGGGACCGTCGGGGTGGAGGTCGGGGTGGGCGTCTGGGTGGGCGTGGGGCCGGTGGTCGGGGTCGGCTCCGGGGAGCCGCCGCCGACCTGCAGGTCGACGCATGAGTAGAAGGCGTTGGCGGTGTCGGCGATGTTCCAGATGGCGAGGACCTTCTGGCGGCCGGACCTGCCGCCCAGATTCACCGAGTGCGAGACCGTGGCGCCGGGCTGGCGGCCCTGGTCGTTGAACAGTGCGATCCGGGTGCCGCCGATGTAGTACTCCCACGTGCTGGTGGCGTGACGGGCGGTCAGCACCCAGTTGAAGGTGACCGTGTTGCCCACGCTCGTGGCCGGCCATCCCTTGCTCTCGTTGTCGAGCTGGGCGAAGCGGGAGTTGCCGCCGCTGCAGCTCCGCAGGCCCTTGGGCCCTTCCACGCTCTGCGGCTCATAAATGATCTCACCGCAGTTGGCGACGCGGCCCTGGGCGCACATGGCCTGCCGGCTCGGCGGCGACGATATGTAGCCGTGCGCCTGAGCCGGCGAGGCGATGAACACCGTGGCCCCGATGGCGAGGATCGCCGTCGCGAGGAAGGTGATCGTCCTTCGCATCTCGTACTCCTTTGCTGGGGGGATAAATCAAACATAAAGGAAAGTTTCCTAACAGTAAATGTTTGAGTAATGCGATCCCCCAGGAGCCGTCGGATCTCGGGGATCCGGACGGGATGCCGGGCGGCGGGCCCTGGACGTCGGGCGGTCAGGCCGGGGGGACCGCCGCCACCGCTTCGATCTCCACCAGGACGTCCGGCCGGAATAGTCCCGCGACCTGCACGAGCGAGCTCGTCGGCGGCCGCTCCAGGTTGACGAACTCGTCGCGTACGGCGCGGATGACGGGCAGTGCCGAGGTGTCGACGACGAAGATCGTGAGCTTGAACACGTCGTCCCAGGTCGCCCCGCCCGCCTGGAGCGCGGCTCCGACGTTCTGCATGACCAGGCGCGTCTGGGCCTCCCAGTCGCCGGCGGCGGCCGGTGTCCCGTCCGCGGAGATGGGGACCTGGCCGGAGGTCCAGACGAGCCGGCTGCCCGGCGGGACGCTGGCGACATGGCTGTAGCCGTTGGTCGCCGGCAGCGTCGGAGGAGTGCTGAAATCGATATGAGACACGTGTGCCGTTCCAGATGCCGCAGGGATGGGACGTGAGATCACAGACACTGTCCCACAGGGCACCGTGACGTCCGGAGATCCCTCCGGGCGGGCGGCGCGCCCGTCAGCAGGGGCGCGTGCCCCCGGCGCCGAAGTGGGTCTCGTGGTCCCACAGGTGGGTGCATCCCGGGCACTGCAGATGCAGGCGGCTGCCGGTGTTGCCGATCAGGTAGCGCCAGTGCTCCCCGCAGTTGCGGCCGTCGAGGCAGTCCGCGCAGTCCCTGTCGTCGCGGCACGCGGGGCACGGCACCCAGGCCCTGCGCCCCAGGTCGGCGTGCGGATCAATCGGCAGCACGGCCCGGCCCCCTCCGCGGCAGGACTCCGGCGGCCACGAGCATGTCGTAGGTCTCCTGCTGCCGCTCGTCGAGGCCGGAGTAGAGGAGGTCGTGGGCCAGCTCCTCGCCCCGCATCATCGCCGGCGGATCCCAGTCCGGTCCGAGCGCCGTCATGACCGCGGCGCGCCGGCGGGTCTCCTCGAAGGTGAGGTCGATCTCGAAGACGGCGTGTGCGCGGCTGCTTTCCTGGCTCATGGCGCGGCTCTCCGATGGGTGGCGGACGTGTCGTCCGTGTGATCGGGGATGCCTTCCGGGGGCCGGTCGGAGCTTGACCGCCGCGAGGGTACGGCGGGGGCCGGAAGGGGGCGCTTCTTTACGATCACTCGAACATGGGCGGGGGTGGAGTCCCTTCCGAAGAGGAGACCTTGTCCTTTATATACCTTATGTCGTTTTTTGCGCCCTGTCCGTGACGGAATTCACGGCAGCCCCTCGCACGGCCGGCCCGCGACCGGTGCCCGGCGGGCGGCGCCCGGCGGATCAGGTGACGTCACGGGGACACGCGGATGGCGGAAGGGCGTGGTGAGCCCTTCCGCCATCCGGACGTCCGCCGGCGAGTCAGGTGGCGGCGCCGGGGGATAAAGCTGTTGATAAAGCAGTTGACAAGGTGGGAATTAAAGTGGGGAGTAAAGCGGCTGAGGCCGGGGTCTGGTGGCCGGTCTGAGCCCTGCGGGACATTAACTTCGCCATTTGCGCCTTCTCTCTGTGTCGCACGGGTTGTCGGGATCCCCGGTGAATCGCGGGCTGATGACATTTATGTTCGTCGTCCGCCGGCTGCCGGGGAAGTGGGCGGGCTGGCATCAACCTGCCAGCCCGTGGCCATTTGCTGACATTCTCCGATAGGTGCGGACGGCGCGATTCCCGGCGGCGCCGCCGCCGACGGGATATCCACTCCCGGTAATTCGGATAATGCGCGGCGGAGAATTCCCGGCGGGTGTCCGTGCTGTGGCGAGGCGCCGTATGCCGGCCGTCGGCAGCGCCCAGGCGGTGCGGTCCGCCGGCAGCGGCACCGCCGACCACCTGCGGCGCTTCATCCGACGGCCGCCGCCCTCAGTAGTCCGTCAGCAGCCGGTCGAGGACGCGGGTGCCGAACTGCAGGGCGTCCACCGGCACGCGCTCGTCGACGCCGTGGAACATCGCGGCGAAGTCCATGTCCGCGGGCAGCCGCAGCGGGACGAACCCGAATCCCCTGATGTTCAGGTCGGCGAAGAACGTCTTGTTGTCGGTGCCGCCCGACATGCAGTACGGCACCGCGCGGGCGGTCGGGTCCTCCGCCTTCAGTGCCGCGATCATCGACTCGACCAGCTCGCCGTCGAACGTCGTCTCCAGCGCGATGTCGTGGGTGACGTACTCGCGCCGGACGCCCGGCCCGATCAGCTCGTCCACCGTGGCGAGGAACTCCTCCTCGAAACCGGGCAGGAACCGGCCGTCGATCACGGCGGCGGCCTGGCCGGGGATCACGTTCGCCTTGTAGCCCGCGGTGAGCATGGTCGGGTTGGTCGTGTGGCGCAGGGTCGCACCGACGAACCTGGCCAGCGGGCCGATGGCGTCGATGATCGGCGCCGGGTCCTGCGGGTCGAAGGGCAGCCCGAAGGCGTCGGCCACCTCGGACAGGAACCGGTGCACGGTCGGTGTCAGCTTGAGCGGCCACTCGTGCGAGCCGAGCCTGGCCACCGCCTTGGCGACCTCGGTGACCGCGTTGTCCTGGTTGAGCATGGAGCCGTGCCCGGCGGTGCCGTCGGCGACCAGGCGCATCCAGGCCAGCCCCTTCTGCGCGGTCTCGATCAGGTAGAGCCGCAGCGACGGATCCACCTCCAGGGAGTAGCCGCCGACCTCGCTGATGGCGTGGTCGACCCCGTCGAACAGCTCGGGATGCTTGGCGGCGAGATACTTGGCGCCGTACTGGCCGCCCGCCTCCTCGTCGGCCACCCACGCGAAGACGACGTCGCGCCGGGGCCTGCGGCCCTCGGTCACCATCTGCCGCAGGACCGCCAGCATCATGGCGTCCATGTCCTTCATGTCGACCGCGCCCCGGCCCCAGATGTAGCCGTCCCTGATCTCGCCGGCGAACGGGTCGACGCTCCAGTCGGCGGCGCTGGCGGGCACGACGTCCAGGTGGCCGTGGACCAGCAGCGCGGGCAGCCCGGGGTCGGACCCCTCGATCCTGGTCACGACGTTGCCGCGGCCCGGGGCGCTCTCGACGTAGGTCGCCTCGACGCCGACCTCGGCGAGCCTGGCCATGACGACCTCGGCGGCGGCGCGCTCTCCGGGGCCGCTGCCGTCTCCGTAGTTGCTGGTGTCGACGCGGATGAGCTCGGCGCAGAGCTCGGCCACCTCGGTCTCGGCGGGGGTCATTGGCACTCCAGGGTGAGCAGGCCCGACTTGCGCAGGTGTCCACGCTTGTAGGCACGGGTGATGAGGGTGACATTGACGTCGGTGACGTCGTCGAGCGGGCCGACGACGGCCGTCAGGAAGCGGTAGAGCTCCGCCTCATGGGCCACGACGACCTGAACGATCATGGTGTGGGTGCCCGCGGTGGCGGCGCAGTAGCGCACGCTCGGATGGGCGGCGAGCGTCTCGCCCACCCTGTCCAGGCCGTGGGCGCGGACCGAGAGCCAGAGCTGGGCCTCCACCTCCAGGCCGAGCAGCGCGGGCTCCACCTCCGCGCGCAGGTGCACCGCGCCGCGCTCCAGGAGCGAGGCGACCCGGCGGCGGGCGGTCGGCACGGACATCTCCAGCCGTTCGGCGATCGCGGTGAAGCCGATGCGGCCGTCGGCGGCCAGCAGACCGACGACGTCCGTTTCGGCCCCGGTCAGCTCGACGCGCTCCGGCGGCGGGCCGGCCGGCGGCGCGGTGGCCCGCAGCCGGCCGACCTGCTCCTCGGTGAGGTACGGCGCGTGCCACTCGGCCACCGTCTGGAAGGTGTGCAGCACGACCTGGGTCCGGGTCTGGACGATGCCGGGTGTGGCGGGGATCTGTGCGGTCAGGATCTCGTGCAGGAGCTGTTTGGAGGGGGCCACCAGCTCGCAGCCGATGTCGGCGGCCCCGGTGACCGAGTAGACCGAGCGAGTGTCGGGCCGGGCGGAGAGGGCCTCGGCGACCTGCCCGGCCGTACAGGGAGCGACCTGGACGTGCAGGTGCACCGGGGTGCCGATCCCGCAGCGCAGCTCGTCGAGGATGGCGGTGACCCGTACGGCTCCGGTGGCCAGCAACCGCTGGAGGCGGCGGGCCACGGTCCGGTCGTGCTCGCCGACGGCGCCGCCGATCTCGCCCCACGTCGCGCGGGGGCTGACCTGCAAGGCGGCGACCAGGCGGCAGTCGAGATCATCGAAAGTGGTCACGCAAGCCCGTCTACGTGTCGGAAATGTAAAGAGATTTAAGGATGTTTGACTATTTCTATCACTCCACTGCAAGGTAGGCCACCAAGATGCTTGTCTGCCACTGAGCATGAGGAGTCCCCGTGGCCACAGTTCCCCCCAGGCCGGCCCCGCTCGGCATCCCACGGAGCCGGATCCGCCAGTTGATGGCCGCCAACGTCGGCAACGTCGTCGAATGGTTCGACTGGTACACCTACTCGTTCCTGGCGATCTACTTCTCCACCCAGGTCTTCCCCAAGAGCGCCGGCAACAGCCTGGTGCCGTTGCTGAGCACGTTCGCGGTCTTCGCGGTCGGATTCTTCATGAGGCCGCTCGGCGGCCTGCTCGTGGGCTCGTTCGCCGACCGGTTCGGCCGCAAGGCCGCGATGACCTTCACGATCATCCTGATGGGCGCCGGTTCGCTGCTGGTCGCGGTCACCCCGACCTACGAGTCGGCCGGTGTGCTCGCGCCGATCATCCTGACGCTGGCCCGGCTGACCCAGGGACTTTCGGTCGGCGGGGAGTTCGCCGCGGCCACCACCTTCCTGGTGGAGTCGGCTCCACCGGGACGGCGCGGCCTGTTCTCCAGCTTCCAGTACGTCAGCACCACCATCGGCCAGCTCCTCGCCTCCGGCCTCGCGGCCCTCCTGGCCGCCGGTCTGAGCGAGGCGGACATGGGCTCGTGGGGCTGGCGCATCCCGTTCGTCGTCGGCGCCCTGGCCAGTCTCGTCGGGCTGTGGATCCGCAGCGGCGCCGAGGAGACCACGACCCTGGCCGAGGACATCAAGAACGGCGTGGCCGAGAAGCCGAAGCTCTTCGAGTTCCTGGTCCGCTACCCGACCAAGGCCTTCATGATCGTCGGAATCACCATGGCCGGCACCGTCGCCTACTACACCTGGACGACGTTCCTGCCCACCTACGCCCAGCTCACGGTCAAGTTCGACAAGGCCGAGGCGCTCCAGGTGGGCACCATCTCGCTGCTGTTCTTCATGGTGCTGCAGCCGCTGCTCGGCATGCTGTCCGACCGGGTGGGACGCAGGCCGCTGCTGATCGCCTTCGGTCTGGCGTTCACCCTGCTGCCGGTGCCGCTGACCGGGATGCTGAGCAACTCCTTCGCCAGCCTGCTGCTCGTCCAGTGCGTCGGCATGGTCTTCCTCGGCTGCTTCACGTCGATCTCGGCGGCGGTCAACTCCGAGCTCTTCCCGACGAGGGTGCGGGCGTCGGGCGCCGGCTTCCCCTACTCCCTGACCGTCGCCCTGTTCGGCGGCACCGCCCCACTCGTGGGCACGGCGCTGGTCGACAGCCACAACGCCGGGCTGTTCCCGTGGTACATGTCGGTGCTCGCCCTGGGCTCGACCCTGGTCTACGTCTTCGCGCTCAAGGAGACCAAGGACCAGCCGCTGGGCTGACAGCCCGGCGGCTGGTCCGGCGGGCCTGTCAGAGCCTCACCGGCAGCCGGGCCAGCCGCCACGAGGCCGGCATGAGCTGACGCTCCAGGTCTGCCGGATCGACGGCGAGGGTGAGGCCGGGGAAGCGGCGCAGCAGCGCTCCGAACGCCAGCTCGGCCTCCTGCCGGGCCAGCGCCGCGCCCAGGCAGTAGTGCAGGCCGTGCCCGAACCCGACGTGGGTCTCCCGGCGCCCGTCCGGCTCACGGGTGATGTCGAGCCGTCCGGGGTCGTCGAACACGCGCGGGTCGTGGTTGGCCCCGACCAGCACGGCCATCACGGCCTCGCCCCGCCGTACCGGCATGCCGCCGATCTCCAGGTCCTCGGTCGCGTAACGCATCCGGGTCCCCTGGACGGGGCCGCACCAGCGCATCAGCTCGTGGACGGCCAGCGGCATCAGCTCCGGCCGCCGGCGGAGCAGGTCGAACTGGTCGGGGTGCGCCAGGAGGGCGGCGGTGCCGTTGCCGATCAGGTGGGCGGTGGTCTCGTGCCCGGCGAAGACCAGGGTCAGCACCAGCGTGACCATCTCGGTGTCGCCGAGCCGGTCGCCGTCCTCGTCGTGGGCGCGGATCAGCCCGCTGAGCAGGTCGTCGGCGGGCGCCGCGCGGCGCCGTCCGATCAGCTCCTCGATGTGCGCCACCAGCTCCCGGAGCGCCGTCCCGAACCCTCCCGGGTCCATGGTCACCAGGGCCCTGCCCCACCCCCGCCACCGCGGCCGGTCCGCCTCGGGGATGCCGACGAGCTCGCAGATGACGGTGATCGGCAGCGGGTAGGCGAAGTGCTCCAGCAGGTCGACGACGCCGTCCTCGGCCGTGGCGCCGAGCCTGTCGAGGAGGTCCTCGGCGATCTCCTCCACCCGCGGCCGCAGGTCGGCGACCCGGCGCGCGGTGAAGGCGCGCGACACGAGCCTGCGCAGCCGGAGGTGGTCGGCGCCGTCGGTCTCCAGCATGCCGTCCAGCACGTACCGCGCGTACTCCGGGGGCACCCCGCGGGCCCGCAGCTCCTTCTCGCGGACGCTCCGCACGTCCATCCCCGGCACGCTCGCCGGGCTGTTGGCGAACCTCGGGTCGCCCAGCACGGTCTTGACGTCGTCGTAGCGGGTGACCAGCCAGATCGGCGTGGCGGATCCGGGGAGGGAGCCCAGCGCCATGGGAGCCTGCTCGCGCATCCGTGAGTATCCCCCGAAGGGGTCCCTCATCAGCTCGGGATCGGCCAGGTCCACCCTGCCGGTGACGTCGGTCGTGCCGGGTCCGGCCGGAGTGCTCATGGTTGCCCTCCTCGGGCGTCGGCTCCGTCTCCGCATGCCCGTTGACGCATGCGGTAGGTCCAGCATGCGCCGCCGAGGGCCGATAACCTACGACCGTGCGCCGGCGAGGACGGCGCGGGGCCCGGCGGGGCGCCCCTACAGGCGCCGGGCGGGCGGCTTCACCTGGAGGTCGTCGAGGAGGGCCTGCGTCGCGGCGGCGATGACGTCCACAGCCCGGTCGAAGGCCTCCGCGTTGCGCGTCGACGGTGACCGGAACCCGGAGAGCTTGCGGACGTACTGCAGCGCTGCGGCACGCACGTCCTCGTCCGTCACGTCGCTGGCGTACGGTTCACGAAGGGTCTTGATGCTCCGGCACATGTCAAGACGGTACGACATCCCGCCTCCCGGGTTCCATCCCCGGCCCCGGCCGCGCATGGCGGCGCCGGGACCGGGGACGCTCCGCCCGGTCGCCGGGCGCGCTCAGCCGGCCTGCGGGGTCCGGGGCGACCAGACGAGCAGCCCCAGGCACATCTCGTCGCTGGTGCCCTCGCCCCAGACGACGTAGCGGGGCGGCAGGTCGCGCAGCGCGGGCAGCATCTTGCGCAGGCCCGCGTCGTGGGTGCAGGTCACCCGGAAGGTGTCGCCGGTCTTGACGGTGACGGGCTTGGGCAGCGGGCGGATCGCCTGCTCGTCGAAGTTGTAGGCGGGGATGTCGAGCAGGGTCCGCGCGCCGGGCGTGTCCGGGTTGAGCTCCACCTTGATCGAGCGCCCGAGCAGGTGCATGTGCCCGGCGACGGCGTACACGGTGCCGGTCCGGTCGGACTTCTGGTCGCAGTGCTGGGTCGGCGCGGCCACCGGGGGCTTGGCGTTGTTGCAGAACTGGTTGAGGCCGGTCACCATCTGCCCGGCCTGGTCCCCGAAACGGCGGACGACGTCGCGGACCGCGGCCTCGCGCTCGCACAGCGGGCCGGACTCCTCCGACGTGCACGGCAGCTCGATCGGCGCCGGCAGCTGCTCGGTCTCCAGCGGGTCGAGGTCGGCCTTGCCGTCGGTGAGCCGCAGCCGGATCCCGGACCGGTCGCTGCCGACCGGCTTGCCCTCGGCGGCCAGCAGGTTGTAATGCACCTGCATGATGATCCGGCTACCGGCCGGCATCGGATAGCCGACCTTCTGGGTGAGCAGCGTCTCGTCGGCCCCCGGCGCCCAGTGTCCGATCCAGGAGCCTTCCTCGATGCCGGCGTCGCCGAAGCAGGTCCATCCCTCGCCCGGGGTGTCGGCGTCGAGCTTGGCCGCCGCCTCGGCCCCGCGGGGATCGACCCGGAAGATGATCGCGTGGTGGACGATGTCGGTGTTCTGCGGCAGGAACTGGCTGCCGGTGAGGAAGGCCCGGCCGGTCAGCCCGGGGTCGACCAGGAAGCAGCGGTATTCGTCGGTCCCTCCGGAGGGGGCCGACGGGGTGTAGGGCTGCGGCAGCGCCAGGTTGACGAATCGCTCGGAGGACCGCAGCGGCGCCGCCGGCGGCGGGGACACGCTGCCGTGGCCCCCGTGCCCCCTGGCGGTGGAGGCCGCGCCCGGACTCTGGGAGGCGGAGGCCGCGGCCGGACCGTGGGAGGCGGCCGGATGCCGCTCTCCGGAGCATGACGCGACGAGAAGGACGGCGGCGAGCGCGACGGCCGTCCCGCCCAACCACCGCGCCGGCCGGACTGCATGGCTCATGACCCGCCCCCTGCTCTCTCGGGATTCCCCGCGAGCTCCAGCGCGCCGGGGACGGAGCCCTGGACGGGCTCCGAAGCCCAGACTCCACGGCCCCGGCGCGGTTTTCCATCCGCCGCAAGGCCGAAAGCGCTCCTCCGCGCGGCCGAGACCACCTCTACGCCGGAAGTGGCAGTCACCTACGTCAGAAGTGGCGGTCACCACGCCGTCCCCGGCCCGCCGGCCGAGGCCGCCGTCCGGTGGCCCCCGGTGGACCGGGACGGCGCGATCGCGCCGTCGCGCGGAGCGGTGGAGGCGGGCGTCGAGATCGTGACGGGCGGGCACGCCCGGTGCGGTCGCCGTCCAGCGTCCGCCGTCCGTCCGGCGTCCGTCCGTCCGGCGTCCGCCGGGCCGGTCTCAGGCCGGCACGGCGCCGGTGGCCCCCCAGCCCGGGATCTGGAAGCGGGCGGTGAGCGAGTCTTCCGCCACCTCCTCGCCGCAGGCGCGGCAGACCACCACCGGGTCGAGGTCGGTCCCGCAGGAGTGCCGGAACACCACCGGAGGGCGGTCGACGAGATGGCGGTCGCCCCAGCTCATCAGCGTGAGCAGCACCGGACGCAGCTCCCGCCCCGCGTCGGTGAGGTGGTATTCGAAGCGGGGCGGCCGCTCGCTGTAGGGGACCCGCTCTAGCACACCCGCCTCCACGAGGGTGCGCAGGCGCGTGGCCAGGATGTCGCGCGGGGCCCCGATGTTGCGGGTCATGGCGTCGAAGCGCCGGACGCCCCAGAAGACCTCGCGGAGCACCAGCAGGGAGTATTTCTCGCCGATCACGCTGAGCGCGTCGGCGATCGAACAGGGGCGGGCGTCGCGCATACGCCCAGCCTAGGCCAGCGCATTTGCTTATCCAACTCACCGGGTTATAGTTCATCCAGTTTTCCAACTAACCTGCCGCCCGCAAGGAGCGATGGACATGCGCGACGCCGTCATCGTGGAGGCCGTACGGACCCCGATCGGGAAGGGGAAGCCGGGCGGCGCGCTCGCCGGCGTCCACCCGGTCGAGCTGCTCGCCCACACCCTCCGTGCCCTCCTCGGCCGCTCCGGCGTCGACCCGGCACTCGTCGACGACGTGATCGGCGGCTGCGTCGACCAGGTGGGGGAGCAGGCGATGAACACCACCCGCTACGCCTGGCTGTCGGCCGGCTTCCCGGAGTCCGTCCCGGCGACCACCGTCGACCGCCAGTGCGGCTCCTCCCAGCAGGCCGTCCACTTCGCCGCCCAGGGCGTGATCTCCGGGGCGTACGACCTGGTGGTGGCCTGCGGGATCGAGTCGATGAGCCGGGTGCCGATGTGGTCCAACGTGCCGCCGGGCGCCGACCCCTTCGGCCCCGGGGTCGCGGCCCGCTACCCCGAGGGGCTGGTGCCCCAGGGCATCAGCGCCGAGCTCGTCGCGGCGGAGTGGTCGATCGGCCGGGAGGAGATGGACGCCTTCGCCGCCGCCTCCCACCGGCGGGCCGCGCGGGCGCACGCGGACGGCCTGTTCGACGCCGAGCTCGCACCCGTCGCGACGGACGCCGGAATGGTGACCGCCGACGAGTCCGTACGGCCGGGCACCACCCCCGAGATCCTCGCCGGGCTCCGCCCGGCCTTCGCCGACCCCACCTTCGCCGAGCGCTTCCCGCAGATCACCTGGTCGGTCACCGCGGGCAACGCCAGCCCGATCAACGACGGCGCCTCCGCCGTGCTGATCGCCTCCGGCGAGACCGCGGCCCGGCTGGGGCTGCGCCCGAAGGCGCGGCTGCACAGCTTCTCGGTGGTCGGCTCCGACCCGCTGACCATGCTGACCGGCATCATCCCGGCCACCGGAAAGGTGCTGAGCCGGGCCGGGCTGAGCCTGGACGACATCGACCTGTTCGAGGTCAACGAGGCCTTCGCCTCCGTCGTGCTGGCCTGGCTGAAGGAGACCGGCGCCGACCCCGCCAAGGTCAACGTCAACGGCGGCGCCATCGCGCTGGGCCACCCCCTGGGCGCCAGCGGCACCCGCCTGATGACCACCCTCGTCAACGCCATGCACCAGCGCGGAGCCCGCTACGGGCTGCAGACCATGTGCGAGGCGGGCGGGCTGGCCAACGCGGCCATCCTGGAGGCGGTCGGGTGACGGCGCCGGCGGCGGAGGGACGGCGGCGCCACCGGGGGACCAGGCGGAGGGGCGGCGGCCCCGATCAGGGCGGGGGTGGCGGCGCCGATCAGGGCGGGGAGCGGCGGCGCCGACCAGGGGAGGAATGCGGCCGAAAAGGCGTTCCCGCCGTCACCTGAGCTCCTATAGTCGATCACTATGCCGTCCAAGGGAGACTCCGCGAACACCCGCGACGTGACCGCCCTCGTGGGAGCCGACACCCCCAACATCGCCCGCATGTACGACTACTGGCTCGGGGGCAAGGACAACTTCGCGGCCGACCGCGAGAGCGCCGAGGAGATCGTCAAGATCTCCGAGGGGCGGGTCCTGCGGGGCGTCCGGCTCAACCGGGCCTTCCTGGGGCGGGCGGTGCGGGCGGCCGCAGAGGCCGGGGTCCGCCAGTTCCTCGATCTGGGCTCCGGCCTGCCGACCAGGGAGAACGTCCACGAGGTCGCCGGACCCGGCGCGCGGGTGGTCTACGTGGACTACGACCCGGTGGTCGCCAGTCACGCCCACGCGATCCTGGCCAGGTCCGACGGCGTGGGCTTCGTCCAGGCCGACCTGCGCAGGCCCGCCGAGATCCTCGGCCACCCCACGGTCCGGGAGATCGTCGACTTCGACGAGCCGCTCGCGCTCCTGTTCGTCTCCGTGCTGCACTTCGTCGGTGACGCGGACGGCCCGCACCGCGTCGTCGCGGACTTCCGCGACGCCGCCGCGCCCGGGAGCCACCTGATCCTCTCCCACCTGTCGAAGGACGGATTCCCGCAGAAGATGGCGGCCACCGAGCAGGTCTACCAGGGCGCCAGCGCCCGGCTCGGGGCGCGCACGCGCGAGGAGATCCTCGCCTTCTTCGACGGCTTCGAGCTGTCCGAGCCGGGCCTGGTCGGCCCCACCGAATGGCGCCCCGGCGCCGGAGGGGCCGGTCCCGAGAGGTTCGCCGGCCTGGTCGGCATGGGGGTCAGGCGCTGAGCGCCGCGCCGCCGCGGGCCGGATACGCGGCGGCGGGTCACAGGGCCGGCCGGACCGCGGGCGCCGACGTCCCCGGACGGGCTGTCAGCCCGCGGCGGGGTCCAGGGAGCCGATCACATCCTCGGGGACCTGTCCCGGCCGCTCACGCTGGGGGAAGTCGCCGACCGGCACCCGGGCCACCTCGCGCGCGGTGTCGTAGTCCACGACCGAGATCACGTCCTTCTCGCTGAGCGACACGAAGCAGCGTCGGCCGTCGGCGCCGGTGGTCGCCCAGTACGGCAGGCTGCCGGCGTCGTAGTGCACGTAGCCCCGCGTGGTCAGCCCGGGACGGTCGACGATCGCCACGTAGTCGTCGATCGTGCCCGCCACGCAGAGCTTGCCGTTGTCGCCCGACATCGCCATGCCATGGTGCGCGGAGTTCTGCGGGTAGTCGTCGGCGGCGAGCCTCCCGCCCGCCTCGCTGAAGGGCATCTCGACCTTCCGGGTGATCTTCCCGGTGACCAGGTCGACCTCGGCGAAGCCGTTGAGATAGGAGAACTGGGCGTACATCGTCCTGTTGTCGGGAGTGAACACCGCGGGGCGGATGCCGTACTCGAAGGTGTGTTTCCTGATCACCTTGAGCGTGGCGGCGTCCACGACCGTGAGCTGCCTGCCGCCCTTGAGGGCGTTCAGCGCCCTGGGCAGGGAGGTGACGCCGATGCTGGAGTTGTACAGGAACCTGCCGTCGGGGGAGTAGTCGTTGGCGTGCGGATAGGTCCCGGTCGGGATGTCGGTGACGAGCGCGCCGGTGGCGGTGTCGATCACCTGCGCCGCGGAGGCGGTCGTCGCCGACACGATGAAGTGCCTGCCGTCGGCGGAGAGCGCCGCGTGGTCGGCCTTGAAGCCCTCGATCTTGTAGCGCCACAGCATCCTCCGGCCGGCGATGTCGAAGGCCACCGCGTCAGACAGGTTGCCGCGGGAGACGTACAGGGTGCGCCCGTCGGGGGACAGCGCCATGTCGTCGACGAGCTTGCGGTATCCCTGGATCCGGTTGACCGCCTCGTAGCCGGCGCGCTCGACCGGGTTCATCGCCCTCAGGCGCTCGTCCAGATCGGGGACCGCGTCGAAGGAGCCCAGGTTGCGGTAGGTGGCGCTGTCGACGAAGCTGACCGTCCCGCCCTGCGCGTTGCCCACCAGGAGCACCTCGCGCGCCGGCGCCGACCGGGCGGCGGAGGCGGGGCCGGCGAGGGCCGCCAGCAGCATGGTGGCCGCGGCGAGCGGCATGACGGACTTCATGGAAGGTGCGCGCACGGTGTCGCCGTCCTCTCGGTCGATGGGCACTTCCGTGAGCTCGCGCCGCGGGACCGGCCGCTGTGGTCGGCGGGGGGAGAGCGGAGCGCGCCGGCGACCGGATCCGTTCAGGCGAGAACGCTACAGGCGGGCGCGGGCGGGCGCTTGTGGGGGCGTCAGCAATTCGCGGGAGGAGATTGTCGGCGCCTGACAACCCGGTCAGCGCGGCGGGCCGGGCCGCGGGACGGTCAAGTGTTCGTCGGTGAACATGGGGATAAGCCGGACGGACGGAGGGGTAGGAGAGCGCCCGTGAAGGGCGAAGCGAACGCCACGGGCCCGCACGTCCCCGCCCCGGCGGAGGCCCGGCCGCCGTCCCGCCGGGACGGGCCGGGCGCCCCGGGCGGGCCGGACGGCCCCGGCGGGCCGGTGCGCTGAGCGCGGCGAGCGATGTCACCAGTCTTCCGGCGGGCCGCCGACCGGCTGACCGACGCCGCCCCGGGCTGGCTGCTGGAGGCGGTACGGCCGGCGCCGGCGGCGCTCCGGTGGGGACCGATGCTCCGCATGGCCGTGGGCGTGACCACCCCGCTCCTTGTGGGACTCGCCGCCGGGCAGATCGCGCTCGGCCTGCTGCCGTCCATGGGCGTCATGTCCACCTCGATGGCCGACCGGGGCGGGTCCTACCGCGCCAGGATCATCCTGATGTGCGCGGCCGGCTCCGCCGGGGCGCTGGGATATCTCACCGGGGCGCTGGTGCGCGGCGACGGCTGGTGGACGGTGCTGGTCGTGACGGCCGTCTCGGCGCTGTCCGCGCTGATCAGTACGGCTGGGGCCGCGGGGTCGGCGGCCGGGCTCCAGCTCCTGGTGATGACCGTGCTCGGCACCGGCATCCCGGTCCCGGGGCCGCCCGGCCCGAACACGCTGAAATTCCTGCTGGGCGCGGTGTGGGCCCTCGCGCTGGCGCTGGCCGGCTGGCCGCTGCGCCCCCGGGCGGCGGAGGAGGCCGCGGTCACCGCGGCCTACCACGCCCTCAGCCGGCTGTTCGCCGATCACGGCCGCGACGGGCTGAAGGCGTTCGACACCGCCCTCAAGAGCGGCTACGACACGGTGCTCAGCGCTCGCTCCGCGGCGGCCGGGACCGATCCCGAGCGCACCCGCCTGGTCGCCCTGCTGAACCAGTCCTCGCTGATCCGCAACGCGCTGATCTCGCTGTGCCAGGAGGAACGGGAGCCGCCGGAGGAACTGGCGGTCGCCGTGGCGGGGGTCACCGACATGCTCGCCGGCGGGCCCGAGCCGCGGGGGCCGCGGCAGGAGTACGGCTCACCGGCCCTGCGCGCCCTGCACTCGGCCGTGCGGGGCGCCGCCGAGCTGGCCTCCGGCGGTGACATCGCGGCCGGCCAGGTGCCCTACGAGCCGGTCGGGCACCGCCGGCGGCTCCGGATGCTGTGGGAGAGGATGTGGTACGGGCACCTGGCCCGCGTCTACACGGTCCGGCTCGTGCTCTGCATGGGCGTCGCCGGAGCGGTGAGCGAGTCCGGCTGGTTCGAGCGGTCCTACTGGCTGATGCTGACCGTCGCGCTGGTGCTCAAACCCGACTTCGGGTCGGTGTTCGCGCGGGCCGTGCAGCGCGCGCTCGGGACGCTCGCGGGGACGCTGATCGGCACGGTGGTGCTCCTGGTGGTGCCGTACGGCCCGGCGCTGCTGATCCCGATCGCCGTCTTCGCGGCGCTCATGCCGTACGGCATGCAGCGCAACTGGGGCATGATGTCGGCCTTCCAGGCGCCGCTGGTGCTGCTCCTGGTGGACCTGCTGACCCGCGGCGGCCCGAAGCTGGCGGAGGTCCGCCTGGTGGACACCCTGGCCGGCTGCGCCATCGTCCTGCTGCTGGGATATCTGCCATGGCCGGCGAGCTGGGAGGCACCGGTCGGGCCGAGGTTCGCCGACGCGGTGTCGGCCACCGCGCGCTACCTGCGGCACGCCTTCGACCCGGAGGACCCCGGGAGGGCGCTGCTCCGCCGCCAGGCGTACGACGCCTTCGCCGACCTGCGGACGGTCTTCCAGCGGGCGGTGACCGAGCCACGTGTGGTCAGCCGGCGCATCACCACCTGGATGCCCGCGATGACCGCGCTGGAACGGGTGGCCGACGCGACCGCCGCCACCGTCGCGCGGACCGAGCACGGGGCGCCGCCGCCGTCGGAGGCGGCCGTCCAGGCGCTGGTGACCTCCCTGGAGGGCATCGCCTCCGACGTCCGCGCGGGTCGGGCGCCGCGGAGACCCGAGCTCGCCGACGAGGAGGCCCTGGAACGGGTGAACTCCGCCGTCTCGAGCCTGCGTGACACCGTGTCGGGAGACCATTCGGGCACCGGCGAGGCGAGGAACGGATAGTCGCCGGGCGGGGCCGGCCCGAGCGCGGGCGGGCTCTACTATCGATGATAGGAGCGAAGCCGAGGAGGCCGACGGACACCGTGCTCCCGGAGGCCGAGACGCCGTACCGCCGGGAGGGCGAGACGGCTCGGGAGCGGCCCGCTGCGTGGTCGAGGGGCCCTCCCCGGGCCGCCGGTCACCGCGCCGGCCCGCGCCGCGCGGGCATGGCGGGTGTCTACGACGGCAGGTAGCATCGAACGGTCCGCGGGTAGATGGGAGTCGCGCGCGATGCGTGGTCTGGGAGACCTGGAGTCCGCGATCATGGACCGGATGTGGTCCTATCACCGGCCCGCGTCGGTCCGGGACGTGCTGGAGGACCTCCGCCGCGGACGGGAGATCGCCTACACCACGGTCATGACCGTGATGGACAAGCTGCACACCAAGGGCCTGCTGCGCCGGCGGCCGGTCGGCCGGGCCTACATCTACGAGGCGGTGGCCAGCAGAGAGGCCCACACCGCCCAGCTCATGCGCGACGCCCTCGCCTCCGGCGGCAACCAGGCGGCCACCCTTGTGCACTTCCTGGAACGGCTGACCCCCGAGGAGTCGGCCGCCCTGGAGGCCGCGCTCCGGGTCTACCCGCCCGGCGGCCGCCCGTGACGGCCGCCACGACGCAATCCCTCCCCGGCAGGACGGATCGCCGCCGGCGCTGACGCCCGGTGGCAGGGGCGACGGTGCGGGCCGCGGCGGTTCCCCGGCGAACATCTCCGTCGTAGGCGCCAAACGTCGGATTTGGCACAACAGCCGCCATGGGGGCATCATCCTCTACTACCGTCCATCGGACGAAGGGCAGCCCGGCTCGACGCGCTGGAGCGGGTGCCCGTACCTTCGGGGAAGGGAGAAGCGTGACGGCTGCGTCCCGCGGGATCCGGCGTCACGACGCACTTCGAGCCCTGCTCTCGGCGTTCACCGCCGTGCTCCTGTGCGCCTGCATGGTCTCGGCCGGCCATGCCGCGCCCAAGCCCAGCGCCAAGAAGCTCCGCAAGGAGCTGGCGCAGCTGCAGAAGCAGTCCGAGACCATGATCGCCGAATACCACGCCGGCCGGGTCGAGCTGCAGAAGGTGGAGAAGTCCGAGAAGGTGGCGCGCGGCAACCTCGAACGCGCGCAGCGGCAGTTCGACAGCGCCGCGGCCGAGATCCGCCTGCTGGCCGCCGAGCAGTACCGCGCCGGCAGGATGGGGATGACCGCGGCGCTGCTGGTCAACACCGATCCCGGCGCCATGCTCAACCGTCTGGCGCTCACCCAGCAGCTCATCCGCGAGCAGGACGCCAAGCTGCAGGGGTTCGCCAAGATCCGTGACTTTCACCGGGCGGCGCGGACGGCGGCCGACGAACGCGCCGAGCAACTGCGCGCGTCGCTCAAGAAGCTCGACGGCCAGAAGAAGCGCGCGGAGAAACTGATCGGCCAGATCAAGGACAGGATCGACCGGCTCTACCCCACTCCGGGGCTGCGCAGGGCCGACGGTTCGTGGGTCCCCCAACTGCCGTCGGGGCCGGACAACATCACGCCGCGGATGCGGCTGGTCCGGCAGCTGATCGCGCAGCGCTTCGGCCCGCGCTTCGGGATCGGCTGCTACCGGGCCGACGGCGGCATCGCCGGCGGCGGGGAGCACCCACTGGGCCGCGCCTGCGACTTCATGCTCAGCACCGGCGGCGGCATGCCCTCAGCAGCGGAGACCAATCGCGGTCACCAGATCGCGGCCTGGGCCATCAAGAACGCCCGGCGGCTGGGCATCATGTACATCATCTTCCGCCAGCGGATCTGGCACGTCCGCACCGGCACCTGGCGGATGATGTCCGACCGCGGCGGCACCACCGCCAACCACTACGACCACCCCCACATCTCGGTGTACTAGCAGGGCGAACATCGCCTGACGCGGCGGCAGCGAGGGCTACCGCTCCGCGTAGGCGGCGAGGTTCGTCAGGGAGGAGGCGAGCCCCGCGGCGTGGTCGTCCGCGGAGATGCCGTCCGGGACGTCCCCGGCGACGACGTCGACGCGCGTCCCCGCTCCGACGGCGGTGACCTCCCAGGTCATGGTCATCGTGCCGGCGTAGGCGGGATCGTCGGAGACGAAGTCCACCGCCTGCACGACCCGCACGCCGGGGACGATGTCGACGAAGCGAGCCTCGACGACGTCGGAATCCACGGTCGCCTTGCCGGGCGCGCCGGAAGCGTCGGAATAGGTCAGCACCAACCGGTACGAACCGCCCGGCCGGCCATCGAATCGCTCGAATCTGCCGGTCATCCCGGCTGGAGGGAGCCATGCCGTGAGCGCCTCGCGATCGACGAGTGCGGCCCAGACGCGATCGGCTGGCGCAGCGATCACCCGCGACGCCCTGTCCGTACGTGGCATGGCGCGACCCTAGCACCCTCGCGCGCCTCTACATGAGCGGCGCTTCGCCGTGCACGGCGCTGTATGACCATGCACCCGCCGCCCGCTCGGAGGCATCCCACACCTTGCGGCGGACGGGCGAGGACCTCAGGTCCCAGGACCGTCCCGCCTCCCGCCGACCGCCCGGCCCGGCCTGTACGGCCGGCGATATCGGATGGATTCTCCGCGATCACTACCGGCCCCCGGACGCGGGAAGCCGGACGCCCGCCTCGAAAAGGCGCGGGCGTCCGGCCTCAGGACCAGGTCAGGCCTGTCGGGCAAGGCCCTTCTCGACCGCCTCGATGATCTGCGGCCGCAGCTCGGCGCAGCTGATGATCGCGTCCACCGAGCCGACGTCGACCGCCCGCTGGATGCTGTGCACCCGGTCGAACTCGGTGGCCACCTCGGTGAGCTTCTCGGCCCGCACGGACGATCGCAGCTCGGCCAGTTCGGCGGCCAACGCGGCCCGCGTGGCAGCCGGCGCCTCCGCGACACGGGCGGCGAGCGCGAGAACGCGGGGGTCGTTGCCGGTCCGCTTGTCGACGTCGCGCGAGAAGACCACCGCGGCGGCCGGAGCACCGCCGAGCACCGAGGCGAACGAGCCCTCGACCGCGAGCACGGTCATGTTCGGGTTGAGGGCCTTGGAGAACACCACGAACGCGCCGCCGTGGTATCGAGAGATCACGCAGAACACGATGGGGCCCTTGAAGTTCACCACCGCGCGGCCGATCTCCGCGCCGTACTCCAGCTGCAGCCTGCGCATCGACTCGGGCGACCCGTCGAACCCTGACAGGTTGGCCAGCACGACCAGCGGACGGTTCCCGCTGGCGGCGTTGATGGCCCGAGCGGCCTTCTTGGACGACTGCGGGAACAAGGTGCCCGCGGTGTAGGTGTCCGGGCCGTCGGTGGGGGGGAATCCGCGGCGCGGCACGGACCGGGACTCGATGCCCAGCAGGCACACCGGCCGGCCACCGAGGTGGACATCCTGGACCACGGCGGTGTCCGCCTCGGCCATGCCCGCCCACCGCTCCAGCACCGGGTGGTCCTGATCGGACAGCGCGCGCATGACTGTGCGGATGTCGAACGGCTTCTTGCGGTCCGGGTTGGACTCGACGGAGAAGATCTGGCCCACTGTCGTGAAGTCGCTGTCCGGCACGGCGTGCGGGAACGTCGAGACGTCGCGGTCCACCGGGTCGTCGGTGGCCGTCGTGCGCGGCCGGCTCTCCCCCGGTGCGACGTAGCTGTGGTCGTAGTGCGACATCAGGATCTCCCGCGCGCCGCGGATGTCCGGCGCCCAGTACTGAGCCTGGCCGTTCGGGCCCATGATCCGGTCGTAGCCGCCGATGCCGTGGTTGTCCTCGGCCGACACCCCGCCGGAGAAGTCGAGCGACTGCTTGCCCGTCAGCACCATCGCGGAGTCGGGTGTCATCACCAGGATGCCCTTGGTGTGCATGAGCATCGTGGCCTCGGCGTTCCAGTACGGCTGGGCGCCGACGTTGATGCCCGCGACCACGACGTTGATCTCGCCGCCGTCCTGGGTGAAGTTCACGATCCGCTTCAGCGCGGCCGCCACCCAGTCCATGTTCTCGGTGCCGGACGACATCGAGATCCGGGCGCCCGCGGAGAGCGCGAACCACTCCAGCGGCACCCGCATCCGCTCGGCCAGGTCGAGCGCGGCGATCACCCGCGCGCACTCGGGCTCGGACAGCGCGCCGAGCGCCTTCGTCGGGTCGCCCAGCAGCACGACGCGGGTCATGCCCTCCGGGTGGCGCGGCGTGGGCGTGCTGACGACACCCGCGACGAGCGCGGCGGTGTTGCGCCCCTTGGGCCGGTCCACCGGCACCAGGTTCGAGTGCTCGTCCAGGTCGTACTCGGTGAACGAGCCGGACGGTCCGGCGAGCATGCCGGTCAGCTCGTACGGGTGGTGCGTGCCGCGGCTGTGCGCGCGCAGCACGTCCTGGCGGTAGTCGTCCAGCGGCTCGATGGGCTCGGTCGGCGGCGGCCCGACGGACAGTTGCACGCCCGAACTCATGTCATAGCCGATCCGGACGGCGATGTCGACGAGCTCACCGGTGGCGCTGTCGCGGCGCCTGCCGAGGAACAGCACCTCCTCCAGGCCCGCACCCGCCGTCGTCGGCAACACGCGCCTGGCCACGGTGTTCAGGTCGTCCGGTGAGAGGTCGGTCGGCGGCCACACGTAGATGACGATCCGGTTCGTGGCGGACGTCTTCGCGCCGGGCTTCTTGGCCCGGCGGATCGCGTCGAGGCACGTGGCCAGGATGTCCTCGGCCGCGGGCAGCGCGACGAGCCTGCCCTCGTCGTCACGCAACGGGGTCAGGTCGCGGACCTGCCCCAGGGCGACCAGGCGCTCGTCGGACGGGTTCTGCCGTGCCGCGGCCCGGAAGAGGTAGACCTCCTCGTCGGGCGAGGGCAGCCGGGTGAGGTCGAAGTCGCGCAGCCGCTCCAGCTGCATGCGCTCGGCGATGCGCGGGTGCAGACCGCGCAGCAGCCGCTCCTCCACGAAGCCGTCCGCGGACGGCCGGAAGGTGAAGTGGTGGTGCATCACGGCGCCGCTGTTGCCCGCGACGGTCGTGGTGATGCGGTCGATCCGGTCCGACGGCTGCTGCGCGGCCAGGACCTCGCGCAGGCGCGCGGCCATCTCGTCGGGGTCGCTCGGACCGTCCGACCAGGTCAGGTAGAGGTCCGCCACCAGCGCGCCGTCACCGGCGAACTCGTCGACCGCCTTGACCGCCTGGGCCAGCGCCAGGAAGTCGACCGCGGTGGTCACGACGCGGCCTCCGCCGGCCGCGGTGAGGTGGTCGGCGACGACGAACGTGCAGCCCACCGCCTTGCTCACCCGGATGTCGCTGAGCGCGCGGTTGCCGTAGTAGCGGCGGCTCAGCACCTCCAGCAGCGGCACGGGGTCCGTGCCCTCGCGGCCGATCCGCCGGCCGACCAGCCGGACGAGCGGCTCGGGACTGGCGACCATCGCGGAGATCCGCTCGGCCCGGTCGGGCGCGTCCGGATGGTGGTCGAGGTGGCGCAGGTGCTTGCGCACGGCCGTGTAGACCTTGGCGCGGGTGCGGCGCAGCAGCGGTTGGGCGAACCAGGCGAACACGACGCCGCGCGCCAGGTCCGCGACGGCCGGGAACCGGACCTGGGTGGCGGCGACCAGGTGCTCCAGCGCCAGGCCGACGGTGACGCGGTCCGCCTCGGCGGGCGGGGCCTCGTTCACCCACTGGCGCAGCAGGGCCGTCACCACGGCGACGTCGGCGGCGGCGCGCTGCTGGGCCAGGAAGATCCGGAAGACCGCGTCCTCCAGCTCCGGCGTGCGGTCCAGGCCCTCGACGCCGTAGCGGGACAGCACCTGCGTGAGCCGCTGCTGGAAGCTGTCCGACAGCCCGGACCGGTCCGAATCGAGGTACCGCAGGTAGGTGTGGAAGTATTCGCGGGGGCTGTGCACCGAGGAGGCGGACTTCGACTCCTCGCCGGCGGGCCGGTTGCGGCTCAGTTCGCTCAGGTCGGCGAACAGGCGCAGCAGCTCGACCTCACCGGCCAGCTCGTGTCCGCCCTCCGCGACGAGCTCGGCGCGCGCGGCCAGATAGTCGGCGAGCAGGCGCTTGTCGTCCCGGGGGTCGATGTCGAAGCCCAGCAGCAGGCTGCGCAGGTCCTGCAGAGCGCGCGCGGCCCGCTCGGCGGCGGGCACGTCCACCGGCTCGGAGGGCAGGTCCAGCTCGGCTTCCTTCGCCGCGGCCGCGGGGTCGGCCGCCTCGTCGCCGTCACCCAGCGGCTCCAGGCGGAGCAGGCGGGCGCCCGCCTCCACCTGGCTGCCGAGCGACACCGCGAGCTCCCGCACGCGGCCGCGGAACGGCGCGCGCAGCACGGTCTCCATCTTCATGCTCTCGACCACGAGCAGCGGCGCGCCGGCCTCGACCTCGTCGCCCACCTGCAGCGGTGTGGCCACCACGAGCGCGGGCACGGGCGAGCGCACGATGCCGCCCTCGTCGCGGCTGATCCGGTGCGTGACGCCGTCGACCTCGACCAGGTGGATCGGGCCGTGAGTGCTCGTGACGACTTTGAATCGGACGCCGTTCACGGTGATCTGGCCGCTGTGCTCGTCGAAGCGCTCGATGCCGACGTCGGCCGCGTGCTCGGGGCCGCCCGCCGAGATGCCGATGCGGAACCGGTGGCCACCGATGCGGGCGACCTGGACGCGGTAGCCGACGTCGCGGAGCTTGAGCTCCAGCGCGCGGCCGCTGTCGTGCTGCGACTGCGGACGGCCGCCGTGCGCGGTGGACAGGAAGCGCTGGCGCGTCACGGCCTCCTCGTCCTCGTAAGCCTCGACGGCGGCGGCGATCAGCGCGATCGCGGAGTGCCGGTGCGACACGAGGGCGCCCTGGGCGCGCACGCGGTCGATCCAGCCGGTGTCGGCGGACCCGTCGATCACCGCGGGCTCGTCGAGCAGCATGCGGACGAAGCCCTTGTTCGTCACGCCGCCCTCGATGATGACGGTCGTCTGGGTCATCGCGCGGCGCAGGCGGGCCAACGCCTCCGTGCGGTCACGGCCGTGGGCGATGATCTTGGCGATCATCGAGTCGAAGTCGGCGGGGATCGCGTCGCCCTCGCTGAACCCGGTGTCCACCCGGATGCCGGGGCCGCTGGGCAGCGCCAGCCGCGTGATCCGGCCGGGCGAGGGTGCGAAGTCGCGGTCGGGGTCCTCGGCGTTGAGGCGCGCCTCAACGGCGTGCCCCCACTCCTCGGGCGCGTCGCCTTCGAGCTTGCCGCCCGCCGCGATGTGCAACTGGGCCTTCACCAGGTCGACGCCGGTGGTGATCTCGGTGATCGGGTGCTCGACCTGCAGGCGCGTGTTGACCTCTAGAAAGGCGAACAGCCGCTCACCGGGGTGGTAGAGGAACTCGATGGTGCCCGCGCCCTGGTAGCCCACCGCGAGCACGAGCCGCTCGGCCGAGGCCTTCAGCTCGGCGACCTGCTCGGCGTCGAGGACCGGGGAGGCGGACTCCTCGATGATCTTCTGGTTGCGCCGCTGCACGGAGCAGTCGCGCACGCCCAGCGCCCACGCGGTGCCCTGCCCATCCGCGATGACCTGTACTTCGACGTGCCGGGCGCCCGTCACCAGGCGCTCCAGGAACACGACGCCACTGCCGAACGCGCGCGCGGCCTCCTGGCGCGTCAGCTCGTAGGCCCGGGTCAGCTCGTCGGCGTTGGCGACCATCCGGATACCACGACCACCGCCGCCCGCGGTCGCCTTCAGCATCAACGGGTAGCCGATCCGGTCCGCCGCCGCCTTCGCCTCCTCCAGCGTCTCCACCGGACCGCGGCTCCACGGCGCGACGGGCACGCCGACCTCTTCGGCGATCAGCTTCGAGCCGATCTTGTCGCCCAGCTTGCGCATCGCCTCGGCGCTCGGGCCGACGAACGTCACGCCGATCCCGGCGCACAGGTCGGCGAACGCCGGGTCCTCCGCCACGAAGCCCCAACCGACCCAGGCCGCGTCCGCACCGGTCTCGACCAGGGCTTTCTTGAGTACGGCGTGGTCCAGATAGGGCCGGTCCGCCGCGGGCCCCAAGTCGTAGGCGATGTCCGCCTCACGGACGAACGTGGCCGTCCGGTCGGAGTCCGTGTACAGGGCGACGGTCTCGATCCGTGTCCCTGTCTCCGCGGCTAGGTCCCGAACGGCGTGGATGAGCCGCATGGCGGCTTCACCGCGGTTGACGATGGCGACACGACTGAACACTGAGCAGGCCTTTCGAAGACGGTGAACATGGCGGCTACCCTCGCCCCGACCGGGGTACATACTCTTGGCTGCCCCCGGGATGCCGAAATGGCGGGGACTAAGCGTGTTTCGCGGCCGGAGTTGTGGGGATCGCACAGACGCATCCACCGGGATGGTGTGGCATGCGGCTGATGTGATCTTGGTCGCGCAGCGGCTCATGGACTCGGAGCCCGTTCCCGACCAGCCGCGGCCGAGGGGGTCCGTTTGTCAGGAAGCGACAAAGGCGGTAGGTGGGCCCGCTCTGGTGCCGGACATGATCCGATGGTGTTCGGAGGGTCTTCGGCGGGTCCGGAACCGGCCTGAGGTCCACATTGAGTTGATCTTGATGCGGGGCCGCGGGGTGCGCTGCCCAGGGTGTGTCCGGCCGCTGACGCCTCACCCGGCGTAGGTTCGGTCCAGTCGTGCGACGCCGAACCTCTGCCGATGCGCAGTCCGCGCCGGTGCGCGGCGCTGCTCTGCCGCGCATGTTGGCGTCTGCCGCCGTCACCGCTCTGCCCCTGCCGGAGTCATGGAAGTCCTGTGCCGAGCGCGCTGACCTGACGCCTGCCCGCTGCCGGTTACCTTGAAACCCTAACCGACGCGGACATATGAAGGGGCCAGGCGTGAGTGCCCGGCCTGTCGAGCTGGTCTGCCGAGCCGGTCATCGATCTTCACCTGCAGTGCGGTCAGAAGGTGTCGACATCTGTCGTCACAGACGGATCGTCGGCACCTTCGCCGTTCCCGGACCCCGAACGGCTCAGGACATACCCGTTCAGGCCATGTAGACGGGGGCGAGGTCGACGAATATGCGGTAGTCCGTGATCAGGCCGTCGTCGCGGGTGCGCCAGATCGACACGGCTACGACGCTGACATCCTTGCCGTCGAGCCGCCGGTAGGTCACCTCGGTCTCGGCGATGATGTCGGCGTCCACCTGCCAGTTCCTGACGATCCGGTGCCGCAGGCCGCCGATGGTGGAGAAGAACGCGCGCAACCCGGCGGCGATGGCCTCACGTCCCGCCATCGGCTCGGCGTTGCCGAACGCCAACGTGGCGTCCTCGGCCAGCAACCGCACGAACTCGCCGGGGTCGAACGAGTCGACTGACTGGAAGACGCGTCGCACCACATCGTCGGTCATGCCGATCCTTCCTCGCGCGGTCGGGATCACTGGTGGGGACGATACGGGGCCGAGGGCGACGCGCAACTGTCGCCGAGGTGGGTATCTCGTCGCCGCAAGGCTCGCCGAAGGTCATCCGGCCTGCCGGGCCCGCTCCAGGTAGTGGACCAGGTCGCGCATCCGGTCCACGGGCCACGGCAGGTTCCGGCCGAGTTCCTCGCTGTTCTCCCGCCACATCGTCCGTGCCGCGGCCCTGGTCCGCTCTCCGCCGTCGCCGTCGCCGTGGAACCGGCCCCCCAGCGCGTCCCAGCGGCCGACCAGGGCCTGCACCCGCGGATCGTCGGCGGGGGTGCCGTCCTGGACGTGCCGCAGGAGCTCCTCGACGAGCCCGGCCCATTCGGTCCTGGCCGCCTCGACGGCTTCCGGGCCGAGGCCGGCCCGGCGCCGGGCCAGTTGCTCCCGCTGTTCTGCCGTGAACGAGGTCTCGAACACAGAGATCATCTCCAATGCCGTCATGAACTGGTCCGGATCGGGCATCGACGCGCTGTCGATCTGCTCCAGCAGCCCGCGGAGCTGGTGCGTGAGCTGCTGGATCCGTCCGCTTGGAGAGGGCCGCCGGTCTCGCCCCCGCCGATGGCGCCGCGGTGGGGGAGGCGCCGGTTAGCGTGGAGTGCGGGGCGCGGTGCCCCGGTCCCGGTCAGGAGGTCATGGTGCCGGAAGGGCGTGAGGACACGCAGGCCGCCGAGGCGGTCGGCGGATCCGGTGAGCAGGTCCACGAATACGTCGTCGACCGGGTCAGGGACGTGACCCGCGGAGGAAAGATCGTGTTCGACGCCCCCGGCGGGGGTGTCGACACCGGGCTGCGGCGGCTGATCCCGGTGACCTATGACGTCGTCCTCGACCAGCCGGAGGTCAAGGAGACCGGAGAGGACAAGTGAGCCCGCGGCCGCCGGAACCTGGCGGCCGCCGGTGCACGCCGGGGCCACGGCATGCGCGGAGCCCCGGCCCGTGTGACCCGGTCCGCGTGACCCCGGCCGGCCGGGCGCCGGAAGCGTCCGCGTTCACCCGATGAGACGCCTACCGGCCGATGAGACGCCTGCCCCGGGTCACCACGCGACCTCCAGGGTCGTCAGGCCGTACACGATGTGGAAGGAGCGGAAGTGCGCCTCGGGGGAGACGGGGCGCAGCTCGGGGAAGCGCTGGAGCAGGGCGGGGAAGGCGATCCGCATCTCCATCCGCGCCAGCGGCGCGCCCAGGCAGTGGTGCACGCCGTGGCCGAAGGCCACGTGACCGGGCGCGCCCCGCGTGATGTCGAAGGCGTCCGGGTCGGGCATGAGCGCGGGGTCGCGGTTGGCGGCGGGCAGCGCGCACATCACCAGCTCGCCGGGCCCGATCGTCTGGCCCGCCAGCTCGACCTCCGTGGTGGTCAGCTTGGCCGTGCCGGAGTGGACGATGCTGAGCCAGCGCAGCAGCTCCTCCACCGCCGCGTCGATCCGCTCGGGCTCCTTCCTGAGCAGCTCCAGCTGGTCGGGGTTGCGCAGCAGGGCCAGCGTGCCCAGCCCGAGCATGTTGGAGGTCGTCTCGTGACCGGCCAGCAGCAGCAGGCTGCCGATGCCGGTGAGCTCGTCCGTCGTCAGGTCGTCGCCGTGCTCGCGCACCAGCATCCCGAGCAGCTCCTCGCCCGGGTCGGCCTGGATGCGGGAGACCAGCTCCCTCATGTACGCGCGCGACTCCCGCTGCACCGCCAGGCGCTCCTCGATGGGCACCGACACGTCGAGCATCCGGCTGGTCCTGCGCTGGAAGTCCTCCCGGTCGGCGTACGGCACGCCCAGCAGTTCGCAGATGACCAGCGACGGGACCGGCAGCGCGAACGACGACACCAGGTCGGCCGGCGAGCCCGCGCTCTCCATGGCGTCCAGATGCTCGTCGACGATGCGCCTGATCCGCGGTTCCAGCCGCCGCATCCGGCGGATGGTGAACTCCGGCGTCAGGATCCGGCGCAGCCGGGTGTGCTCGGGAGGGTCGAACGCGAGCAGGTTGCCCGCCCGCATCGCGGCGATCTCCTCCGGGCTCAGCTTCGGCGCGTCCGGCATGCGGATGGCGCTCTGCTGGGCGATGCCGAACCGCTCGGCGTCGCCCAACACCGCGCGCACGTCCGCGTAGCGGGTGACCAGCCAGGCGTCGACGCCGAACGGCGTGCTGACGCGCCTGACCCCCTCCCCGTCGCGCAGCGCCGCCAGTTCCGGATCAGGATCGAACCCTGCCCGCCGCATGTGCAGCGGCAGAGTCGGAGACTCGCTCATGCAACCCCCTGGATGACTCGCCGTCCAGACCGCTCTCGCACAAAACGGTAGCAACCTATCGTTTATCTGCAAGGGATCTCCGCGAATTGGGAGGGTCGCCGCCTGCCCATACCCCGGACAGCGGCGTGACGGCCCCCGGCGTCAGGCTGGAGGCCGTCACGGCGCCTTGCTCGTTTGAACCGGCGGCTTACTTGAAGCCGCGCAGCCGCAGGCTGTTGGTCACCACGAAGACCGAGGAGAAGGCCATCGCGGCTCCGGCGATCATCGGGTTGAGCAGGCCGAGGGCGGCCAGCGGGAGGGCGGCCACGTTGTAGGCGAAGGCCCAGAACAGGTTGCCCTTGATGGTGCGCAGGGTGCGGCGGGACAGGCGGATCGCGTCGGCGGCCACCCGCAGGTCGCCGCGGACCAGGGTGAGGTCGGAGGCCTCGATGGCCGCGTCGGTGCCGGTGCCCATGGCCAGGCCGAGGTCGGCCTGGGCGAGCGCGGCGGCGTCGTTGACGCCGTCGCCGACCATGGCCACCGACCGGCCCTCGGCCTGCAGGCGCTTGACCACGTCGACCTTGTCGGCGGGCAGCACCTCGGCGATCACCTCGTCGATGCCCACCTCGGCCGCCACGGACCGGGCGACGGCCTCGTTGTCGCCGGTGAGCAGGACCGGGGTCAGTCCCAGGCCGCGCAGCTGCCTGATCGCCTCCGCCGAGGTCGGCTTGACGGTGTCGGCGACGGTGAGGACCGCGCGGGCCCGGCCGTCCCAGCCGACCGCGACGGCGGTACGGCCGGCCGCCTGGGCCTCGGCCAGCTTGCGCTCCAGCTCGGCGGGCAGGTGCTGGGACCACTCGGCCAGCAGGCGGGGGCGGCCGACGAGGACGGCGTGCCCGTCGACGGTGCCCTGGACGCCGAGCCCTTCGACGTTGGCGAAGTCCTCCGGCGCGGGCAGCTCGCCCACCTGGTCGGCGGCGCCCCGGGCGATGGCCTGGGCGATGGGGTGCTCGGAGGCGTGCTCCAGGGCGCCGGCCAGGCGCAGCACCTCGGCGCGGTCCTCGCCGTCGGCGAGGTGCACCTCGGCCAGGGTCATCCGGCCCTCGGTGACGGTGCCGGTCTTGTCGAGCACGACGGTGTCGATGGCGCGGGTGGACTCCAGCACCTCGGGTCCCTTGATCAGGATGCCGAGCTGGGCGCCGCGGCCGGTGCCCACCAGCAGCGCGGTGGGGGTGGCCAGGCCC